>JBKOYD010000038.1:0-99067 GCA_046725195.1 Acidobacteriota bacterium | reverse complement strand
ACCAGGAATCAAAGCTCAATCGCTGTTCCAATTTTGAGGAGATGTAAGAGGCTTGAACTGAACCAGCGGGGGCGCGCTCGGTGACTCTTTGGTGAGATCCATTTAATTCCCGCTTGCCCCCTTCCTAACTGTCCTATTTCTGTGAGGCGCTTGTAATGCTTGCTCCCCCTGACTGTCCTATTGTTGTGAGGTATTTGAAGTTGCTGCTTGCCCCCTTCCCAACTTGTCCTATTTCTGTGGGGTACTTGTAATGCATAACGAAAAAGACCTGGCCGAAGCCAGGTCTTTCAAGTTAAACAACAGTGAATGAGACGTTATCCGCGGGCCCGAGCTCTACTTGCCGCGAGTGCGAGTTCGCGAGCACGAGGCATCGCGTCCACAGCACGCGCGATTTGCGGATCGGCATCATTGAAGACCTGCGTTGCAACGCGATAACCATAAGCCGCTGACAGGATGTTGTAACGCAATTGTCTTTCGGCGAACGTGCGCGATTTTTCAAGCTGGTCAGGCGTAACCTTGAAAATCGGCTTGTTTACCGCGAAGCGTTTCAGTTCCTTAAACAGCGCATCGGTAATCGGAAAGTCCTCACTCACCAAATCGTGATCAAACTCAATCGCACGCTGGATTTTGTATGCATCGAAATTCGGGATGCGTCCAGTCGTCAATTCCAGTGAAAAAGCGAACAGGATGTCCCGCAAATGTCTTTCGGCCGCACTGATCGTGCCGGGCTTGACTGCTTCATCAGGCGAGATGCCACCACCGCCATAGACAGCACGGCCCGTGTCAGTATGGCTTTCTGGACCATTTTGTTGGTTTGTTTGGGCGTTCTTATCCGCCGCCAGACCGCCCGGGAAGTAGTAGTTGTAGAAACCACCATTCGAATAGTCACGTTGAATCAGCCGACCTGACGGCGTGTAGTATTTGGCAATGGTTAACAACAACGCGGAGTCGTAATCGAGTTGGAAAGGAAACTGAACTAAACCTTTGCCGAAGGTGGTTTCGCCAACGATCAAAGCACGATCGTGATCCTGTAGAGCGCCTGCGACAATTTCTGCTGCGGAAGCCGTGTCGCCATTAACGAGCACAACCACCGCGACGTTGTCAGGATTCTCGTTAATAGCAGCGTAAGGTTGTGTGCTGTCTCTGAACCGACCTTTCTGAGAAACGATCATTTGACCTTTTTGCAGAAACGAATTGGCCACTCGAACAGCTTGAATCAATAGACCACCGCGGTTTCCACGAAGATCCAGAATCAGCATGTTCATACCCTTGCTGTGCAGTTGCTTCAGTGCCTGGTCAAATTCATCGGCCGTCGTCAGATTGAAGCCGCCCGTCATCGCCACGTATCCAACTCCGGAACGAAGCATGTACGCCTGGGCAATTGAAGGAAGCGAGACCGCATCGCGAACAATGTTTACTGTCTCAGTTTGATGGTTGCCGGGATGCTCAACCGTCACCTTTACGGTTGTGCCTCGCGGGCCAAGCAAGAACTTTCGCACTTCAGGATAGGTCTTGCCCTTCATCGAGTTTCCATCCACTGCAAGAATGCGATCGCCAAACCGCAGTCCGGCGCGACCAGCGGGCGAGTCAGGAAATGTCGCACGAATGAAGGTGTTGACGTCAGTTCCTTCACGAAGGTCTTCGATAGTTGCGCCGATTCCAAAATACTCCGAACGCTGCTCCGTGCGGAACGATGCGTACTCAATCGGGTCGAAATAAGTTGAGTGCGGATCGAGTACGCTCAACATGCCGCTAATAGACGACTTGAAGATCGCGTTGTAATCCAGCTTCCGGCCGTCAATGTAATTCGACTGAATCACTGAGAGGGCTTCGGCAAGATCATTCTTGATGACTGGCGTCGAGGTAGTCGCTTTGCCAGTCGAATTGCCAGTGCTCGCAGACCGATCCGGATTTGTGGCTCGTCGGGCTGAACGGCTTTGCTGGGCGAGAATGAATGCGGGGAGTGCTAAGGCAAAAACAAGGAATAGAATGCCCGGGGCAAAAGATCTTTTTCTCACGCAACCCTCCTAAAACCTGACTGTCGCTGTTACCCACTTTGTCTGACGCCGAATCCGATTGCCGATTACGGGACGGAAACGGGGATGCCAGAATAACACGAAGCGCCGAGGCTTTTGAATGTACGCCGGACGACCGCTCTACGGGGCCACTGTGTAAAGGAAACATCTGACTTTGGTTGAGTTCCCATCGCCTGCGGCGGTAGTCTGCGAAAATCTACCCTTCAATCGATGCCAAAACCGCGTCCTCGGCGGCATAGTCAAAATCTTCGGGCTTTATTTCTGGCGGATTCGCACGGTCCCAAGACACCGTCCGACTGAGTCCTTCGCGAAACGAAATCGGCTCTGAAAAGCCAGGTTGATTGTGAATAAGCGAGGTATCTGTTTCCAGCTGGTGTTCCCACGCCAGCCCACTTCTCATTCGCTCGGGTAGGCAGGACGGGTCGACCGCAACTGTTTTTCCGTTCCAACCGACGACTTCGGCGATGCTTCTAATCCAAGCAGTTTCGGTCAATCCGGCGCCCTCACCGACGTTGTAGATGCGGCCCGGTGACCTTTCGTCGCCTGCCGCCCATGAAATTGCTGCTGCAACATTCTCCACATAACCTCTCGTCCACCGCCAATTCATCATTCCCTTTTCGATAATGATGGCGGGCCGGCCGTCGTCCATGCGTTTCAGATAAGGGAATAGCCTATGTTTCTTGTCGCCAGGACCGTAGACCGCCGGAAGGCGAAGCACAGTAGCGGAGAAATCGGGATCTCCGAGTACCAAACGTTCCACCAGAATCTTTTCATAGTTAAACAACGGATCCGACTGATCTTTCGCTTGCGCGCGGTACGGAAACAGGTTTTGCCGGACGGCGAAACTCTCCGACAGCACGTGCGGGTCTGGAGGAGCTTGGGCGATGCCGCGAAGCAGTTCATAGTTTCGGTAGACATCGGCGCTGCTGATCGCTACAACCCGGCGCGCAATCCCTTTGAACGTTTTGAGCAACGTGCGCGCGTCGTTTTCGCACATCGGAATCATATCAATCACAACGTCCGGTTTGAGGTCCTGGAATTCCTGATGAAACGACTCAAGTTCATTACGGTCTCCAATGATTTCGCGCGTTGGAGATGACAAATCTGATTGGGTTTGTCCTCTATGAAAGTTTGTTACCTCGTGTCCCCGCTGCAGTAGCTGCAAAGAAACGTTTTTGCCTATGAAACCTGAACCACCGACGATTAGGACCTTCATTTTTGTTCACTCCTTGCAGTGCTTAGTTCTTCGTATATTATTGCCGCTGGTTTTCATACGACAATTCGACGGAGGAGCCTGAATGTCCACACCATTGAAACGGGAGAACCTGTTCTCTTTCGCAAACAAACATCGGCAGGAGTTTGAAGGACTGCTGCGTCGTTTTGTCGAGACGCCAACCGTATCCGTCGACCCGGCCCACGCCGAGGACATCAGAAAAGGCGTTGAGTTGACGGTTGAAACGATCGAAGGCTTTGGAGGCAAAGTTGAGGTTTACCGCGCGGAAAAAGGTAATCCAGTCGTGCATGGTGTATTTGGTACTGATGGGAATCTGCCAACCGTAACGGTTTACAATCACATCGACGTGCAGCCGGCTTCCAAAGAAACCGAACCGTGGGACTCAGAGCCCTTTGTTTTCACACAAAAGGGAGATACCTATTTTGGACGCGGCACCACCGACGATAAAGGGCCGGCCCTTTCTGCCTTGTTTGGCGCCCGCGCTGCAATTGAAGCGAACGTTCCAGTGAACATTCGTTTGCTTTGGGAGTTTGAAGAAGAGATTGGTTCTCCTAATTTCGAGAAGATTATTTCAAAGGCCGCTCCGGATCTGCGTACAGATTCTGTTGTCGTTTCCGATACGGTTTGGGTTTCGCGAAACCGACCTGCGAGTTCCGCTGGGCTGCGCGGTCTATTAGGTTTCATCCTCACGCTTGAGACTGGGACTGTGGACACGCACTCGGGCGAGACTGGCGGTGCTTCGCGAAATCCAATTGCCGAACTGATGCAACTCATCTGTGATATCTATGATCCGCGAACCGGGAAGATCAAGATCAAAGGTTTCTACGACGATGTAATTCCACCCACGAAGAAAGAACTTCAGGATTGGGCCAATAGCGGATTTACGGTAAAGGCGTTCAAGAAGGCGCACCATCTAAAAAAGCTTAGAACGGAAGATCCAGTTGAAACGATGAAGCGGATCTGGGGCATGCCAACACTGGAAGTTCATGGCGTGGTCGGCGGTTACCAGGGCCCAGGCTTGAAATCGATTGTTCCCCCCTGCGCCGAGGTAAAGGCTTCATGTCGTTTGGTGCCAACTCAGGACCCCATCAGGATTAAGAAGTTGATAACAGCGGCGGTGAAGGAACGGAACCCGGATGTGAGAATTCAGTTTGAGTCGGCGGCACCGGCGTTTCGCACAGTGCTCGAGGGACCATTGCCGCAAGCCTTGAAACGCGCGATCAAGTTTGCGTTTGGCCGCGAGGCTGTTTTCGTACGCGACGGTGGAACGATCGGTGCGATGACTAGCATCGAAAAAGTGCTGAGGTGTCCAGTCTTATTCCTGGGCTTATCACTACCTGAACACGGTTATCACGCGCCGAATGAAAACTTCGATTGGCAGCAGGCGTCAGGTGGGATGGTAGCGTTTGCGAAGTACTTCGAAGAGATTGCTAACCTGCCCAGATAGGCTTCAGCTTGTCGTTCAGTTTAATCACGCGCTCAACTTGAGGTGTGACATTCAACAAGCTAAAGGCATATCGGACATGGAAATCAGATCACACAACAGAGTCGTTCCTCGTTAAGCCGGACGAATCCTGCCTTTTCATAAAATCGGCGCGCTTCCGGATTCTCCACGTGCACAGCGACATCGATGCGTGTTACCGCTTCTCGCCTCAATTGCTGTTTGAGTTGATCCAGCAATTCAGAACCGACCCCTTTTCCGCGTCTGTCTTCTTTCACTGAGACGTCGTCAAGTTTGGCAACAACCGAACCCATGGAAGTGGAGATTGCGTAGCAGACCACACTGACGCCAGCTACGCCTTTCTCGTCGTAAGCCATCCAGACAAATCCGAGTTCAGGGTGTTCGAGAAAGAGATCGAGAGCGTCGTTCAGACCCTTTAGACCAAGGTCACCGTAAGCCTGGCTACTGGCGAGATAATGCGCATCCTCCCTGAGGAAATCGCTCAGCATCTGAAACGCATCGCTAACGTCAGCAGCCCGCATTTTTCGACAAGTTATTGAACTCACGGATCAATGATGCCACAGGGAATTGCGAAATTGCGAGATTGCGGAAATGCGAAGTTTAGAAACGCCAAGCCTGGGGGTCAAAGGTCCTAAATCTCGCAATTCGCATTCTCGCAATTTCGCAATTCCACATATATAATCCCGCTCCGCATCCCACGTAATTCCATCCAAGAAACGCAGGTCAGGAGCCATGAAAAAGACAATAACTCTAATCGCATCGGTATTGTTTCTTGTCGCAACTATTTCGGCGTTTGGCCGCGAGGCACGGCTCGTACGATATCCGCACTATCACAGCGGCCGAATCGTCTTCACCTATCTTGGGGATATTTGGACCGCTGACGAAAACGGGCAGAACGTCCAACGTCTGACGGTCAACCGGGGAAGAGATGTTTTTGGGCGATTCTCGCCTGATGGTAAGTGGATCGCATTTTCTAGTGATCGCTACGGTAATCTTGACGTCTTCCTGATTCCGGCAGAAGGCGGTAACGCCAAGCAACTGACAACTCACTCCGCTGATGACACAGTCTTGGGGTGGTCCGCCGATTCGCGCTCCGTCATTTTTAGTAGTAACCGTGGCGACGACTTCATGCCGCAGCTCTATCTCGTCAGTACTGAAGGCGGCCTGCCCTGGAAGGCCGGAACAGATATGGGAGTGCAGGCTTCCTACTCTCCTGATGGAAAGCGTTTGGCTTACAACCAGAAATCGCAGGTCTACTGGCGTAAGTACTATCGAGGCTCATACCAAAGCGACATTATGGTGATGGATATTGCTGCAAAGAAGTTCACGCAAGTGACGGATTTTGAGGGTCTCGATTCGTGGCCCATGTGGGGTCGCGATGGCTTTATCTACTTCGTTAGCGATCGTGATGGTGGTGGGCTAACTAATATCTGGCGCGTCTCTGATAACGGAGGAAAGGCCGATCGGGTTACGACGTTCAAAGCAGGCGACGTTCGATGGCCGTCGATCAGCTCTGATGGAAGAGTGATCGTCTTCGAACATGACTTTGGGATCTGGAAACTTGACGTTAACTCAAAACGAGCGGCGCCAATCTCATTGAACATTGATGCCGAAACCCAGGACAATTTGTCTGAAGTTCAATCGTTCAATTCTCAGGCGGACGATTACGACCTGGCACCAAACTCTCGACGGATCGCAGTCTCGATTCATGGCGAGATCTTTACCGCGCCCGTTGAAGAGGGTGACGTCAAACAGATAACTGAGGGAGCAGCGCGCGACCGGTCCGTCGGCTATTCGCCGGATGGCAAGTGGCTTTCATACGTCTCGGATCAAAGCGGCCGGGAAGAGATTTACGTCGCGCCCATCGATGGATCGAGTCCATCGGTGCAACTCACGGACATCGACGCTTTGAAACTTGCCTACAACTGGTCACCTGATTCGAAAGAGATCGCATTCGCGTCTTCTGACGACAAACTTCGGAAGCTGGCAGTTGCAACAAAGCAAGTGACAATACTTGACTCCTCTCGTTATGGAGGCTTCGGTACTCCCGTGTGGTCTCCTGATGGAAAGTGGATTGCTTATTCAAAACCTGATATCAGTCGCACTTCCGACGTCTACTTGATTGCTGCATCAGGCGAGGAGAAGGAACCTCACAAGATCACGTTCGATTCAAACAACGATACTAATCCTCGGTTTGGACCAGACGGCCGGAAGCTCTTTTTCCAACGCGTCGAAGGTTCCGCGGGAAACGCTCCTACCTCGGTCCAGATCTATTCCGTTTGGCTGGAGCGGCAGGAGCGAGATCCTGACGATGCTGAAGAACGTGAGGCTGATGCGACACAATCAGCGCCGCAAATGGAAGGTGTTGAAGGTGCGCCACCAGGCGGGCGCCGCATGCCTCCGGCCAACCGACCGCCCCGAGAGATCAAAATTGACTGGGCCGGCATGAAGCATCGCACGCGTCAAATCACGCGGATGCCGTTTCCAATCTTTACCTACATCATCGGACCCGATAGTCGCACAATCGTTTTTGTTACGACTGAACCTGCGGGTATAGCAAGTGTGCCGGTTATCTATTCAATTCAGGATGATGGACGTCGCCTGGCCAGGATTACATCAGGCCAACCTCCCAATGAGGACAATGACGGTCCTCCAGGCGGAGGTGGCGCGTTTGGTGGTGGAGTTTCTGAACTCAACATCTCACGTGATGGTCGTACCTTGTTCTTCCGTGAGCGTGATGGCGTTTTCTCGGTGCCAGTGTCGGCTCCAGGCGCAGGAGCACCTGCCGCTGCAGGCGCTCCCCGGGAAGCAGGACGACGAAGGATCAATTTCAATGTTCGTGTTCGGATCGATCGGCCGGCGGAGTGGGCCGAGATGTTCGACGATGGCTGGCGGACAATGAAGTATCGCTTTTACGATCCGAAGATGCACGGTTTTGATTGGGATGCTGCGCGCGCTAAGTATCGTCCCCTCGTGGAGTTTGTTGGTGACCGACAGGAGTTACTCAACATCATCAACGAAATGATTGGTGAGTTGAACGCCTCACACACTGGCGCTGCTCCCCCGCCGCGCGGCCAAGGTGGTGGAGGAGTTTCAACCGGACATCTAGGCCTGGAACTGGAGCCTGATAGCGCCGCCGGTCGTTATCGTGTGACTCACGTTTACGAAGATGGCCCGGCCGATAAAGACTGGGTACGTGTGAAAGTTGGCGACTACCTACTGGCGATTAACAACAAACCCGTAAAAGTCGGCGACGAGTACTGGCAGCTACTTAACAACAGGCTAAATCGAAAAATCGACGTCACGTTCAATAGCAAACCGACGGATGATGGTGCGTGGCACACGCGTATCGAAGCGATCCCTACGAACGCTTATAGCCAATTGCGCTATGAGCGTTGGGTTAAGAATCGCCGCAAGACAGTTGATGAGCTTTCCGGTGGACGCATCGGGTACCTACATATTCAGTCGATGAACCAACCTTCGCTGAGAAGATTTGAAAAAGAGATACGTGAGTTTCGAAATAAGGAGGCATTGGTCATCGATCAGCGTTGGAATGGAGGTGGCAACATTGAACAGGAGTTACTGGCGATTCTGGTGCAACGCCAATATCAAATCTGGCAGCCGCGAGGCACCGAAGCCACTGGCCGACCGTTCGCTGGATTCTTCGGACCGAAGATAGTTCTTCAAAACTGGCGTTCAGCTTCAAACGCCGAAATGTTTCCCGCAGGCTTTCGTGCATTGGGTCTCGGCAAAGTAGTGGGTACTCCAACTATGGGCGCAGTCATCGGAACGGGCAGTTACAGTTTGATCGATGGCTCCACTGTGCGTACCCCAGGTGTCGGTGTCTTTCTCGCAGACCCGAAACATACGAACATGGAAAACTACGGCGTGCAGCCGGACGTGCTTGTCGACAACAGACCAGAAGACACGCTAGCGGGCCGAGATCGACAACTTGAAGCTGCAGTTGATGAGTTGATGAAACAACTCCAGGGGACCCGCCGAAATCTGGCCACAGAAGGCCAACAGAAATAGATTAAGAAAACGTCTTCACAAGAAGTCGAAATCCCATGGAATCAGATTAACGGGCTTCGTTCTATTTCATCCGCGGTTGCGGATCGGGATTGATGACTTACTGTGCCAAAACCAGATTGATCGTCTCGTTTGTTGATGACGACGCAAGCATTACAGAACCAGGAGCGAAGCGACTGCACGTCCGCTAATCATCATCGTTCAGTTGCGTGCAGTCGCTTCGCTCCTGGTTCTGTAATATTTCCTGTTCTCTCGCCGATAGCACACTCTACAGGCTAAGTTTGAACCGTGGGGTGATTTTTGCAAAGCCCTGGACCATATAAGGAAGGCGCTTTCGATTAGCGAAAGCGCCTTTTGTTGGTTGCGGACCGCATCACCTTACTTCGGCAGCAGCACAGTGTCGACGACATGAATCACGCCATTCGATTGATAGACGTTTGCGATTGTGACGCGCGACTGGCCACCTTTTTCGTCAGTTAAAACAAGAGCATTGCCATCCATCCATGCCGTCAGTGTTCCGCCGTTGACAGTTTTAAGCCATGCCTTGCCATTGCCCGCCTTGATTTTCTTTGCGATCGCATTAGAGTCAAACCTGCCTGCCAGAACATGATAGGTCAGAATGTTCGAAAGCATCGCCTTGTTCTCGGGTTTAAGTAGAGTCTCGACCGTGCCGGCAGGCAACTTGTCGAAAGCCGCGTTTGTTGGAGCAAACACGGTGAAGGGCCCCTTGCTCTTAAGCGTCTCGACCAGGCCCGCAGCTTTCACGGCGACGACGAGAGTTGTGTGGTCTGCGGAATTGACCGCATTATCCACAATGTCTTTGGACCTAAACATTGCGGCGCCGCCAACCATAGGATTGTCATCCATTGATTGTGCAAGGCAACGATTGTGTGCAAGTGTGATCGATGCTGCGGCAAGCAGCACCATGAATAATACTTTCTTCACGGCAGTACCTTCCTTGTTGGAATTGATTGTTCGTTAGAACTCGAAGGATATACGGAAGGCTGTGAAGAAGTGGATTGGTGATGTTTGGTCTTTGGTCTTTGGTGAGGCTTTTACTTCAGGGCCGACACGCTTTGATCAACAACTGAGACCAAGTCTAATGGTAAGCACTAAGACCAAAGTCCCAAGACCCAAGACCCAAGACCAAAGACTTATTCCTACGGCGTGACGATGTTGTCCATCTTCACAACTTCAAAGTTTGAACCCTTGATGTTTTTCAGTGTGTTCAGTTCGTCATCGTTCCAACGAGGATCGGGTGCGCCACTGATGAACCAATTGGATCCATTATCAGCCAAAATCATTCCATACTTTTTGAGCGCACGCAGAATAACCTGCATGGCCGGCGAATATCCGGAGATATCGAATGAAGCCTTCAAGCGAACACGCATTCCCATAGGCGGTCGATCGACACTAGTATTGCTGCTAGCCCAATGACGTGCCGGATGAACGTAAGCGCGCCGTGTAATCTGGGCCGTGAAGCGTACGGCATGCTTAATCTCCTGTTGCTCGAACACCTCGTCGTAACGAACCAATCCGGGAAAGATAGGCAAGCCAGCCGCATCTGCCGATGTCCAACCCGCGGGTCGCAACGCGTTTGAGTTCAAGTCAAACACCGCACCGCCACTTGCGTTCCAACTTGCGCCGTTATTCACGGGAAAAGCGTTTCCCATCTCGTAGAGCTTCCAATTATCACGATCGATGACCAACACGTGCCGATCTCCGGTCGAGTTTGGCCCCCCTTCAATGGGCGCGTCGGGTGGCACCGGATAAGGCCCTGGATCGCTTTCATCGGCATAGATACCCAAATTGATCGGAACAAGTGGTTGGCTACCTGCCACTACTATGTAGGGGATACCGTTGGGTGCGCCGTTCCAAACTGTTCCAAAGTCTGGATGGAGACCAACATTGGAGCCAATGCCGGCGATTAGGTTATTTGAGTTTGGATCGACCGGGCTCATCGAGATGTCCTGGTTCCAGGCGTTGTCGAAAGGAAAGACTTGCTTGCCGTGAAGGCTGGCACCTGAGCCAAGGTCGGGAACTGATTGCGGTGGGGGCAAGTCGTCGGGCAGTCCGCCACCAACGTGGCCGATGCCGATACGAACGCGATTGCTGGTTGCGCCGTGCACCGTTATGCCGACTAAGACATCGCCAACGTCGCCCAGATTATCGTTCAGTCGCAGAATCACTGCAGTCATCCAGGGGAAACCCGTAACATTGCTCACATTCTCAACGGCCAACGGGTAATGAATGTGGTTGACGTCTTCTGCGTCGGCGGTGACAGCCGAAGGTGTTTCGCCGGGCAATAACGTCAGGTTGCTGGCAAATAGAACTACGCGCGTGCGGTTGTCGGCGGCGAAGCGGACAGGGGCTGTAGGTTGAAATGGCTCGGCGACGAAAGTCGTGGATTCAACTGCAATCGCCCGAGTCGAGTTTGTTCTTGTATGTAAGACAGGAGCCGTTGCAAATTGCGCGTGCGTTGGACCGATTAGGCCCAGGCAGCACACGGCCGCAAACACAGCCAGACAAAGAAAACTTGAACGCGACTGAAATCGTGATCGGGAGCTACCCATTGTTCGACACCAAAGTTTTTAGTTTCGCGAGTTGAGGAGTTGGGGTAATGAGGATGGAAGCAAGTACAAACAAACTTAAAGGTCGCGATGGGCCCAAGTCAAGAGATTCTTGTGAGCAGCAGAAAACTTAATGCTTCGGCTCACTCATACCCGTAGGAATATGACAATTAGGAAGGCGGCAAGCCTTACACCCCCTCACAGAAATAGGACAAGTTGGATCCCTGGTCCCTCTCACTTGTCTGATGTGGATCGGCGGGGGCGCGCTCAGCGATTTTTTGGTGAGATCCTTTTGATTGCCGCTTGCCCCCTTCCTAACTGTCCTATTCTTGTGAGGTACTTGAAGTTGCCGCTTGCTCCTCTTTCCAACTTGTCCTATTTGTGTGAGGTGCTTGAAAGGTGGATCGAACTACTTACTTAAGGTTGAAGTCAGACGGCACAAATTCAATCGAGCTCAAGACGCCATCTGTCTTCGCTCGTTTGTCGGTTATGGGAAGGTAACAGACGATTACTGGATTGTCGGGCTTGCGGATGCCGCAAGTAATGTCGCCTTTTATGTTTGGGTTGAATGTGGTGATCGATATTTTCTCAAAACCATCAGTTCTAAGTCTCAGGAGCCGGTCACCTGTCTTAACCACGAAGACAAGGCCCTTGGGTTCGCAATCAATTCGAACGAGAGTTCCCTGCTGTTGGGTTTCTCCGGAAGTAGGTCTTCTCAGAGCCTCACGTAAGAACGAAGAAGGATCGGACGAATTATATTCCTCGGTGGGACTGTTTGCGTCGAATTCAGTCGAGCTTCCCCGCTTCCGCGACGCGTCCCGTCGAGCTCGCTGCTCTTCAATCGCAACCATAGTCTCCAAAAGCTTTTGCGCATGACGACGGCTTCTATCGTCAGCTTCCGAGCTCACGACTTGTTCGAGCAAAGGCCGCGCTGACTTATAGTCATCCTTATTCATGTATAGCTGGCCCAGCATGTAGTTAAAGTCGGTTCTACCGGGAGAGACAGTCATCGCGCGCTGAAGCAACGCGATAGCTTCATCAAGCTCCGTATTTGTAACCAGATTGACAAAGGCCAGAAGGTTATACGACTCGGGGAAGTCGGGCCGTAATGCTATCGCCTTCTTCAACTCCGAACGAATCTTCGCCGCGGTTTCCGGTGAATAGCCAGAACCAACCTGAGCGTCCTCTTCAGCCGGTCGCCCAAGCACATACGCGTAGTAGTAATGGATCAAATAGTTTTGGGAGTTTGCAACAACAGCGCGTTCCAAACTGGCTCGCGCCTCCTGCGCCTTGCCCTGGCGGAAGCGAAGCATGCCGAGCGACGCGTGGGCCATCGCGAGATTCGGATCAAGTGCGAGCGCTTTTTGTAAATAGCTTTCTGCTTCCGCTCTATTACTGTGAAGCATAAGGTCGCCCAGATACGCCTGCGCTTCGGCCTCTGAAATCGTCGCCGTTTCCATCTCGGTATCGGTTTGCAACTTTCTTTCGAAGTGGCCCTCAAGCACTCGATAACGGTCCTGACCTACATATATTCGGAGGTCTTGTTCCATTGCCGCGAAAGTGGTTTGAAACGCCTGTTGAAAGGCCTGCTCGATTGGTACCTTCGCTTTTAACAGATCCAGAAACTTCGACATTTGCGCCGCACGCTGATCATTCTTGTTCAGAATCAGGTAGTGCATCAGGGCCCACGACTGTGCGTAAAAGATGCTCTGTTTGTCGCGCTCATTGTAATAAGGCGACTTGTGGTCGACCTGGAAGAGCGTACGAAGCGGCAGCATTCTGTTTTGTCGCAGCAAAAGAACGTGGCTGGCAATGGGTTTACCTAGTACCACCCTCTGATCATCAGTGATACTGAAGGTGCTGTAATACTCCGCAAGACCTTCATTGAACCAGGAGGGCGCACTACCGATAGTATTATTTATCATCAGGTGGGTGAATTCGTGAAAGATGATCGTAAACGGATCCTGATCTCCGCGTACATCGGTTGTTAGAGTGATGTAATTCACATCAGCTCCGGGCTGAAAATACCCCGCGTTGTTTTCATTTATCTTGAATGGTCGATAAGAATTCTCGCTTTTGAAAACAATTACGGTTGTGGGCACCGGCGAACTAAAATTCAATTTCGTAAGCATTCGCGAAACCGCGTCGCGAAATTGTTCGAGACGAACCGCGACCTGCCTGATGTCCTTCTGGCTGCCATTGCCAATCACCAGGAAATTTTTTGAACGCACGCTGACCCAGGTGTCTTTGGCGGCGACACTTGTTTGTTGAGCGACAATGGTCAAGCAGGCAAGGATAGTTGCGAGGACAATTGCAGAGCGCTTCATTGTCTTGTTCCGCTGTTTTGGTTTTAAAAGATGGGACTCCAGGAGACCCGCGAATTATAGCCTAATGTCATAGGCCTTATGGACCGAAGATTGACGACTTCGCCAACTGAAACGCGTACTCAATCTGGATCCATTGGGCCACTTTTTGTCCGTCCTTCATGGCGGGTTTGAATTTTATCTCGCAAGCCGCTCGGATCGCGTTTTCGGTGAGTCCGTAAGGCAGCCGTCGCACAACTTTGACTCGACCAATCTCACCGTTCGCCGAAAGCAATACTTTCAGGGTCACATATCCTTGTACCCCTGCCTCACGGGCGAGTCGCGTGTATTTAGCTTCAGTCCTTGTTGTGACTTCAGCCTTAGTGTCGACTTCCTTTGCGGTGAAGCCTTTATCCGCCTCGCTCGCACCGTCAAGAATGTGTGCAAGGGTTCCGTCGTCGGTACAGCGATACTCCTGACCTTTTTCCGCAGTGACAGGCGCAGAATCCGGCATCTGTTTTGGTACCGGCTGAACGGGCGTTGGCTCCGGTGTAGCTACAGGCTGAGGCGCAGGTTTGGATCGCCGGCCCGACTGAGCGAAGGTCACGACGTTGAACACCAGGATCGCAGCAATGCAAACTTTGAACTTCATGGACAAGTTAAATCGCCCGAAGTTTACTCAACAAGAATCGGAAGTTTCAACGAAAAAGCCTGCCCGGAAAGGGTCAGGCTTTGAAGCGCTATATTCCAAGCGCTGGAGCGCAACAAAAGTGCGCTCCAGTATTTTTGACGTTTTATTCTTCGGGACCGGTGCAGCTTGGTCCGTGTAGAGCTGGAATCTTCTGACTAATAATCGGATACTTCGGAGCTTCATCGATATTTATCTGCGTCCAGTGTGCGTAGTTCTCAGGCACGTTGGTATCAGCAAAGATTGCTTCCACCGGGCATTCGGGAACGCATGCATCACAATCGATGCAGGTGTCAGCGTTGATGTAAAGACGATCGGGTAGCTCATGAAATGCTTCAACAGGACAAACAGCTGCGCAGTCGGTGTATTTGCAATCGACGCATAATTCAACAACTACATAGGTCATTGGGGAACCAGGCTCCTTTCGATAATAGCAAATAGTTATTCAGCAGTGAGGATAATGTCAACAGAAATTATCGCGTAGAAACCGAATCAGGCAAGCAACAAATCATTCTCCGACTTGTTGTATTTGGAAGTTGTAGATATTGAATTGTCTGTTTAGAAAAAAATGTTGGGCCAATTACCGCACCTATGATTACGATGCGGCAAATCACCAGCTAAAAACCCACCATGTCAGAAGACTATGCGCCTTCACTTGCTCTCTTCTCCACCTTTCCCGGTCCGTGCACAGTCTTATTCACGACCGGATCACCTTTGTACGTTACGTTAGACGGGCCGGAGACCGTCACGTCTAATTGATCGGCGACATCCAGATCGACCTTGGAGACACCCTTGCTGTCAACAACCGCTCGTGATGCGCGAAGATTGTGGGTATCAATATTCGCCGCGCCGTTGGTGTTGATATCAATTACCTTTGTGTTGCCGGAGACTCTTATGGTGGGCGCCCCCTGAGAATCGATTTCAAACTTTTCGTTCTTCATTGCTGAAATATCAATCTTGCCTGCCCCGGAAACGGAGATGCCATCAAGGTTTGGCACAGAGATTCTGACTTTAACTGGTTCGCGTACCGAGTAGCCCTTCACATTTTTCAGTCGAAGGATATTGTTGCTGACCTCGGTACTGATCAGCGGTAGAACGTTATCATCGCCTTCGAGTTCCAAACTTACATCCTTTTGGCAGACCACATCGATGTTGAAAGCTCCTTCGGTCGAGATGGATGTAAACGAAGGTACCTCGCGCTTCTGGACCTCCCGTTTACCCGAACCGACAACTTGATTGTGCATACGATGGTGACAACCTGCCACCAGCAACAAAAGAACAAATAACAATCCAAGGCTTCTCATTGGCCTAACTCCTCTCAACTTCGGATCCTGCTATTACTCGCGACGTGAATACTCCAGCGTGCGAGTCGTGTTGTCTGTGACGCTCGATACTGGTTCGCCGAGACTCCCTATCTGAGGAGCACGCAACTCGTGCGTAATGGGTTGAGGCAAAGGCAAGTAGGTTCGGCTTGTCAAAGAAGCGGTGAGCTTCGACAGATTCCTAACCAGCATGATTTCAGTAATACTGACTATCAGAAAAGTAAACAACATGAAGCAGCCGATAAGCCCCTGACTCAAGTTCGCTGATTTCCGCAACGCCAGGGGACCCCCGAGCATGATCCCCAGGCCGATCACACCCAGTAGAGTAATTGCGGTGAGTAAGGCATTGATCGAGCCGCTGTTGTTCGATTCTCGCTCTCGTAAACTAGTTCCGCAACGATTGCAGTAACTCAATCCCTGGGCGAGCGGCGTTCCGCAATTTACACAGTACATTTGGTGTTTCCTTCCGCTATGAGGGGACAAACGAGCCGTAAATACCTGCAATCAAGAAACGGTTGGCGACCTGTAGAGGTTCCACAATAGTGAACCAGAAGCGTTAACTTGTCGATGCTTGGCTGGGGGCCGCAGGTGTCTCGCCTGCCAACGCCACGCGACATACTCGATTCGGCAATCGTAATTCACGCCACCCTCGGCAGGCGAGACGCCTCCGGTCCCAGTGAAGCAGTCCCAATTAAATGCATAAGTACGGAATCTACTTGCGGGGCGTGTACGTGAGCCAAAACTGGATCGCTTGTCCGACGCCGATGAAGAAACCAATCACAGCGCCAAACAGCTCGATCGTCTTCAGATGTTGCTGCGCTACAGACAGGACCAGCTCTTCGAGTTTCTCAATGGGGTATTCAGAGACTTTCCTTCGTACGACGCCTCCTACATCAAACTCTGCGATGGCAACCGGTAACCGCTCCCGAGCGGCAAGCGTAATCCGTTCAACGAGAGCAGAACTTGCACGCTGCATCGCGTTTTCGGAGACATGATCTCCGAGCCGGCCGATCGGCGCGATCAAAAGACGCTCGATTTGCGAGCTTAGTATCGCGTTGATCGTGCGCGCAGTATCGTCACGTGAAAGCAAACCAAGCAGACTCTTTCTGAGCAAATTCTTTGCATGATGGGCCGACTCGGGATCGATTTGCTGCATTACCGATCCCAATGTTTGCGGACCAAGCCGATCAATTGCGTCAGAGAAATATGCGGCGACTGAAGTTGACAAGCCTTCGCTGCGCAGAATCTCCAGAAGGCGTTGGGTTACCTTTGTTTTAAGTTCGTCAAATTTGCCCGGCTCAAAATTACCAATTAGCTCATTTATGGGCCGGGCCATCACATTATCGACAGTCGTATCCAGAAAGGCTTCGGCCTCCTGTTCGAAAGCTGGACCACGTAAATAATCCTCGACCCGCTTCGGCAAAGTCTTGTTGACAAGATCGTCGACCTCGCGATGGATACGCTCGCGAGAGATGAAAATCTTCTTAAAGAGCGACAGTTGCTCGTAGTACTCATCGACTTCAAGCTTTATTAGTGAGCCAATCTGTTTTCGAGTTGTCGGACTGGTGGCAATGTCCGCCAGGTGATGAACAATTGGAGGTACCTGCTGGTCGATACGTTCTTTTATGAACGCGATTGTCTCTGGGGTAAAAGTTTCAGCAAGCGAGGCGTTGCTGTGAGCCAGATCATCCAACCGTCCGGAAACAAACTCGCGCACCTTTAACTCAAAATCTTCCTCCCCGATGACTCGCCGTAACCGTTGTTGAAGAAATTCAAGAACCTTGTCAAGCGACTCGGTGCTGACCATTTCCACGACGTGTCGCTCGAGTAAGTCGTTAACTTGCTTATCCACGAACCGTTCTATTGCTTCAGCTGTTTCTTCACTCTTCAACATCTCAGAAATGTAATCGGCAAGCCGGTACTGAAGAGCTGATATCGTGTCGAGAATTGGCCCGCGCGCCTGCGAAGGCAAGGCGTCGATAAACGACGGATAGACGCGTGCGAGAAGATCGTTGGTATAAGAGACGACGAAATCCTGCACCTTTCGCTCAAAGAAGCTGGTTTCGAATAAGGCGTCAAAGACTGTCTGTTGGGAGACGAGTTCGTTGCCCACGGCATTACCTATCGATTGGGCCAGCTTTTCACGGTGACGCGGAATCATGCCCTGCGGCCAGATCGTAAAGCCGAAAAGTTTCACCGATTTGTAAGGGTGAAAAAGCATCCAGATCGCCAGCCAGGCGGCGCCGTAACCATGAACGGTGGCGATTAGAATCCACAGGAGCGAATAGAGAAGTTTCTTCGTAAACGGATCGATGACAATCACCTCGACGGGAAAAATTGTATGGATGCTAAACGGTGCTGAGGAAAAGCGTCAAACCACATTAAAGTAATATTCAAGATTTGATCTTCTTAGGTAGGCCTCAGCAAATGAGTGAGAATTGGGATCAAGCATTACAAGCACCTCACAGAAATAGGACTGTTGAAAAGGGGACAAGCCACAACTTCAATTACTTCCCAAGAATAGGACAGTTAGGGAAGGAGGCAAACGGCAATCAAAAGGATCTCACCGAAGAGTCGCCGAGCGCGCTCCGCTGATCCACATCAGACAAGGTAGAGCGAACAGGGATCCAAGCAGTTGTTCCAATTTTGAATAGATGTAAGAGGCTTGAACTGAACCAGCGGGGGCGCGCTCGGTTTCAGTAGCGCGAGGTGTCTTATCTTCCGCTTGCCCCCTTCCCAACTGTCCTATTTCTGTGAGCTGCTAGTAATGCTGCCCTTTCAACAGTCCTATTTCTGTGAGGGTGCTTAGAATGCATTGATCTCGTGAATCGGTTTTCGTAACTGAACTGTTTTTGTTGTGGGCCTTCGTTGGAGCTGAAGTCGCCAATCACTTCATTTGAGAGGTGCGATAGCTTTGCGCGATTAGCCTCTTCCTCTTTTGTTGATTCTGTACATCCCGGTCCGCCGTCTATTTTGCCGCAGGTACTTCGACGGGGTACCCAGCGCTAACCCACGCTCCTGTTCCTCCAGACACATTCAGAAGATTGGTGAAGCCATAGGTCTGGAGTAGGCTGGCCGCCGCAATAGAGCGATAGCCACCCGCACAAATCACAGCTGTGGGTTTGTCCTTCGCAAATGGTAGGTGCTCAACGTTCCGTTTCAGGCTCGCAAGCGGTGCGTTGAGTGCGCGCGGCACGTGACCATTCTCGTACTCGGCCGGTCTTCGCACGTCAACGATCTGTAGGTCACGATTGGCGATCTGTTCCTTCAACTGTTCGACACTAACCTGCTCAATCGCATCGACTGGATACCCGGCCTGTCGCCATGCCTCAACTCCGCCCCTCAAATAACCTTTTACGTTTTCGATGCCAACCCGGGCCAGACGCACAACTGACTCATCAACCTGCGTTCCAGTCTCGGCGATAATCACTATGGACGCCGTTAACGGAATCAAACTGCCCGCCCACATGGCAAACTGGCCACCGAGCCCTATATTCATGGAGCCTGGTACATGCCCTGCGCCAAAATCGGCTGCCGAGCGAACATCCAGTAGGACATGGCCATCACTTCTTAATTTAACAACTTCCTGCGGGGTTAGCGCCATAGGAGGAGACAACTCTGCCAGTCCGCGCGCGCCCGAACGATTTATCTCTGCATCCTTGGGAAAATAGGCAGGAGCCTCCGGCAGATCCGCGGTTAACATTCGGACAAACTCTTCCCTCGTCATCGGCTTTAACGCATGGTTGAATTTTCTTTGTTCTCCGATCGTCGACGACGTCTCTTTCGACATGTTGCGCCCGCACATCGATCCTGCCCCGTGGGCTGGCCAGACCTCGACTTCATCGCCCAGCTTCAATAACTTCTCATGAAGGCTCTCATACATCATCTCGGCCATCATTTGTGGAGTGTATCCCTTGCCACCTGCGAGGTCGGGTCGTCCCACATCGCCGATAAAAAGGGTGTCGCCAGTGAGAACCTTTTGCGGCTTGTCCGAAACGGTTGTGTCGATTACCAATACGCAAATCCCTTCGGGCGTGTGGCCGGGCGTTTCAATAAACCTTAGAACGACTTTTCCAATTCGGATTTCTTCGCCGTCGCGCACTGCACGGTGCGTAAAGGCGGCATTTGCTTTCTCTCCAAAGATAATCTGGGCGCCCGTTCGTGCCGCGACTTCCTGATGGCCACTCACGAAGTCGGCGTGAAGGTGTGTTTCGATCACAAACTTGATCCTGAACCCCTGTGTTTTCGCCTCGGCGATATACTCGTCGACATCTCGTTGCGGGTCCACAACGACTGCCTCACCCTCGGAGCCGATGAGATAGGAAGCATGGGCAAGACACGCGAGATAGAATTGCTTGAAATACATGGGAGACACCTCAACTTAAGTAAAGATCATTGGTCATATATCATTTGACATATATCATTTGCCATTTCAAACAACGGTAGTCTTCCTTGCCCTCGAAGGTCGACGACTCAACATCAAAGACCCAAGACCAAAGACGTTTCCCACCACAATGACAAATGACAAATGGTATATGACCAATGATTTCCTTTTGCTTCATCATCTGCCTCGAGTTCACTCCGGAGCAACCGGTTCCTGTTCTGGAAGTTTGTAATATTCGCGCGCGGGTTTCAACGGCCGGAGCATCCAGTATGGTCGACGGGTCCTATCCGGTGAAAACTCGTCCGCGGGTCGCGTCATTGCCAACCACTTCTTGTAAACTTCGCGCGACTTCTGCGTATCGACAAAAATGTCACCGGCTTTGTCATTCGGCTCAGCAGCGCGGACGCGCACAGCCTGGTGCCAGCAGTGCATGCCGGAAATTGGATCTGGATGCACTGGAAATGTCATGTTCTGGTGAACGCCAGCGTCCTTCCACCAGATTCGCAGCGTGTCAGCATCCGTCGACTCGTATGGTTCGATGCCCTTCTCACGTTTCAAGCTCCACTCCGTACCGTTGTGACCCAGCTTCACTGTAGCCATCAACTGTCGTTGTCCTTCATCCGTTAGTTTCCAACGGCCCATATGATGGCTACATGCAACAATTCCAGGTCGAATTCCCTCGGTGACCCACGCCGGCACTACGTAATATCCAATTTCAGTTTCAATGCGTAGGAGGTCTCCTGTTCGTACGCCCAATTTGCTTGCATGTGTTGGATGAATCCATAGCGGATTTGTGTGGGCAATCTCGTCCAGCCATTTTGCGTTTGCGCTGCGCGTGTGAATTTGTACCGCCAGGCGAAAGGTTGAGATCAGAATTGATTGGTCCTTTTCCAGATTGTCTGGATGAACATGACTCTTGAAGTAACTGGGAATCGCGAACTCCGGCCAACCCCACTTGCTGAGCGTATGAGAGTAGAACTCAAGCCTGCCACTAGGTGTCGGGAAACCACGTTTGACCTCGCCATCAACCTTGATGCCGACAAGCCGTCGTCCTTCGTCGTCGCCATCCGGTGCGGGAAGTGGAACAATGTTTGGCCCTGCAGGTTTGGCTGCGCGTGTGAACACTCGGTCAAAACGATCTTCGCGCACCTCGTCGAGCTCTTCACCGCCGACCGACTCTTCGTAGACTTTGCCTACCTTTTGTTTGATCTCAAACGTGCCGTAGCGGCGCATGAATGCCAATGGCGTCAAACCTTCCTGAGCAGCTTTTTCCGGCAAGCCCGGAACTGAGTTGTCGAAGATCCACTCGTAATACTCGTCGACGCCGAGCCGATCGCCGGGGTTCTTCTTCGACTCGACGTATTGCCGAATACCCAGACTTCCATCGTGATCGATGCGCCACGTTAACTCCAGCCAGAATTCGTTTTCTTCCCAAACTTCACCTGGGTTTACTTCGCGAGTATCGTCGATGGTCTCGCCCGCACGCTGCCTCGCTGCCTTCATTACCGGTTGACGAAAACCGAGCCATTGAGAATCATGCGTTTCATAGGAGTGCAAGTCATGTCGCTCGGAGCCCACTCCCATCGGCAGTACGTAGTCCGCATAGTAAGAGGTCTCGTTCCAGGTTGGCGTGAGGGCGACATAACAACCGACGAGGTCGGGATTCGTTAGCATTTCAATCCAGGAAAAGCCATCGGGGTTGGTCCAAACGGGATTGTAGACACGCGTGAAATATGTATCGATTTTCGCGCGACCATCTTTCAGCAGGTGCGGCAGCAGAAACGACATTTCGTTCATTGAAAGCGGGTACTCACGTGGCCAGGTAGTTTCGTTCCACATCTGCGGATGAGGCGGCATGTAGATGGGGCGCGGCACAAACTTGTTCCACGCGTTGGGATAAACGCCACCTTCAGTCGCAACAGCGCCGAGTAGCGCATTCAACATGAAAAGACAGCGAGCCACCGACCAGCCACCGCTAACGCCAGACGCCACACTACGCCAGTTATGACTGGAAAAGCGTGTCCCGGCTGCGCTAACAAGTTTAGCGATCTCTTCGATAACTTTCGCGTCGACACCTGACTCTGCGGCTGCAAAATCGAACGTGTAATCCTGGTAAAGATCGCGTAGCAATGATTCGAAACTTTCAAACGTCGTCTCTTTTTCAGGATGTTCAACGGCGAGAAACTCTTTCCAGTTCCACCATCGCTCAACAAACTCGCGGTTGTAGAGATTGTTTTGGATTAGATAGTTAGCAATCGCCAACAACATTGCGGCTTCGGAGCCCGGATAAGGCGAAACCCAATAGTCGGCGTGCGTCGCTGTGTGTGAAAGACGCGTGTCGAACACGATCAATTTCGCTCCATTGGCTTTGCCATCGATCACGCGTTGTGCGTGAGGATTGAAGTAGTGACCGGATTCGAGATGCGCACTGATGAGCAGAATCACTTTTGCGTTTGCATGATCAGGACTGGGACGATCAAGCCCCATCCACAATTGATAACCTTCGCGACTGCCGGACGAACAGATGTTTGTATGTGAGTTGTGACCGTCTACTCCCCAAGCTGCAAGAATGCGTTCGGTAAAACCATCTTCACCGGGCCGCCCAACGTGGTACATGATCTCGTTGCGTCGATTCTCGACGATGGCTTTCCGGATGCGTGAGGCAATATCGTTAAGAGCCGCATCCCACTCAACTCGTTCCCATTTTCCTTCACCTCGTTTGCCGGCGCGCTTAAGGGGGTAAAGGATTCGATCGGGATCCGTAACTTGATTCAGCGTCGCCGGCCCCTTTGCGCAGTTGCGGCCCCGCGAACCCGGATGTTCGGGATTACCTTCAAACTTCTGAACCTCGCCGGTAACTTTGTCGATGTAAGCGAGTAGTCCGCACGCAGACTCGCAGTTAAAACAAGTGGTAGGAACCAGCGAGTAATGACGTTCTTTTCGTTGTGGCCACGCGCGTGAATCAAGTTCAGTCCAGTCGTCCCAGCGTTCCTTCGGTGGAAAGGCAGCGAGATGATTGCGGCTTGGACCAGGGTAGAAGGTCTCGCCGCGAGAGATGGTTTCTTCGCGACTGGCATTAACAAGGGGCTGTTCAGTTTTATCCATTGCGATTTAGCTGGAAGGTTTGTCTTTCGATGCCGATTATGGCAGAACCGGTAGCGATCAAAACTGCTCGATCAGTCTTATGGGCGATAATCTGTCGCTGGAGGCTTAACCGAGTATTTCATTCACGGCCATTGTCCAACCCGGTAACGCAGGCAGAGCTTCGGCAGCCTCATCGCTTCGATATACCGTTGGATTCGTAGGATCGCTAGCACGAAACACACGAACAACCTTCTCGCGCAGTACGTCGACATCCCACACCACCAAGGTTCCAGCAGCGAAGTAGTCTGCTCGTTTCTGCGCCATCCGCGCTTCGGCCGTGGGCCCATAATCATCCGTGCTTCTTACTTCCACGGCTAATACTGGTGCGCCTTCAAGAAACAGTCCGCCACGTAGTTCTCCTTTGTAAAAAGCAGCGTCGGAACTGAATGAACGACGGTGAGGAAGATTGACTATGAAACCAACATTGTCGGGAAATGCGTAACCGCCGCCGACACGTCGTTCATACTCATGCAAGCTGACATAAATTTCACCCGCAGCTCGACCGGGCACACCTCCTGTGGGTGGCATGAGGACCAGTTCTCCATTTACGAGTTCTGCTTTACCGTTTTCAGGGACTCGGTAGAGGTCGTCCACTGTGGCTTCAGTTTTAGTAGTCATGAGCTATTCCTTGGAACGATTTTACGCCTCGGCCTGGCCGCTCTCCTAGGCGAGGCCGCGTTCACCTGTGGCTGATTGAAATGAAACAACGACAAACCAGCCATCTAGGCTAGCGGCACTGATTGTCCAGCCTGAACGTACGCATTTTCGAAGAGCATCAGACCAATTAGTGCCAGCGGTGCGCCAGCGACACCGATCGAGATACTCAAAACGTTAAGGACCGCGAGCAAGGGAAACAATCCACCAAGCAACGACAGTATGGAGCCCATCCAAAAATCGTCCTTGTATCGTCCATGAACCATTTGCCAAATTGCCAGCCGAGCATGTGCCGTTGGATGGGTAAGCGAAGTTTCGCCCCAGACCATGAGCAAATGAATGAAGCTCGATGCTGCCAGTATCCAAAGCAACCACAGAACGTCGGGACGCATGAAGCCAAAGAAACCTATCGTGGCCCCTTTCAGCAATACGACGAGCGGCAACAGGATGGCAGAACCCAATAGCAGAGATTGGAAAAACAGATGAGGTGGAAGCAATGGGTTCTGCCACATGTCGCGCGCCTTTGCTTGTGCAAGAAGATAGGCCGTATAGACTGCGGTGAGAATAGATAGTGGTATACCGGCGATCATCAGCCGAGTTTGAAAGACATGTGAGCCAGCCCAGCTTGCAATGAAATGCAGCACAAGCACGACCGTGTAACCGGCGATTATGAATGCGCCCTTTACGAGCCAACTGCGCCATTGTGGTCTTGTGAAGATGAGATGAAAGCGTTTTGGGTGTTCCAGGTCCCAGAGTAACAGCCCGCCCGTGATCGCCAGGAAACCGCCTGAGATAACCGGCGTGGCCCACAACCAAATCGAATTGGTTGTGTTAAGAATTCCAGCTAACACAAGAAACGCGGCCACGAGGTAAACACCTGAGGCAATTCCTTTAGTCCACGTGTACAGGCTGACTCGCCAATCCCACGGAATCGAATGAGGCACGTCGTAGGAGAGCAAAGCTGCGGCCGAGGAGTTGTTGTAGTGCGGATTGCCCGACACTACGTGATCCGCATTCTCCAGTTGTTCGCTCCACATGAAAAGATTTCCTTCGGGACGCCTTGCAGCGAGCGGATCCAGTGTTGCCTGATGCACACCTTTATAGAAAAGCTTCGGCAGCGTTTCTTTCTCGGGACGACGCACTGTGACCGCTTCCCGATTCACAATCTGAGCAACATAAGAATTTTGATCATTCATGTCGCCAACCAGGATTGCCTGGGTTGGACAAACGACGACGCACGCAGGCTCGAGTCCCATGTCGATTCGGTGTGCGCAGAAGTTGCACTTCTCGGCTGAGTGATCTTCCGGATTGATAAAGATAGCGTCGTACGGACACGCGGCCATGCAAGCTTTGCAGCCGATACAGATCGATTTGTCGAAATCTACGATTCCGTCGGCGCGTTTGAACATCGCGGTAGTTGGGCAAGCAGTTACGCAAGGAGCGTGAGCACACTGGTTGCAGCGTGTTACCTGGTGCGCGCGTCGTGCCTGAGGAAACACGCCCACATCAACATGCTTGACGTAGGTACGCGTAACTGAAAGCGGGACAACGTTTTCAGACTTGCACGCGGTAGTGCACGCATGACATCCGATGCAGCGCGTGTGGTCAATTACCTTTGCCCACTGGATCGAGTCCGACTGCTCCATAATAGGTAGCTCCAGTTTGGTGGAGGCGAAACTATATCATCTGTAAGCGACAGTTAGAATTGACAAATCGTAAGCCTCGTACGACATTACTTATTGTCTTAACTGTTTGAAGCTTGCCGGAGGTTATTGATGCGTTCTAATCACATTTATTCCGCAATTGTTTTGGGCGTTGCATTAGTCGTACTTGGGTGCAACGCTGTCGACACTAAGGTTAAAAGTCAACAGCAAGAGTCGAGCAATTCCGCCATCGGTCGGGAGACGACCTACGCCGATGGCGCTCGTCGAATAACTACTGGCGAGCTGGAGAGCCTGATGAAGGAAGGCAAGGCGTTTGTCGTTGATGTGAGAAATCAGGCGTCGTATGACGCTGGCCACATCCCCGGAGCCAAGTTGATACCCGCCGGCGAGATTCTAAATCACTTAAATGAGCTTCCGCGTGATAAGACAATTGTCGCGTACTGTTCTTGACCAAGCGAACATACGTCCGCCGGTGCGGTGGTCAATCTCAAAACAAAAGGCTTCGATAACGCGGCAGCATTACTAGGTGGCTTCATTGAATGGCAAAAGGAAGGTCGACCGATCGAGAAGAAGTAAGCAGGCGGCAGGAGCAGTAAAAAAATCATTGGTCATATATCATTTGACATTTGACATTTTTCATTTGAAGCCGTGAAGACTAAGAGAGTCGATTCTCTAAGCCAGGCCTAGCCAAAACAAAATGACAAATGAAAAATGTCAAATGATATATGACCAATGATTTCTTTTTTCGCTGCTCCTGCCGCCTGCTTCCCTCCTGCTCCTGCCGCCAGCTCCTGCCTCCTACGTTTGGGGTACCGCTTGCGTTACGAATGCTGGTAAAGGTGTGACGACTTTCGCGGCTGGAACACAGAGCACAGGACAAGGCGCATTCCTGATCACCCGTTCAATTTCAGAGCCCAGCACTGCACTATTCCCAAACAAAGAGCCGTGAACGGCAGTACCTATCACGATCAAATCTGCGTCAAGCCTTTCTGCAAGCTTTACAATCTCTTGATACGGGCGCCCCTCAGCAACATGCGTCGACGCACGCGGATCAGCACGTTCCAGGTGGGACATTCGCTCCTGCACATAACTTCGGAGTCGGGTGAGTGCAGCCAAACCACCTTCGGGAAACATCACGGTTATCTGTTCGAAGTAATCGCCAATTACGTAGACCGCGTGAAGCTCAGCTCCGAGGTGACTTGAAATCTGAGTCGCGAGCTGCGTTGCCGCTACAGATGAGGGTCGGAAGTTTGTAGCTAACAAGACGCGATTGAGTCGAATCTGTGTTTGTCCGCCTCGATGCTCGACGAAATCTCTTTGCGGCGGACGGATCGCCAGTACAGCGCACGGCGACTCGGCCACAATCTCCTCAGCAATGGAACTGCCGAACGCCCTTGAAAGTCCTTTACGACCTCGTGTAACCACAGTGATCAGATCGACTTCGCGATCCACTGCGGCGCGCGCAATCTCAGTGGCCGGTTCGCCATCGACGATCACTGGTTCAGCTTGAACGCCTTTCAGCAAGGGATCGGAAAGCAGAAGCTTCACTTCCGATCGCAATTGCGACAGCCAGCTATTCTCTTGTTCCGCGAAAACATATTCGGGCAGCGTCAGCAGGTTTTCCGGAACCTTCGCATCCTGCACACTAAACAACAACACTCGACCACTACCATGACGAGCAAATGCTGCAGCATACTTCAGCGAGGCATGAGCGTGTGACGAAAAATCCGTCGGGAACAGGATGTTTCTGAAGGGGAACATGTGTAGTTGCCGTTTCTGACGAACCGTCCTGGTCTTAGGCCTTTGGCCCTTGGCCTTGGAACTTGGTGCGTGCTTCTTCGTTGCAAGAGAGAATGCGCATCGGTGTCAAAAAGTGGGTGCTGATGACCGACAAACTAGATCAGGTAGGCCGAACTTTCAAGTGAAAGTTGACTCGGATGCGCGACCCAGGCCCAAAGACCAAAAACCGAAGACCAAAGGCCCGCACGTTTTTTCGCTTCCACTTTTTCCGTCTTCCATGACAAACTCCGCAAGCTTTCCTTCGATCGTGGGGCGCAACCGCAACTAGAGCTATCTTAATTCCACTCCCGGAGGCGACAATCTTGCTTCGAGGAATCTTCCGTACCAAGAACCTTGACGACATCCTGGCTGCATTGGGTGACCAGGCCCATGGCCTCAAACGAACACTTGGGGCACTCAACGTAACGCTGCTTGGTATTGGTGCAATCATCGGCGCAGGAATCTTTGCCACGGTTGGCACCGCGGCGGCAGGCGATGCCGCAAGGCCGGGTGCCGGCCCTTCGCTGATGCTGTCGTTCTGCATCACGGCTATCGTTTGCGCCTTCACCGCACTCTGTTATGCCGAAATGGCGGCGATGGTTCCCATCTCGGGTTCAGCCTATACATATTCCTATGCCACCCTAGGAGAGCTGGTCGCATGGATCATTGGCTGGGACTTGATCCTTGAATACGCGATTGGAAATGTTGCTGTTGCGATCAGTTGGGCAAACTATTTCAGATCATTGTTGGAGAGCATCGGCATAGATATTCCACAGTGGCTCTCAACCGACTTTCGTACCGCTCGAAAAATCCCCGGACTGATTGAGAGTGCGCCGCACATCCTCGGGATCCCGATAGTTTTCAACTTGCTCGCATTCGGTATCGTGACTTTGATCACGATTGTTTTGGTGTGGGGGATCAAAGAGTCGGCGCAGTTCAATGCCGTAATGGTAGGCATCAAAATCCTTGTGTTGCTCTTTTTCATCGTGGTGGCGCTGTATTTTGTTTCACCGACAAAAATGGCTACCAACTGGTATCCGTTTATGCCCAACGGATTTTCAGGGACACTTGCCGGCGCTGCTGTGGTCTTCTTTGCCTATATTGGTTTCGATGCGGTCTCCACTGTGGCTGAGGAAACGAAGAATCCGGCTAGAGATCTGCCTATCGGTATCATCGCATCGCTGATTATCTGTACTATCTTTTACGTGGTGGTCGCAGCCGTCTTTACCGGCCTAATTCCTTATAAAGAACTCGTGCGACGATTGGCGACTGAGCAAGCTGAACCATTGACAATGGCCTTGCAGCACGTTGCTCCGGGAGCAAAGTGGGCCACGGGAATCGTTGCGTTCGGTTCAGTGGTGGCGCACACAGCAGTCTTGCTGGTGTTTCAGCTTGGTCAACCACGCATCTTCTTCTCAATGGCCCGCGACGGGTTACTGCCACCCGTGTTTGCGAAGGTCCATCCGAAATTCAAGACGCCACACGTGACGACGATTCTTACAGGCGTTGTGGTTGGTGGCTTTTCCGCAGTGATGAGTATTGACGAGATGGTCGATCTCACCAATATCGGGACTTTGTTTGCGTTTGTGTTGGTATGTATTGGCATCACGATCCTGCGTTACAAAGAGCCCACGCGGGCACGGCCGTTCAAAGTTCCGTTTGGACCATGGTTATTGCCAATTGCGGGAGCAGTCTCCTGCCTGTTCCTGATGTACTACCTGCCGCCGACTTCATGGTGGCGCTTTGTTGCCTGGTTGATGATCGGACTGTCGGTTTATCTCTCTTATGGTTACGCTAAAAGCGAACTGGGGAGAAAAGTTGATCGACCGCGGACGACGCCGGGCTGGTTGATGCTTGTGGGGCTGGGATCTTTTTTAATCGCAGTGGGGATACTCATGGTTCCCCATCACGCAACCATCAGCGAGCTGTCGGCAGAGATGAATGCTGGAAAGGGGCGGACAATCGTGGCGGTGGGGAGCATTGGGTTGGGAATATTGCTCGCGATTGTTGGCGTGGTAATTGGTAAGTCACGAGACAAGTGATCTGCGTCCGGTGTCGATCTGACTTTGCACAAAGGGACTGAAGAATGACCTAATGCCAATACGAGTTGCTAACACTACCCACATGAACTGGAGGAGTACTCCGTTACTATTCGCGGCAATCGTCCTCACATTGAGTGCGACAGCTCGAGCGCAAGAACATAAAAAAGGCGTTGAAAAATCAGGCGCTGTAAGCCGACCAGTTGTTCTAACCGTTCGTCTGGGAAACAGTGTTGTAGTTATTCCTGCACCAGAAGGTTTTGAGGAGGCCAGTTCACAGTTCGACAGCATTAAGGCTCGTTTCACTGAAACTGAAGCTCCGGGAAATGAAATGCTTGCTGTGCACTTGCCCGCGAGTGACTGCGAACTGTTGAGGCGAGGCGAACAAACGACGTTCAATTCGTACACAAAAATCTCGGTGCTCAGGGATGCAAAGGAACAGGTCTTCTCCGAGTCGGACCTTGCCGCGCTTGTCGCGGAGTTTCGAAAGAATGGGGCGACTATGATGGATCCGAATGGGCCAAGGATGAAGGCACTGTTGGAGCACATCGAACAGGGACTCAAGAAGGTGGAGTCCGGCGACACCCAAATCGACATGTCTCAGCCTGTAAATTTGGGGGAATTAGAGGTTAGCCCCCGTATTTACAGCGTCATGATGCTCATGACAATCACAAGAGACACGGGAGCCACACAGTCGTCGACACCTTTGCTCGCCGGTGTGACCTTTATGAGGGTCAAGCAGAGACTCATATACGTTTTTACCTATCGAAAGTATCATTCTAAGTCGGACGTAGAAGCATTAAGAGTATTTACAAAGACGTGGACTGGCGGCATTCTCGCTGCCAACTAAAAGAACTCATCAAGGATATGAATGCCCTTCCAATAATCATCGGCGCACTTTGCGTAATTGCGATTTCCTATCGCTACTATTCGGCGTTTATAGCAGCCAAGGTCCTGGCGCTTGACGACTCGCGACCGGTACCGTCGCAAACGATGTACGACGGGCACAACTACTATCCAACAAACAAGTGGGTGTTGTTTGGACATCACTTTGCGGCCATATCGGGTGCCGGCCCACTTATTGGGCCGGTGCTGGCAGCGCAGTTCGGTTTCCTGCCAGGGCTATTGTGGCTCGTCATTGGTGTTTGTCTCGGTGGTGCAGTTCACGACTTCATGATCATGGTCGGCAGCGTACGTCGCAAAGGCAAGTCACTTGCAGAGATGGCGCGTACGGAGATCAGTCCACTGTCTGGACTAGTGGCCGGCGTTGCGATTCTTTTCATAGTGGTCATTGCCCTTGCAGGCCTTGGCTTGGTAGTTGTGAACGCCTTGGCGGAATCACCATGGGGAACATTCACTGTAGGTTTCACCATTCCGCTCGCGCTCTTCATGGGCTTGTACATGTATCGCTTTCGCAAGGGAAAGATTGTGGAAGCCAGCATGATCGGCGTGATTGGTTTGTTGTTTGCGGTTTATCTAGGAGGGCGGATTGCCGACTCCTCGTTTGCCCACGCGTTTACTCTCTCAAGAAATAGTCTGATCGTAATTATGGCGGCATACGGTTTCATCGCCTCAGTGTTACCGGTCTGGATGCTACTTTGCCCGCGCGATTATTTGTCGTCGTATTTGAAAATTGGAACGATCGCGTTCCTGATTCTCGGCGTGATTCTCGTACATCCAAACCTGAACATGCCGGCATTTACTCCTTTTACAGCTGGCGGCGGACCTGTCATACCGGGAAAGCTCTATCCGTTTGTCTTCATCACTATTGCTTGTGGCGCGATCTCGGGTTTCCATGCGCTGATTTCTTCGGGAACAACGCCGAAGATGATCGCGAAAGAGACCGACACGCGCATGATTGGTTACGGTAGCATGCTAATGGAAGGCATCGTGGGCGTTGTGGCCCTCATTGCTGCGACTTCTCTTTTCCCTGGCGACTACTTTGCGATCAATACCGCGCAAGGGACCGATGCTCAGAAGGCGACATATGCTCGTATGGTCGATTCGCACACAGCCGAAGGCTTCAACTTGCGACCTCAGGAGATCGATCAACTCGAACAACAGTCAGGTGAGAAAAACTTGCGCGGACGTACTGGCGGGGCTGTCACTCTCGCCCTTGGTATTGCGAAGATATTCGCCGGCATACCCGGCCTCGGTGGTTTTATGAAGTACTGGTATCACTTCGCGATCATGTTTGAAGCCCTCTTTATCCTCACTACAATCGATACCGGTACACGTGTGGCTCGCTTTCTTGTTGGCGAGTTCGGCGGCAGGTTCTATGAAAAGCTCGAGGAACCGAATTGGATGCCTGGGTCTGTGATCACTTCTGCGCTGGTCGTTTCGGCGTGGGCCGCATTTATTTGGTCAGGCTCAATCTCGACGATCTGGCCGATGTTTGGGATTGCTAATCAGCTACTCGCCGCCGTGGCTCTGTGTGTAGCTACCACAATTCTCATCAACTCCGGCAAAGCCAAATATTCGTGGGTGACGATCGTTCCGCTGTCCTTTGTCGGCTCCACCACACTTGTAGCGGGTTTCAAGTCGATTACCGACATATTCTGGCCGTTGTCACAAAAACCCGAAACCGCCATGCAAGGTTATATCAACAGCAGCCTCACAGCGATCATCATGTTCGCTGCAATTGTGATTATGGTTGATTCAATCCGACGCTGGGTTGGGACTCGAAAGGGGCCTCAGCCAATTGGAGATATCGCCGAGGCAGGGTCGACTGCCTAAATCCGAAAAACATCCACAGATTCCGCCATTTCGCAGATTCAAATAACGGACTTAAAGAGGCACAGCTCGCCAGCTGTTTTCAGCTTCATCTGTGTAATCGGCGTAATCTGTGGATTGCTCCCGATTGGACAGTTTTGCCGGAAATCGGCAATAATACGCGCTTTCGTAGAGGCCGGCTGCCAACTTCAGGGGCACCGGAGGCGCTCCAGCGGTGAACGAGCGTGACTCACGGGCAGCTAAGGTCGTGTGAATCTCGCCATTATTTAGAAGAATCGGAAAGGAATATCTCCAAAGTGGAACTATCGCTGATCTCCTTTATCAGCCTGCTGGTTGTTTGCTCGGCAGCGCTCGTTATTAAGAGGGTAACAATAAAAGCCCGCCTATCGTCATTTGCGGCAAAAGCGCGACGTAGTGCCATCGGTGCCGCGGCAACCGCCGCGACTTTGTTTTTTGCGCTGCCAACCTATGCCCAATCGCATCAGGGCGGTGAGGCGAGTCTGGAACTCCCTGATTTGTCGCAAGTACCTTTTCTTGGCGGAATCAATGGCCACAATCTGCTTTTGTTCGGAATCGTCATCTGTTTGCTTGGTCTGGGTTTCGGTTTGGCGATGTACATGAACCTGAAAAAAATGCCGGTGCATCGTGCTATGCGCGAGATCTCGGAGTTGATCTACGAGACTTGTAAGACCTATCTCATCACGCAGGGAAAGTTCATCCTCATTCTTGAAGCGTTTATCGCCGTCGTCATTGTTCTCTATTTCGGCGTGCTGTCCGGTATGGAACCATTCCGAGTGATCATTATTTTGGCATTTAGCTTGGTTGGTATAGCAGGAAGTTACGGCGTTGCATGGTTCGGGATTCGAGTTAACACCTTTGCTAACTCGCGTACAGCATTCGCAAGTCTTGAAGGTAGGCCATTTCCCCTTTATAGGATTCCGCTAAAGGCCGGCATGAGCATCGGCATGATGCTGATTAGCGTCGAGCTGCTGATCATGCTCTGCATTCTCTTGTTCATTCCGGGCAGCTACGCTGGACCTTGCTTCATCGGGTTTGCCATTGGTGAATCCTTGGGTGCTGCAGCTTTGCGCATCGCCGGAGGTATTTTCACAAAGATTGCGGACATCGGGTCTGACCTGATGAAGATCGTCTTTAAGATTAAAGAAGATGACGCGCGCAACCCCGGCGTGATTGCCGACTGCACTGGCGATAACGCAGGCGACTCCGTTGGTCCAAGCGCTGACGGTTTCGAGACTTATGGCGTAACTGGAGTTGCGTTGATTACGTTTATTCTGCTGGGTGTATCGAACCCCCGCGTGCAAGTTCAGTTGCTGGTCTGGATATTCATCATGCGTGTAATGATGATTGTCGCGAGCGCTCTTTCCTACTTCGTGAACGACGCGATCGCAAAGGCACGCTACAAGCTGGCAGACAAAATGAATTTCGAAGCGCCCCTGACGTCGCTCGTGTGGATCACGTCGATTGTTTCCGTTGTGATCACCTTTATCGTTTCGAAGTTGACGATTCCCGCCTTGGCCGGAAACGAGACGCTCTGGTGGAAGCTCGCCATCATCATTTCCTGCGGTACCCTCGCTGGGGCCATCATCCCCGAGCTGGTCAAGGTGTTCACCTCTACCGAATCCCGGCACGTAAGTGAAATTGTTACATCTTCAAGAGAAGGCGGCGCTTCGCTAAATATTCTTTCAGGGCTGGTCGCTGGCAATTTCTCGGCGTACTGGCTCGGCATCAGCATCGTCGGCTTAATGGCCATTGCCTACTTTTTTACCAATCTGGGTACGACGGCAGGCCTTGGTTTGGGTGCACTGATGGTCGATCCGGTCGCCGCACCCGTGTTCGGTTTTGGCCTGGTCGCGTTTGGGTTCCTCGGCATGGGACCCGTGACAATCGCCGTCGATTCCTATGGACCGGTGACAGACAATGCACAGTCTGTCTACGAACTCTCGCTAATTGAACAGGTTCCGAATGTTGAAGAAGAAGTCAAGAGAGACTTCAACGTTGATGTTAACTTCGGCCGCGCAAAACATCTGTTGGAAGAGAATGACGGCGCCGGTAACACCTTCAAGGCGACGGCCAAGCCCGTTTTGATTGGTACCGCCGTAGTCGGAGCGACGACGATGATCTTTTCGATCATCATGGCGCTGACAGACGGTCTGAGGACCAACACGGAGAGTTTGTCTCTTCTCCACGCTCCCTTTGTGCTCGGTCTCATTACCGGCGGCGCGGTTATCTACTGGTTCACCGGCGCTTCTATTCAAGCCGTGACGACCGGCGCCTATCGGGCAGTGGAATTTATTAAAGCGAATATTCGACTGGAAGGCGTTGAGAAGGCTTCGGTGGAAGACAGCAAAAAAGTAGTGCAGATATGTACTCAGTATGCGCAAAAGGGAATGTTCAATATATTCCTGACAGTCTTCTTCTCCACGCTGGCTTTCGCGTTCGTTGAGCCGTTCTTCTTTATCGGTTACCTGATTTCGATCGCAGTCTTTGGCTTGTACCAGGCGATTTTCATGGCAAACGCCGGTGGCGCATGGGACAACGCGAAGAAGGTCGTCGAAGTTGATCTGAAGATGAAAGGCACTGCCCTTCATGATGCTACAGTTGTTGGCGACACGGTTGGCGATCCGTTCAAAGACACGTCGTCAGTGGCGCTGAATCCCGTTATAAAGTTCACGACACTTTTCGGACTGCTTGCTGTCGAACTCGCCGTTAGTTTGACCGCACGTAATAATGGCGACACAACACTGACTCACATTCTAGCTCTCCTGTTTTTCCTTGTGTCAGTGTTCTTCGTCTGGCGTTCATTCCATAGAATGCGTATTGGAACCATGGCAATTGAGCCCGCTGCGACGGAGACAGAGGCCGTGAAGAGCGCCGCAGGAGACTAGATAACGAACTTTGCTGCCCTACAAGGATCCATCGAGCTAAGACAAAAAACCAAAAGCCCAAGACCGATTATGAACACTTACGCTAAACCCGACACCTTAATGGAAGCTGCGCTAGCCCCTCTGGATTGGACACGTTCAGTGGGGCTGGTAGTTGTTTTTAGTTTACTGACGGCGGCTTGCGCTCAGTTTGCGATTCACATTGGCCCGATTCCCATCACCGGACAGACATTTGCGGTTTTGCTGACGGGTGCCTTACTCGGATCGCGTTTGGGAGCTGCCGCAATCATCGCGTACCTTCTTGAGGGAGCAGTTGGTCTGCCATTCTTCGCCGAAGGCGCCGGCGGAATAATGCGTTTCATGGGACCAACTGGCGGCTATTTGGTGGCCTTCCCCGCAGCAGCGTTCATCACTGGTGCTTTTGCCGAACACGGTTGGGACAAACGTTATCCGACTGCCGTGGCTGCGATGGCGATTGGTTCGTTAGTCGTCTTTCTTGGTGGTTGGGCCTGGTTTGCAGTTGTTTCGAACACTCCTCCAGTTGCAGCATTCAAAATAGCAGTTTTACCCTTCCTTCCTGGTGACGTCATTAAGATCGCCTTAGCTGCCGCAGTACTACCAACGGGCTGGGCCTTGCTTAAGCGAAAGGCGTCGGGCAAGAGTAGGTAGCAGCAGCATCCAGCTTTGATTGAACCCCTGATCGTTCCCACTGTCAGGGGTTTGTCATTCACTGGGACCGCAGGCGTCTCGCCTGCCACGTTGCGGTAGAGGCCTGACTAAATTAAACAGGCATGGGGCGTAACGTGGGCAGGCGAGACGCCTGCGGTCCCAGTGAATAACTAATCTTTCTTACCTGAAGAATTACTGCAATACTGGGTCGCACCAGAAGGAGCTGAGACTGTGTTTGTCCTAAAAGTTAAATCGCGAAACCGCGAGGAGTTGGTTGAGTTTACTGATCTGGTATCCGAGAAGTTGAAAGAGTCAGGAGCGAGTGAAGGGGTTGTCGTCCTCTACGTGCAACATACTACGGCTGGGCTGACCATAAACGAGAATGCCGATCCGGACGTGCCCCGCGATATGTTACATGCGTTGCGAACCTTGATCCCTCAACACGGAATGGGTTTTCGCCATGGTGAAGAGAATTCGGACGCACACATCAAAGCCAGCTTAACAGGACCATCCATCACCATTCCTTTTAAGGATGGAAAGTTGTTGCTCGGCCGTTGGCAGGGAATCTTCCTGTGCGAATTCGATGGTGGACGTGAACGTCAAGTGATCATGATGATTCGCTAAAGATGACCAGGGCCAGATACGACAGCGTCTCTCCGTATTACGAAGGCGTGATGGGCTCATTCGAGCGCTGGTTTCTCCCAGGTCTTCGCGCAAGAGCACTCAGTCAACTACCTCCCAATGGAAGAATCCTGGAGGTTGGCGCTGGAACGGGATTGAATTTTGTTCACTATCCCCAAAATGCTCACGGAGTAGCAAGTGAGTTCAGCGTAGAGATGCTGAAGATCGCGCGCGAAAAGGCTCGACCAACGAAAGTCAAACTGCTCCAAAACCGTGCTGAGGCCTTGCCGTTTCAAAACAACTCGTTTGACGCTGCGTTTGCGACTCTCGTTTTATGTTCCGTCGAATCACCGGCAAGAGCGCTAAAAGAGTTGCATCGAGTCGTTCGTCCTGGCGGCACAGTTGTTCTGTTGGAACATGTTAGGCCAGCAGGCCTGCTTGGGCTGCTTTTCGATTTCTTGAACTTGTTTACGGCGAGTTTGTTTGACGATCATATCAATCGCCGAACTGCTCGGGAGGCTAGTGCTGCTGGTCTCGAGGTCGTGAACGTCGAGCGGAGTAGACTGGGAATCATCAACCTGATCACGTGTCAGGTACAAGTATGAACTTTGTCGGTGTATCGTGCAGGAAGCGTAACCGAGAACAATGAGTACATCACAAATTGTCATTTTCTTCTGTTTCCTGGTGCTGCAATCTCCCGGACAGTTTGGGTCGCAATTCAACGTTGAAACGAGTTACGACAAAGAAAAGGATGTCACTACCGTACGTTCCACCTCTGTGCGCCTCTCAGGAGAAAAAGATCGGTACCACAGTCTTGACTTCTCACTGCACTTTTCTTACCCAGGCCAGGTCCGTCGAATTCCCGAGCGAATCAACTTCGACTTAATGTCCGTGGTTAAAGGCCGCAGGCTTAATACAGACCTCTACGTTGTTTTTCTTCTGGACGGCAAACCTGCTCACTTCAGTTCAAATCGATCCGCGATCCGTAACCCAGTTCCGGGGCGACTGTGGGTTGGGGAACGATTGGTCTTTCTGATTCCGTGCGAGGATTTTCTTAAAATGATGGCCGCCGAGAAACTAACAATCAAAATGGGCGACGTGATGTTTGACGTCAAAGACGAAGCCCGCGAATCCTTGCGGGCATTTGCAAAGGCACTAAAAGACTAGCGCAAGATTTCCATTTACGATCTGCCCCCTTTCCCATTACGATCCTCGCTAAGCAGAAGTACTGGGCCCTTCGGCCTCAAACCGCTGAAGTGAGAAATGCTATCGTGGAACTCTATTCGGGATTGAGCTGTTTCAGAACCTCGGCGAACTTCTCGACATCGGCTTTCGTTTTTTCCATCGCTCGGCGGCTGTCGAGATAAGCCGTCCAGGTTGGCGTCTGTGTGAGCGCTTTAGTCGTATCCTCGTCGAGTACCTGGGCCATCACGGCGATCAAATCACTAACAACCCGCGTATGTTCGATAAGCGACTCGATAATAGAGTAAGCCAGCCGCGCCTGTTCGAAATCGAGGTCTCTAAATTCCTGATGATTGGGATTGGCGTCGGACATTCCACTTAACCCTGAGACCAACTGCCTTTCACGAACGGTAGCTCAGTGACAGTTGCCGGGGTCTCCCCGTTTTCGGTCACGACTGTCACACTTGTACCGGACATCAAGTACTCATATCTGACGTACCCGAGTGCGATGCTGGTCGCGAGTTGAGGCGAAAATGTCGCCGAAGTGATTTTGCCAATGTCTTTTGCATCAGCTGACTTGATAACTGCCGCGGGTGCGATGGCTTCCTCTTTTCGAAATATCAATCCAGTCAATTTCTTGGCGACGTGTCCGCGATGTTTGATGCGAATAACTATTTCCTGACCGACGTAACAGCCTTTTGTGAAACTGATCGCGTCGTCAAGATTTGTTTCTGTAACTACGTTCGTCTCATCCATGTCGCGTCCAAAGCGAGCTATGCCCGCCTCGATTCGCAAGACGTCCATCGCGTCGTAGCCGACGGGCTGGGCTCCCATCTTTCTGATCGATTCCCACAATTCGACACCCTGCGGTGCGCTAAGGAACAAATCAAATCCATCCTCTCCTGTGTGCGTCGAGCGGATGGCGGTGAGCACGTTCCCTTCGAAGTCGACCTCCAAGACTCCATCTCGAGGGAGGTCTACAATCTCAGACCCCAGAACAGCACTGAGTATTTCCACGGCCTTAGCGCCCTGGACGGACAGCTGAACACTTTGCCCGGTAATATCGGTGACATGAAAATCGCCCGCCATGGTGAAACGTTCTATGGTCTTAAACACCTTTTCATGAGTGGCTGCTTCTGTATCGATCAAAAAGACGGGAATGGTTTTGTTGCCGTGAGTCTCATCCTTCAATCGAGCTACGCGAACGCTTGCGATCAATCGCCCCTGGACGTTCGGGAAAACCGCGCGCATCCAGTGGTTTTCGACAAGCGTTTTCATGTCGTTGGTGATGAGCCCGTTCAGAAACATCACGGCTTCTGACCCGCTCACGCGGATACGACCTCGAGTCGAGAGATCGAATAACCCGGCGTCACCATCGCGAACCGCGGAATACTCGGCAAAAGTATCCCCATAGCTCATGGGGGTTAGCCATCCGTCTTGTTCACGGAGAACCGCACCAAGTTGCTTGTGAACTCCTTCTAGCGAAAGGGCCTTAGTAATCAACTGTTCCGTCGCGTCTGTCATGTATGTTCGATATGCTCTTTTGTCCGATATGCTTCAGCTTGTCGTTTTGTTTCGCCAATAATGACTTCTGCGCGGCCTCATTAGTTGTCAGGAGACAAGCTAAAGCATGTCGAATATACGAGCAATCGCTTGCCCGACAACTTTATAGTCCCTAAGCTGCGCTTCTTCGCGCCGGTGCGATGCCAAAACCTGCGGACTCGGATGATAGATTGGTACCAGCAGCCGATCCTGCCATTGGTGAACTGTCGCTGCAGCTTCTTTCAGTTTCAAGTCATGATAGTGAATGCGTTTGAGTGCCTCAAGCGCAACCGAACCAAGTGTCACAATCACCGGTGGATCGACTATCTCAATCGTTCGGCGCAGAAAGTTGGAGCAATTTACCAATTCCTGTTGCGTCGGTTTCCGGTTCGCGCCCGACTCCGTCCGTGGATTGCACAGGGCCGCACTCGTGATAAAGATCTGATCCCGCTTCAAGCCAATCGAATTGAGAAACCGGTCGAAGTTTGCGCCCGACTGATCGCCGGAGAACGGTATGCGTGTTCGATCTGCTCCTTTTCTTCCGGGCGCTTCGCCAATAAACATCACTCGCGCTTCGATTGGGCCATTGCGTGCACTCAACACCGCACTGCGCCCACACATCGCCGGGCAGCGCGTACATCGCGCAGCCTCCTCAACAAGTCGGGTGAAACTAGCAAGTGACGAGTCTCCGCTGTTACTTGATGACTTGTAGGTCATTTCGTCACCAGCAACTCTCTCGTCACGACGTTGTAATCGCCGTTGCGGTAGGGCCAACCGTCAGGGCCGATGAGTTCGAGACGGATAGTGTGTTTGCCAGGGGTCCAACCTGAGAGCACTAATTGTTCCCAACGATCGATCCAGCGCATCTCCTCGTCATCGACAATATACCGGACGCGATAGTCGCCACCGTCGTCCTTTAGTTGGGCATTTGCAAGCGAGAAGTCGATCACTACTTCTTCGGCTTCACGAAACGTTTTTCCGTTCTGCAGATTGAGAATGAGAAGCGGCTTGCTGCGATCAACTTTCAAATTCGCGTCGTTCGGCTTAGCAGGTGTTTTCGGACTTGGCCGGGAGGCGATTCGCAGGTTCTGCAGCGGGGGTGGTGGAACGACAGTCGTTGCTGTGGTGTGCGCGTTGTCGTTGCTTGAGCAGGCCATGCAAAGGGGAAGTGTGACGATGAAGAAGACCTTCGGTAGTAGTGGCTTCATTGGGGTTAGTTACGCCAGTTCAGAATACACCATGATCAGTAGTGTCCTATGGGAAAACCAAATTAGGACACTATCCCATGATCGGTCGAAGCGATGGCCGTATCCAACGGCTGCAAACCTAGCCTAGACATTTCCTCAAGGCAGATGTCAGAATCCGCGCACGCGGTCCAAGTCACAAACCAAAAAATGGAGGGCGAAAGTTTTTAGCTCGCATGCAAATTGTATGAGCTTTAGAAAACTTCATCTGTGTCTCACGCTCAGTCTACTTTTACTCTTCACCGTCCTGATTCTGTCATGCAAGACCAACACGACCACAGACACGTCCGGTGGTTTTACACCTGAGATCCAGCCATTGCCGGCGCAGTTAGCTACGTATGAACCGATGACGGTACCGGGCGATAATCCTACTACACCGGAAAAGGTTGCACTTGGACGACAGCTATTTTTCGATGAGCGATTGAGTGTCGACGGTTCGAAGTCCTGCTACTCGTGTCATGTTTGCGAGCATGGTCTGACCGATGGACTGGCAAAAGCGGTTGGAGCGGGAAACAAACAACTGCCTCGCAGCAGTCCGACACTTTGGAACATCGGGTATCACCATGAGTTCTACTGGGATGGACGGAGCCCGTCGCTCGAGAAGCAGGCACTCGCTGCCTGGACCGGAGCTAACATGGGCGCCAAAGCCGATGAGATTGTGACGAAGGTGAACGCCTTACAAGGCTACAAGGCGCAGTTTCAAAAGGTGTTTCAGAGTGATGCCACCGCCGACAATGTTGTGAAAGCTATTGCTGCATACGAGCGAACGATTATCAGCGGGAATACGGCATGGGACCGTTGGAAAGCCGGCGATAACACGGCAATCAATCAGAGCGCGTGGCGTGGCTGGAATATATTCCAGGCAATCAAGTGCAATAACTGCCACGATGGAGTTCTATTTACCGATCAGCAATATCACAACGTCGGCATTGGCATGGACCAGAAAGAACCTGATGTCGGCCGGTTCAAAGTTACCAATAAGGTCGAAGACACCGGCGCCTTCAAGACTCCAACTCTGCGAGACATCGCCAGTTCAGCTCCGTACTTTCATGATGGTAGCGCGAAGACCCTGGAGGAAGCGGTGGATATTATGCTGGCTGGCGGAAAGCCGAATGAGCATCTGGATAAAAAGAACCTTCAGCAGCATAAGATTCTTCCCGAACAGCGCGAAGATCTCCTGAACTTTCTCAAGTCATTGTCAGTGGATTGTACATTGACTAAGCCGCCGCTTCCGCAGAAGTAAGGTCCCAATGTGAGCAGGAATTACAAGCCCCCAGAAGTGGTAAGAAGTTGGAATGGGGCAAGCTGCAATACCAGCACCTCACAAAAATAGGTAGTGGGGTAATAGTGTGTTGCTACAGCAAGCGCAAAGTCTTTATTACGATTGTATAGATCAATTCAAAAGACAAATAACAGACCCCGAGCACTACCACCCCAAGCTCAAGAAGCATAAGGCAAAGGATCATCCTAGCAGACGCGTGAACGATGATAAGAGTGCTTTCTCGTGCTAATTCGTAAGAAGATCGCCAGGCGTCCATACGCTTTTGGTTATACCCGCTTCCATTGCTGGAGAACTGCGAATTGAGGAGTGAACGCGGCAGAAATTATAATAGGCGAAATGCAGGGCGTAGGCGGCCCCACTACCCAAAAATAAGACAGTTGGAAAGAGGGGGCAAGCTGCAATATCCTTACCAACCTGTCCTATTCTCGTGAGATCACTTAATTGTGCCGCGGACGTCAATTCTGTCACGCGCCCGCCGACCGCACCCCGCTACTCTTCTTAAGTCGTTCTTCCACTACGCTCCACGAAATGTTTGAAAAGAACGCCTCGATGTATTTGGGGCGATCCGCCGGCTTGTAGTCAAGCAGGTATGCATGTTCCCAAACATCCATCACTAAAATTGGCGAGAACCCAGCAACGTTTCCTGTCTCGTGCAACGTGATCCAGTGATTTGAAAGCCGTCCGTTAGCGGGGTTTTGGTAACAGATGGCCCAGCCAACTCCGCGCATCTTCCCAATGCCGACAAAATCAGCTTTCCAGATTTCGTAACTCCCGAAAGTCGACTCCGCGGCTTTCAAGAATTGCGAGGACTTGGCGGGATTGCCCGTACCGCCACCACTTTTCAAATTGTCGAAATAATATTCGTGCAGGACCATGCCGTTGTATTCAAAACCAAGTCGTCGGGTTAATTCAGAATAGGCCGGCATCTCTTCCTGATCGACGTTTCCGTCTTTAATGAACTCCGTGATTCTGTCCGTCAGATTGTTGGTTTCTTTGACGTAACCTTCATATAGTTTGAAATGTACTTCCAAGGTCTGGTCTGAGATTCCTAGTAACCCGGCGAGATTGAACTGACGCGCTTTATAAGAGCCGATTGAACTCATTAAACACCTCCAGTGAACGAGATTCGAATGCTGGTCGCAGGCACAAGCCCGTGACGCAAAATTAGATTAAGGGGTTAGTTGGAATATTGCGCGTAGGTGTGGCAAATACGTTGTGAGGCTGGTGATTTAGTATTGCGGAGAGGGTCGCAGGAGAGGCGACGCGAGCAGGTGGCAGGTTGGAAGTTTTGTAAGGTTAAAAAAAGAAATCATTGGTCTTATATCATTTGACATTTTTTCATTTGCCATTTTTGCATCAGGAGTAGTGCCACTTTCGTAAAGCCTTCTAGCTTCCTAAAAATCTCCTCTAATGGCCGCAAGCATCACATCTTCCCCTGGACTACTAACGACCCCGCTTCAAATGGAAAATGAAAAATGTCAAATGATATATGACCAATGATTCCGTCGTTCCTGTTCCTACAGTCTGCCCCTGCTCCCGGGGCTTCAGCTACTTCCCGAGAATTATCCAGTCGCCGTGGGAGGTTCCCATGAATAGCAGCATCGGTAACGACAACCATGCGTTAGTTCTGGATGCGAGAAACGCCTGGCGCGCAAGTTCCGGTGGAGCGGCTGGACCAGTTCCTGCCGTTGCCGCAAGGATCCTCTTGTTGTTAGGCCAGATGATTCCCCAAACATTTAAAAGCATCAGAAGACCGTAAGCGCCGCCGATGCCAATCGAGTACGACTTATTGCTCGCATAGCTCTCGGTGCCTACCGAAAGCATGCCGTTGAAGAAGCGTACGAGACCCCAAGTCACAAACACGACAACGAGAAATATCACTATCGCGTAGATGCGCCCATCTTTCGTCAACGCCGGCACTTTCTTAATGATTAGAAACTCAATCCCGAAAAGAACTATTGGGTAGGTGAGCCATGAAAACAATATGACCCACACATTCGCGTGGCCGCCACCCAGCGTGTTCGCGTTGTTGACGTCGGGCTTAAGGATATACATAGCGAAATATGTAATACCGGCCAGTACCGTCACGAGTGCTCCCCAGCGGAAGTACCAGAGAGAACGACCGAGCAAATCGGGGTTTACTTTCTTTTTGGTATCCGCATCCAGCCCCTTTTGGAACGGGACGTTTACCAGATTGAAGAAGTAGAGCAGTCCAATCCACGTAATCCCAGCCACGAAATGCAACCACCGCAGAACAATCCGCGCCAATGAGGCGGTGTCTGGAGCATTAAAGACTCCATCAAACATAGCCAGACTGGTGGGGAGATGAACAGTTGACTCAATTAGCATACGTCCTCCGTGATGTAGGAAAAGACTTTCCAGTCTCTTTTAAGACGTTATGGCAGACGGAACGCCTGTCTAGTGTTGTGTTCGGAAATACTTGCGAAGAGTACAACGAGAGGGTGGCCCGGCGCAATAACCGCTAACGTCCGATATGCTTCATAAAGCATATCGGACGTTATTCATCTAAAGGTCGTGGTCCTGCGTCCATGCCACGTACACTTGCCTGGTTGATGACGCGCACCTTCAAATCTTGATTGATGTGAATCTGACACGACAGTCGGATGTTAGGTCCAAGTTCGGATTCTACTGCGAGGCGGTTCCGTTCAAGTTCACGCATCTCGCCCGGATCGCCCTCCAAGATCTCTACACGACACGTTGTGCAACGGGCATTGCCGCCACAGCGATGAAGAATATCCACGCCGGCGTCTTCAATCGCCAACACGAGCTTCTTGCCGGCGGGCGCTTCAGTTTCAATCAACCCACTGGCCGTTTCGGCCTGAATTCTAGCCATCGATAGTCACTCCGAAATAGTTTTAATTGCGCGATGAATTTGACATAACGCGAGTCACAGTTTCAACTCCATAAACAACGTGTCGTTAAACGGCGTTTCATAGTACGGTTCGATCTCTTCAAAGCCGAACGACCTATAGAGCGATATTGCATCGTCCATTCTTCCGGGCAACGTATCCAGCCGCATTTGTTGGTATCCAATTCGTCGTGCCTCATCGATGATTGACTGGACCAACTTACGCCCGAAGCCCTTGCCTCGAAATTCTGTGCGAAGAAAAAGACGTTTCATCTCGCATGTCGTCGGCGCGACTTTACGCAGTGCGATACAACCCGCCAGTTCGTCAAAGTCGAATGCAAGTAACAGGCGACCGTCCGGCGGCGCGTACTCTCCAGGCAAATTGGCTAATTCCGTATCGAAATTTTGGAAGCAAAGACTGATACCCAAGCCGGCGGCATATTCCTCGAAAAGGCCGCGAGCCAACCTAATGTCATCTTCAGATTTTGCCTGGATGAGCTTCACGTGATCCAAACAGAAACAGGAGACAGGACATTCTCCTGTCTCCTGTGAATTTCGTCACCTGTGAGAGTGTTATGCGGTAAAGGACGAGCCGCACCCACAACTACCGGTTGAATTCGGATTCTTGAAGGTAAAGCCAGAACCCATGACGCCGGTCACATAGTCGATCTCGACGCCATTAAGGTATTGCGCACTGAACATGTCAACAAACATGCGGACGCCTTTCTCGTTGATGATGAAATCGCCTTCGCGCGACTGCTCTTCGATGTTAAGACTATACTGAAAGCCTGAACATCCTCCTGGTACGACTCTAACGCGCAGACCGGAGGTTTCCGGTAATCCCTCTTCACCCGCCATAAACTTCTTAATCTCAGTAGCGGCCGACTCCGTTACGTTAAGTACCATGGTGGGAGCTGCTGCAGCGACGTTGGCATCAGTAGTCCCCGTTTGTGCTGACATATCTTAATAACTCCTTCAGTGTTCAAATGCGCATCCAAAACTCATATTACTGACCTTTACCCAAAACAACAAGTTCAGGTTTCAAGGCCTCTATTGATATCTGACGTGCGATTTCTTCCGCAATGTGCTTAAACGCTTTTGCCTGAGCCGACTCAGGATTACTGACGACAACGGGCACGCCCTTATCGCCTCCTTCTCTCACGTCTATGCCGAGGGGGACGGCGCCCAGAAAAGGCACATGGTAGGTGTTTGCCAATCGCTCGCCACCGCCTTCACCGAAGATGTCGTAGCGGTTTCCCGTGTCGGGAGCGACGAAGTAACTCATATTTTCAACAATTCCGAGAACTGGTATCGCCACGGTTTCAAACATCCTCAATGCGCGGCGTACGTCGGCAACCGAAACGTCCTGAGGCGTGGTGACCAGCACAGCGCCTTGCACAGGAACCAATTGGGCCAGCGACAACTGAACGTCACCGGTTCCTGGCGGCATATCGACGATCAGATAGTCTAGTTCGCCCCATTTCACGTCTGAGAGAAACTGTTTGACCAAACCATGCAGAATCGGGCCTCGCACAATCATCGGTTTGTCACCCGGTTGCAGCAGAGCCATCGACATCAATTTGACGCCATAAGCCTCAATAGGGACGAGCCGGTTAACGTCGACTTCCGGTTTGGCTTCGCTGGCCCCAAGCATGATTGGAATATTCGGACCATACACATCGGCATCCATTATTCCCACACGCGCGCCATCAAGCGCCAAAGAGACCGCGAGGTTGACGGCTATAGTCGATTTGCCAACGCCACCTTTCCCAGAGGAAACGGCGACAATGTTTCGCACGCCTTCGACTACGACCTTTTCACCAATGCCACGTCCCTTTGGTACCTCCGCATCCATCGTCACCGAAACGGAAGTAACCCCTGGTAAGCCGCCGACTATCTCCCGTGCGGCGCTCTCCATTTCAGCCTTAACTGGACACGCTGGAGTCGTAAGGACGATGCGAAACGCGACGTGCCCGCCCTCAATTTTGAGGTCTTTGATAAAGCCGAGCGTAACTATATCCTTATGTAAATCCGGATCTTTGATTTGGCGCAAACCATCAAGTATTAGCTGTTCGTTAAGCTGTGTCATAAGGTTGATGCTAACCTGAAGCGTATCTGATCAGATGAGTCTTTGACAAACCGACTGACCGGTAACGGTGTTGCAACTGTTCTTGCGACCTCGGAAAGTCATCGGTTGCGACTCCAACAGCACTTTGTGTCCCAATTTGATTAGTCTCCACCGATGGAGTGTGAAATAGATCCAATCGACGACCACTTCCTGCACCCAAGAAACGTAGGCGATGCCCGCAAGCCAAGCTTCGCAGGGCGTGCCGCGTCGCTGAAGTGCGGCGCCACAGTGCGGCTGTCGATTCAGGTCGACGGGACGCATGAACTCTCGGAGGCCAGGTTCAGGGCGGTAGGTTGTGACATTCTCATAGCTTCGTTGTCGCTGCTTACGGAATCCGTGAGAGGAAGAACGACAGCTGAAGCGGCTGAGATCGGACACGAACCTGAGGCGCTTAGGCGAAAATTCAATTGCGTGGCTATTGGCCGAGAACATTGCGCTGTATTGGCCTGTGACGCGCTATTGGCCGCGATTCGTGAGTATAGCGACGCCGCCCGAGACGAGTGGTCTGGAGACGAAGCACTAATATGCACATGCTTTTTTGTTTCGGAGCGCACCATCGAACGTGAGATTCAAACTCGAGGACTAACGACAGTTGCTGAAGTTACAAAAGCTTGCAACGCAGGTGCAGGTTGCGGATCGTGTCACCAGTTGATTCAGGAGATACTGGAGATGAGATAGAGCTGAATAAAGGGTAAGGTGACCTCAGGTCTTCGACTTTGGCCTTGGGTCTTAATAGCCTTACGTTCAGAGACGCAGCCAGAGTCCAAAGTCTAAAGACCAAAGACCAAAGACCATGATCTACCTTGATAACAACGCTACCACGCGCGTCGCTCAGGAAGTGTTCGAAGCAATGCAGCCTTACTTGAGCAAGTTTTTCGGAAACCCGTCTTCGGCGCATACTTTAGGTCGCGAGATGAAGCAAGCAGTCGACCGTGCACGAGAGCACGTGGCCATACTGCTTGGTGCTGCGGACGCCAGTGAGATCGCTTTTACTTCCTGCGGTTCAGAATCAGACAATTGGGCCATTCGCGGCGCGCTAGCTACTCGGCCCGAGAAGAAACATATTGTTACTACAATGGTGGAACACGAGGCCGTACGTAATCTTTGCCAGCTGCTCGAAAACGAAGGAAACGAGGTTACCTGGTTGGGAGTAGATGGAAACGGCGAACTTGACCTGGATAGTTTGCGTGCAGTATTGCGACCTGATACAGCTCTCGTCTCAGTCATGTTGGCAAACAATGAAACCGGTGTCTTGTTTCCTATGGAAGAAATTGGGCGAATTGTGCGCGAGAAGTCAGACGCGTTGTTTCACGTTGACGGTGTTCAGGCCGTGGGAAAAGTTCCCATCGATTTAAAGAAGATCGAAGTGGATTTGTTCGCTGTTTCAGGTCATAAGCTGCATGCCCCTCAAGGTGTCGGCGCATTATATATTCGCAAGGGTATCTCACTTCCTCCTTTTATCGTGGGAGGTGCTCAGGAGCTTGGTCGCCGAGCCGGGACCTCAGCAGTTCCAAACATCGTAGGGCTTGGTGCAGCTTGCGAACTTGCGCGTGATGACGACGGCCACGAACGGATCGCGACGCTGCGAAACTTCCTCGAAGACGGCATTCTGGATGCTATTCCCAATTCCCGTTTGAATGGCGCTGCTGATCGCACGAAGCGTCTGCCAAATACGTCGAACATCTCTTTCGAGTACGTTGACGGGCAAAGTATTCTTAGCCATCTCGACAACGCCGGCATCTGTGTATCGACAGGTTCTGCTTGTCATTCGTCAACACACGAATCATCTCCAACTTTGAGAGCGATGAATGTACCTTTCACCGCAGCGCAGGGCTCTATCCGATTCTCTGTGGGCAGATACAACACGAGAGCGGAGATTGAAACCACACTGAGCGTCTTGCCGGGTATCATTACCAAACTCGCCGAAATGTCACCTTACGACAGAGAGCTGCAGGCGCTTTATGCGGGTCGCGGTAGATTGTAGGGGTGGCTCTCGGTGGCCACCCGTCGTCGCCCCTCGAAGACCTCTCAAGAAACATTGCCGCGCACTATTCGTGTACTCGTGAAGAAACTCAATTGCACGCAGGGTGGCCACGGAGTGCCACCCCTACAATTAGTTAGATGTCTCTCTAATCTTTCTTTCCGCTTTTGTGGTCTTCGCTTTGCTGTTAGAATTCTTTGGCAGAAGTTGAGTTGGGGATTTCCGCCAGAGTTCACTCCCCAGGATGTCCGGAGCGGGCGCTTAATGCACTTGAACAGTCCGGGTCGTTTCGCAAAAATCCTCTGCCGCTGCCATTCCGTTGCGCAAACATACGCAATAGGGGAACAAGGCCGTGAGGCCTGGGAACAGGAAAACTCTCGTAAGAGTTCAGCAATAATCAATTTTGGAAGGGGTCTAACAACAACAAATGAGTACTGTTATTGAACCGCCCGTTTCGCAGGTTGAAAAACATCTGGAAGAAGTAGAGACCGTAACAATTCGCTTTGCCGGTGACTCCGGCGACGGGATGCAGTTGACTGGTACGCAGTTCACAAATACGTCGGCAGTTGTCGGCAACGACATCTCTACATTGCCCGACTTCCCCGCCGAGATCCGCGCTCCAGCGGGCAGCCTGCCCGGTGTCAGCGGATTTCAGTTGAACTTCTCGAGCCAGGACATCAAGACACCGGGAGACCAACCAAACGTGCTGGTGGCCATGAACCCGGCAGCTTTAAAAGTAAACCTGGCTGACTTGGAAGACGGCGGTACCTTAATCATCAATACGGACGGTTTCACAGCCGAAAATTTGAAATATGCCAACTACGCTTCAAACCCTTTAGAAGATAACTCACTCGCCGGTTACCGAGTGCACAAGCTGCCAATCTCAACGCTTAACATGAATGCGTTGAAAGGCAACGTCGAACTCTCACGAAAAGAGATTGACCGTTCCAAGAATTTCTTTGCTTTGGGTGTGCTCTACTGGCTTTACGATCGGCCGATGGACAACACACTCAATTGGATTAGGACCAAGTTTGCGAAGAGTCCTGAGTTGGCGAAGGCGAACGAAATCGCGCTCAAGACCGGTTACAACTTCGCCGACACCACGGAAGTCTTTACGACGCACTACACAGTTAAGAAAGCCAAGATTGCCCCAGGCAAATATCGAAAGCTGACTGGCAATGAAGCAACCGCAATCGGATTTATTGCTGCGTCGCAGCTGTCAGGACGTCCGCTGTTTTATGGTTCATATCCGATCACTCCTGCGTCAGACATTCTTCATGAGTTGTCGCGACATAAGAGTTTTGGCGTAAAGACTTTTCAGGCCGAAGACGAGATTGCCGCGGTCTGTGCAGCCATCGGAGCCAGCTTTGCCGGCCAGATCGGTTTGACGGGAACATCCGGTCCAGGTGTCGCATTAAAGCAGGAAGCGATTGGTCTGGCGGTAATGACAGAGTTGCCGCTAGTGATTATCAACGTTCAGCGTGGCGGACCATCAACGGGTTTACCGACGAAGACCGAGCAAGCAGATCTGTTTCAGGCGGTGTGGGGACGAAACGGCGAGTGTCCGGCGATTGTGCTCGCTCCTGCAACTCCCGCCGACTGTTTCCATATGGCAATAGAGGCGGTGCGCCTGGCGTTCAAGTACATGTCGCCGGTGTTCTATCTCTCGGACGGATACCTGGCCAATGGCGCAGAACCCTGGGCCATTCCGGAAATCGATTCGTTGCCGAAGATCGAGGTTAACTTTGCGACCGACCCGTCGACATTTATGCCGTACGCTCGCGACGAAGAAACGCTGGCGCGTCCATATGCGCTTCCCGGAACACCTGGACTCGAACACCGCATCGGCGGGATTGAGAAACAACACATCACTGGTAACGTTAACTACGATCCTGAGAACCACCATCTGATGGTCAAACTCCGACAGGAAAAAGTTGATCGCGCAGTGAACGATATTCCGCTTGTCGAAGTGATGGGCGAAAAGTCAGGCAAGGTTCTCGTACTTGGTTGGGGTTCGACCTACGGTTCAATCAGTTCAGCTGTTGAGAAGATGCAGCGCGAAGGAAAGAGTGTTTCGTCCGCGCATTTACGTTATCTAAACCCATTCCCGCGAAATCTCGGAGAAGTGCTTGCCGGCTTTGAAACAGTGATTATTCCGGAAATGAACCTCGGGCAGCTCTGCACGATGATACGTGCGAGATACCTGGTTGATGCGGTGCCGTTTTCAAAGGTTAAGGGACGGCCGTTCCAGATTCGCGAGATTGTGAGAAAGGTTGAAGAGTATTTGTGATTGCCTCGGCGCATCCTCCCTTATCCACAAGGGCTTTGAAAAGGGTGAGTGTAGAGTTTTAGGAGAAATAATGAGCACACAAAGAAATGGACATAGTGGGAATGGAAACGGAAACAAGCCAATCACCGAAGCCGTCTCGGCTGACAGTGAAGTTGGGTCTGCTGTCTCGGGTCGGATTGCACCGCCCCCAGGGCAATTGAAGAAGGCCGATTTCGTTTCTGATCAAGAGGTACGTTGGTGCCCGGGTTGCGGCGATTATGCCATTCTCAACAACGTGCAGAAGGTGATGCCCGAGCTCGGTATTCCGCGCGAGAAGATTGTTTTCGTATCTGGAATCGGTTGCTCGTCGCGTTTTCCCTACTACATGAATACCTACGGCTTCCACAGCATTCATGGTCGCGCACCAGCAGTGGCGACTGGAATCAAGTGCGCCAATCCTGATCTCAGCGTTTGGGTGATTACGGGCGACGGTGACGCCCTCTCGATTGGTGGCAACCATTTCATTCACGCGATTCGACGTAATCTCGATGTCAATTACATTCTCTTTAACAACCGCATTTACGGATTGACCAAGGGCCAATACAGTCCCACCTCCGAGTTTGGAAAGAAGACCAAGTCGACGCCCTCGGGCACCATCGACTATCCGATTAATCCGTTGTCTCTGGCAATTGCGAGTGAGTCGACTTTTGTTGCACGGTCTATCGACATCGACGTAAAGCATCTAGGACAAATGGTGGAGGCGGCAGCGAAACACAAGGGGATTTCGTTTATCGAGGTCTACCAGAACTGCAATATCTTTAACGACCACGCCTTCGACTATTTTGCAGAGCGCAACGTCCGGCCAGATCGGGTGCTGTATCTTGAGCATGGAAAGCCAATGATCTTCGGCAAGGATCGTAAACAGGGTATTCGTATGAATGGCGCGCATCCGGAAGTGGTTACTATTGGTGAGAACGGAATTACCGAAAACGACTTGTTGGTGCACGACATTTATTTGAAGGATCCTTCTGTCGCGTTCATGTTGGCACGCATGGAGCAACCTGACTTCCCGCAACCAGTTGGAATCTTCCGCGCAGTTGAGCGAGCAACTTACGAAGAGATGATGGTGGATCAGATCGACGCGGCAATTGCGAAGTCAGGTCCAGGAAGTTTAGAGAAGCTGATTAATAGCGGCGAAACTTGGATTGTGGACTGACTTGAAGCTTGATTGCGGTGCCCGACGATAGTCAGCTTCGAAAGAGGGGAGCGATGTTCGCGCCCCTTTTTGTTTCTCACCAGGCTTGCTGCGTTGCCGCAAAACCTTGGTCGATTCTGCAGCGTAATACAGGCGCCTAACCTTAGCGCCAGTGATCTGACGATTATGGCTTTGGTTAAGAAACTGGGTTTCAATAGTTACGTACTTCGACGGGAGCGCCGGCGGTGAAATGGTTAGCTTCGGTCCCGAAGGTTTACACAGGTAAGAGACTTGAAGACATAATATAGCAAATTGGGACATCGTGCTGGTCGTAAAGGATGTGAAGTTTGACGTGGAGATTCCCGATACCGTCTTTCGCAAACCTGTGAAACAATAACTGGACCTACAACTCGAACAAAGCTCAGGAGGACCACAAAGATGTCGAGAAGGATTTTTCAGGCTTCCGCAAGTCTTCTGATGCTAGTGATGTTGGTTATGACTATGAATGCATGCAACGCGGCCAATGCTTCAGCAGCGGCGATTCCCGACCCGAAACTCGACGCGCCTTTGGCAACTTCAAAAGGCGAACAAACTGCCGTGCTCGCGGGAGGCTGTTTTTGGGGAATGGAAGCGGTCTATGAACATGTTAATGGCGTGGTACGAGTGGAATCCGGTTATTCCGGCGGGTCAGCCGCTGCTGCTCAGTATGAGGAGGTAGGTTCGGGCTCAACTAATCATGCTGAATCAGTTCGCATAGCTTACGATCCGTCGCAGATCACCTATGGACAGTTGCTGAAAGTGTTCTTCGCAGTAGCACATGACCCAACTCAATTGAATCGTCAGGGTCCTGATATCGGCACCCAGTATCGCTCGGCTATTTTCTATTCGAATGAGGAACAGAGACGCATTGCCCAAGCGTATGTCCAACAACTAGACCAAGCCAACGTTTTTGGACAGAAGATTGTGACTCAGTTAGTTCCGTTCCAATCGTTCTACGAGGCGGAAAGCTACCATCAGAATTATCTCGTCAACCATCCTGACGATCCTTACATCGTCTTTAACGATCTTCCTAAATTGGAAAATCTGCGAAAGCTACTTCCCAAACTCTACAAGGCCAAGTAAGTCCCAAGCTGAGTTGAGTGTTCTAAAAACCACCCACACGATAAGGCACGTTAAAGCGGCGCGAAGACGTTCCGATTTTCCAAGTCAAGTCGGTAGTCAGAGATTGTATGTGAATGCTGGTTAGCTTCCTTTCTAACTTCCGTCAGCGCGACCGCATGTGAAGCTGGGAACAAAGGTTTCTTTGCGGCGTTAAACCTTTCGAGAGCCCGCTGTTCAATTGTCGTCAGCCAGGAAACCAAAGGCTCTCCAGACGTCCAACCGATTTCGACAATAAAGAGACGAAAACTATGAAGCGCACAATTTTATTGGTTCTATTGCTGCTGCCTGTCCTAGTTGCGGTTGTGAAGACGCGCGGGCAGGATATGGCTTATTCAGGTGATCAGAACTCGAGAGAGAAGTGGGAGTATTTGGTAGTTGCTGGGCCAAGTACTACCAATCTTACTCCGACAGGAAATTCACGGATGCGGAAGGAAGAGGGAACATTCGGTCGCGAGGCATTCGTGTTAGAACAACATTTAGACAAGCTGGGCGCGAAGGGGTGGGAGTTAGTCGCAGTGGCCGGCAATCCTCTGGACCCCGTCTACTATTTCAGACGCGCAAAGTAGTCGTGCCAATTGTTTATGCCGTGACTCTTCTTTTTCGTTTTCGCGTCTGTTTCGCCGCAGGCGTCGATGGAGAATTCGTGCTAGGTGTAACCGCGTTTCCTCCAATGTGTTGCTCTGACGCGTCGCTAAACATCTTGTTCGCTACCTTACGTCGACCACGCAGGGCCGGAGTCTTCTCCATTTCCAAACGATTCTGATCCGGATTACCAGCAAAGCCAGTTTGTTGACCCCGGGGTTTTATTGGTGTGCCGACGTTGTGTTGATCCTTCCTGGTTCTCACCTTGTTACCTCCCTTTTGCTCTTGTTACCCTTCGAAGTCTTTCCGATTGCCGGTCCTCCTAACGCCCACTTCAACGCTATTGGTGTTACCAATGTTGTAACGAAGACCATGATAACAACGGCCCCGAAGGTGGCTGTGTTGATTACCGGCTCACGTACTCCGGTAGCAGTGGGTAGTATTAGAGTGCTGCCAATTCCTGCGAAGATCAAGCCCACTTCTCCGCGCGGGATCATTCCCAGTCCAATCGCCGTGCGCTTGATGCCTCGTTCAAGTACTCCCAATGCGCAAATCTGTTTGCCTACGATTGCTGCCAGCGTGAGAAAGAACGCAAATCCAAGAATGTCTACCCGAGTGAAGACTCGGAGGTCTACCTTTAGTCCCATAAGCACGAAAAAGATTGGAACTAAAACGGTGCTGACTGGCTGCAGGAGATCGTTAAGACCGCGCTCCTGGCGACCGCCAGCCGGTTTGTAGTGAACCTCGTCAAGGATCAGGCCCGCGGCGAAAGCACCCACTATGGGAGCGAGACCAACCTTGGCCGCAGCCCACGACAAAAACAGGCAAAAGGATATTGCCAGAGTTATTAGCACACCTCTTGTTTCAAATCGCCCGGCACCGCGCAACAATTGCGGCATCAGATAGTGGCCAGTTGCGATTGACCCGATCAAAAAGACCAGTGACTTCAACGCGATGATGCCAACATCCAATAAGGAAAGGGCGGCCCCTGTCCCAGCGGCTTTAATAGCACCTGCCGCCACCGCCAGTATCAACAGCCCAAGTACATCATCGATGACGGCGGCACCGAGGATTATCCGGGCCTCACGAGTGCTTAGTTTTCCCAGGTCTTTGAAGACGCGTGCCGTGATTCCGACGCTGGTCGCGCAAAGAGTGGCGCCAACGAAGATGTGCGCAAGTCTGGATTCGTCCGGTATGAAATAGGCTGAGACTCCCCAGCCTAACAGGAAAGGGGCAACGACACCCAGGACCGCCACGAGTAAAGAGGACCAGCCAACTTCCATCATCTCCTTCAGATCTGACTCGAGGCCAACTTCGAAAAGGAGAATTATGACTCCAAGTTCGGCCAAGGCAGTGATGGTTTCATTCGACTTCAATGACTGAGCACCAGTAAAGCCGAAGATTACAAGATTACCGACGACTATACCTGCAACGAGTTCACCCAAAACTGCTGGTTGTCCGATTCGTTCGAATACCTCACCACTCAGCTTTGCCACCAGTAGGATAACGGCGACACCAATGAGCGCTGTGGGGTCGATGCCATGATTCGCGGTGCCGTCGGTCGCTTCGGGGGCTCCAAAAGTCGCTGGGGTGAGAATAAAAAACAGGGCGCTAATAACGATAGCCGAGGTAACTTTTGCTCGTTTCATGTGGTTTTTGGGCCTGAATGCACGATTATGACACACATGTTGTCCCTATTGGCCGGTGTTCTATTTAACTTGCATGGTTGCTTCCCAGAAGGGACGTTCTCTATAATGCGCCCCACCCTGGCGCTACACCCCGGCAGGTAGGCGCCAAACTTAACCCCAGAATATGGCGACTCCAATTCGATGGAAACAACGCAGTCGTGTCGCGCCTTATGGCGGCTCCAAACTGGACACTCCATTGCGTGCCCTCGCTATCAATCTCACACATGTTGCCCGTGCCGCACTAACCGAACCCTACATGCTCACTGTTGAGCATCAGCGGATTCTTTTGCGTCGCTTGCCAAAAGCCTTTGATGGTTTTCGCATCGTTCAACTTTCTGATATCCACCACGGCCCGTTTTCAAGCACAGAACAGATCGAGAGGGCGATAGAGACCGCAAATAGGCTGCAACCCGATATCGTTGCGTTGACTGGGGACTACATCTCAAAAGAGCGGCAATATGCCGCACCCTGCGCTGAAATGCTCGGTCGATTGCGAGCGCGTTATGGTGTTTTTGCTGTCCTTGGAAACCACGATCATTGGACCGATGCCGCCCTTATTACGGATCTCTTTCGGGCTGAAGGAATCAGGGTACTTATCAATGAAGGAATGCGGTTTGAGTTGAAAGGGTCGGCCTTCTGGTTGGCGGGTGTCGACGACACAATGGTGGGCCTCGAAGATCTATCGTTGGCACTAGCTGGTGCCCGCAAAGATGAGATGAAGTTGTTGCTCGCACATAACCCTATCATCCTGAGACGCGCAGCGCACGCAGCTGTTGACCTGGTTCTCAGCGGTCATACACATGGTGGCCAGGTTGCCCTTCGAAGTGAGCGGAGCGCTTCAGGAAGACCACGGAGACGTTTGCTGAAGGGTTTGGGCCGCCAGGGGAGTACCCAGATATACGTCAACCGCGGTTTGGGTACAGTTGTGTTACCCATCAGGTACGGATGCCCGCCGGAAGTCTCCTTGTTGGAACTTCTCAGTAGGTGATTACCATCTCAGTTTGGCCTGAAGAACCTCCCGCATGTCCTCGCGCATTGTTACCGTCCCGAATCTACTAACTGTTTTCAGGATGGTGCTGATCCCCGTATTTGTCTCACTATTGTTTTATCAACGATTTGTTTTGGCACTCGCTGTATTCGTGTTGGCGGGAGTTACTGATGGATTGGACGGGCTGCTGGCGCGTCGCTTCGATCAAAAGTCCCAGTTGGGAACAATCCTTGATCCAATTGCCGACAAGCTCATGCTAGTGACGTCCTTTGTGGTTCTGTCGATGCGGGCAGTTTTTCCACAGCCGATGCCACCGCACCTACCAGTGCCGTTCTGGGTGACCGTTGCGGTGATCAGTCGGGATGTGTTCATACTTGTGGGAGCCGCTGCTATCAATATCGTGACTGGGTTTCGTGGTTTTCGTCCTTCATTGCTCGGAAAAATCAATACGACCGTTCAGATTGTGGCCATCGGCGTCATCATTTTGGCGGCAAGCGTGCCCTACGGAACGGGTTACTACTTGCCTACCGTCTACGCGACGGTATTCGCGTTTGCAGTTCTGTCTGGCGCCCACTACGTGTTTTTTGTCTCTCGCCTGGTAAACGAGGATCGCCGATGAAACTGGGGCGAGGCTGGGGCGACCCCGCCCTCAACTAGCCGAGGCCTTGAAAGAAGAACACCTCACTCAAAACTCCCCTAAAAATGTTTGAATCCCTACGCTTTCTCCAAAGTCCTTTACTTTACGCACTCAAAGAAAGTTGACTACAACCGACTCAGGTATTATATTAACGAGGCATTCAACTGGAGTAGTCCTTACTTGAGCGCAAAACCCTCTAGACGTTAGGGGCTCGGAAGAATGCGGTGGGTTGGAATGTTTACCTAGGAAGGGGCTTTTGGAGACTAAAAGAAGATGAGCAAGATTATTGGAATTGACTTAGGAACTACTAATTCAGTGGTCGCTGTGATGGAAGGCGGGGAACCAACTGTGATCACCAACTCCGAGGGCGGTCGCACAACGCCGTCCGTCGTTGCCTTTACAAAGGATGGCAGCCGCCTTGTGGGACAGGTAGCCAAACGACAGGCCGTGACCAATCCGGAGAACACTGTTTATTCAATCAAACGATTTATGGGGCGGCGCTACAACGAAGTGACCGAGGAAATCAAACAGGTCCCTTATAAAGTTCAAGGCGCGGGGAGCGGCGATGTGCGAATCGTCGCGGGCGGCAAAGAATGGAGTCCACCGGAGATCTCGGCGATTATTCTCCAAAAAATGAAACAGTCGGCTGAGGACTATCTCGGCCAGAAGGTCGACAAGGCTGTCATTACAGTTCCGGCATATTTCAACGACTCACAGCGTCAAGCCACCAAGGACGCGGGCAAGATTGCCGGTCTCGAAGTGATGCGCATTGTTAATGAACCCACTGCGGCGGCATTGGCCTACGGTCTCGATAAGAAGAAAGACGAAACCATCGCCGTGTTTGACTTCGGCGGAGGCACGTTCGACGTCTCAATCCTCGAAGTTGGCGAAGGTGTGGTCGAAGTGAAATCGACTAACGGCGACACTCACTTGGGCGGCGACGATATTGACGAGCGGCTGATCGAGTGGATCATCGAGGAATTCAAGAGGGACCAGGGTATCGATCTGTCGAACGACAAGATGGCCCTGCAGCGATTAAAAGAAGCTGCCGAGAAGGCAAAGATCGAGTTATCGAGCACGATGGAGACCGAGGTCAATCTACCATTCGTCACTGCCGATCAGTCTGGACCGAAGCACCTCGCCATGAAACTAACGCGAGCTCGCTTCGAACAATTGGTCGATCCGATTCTGTCGCGGCTTCGGGGTCCGGTTGAGGTTGCACTCAAGGACGCTGGTCTCGATGCGAAGAAGATCGACGAAGTAGTGCTTGTTGGTGGGTCGACACGTATTCCGAAGGTTCAGGAGATTGTGAAGGAGATGTTTGGCAGAGAGCCAAACAAGAGTGTGAATCCTGACGAAGTCGTCGCTATCGGCGCTGCTGTTCAGGCGGGTGTTCTTTCCGGCGAAAAGACTGACATTCTTCTGTTGGATGTCACTCCGCTTAGCCTTGGAATCGAGACATTAGGTGGGGTTTTCACCAAGTTGATAGAACGAAATACGACTATCCCGACTCGAAAGTCGGAAATATTCTCGACGGCTTCTGACAACCAGACATCCGTCGAAGTTCACGTGCTTCAGGGTGAAAGACCGATGGCTAGCGACAATCGTACCCTGGGCAAGTTTCATCTGGTCGGCATTCCGCCGGCACCTCGTGGCATGCCGCAAGTGGAAGTCACTTTTGATCTCGACGCGAACGGCATCGTGAACGTATCAGCCAAAGATATGGGTACAGGCCGTGAGCAGAAGATTACGATTACGGCTTCTTCTGGTCTTTCTAAAGATGAGATCGACAAGATGATGAAGGACGCCGAGTCGCATTCTGCGGATGACGCTCGCAAACGTGAAGAAATCGAAGCACGCAATCGTCTCGACGGACTTGTATATCAGATGGAAAAGACACTGGCCGACAACCGCGACAAGGTTGGAGCTGTTGCGAGCGACGTAGAGTCGGCAATTGCTGAGGCAAAGAAAGCATTGGCTGAAGGTGGCGTTGAGAAACTCAATGACGCTTTCAACCAACTGCAAAGTGCGTCTCACAAGTTGGCCGAGGCTCTCTACCAGCAGGCGCCGTCACCTGAAGCGAAAGCCGGTGCTGATCAAGCTTCCGCCGCCGGTGCTTCAACGTCAAGCACAGGTGACGATAACGTCATCGATGCCGAATACGTGGACGTCGACGAAAACAAGTAGGGCATTCAGTCATTGCCGATTTCCAATTGCCGAATGCTGATTTGAAGAGGCGGAGAGGAATTTAGCTCCGCCTTTTCTTCAGGTATCCCAGGGAATCGGCAACCGAAGGGCTGATTAACAAACCACACCAAGGGCCGCTTGCCTGTTAGTCAAATTGACAATTGGCAATCGGCAATTGGAAATGACCTAATGGCTAAGCGAGACTATTACGAGATACTCGGCGTCAAGCGCGACGCTAAGCCCGAAGAGATTAAGAAGGCTTATCGCCGGCTCGCGCGAAAGTATCACCCCGACGTGAATCCCGGGGACAAGGCTGCCGAAGAACGGTTCAAGATGACCTCCGAAGCACACGATGTGCTTTCCGATCCTAAAAAACGAAGCGTTTATGATCGCTTCGGCCAATATTCTGACAACCTCGCTGATGCAGCTGCAAAAGGAGCAGGTCCGTCGAGTGGACGTACTTCGCCCGGTTTCGATTTTACCGGCTTCGATTGGGGCAGTGGTTCAAGCAGCACAAGCGGTGGAGGCAGTAGTTTTCGCGACATTTTTGCGGATCTTTTCGGTGGTGGTTCTGCAAAAGAAAAGGAACCACCAAGACCACAGCCACAACGCGGCGCTGACATAGAGATGCCTCTAGCACTCTCCTTTGAAGAAGCAATTAAGGGTCTCACTACAAACATAACTGTAAATCGTTCTGAGCAGTGTTCGCGTTGCAACGGAGCGGGCGATATTGGTGGACCAGTAGTTGTCTGTGCGACTTGCAAGGGCTCGGGCCAGGTACAACGCGCTGGCGGCCGACTTCGCTTTGCGCAGGAGTGTAACGATTGTGGCGGGTCCGGCCGGAGGCGATCTCCGTGTTCGCTTTGCAAAGGCAAGGGCACCGTACCGAAAACTGAAACCGTAAAAGTGCGAATTCCGGCCGGCGTCGAAACGGGTTCGCGAGTTAGAATTCCTGGCAAAGGTGAAGGCGGTCGATTGGGAGCGCCCGCCGGCGACTTGCATATCATCACCAACGTTGGAACACACAAGTACTTCACCCGCAAAGGCGACAACATTTACGTTACAGTTCCGCTAACAGTGCCTGAGGCTGCGCTAGGAGCGAAGATTGAGGTGCCCACTGTGGAGGGAAAAACTCAATTGCGTATTCCTCCGGGAACGCAGTCGGGCCAGAAGTTTCGTTTGCGCGACCGCGGCGCACCATCGCTCCGGAATCCCGGCGCAAAGGGCCACCAGTTTGTAGAAGTTCAAGTGACCTTACCGAAAGTCATTTCGGAAGAGACAAAGGAACTATTGCGGGAGTATGCGAAGCTGAACGGGACGAATCCTCGAGTGGAGATGGGATTGGAGTGATCTGAATTTCCAATTGCCGATTGGCGCATGGAGGTTTTCAAATCGGCAATTGGCAATCGACAATCGGCAATATCATGACTCGTAAACCAAAAACCTATACCATCAGCGCCGTGGCGGATCAGTATGGCATCCATCCGCAGACGCTGCGTCTTTACGAGCGCGAAGGATTATTGAAGCCTTCGCGGTCCGAAGGCAATACACGTCTCTACACTGATCCTGATCTTGAACGACTCGAACTGATCCTGTCATTGACTCGTGACCTTGGTGTCAATCTAGCGGGCGTAGAGATCATTCTCAACATGCGGGAGAAGATGGACGCCATGCAACACGAGTTTGAACGCTTCTTCCAGTACCTGCAGTCACACGCCGAAGAACTCACGAATTTTGAGGCCCCAGCTGAAGGTAGTAGCGACGCGCTGGTGCCGCTTACGAGGGCCGCGGCACTCCGGCGCCGCGCATCACGCGGCTAATGGTAAAGAGCTGCCACTAACTCAGATAAAAACCAATCGTCTCTAAGGACGCACAACACGGAACGGCTTCTTAGCAAAGATCACTCCGAACGTACACTCACAAGAGCGAGAGTTGTCCAGGTATAATTCGCCTCGCTCGATTGAGCCCCCGCCCGATCACTTCTAGAAATTCATACGCCGAAGGCGTTGGCTAATTTCAGCTCAAGGTTGGAGCTCGCGACAACCTTGGGTTATCGAAGCGCAAAAACAACACATTAACGCTGAAAGCGTTGGCAATGGTGCGTGTCATCAAGATATCCCACAACGCTTTCAGCGTTGGGGCTAATGTAGGTCGACTGGACCCCAGGGTTGTCGCCAGCTCCAACCCTGGGCTGGAATTAGCCAACGCCTTCAGCGTTGTTCGCTCCAACCTGAAACTGCAACTCTACTCACCAGCACTTTTTCTTGTTTGAATGATTATGAAGTGATAGAGTGCAGCGCACCCACTCATTAATCGGCATCGCATCTCACACACTAACTTGCGAAGCCTCGACAAAATCTTTATTTGAGCGGCAGCCTCACGCGTGAGCCGCAGGAGTTAACTCGAATGAAAAACGTTTCCTCACAACGTCTCGCATTTCTATTTCTGCTACTCACATTCATTGCATTTCAATCAGCGGCGCAGGATCTCGACACTGCGAGAATCAGCGGCCGCGTACTCGACCAGAATGGCGCGGTGGTTCCGGGTGCAACCATCAAGGCCACTCTCATTAAGACTGGTGCGGCACGAGTTGTTAGCAGCGACTCAGAAGGTCGTTACCACCTTATCCAAATGGAACCCGGCACATTTGTGATCAACGCCTCGTCCAACGGATTTGCCCCTCGGGAGATAAGAGACCTTACGATCCTTTCAGGGCAAAGCGTTCAGCTTGACATCGCGCTTTCCCTGTCAACTCTCAATATCGATCCTGTGGTTATCAATGCGACAAGTACCTCAGTCATAGATACTAAAAGGACCACAGTTGGCGGCGCTCTCAACACGCGCGAAATTGAAACGCTTCCGATTGTGACGCGTTCAATTCTTGATCTTGTCTTCACCCTTCCAGGCGTAACGGAGGAACCACTTTCCACAAGAGATCTGGCTGAGGATCGCGACACAAGTGTGGCGAACACTCCAGAAGAAGCGGGCAACTTTTCTCTTGCCGGTTCTCCCGCTTACTCAAACAACCTAACAATTGATGGTTTGGACAACAACGACGATCGCGCCGCCCGCGAACGATTCCAACCCCCGATAGACGCTGTCGACGAAGTGCAAGTCATTACTAATCAGTTTTCAGCCGAGTACGGTCGCGCGTCGGGCGGACGCATCAATCTTCGAACTCGTAGCGGCTCTCAACAGTTTAAAGGCCGTGCTTTCTATTTCTTCCGCGATGAAGCGCTAAATTCAAACACATTCAGGAACAACTCCATGGGTGTACCGCGGCTACCGCTGCAGGACCACATCGGAGGATTCACAATTAGTGGCCCTGTGCGCATGTTGCCGCTCAAACCAAACGTCGCAACAGTTTTCTTAATCGCGTACGAACACGAGAAGGTTCTCGATAGCGCATTAATTGACACACTGGTTCCTCTGAAACAGAACCCCCTCTTTCCGCTACCACCGCCTACGACTTTGGTTGGAAAGCGCCTTGAACAGACAGACGAGCCCGCACTCGCGGCGGATGTCGCACGATTTATTTCGTCGATTAGCACGCCACTAACAAACACGAGCCTAACTGGGCGTGTAGATCATCAGTTCAGTCAGATGCACAACCTATCCGCCGTGTACCAACTGGGTCGTTCGATGAACTTACGGCAATTCGGAGGCGGCAACCGGCTGACCGATGCACTCCAAGGGAGGCTCCGCGACTCTGACGCCATCTCGTTGTCCGACAACTACGTGTTATCCGCTCAACTCGTTAACCAGACGCGTTTCCAATATTCACGTTTAGCACCGGCCTTTGAGGCGCAAGGCGGTAGAAAGCCTGTTGTATTGATCACGTTAAATGATCCCTTAGTCGCTGAGGATCCAGAAAGACGTTCGGGCACGCTCGTAGCAGGGTCTTCAACATCAGGAGGAACCGATCGCCGGGAAGTTCGCTTGCAAGTTCAGGAAGTGCTCTCGCTGATTCGGGAAAATCACTCGTTTAAGTTTGGTGCTGACATTCATTACGTTCGATCAACGTTTCTGGACTTGTCGGACCTTACGGGGACTTTCAGTTTCGCAAGTGCTGGTGATTTTCTTGCGAGCATTCCCAGTCGTTATCGGCAAAATTTTCAAAGCGACTCAACGCAACAGAATACTTATGCAGGTTTCTTTATTCAGGATGAGTGGCAGATGCTTCCACAGCTGTTAGTTAGTTATGGCTTGCGTTACGAGCGCGAAACTATTCTCGATGATCGAAACAATTTTGGCCCGCGGTTTTCACTGGCCTATAGCCCCCTGAAATCCGGGAAGCTTGTAATGCGCGTTGGCAGTGGAATGTTTTTCAATCGCGCTCTGCTTCGAACAATCGACGATTTCACGCTCGGCAGGCAACAGCTTTTCTTCGATACCAACCTCCTTCGCGAGCCGTCGACAGGTAAACTGATGACCCCGACACAGCGACGCAGTTTTATCGCGTCGAATCTTCGCTTTCCTGAAACGCTTACACCCGAATCAACGTTGGTCACGCAGTTTGGTCTTCTGAATACGACGTTCTCACGCCGATTGGACCCGTCCTTGCGAATACCTGAGAGCTATCAACTTAACGCCGGCATAGAACACGATCTGGGCCGAGGATATGGATTAGAAGCAAACGTCACGTTCACTCGAGGTAGTCACCTCTGGCGGGAATTCAATGCAAACGCTCCTGCACTACCGCCGGGATATAGAAGCCTTTCCGAATTTTTGGCCTCACGCGATTTCGCGAACTTCGCGAGTCCCGCAACCAGGACCCGCCCGATCTACAACGCAGCGAACGCGGGAGAGATTGTTAGATTTGTCTACGCGAACCCGAACCAGACAAATGCAAATCTGGTTAGTCGTGTTGTCGAGTTTGGCATTCCCGTATCCGTAATCAGTCTCAATAGCCCAACATCAAGTACGGCCATCCAAGCGGCACTTGCTGCCGTTAATAATTTGCGACCAGACCCCACACAAGCAGAGGTCGAACAATTGATCTCTGCCGGCAATAGTTTCTATCGCGGCGTTACGCTCGAGTTGCGGAAGCGCTTCGATATGAGTGAGAACGGTCCCAGTTTTTCTTTTCGCGCGGGCTATACGATGTCACGGCTCATCGACGACGGCATTGTCAATACATCAGATGCGTTAGTCGCAGGAGACTTCCGCGCTGAACGTGCGCGCAGTTTGCTCGATCGAAAGCATCGATTTGTTTTTTCTGGCACTTTCAATTTGCCGAATTATCTTGGCGGTTTGCAGTTGTCACCGATTTGGCGTGTTGCCTCAGGCTCCCCGTTCAACATTTCGATTGGTGGAGCAGACCGCAACCTCGACGACGTCGGCAATGATCGCCCGAACTTCGCCGGTGACAAGCGTCTGCTTCGATGGCGTGCGCCCGGAAAGGGAATTGATCCTTCTGTTGCTGCTTTGTTCAGTTTGCCATTGATTGGTCAGTCTGGAAATCTGCCTCGCAATGCCGGGATCGGACCCGCGCAGTTTCTATTTGATCTCAACGCGACGCGCGAGTTTCGTTTAAGTGAGCGTGTGCGGCTGCGGCCGGTTGTCGAATTTGACAACGTCCTGAATAAAACAGTCTTCAGTTTTGGCTCCGAGTTCATCAACTTCAACGCGTTATCGCCATCCGCTTCCGAAGAGCAACGTCAGGTCTTTCTGAACTCTTTTTTACGGCCCACTCGAACGATGCGTCCCCGACAAATCAGACTCGGCCTGAGAATCGACTTTTGAGAAGAGGAGTGTAAAGCCACAGATGAACACAAGCGAACACGGATTCAAACATAAAGAAGTAACGCACAAAATCATTGGGGTGTTTTACGAGGTCTACATGATCTAGGACACGGTTTTCTCGAATCTGTGTACCAATAGTCGTTGCTATTAGCGTTCGATTCGGTGGGCCTTAGGGTATGTAGTCCGATTCAAATCCCTGTTTGGTTTCGAGGGCACAATGTAGGAGACTTTGAGGGTGATATCCTTATCGAGAACTGCGTTCTGCTCGAGTTAAAGGCCGTGCGAACTCTGGACAGTTCGCATCAGGCTCAGTTGCTCAACTACCTGCGAGCGACAGATAGTGAAGTTGGGTTATTGCTGAACTTCGGCCTAAAACCAAAGTTTAAGAGATTAATCTTCGACAATCCGCGGAAGACAAGATCGCAAGTTTCGTGGACGAGTCTTTTGGATCCTGAGGATTAGCTAGCGGGTTTCGAGCGGACAGCTTTTTTATCCGTCTGATCGGTGTTGATCTGCGGCTGTTCTCTGACCAGGATTCGGCTTACTAATCGGCGTTTTTCCGAGACCCTTGATCTGGTCTCGCTTCTCAACTTCAGTGCGCTCGCACCGTGCCCGGGAGCGCTCAATTCGTCTTTTCATCCAGCGGTTCATTTCTTTAACCTTCCCATCTGCCATTCTGATGAGCCTGGCCATCAATCTGTTTGCCTCGAGAATCACTCGGGCCGCCATTTCCTTGGCAGCTTCCATGCCACCCGAGTTTGCTCGGTGCAATGACACTCAAAACTCAAACTTGTCTACTTGTAACGCGCAACCCGTCCCTCAAAAGTGCCTTTCCGAGCCGACTTTTTCTAGCAAAATTCTTGTTCCAATTCTTTTACGCTAACGAGCCATCGGGAGTTGCTCCAAAAGTAGGCCAGCCGCTGGGGTGCTCCAAACGCACGATATCGTCGGCCCGAGTCTCCAAATGGAGTCACCCAGTCTCAAAAAGGAGTCATCAAACCAGGTCAATTTGCCCAATTGGCTTGTGATAAACTCAACCATTGGTTGGCCGGGAGGTCCTGCTGAGAGAATGGCAGTTACTGACTCACAAACCGAGCACTTTAACGAAACCGAAGCAGCGTTGCTCGACGCCGAGCTCTTTATGAAATATCAGGCGCCCGAGCGAGCCATCAAGCGTCTGCGAACCGCCTTAGATCTAAACTCGGGCTCGATTAGGTTGCGCGAGCGTCTACGCGAAATATGTGCGTCTCAAAAGCATGTTGAAGAAGCGGCGCGCCAATGTCTTGCCCTGGCTAGTCTTTATATCGAAAGAGAAGATTTTGACACTGCTCACGATCGACTGCTTGAAGCCAAACACCTTGATGAACGAATAAACATTGCCGGTGGACTAGAAGCGATCCGCCGCGCTCGCCGGCCTGATTTGAAGCCAGTGCCAGCCCCAGAGGCTGACTTCGAGCGCAAGCACTTCACCTTGGCTGGTGACCTCAGCGCCATCAGCATTTTCGACGCCATTCAGGTAATTGAAAATGCTAAGTTGAATGGAATTCTGAATATCAGCGGCAATATCAACGAAGGCTTACTAAAGTTCAACGACGGGCGAATCGTTGATGCCGAGTGTGGAGGCGATGTTGCTGATGAAGGTTTCCATCGGATTGTTGAGATCGCGAGTGGCACATTCGAGTTTCAGAAAGCGGTAGAGCAATTTCCCATTCGGATTCAGGCTCTCAGCAATACCAACCTTATCCTCGACACACTCCGAATGCTTGATGAGCGCAAGCAATAACGAGTCTCCGGACGCGGAAATCCATGAAGCTAGTTTCTCTCCTGATCCTAACTAACGAGTTTGAAAACCTCGCCAACTTGGCCGACGGCTTTAGAACAAGGAAGTGCGAGGTGTTGCACGGCTTGAAATAGCGAGTTTGTACCTTCAAAAAAACCAGTAGTCGTCAGTCAATCAACACCCTTGTGTTGAGTGCTTCGGCTTTTTCAATTGCAGTGAGGAGCCGAAGAAACTGAGTGTAGTTTCTACTGCGAGCTGTGAGTCGCGCGATTTCTGACTGAGTCAATTCGCTGCGTAAAAGTAGATCAAGGAAGTCGTAATAGTCAGCGCTCGCTTCGAAGGGCAACTCGCGCGTGTAAGAGGTCGAGTCACTATCTTCGGATCGAAAGCCCGCAAGCAAATCGAAAACATTATCTGTCGACAATCGTGAAGCCTCACGAGTCAACACTATCGGAACACGCAACTCGAAGAACCGCAATCCATTTTCGGTAACCACTCGTCGCAACTCTTTCGTTGCCTCACCGTCGAACGGAGACTCTGGATCGATAAGTATGCGGAGAAGTCTGGGCTGATCTTCTTTGTCTAGTGTGTCCAGCGACAGTTGAACTCGATCGGCGAGAAACTTTTCAAACTGCGCTTCCACCGGGTAATTGATTCTGCCCAAACAACCCACCGCTTCGCCTTCGCCAGCAGCATCCAGAGGAAGGCACGCCGGGCAGTGGGCACAGATCGTCGTAGCTCTGTGCATGCGCTCGATTTCAGCGCTGGCATTTTCCACCCATTGAAGCTTGTCGAAGGACGGCGCGCTGGCATCGCCAGTCGTGAGCTTCGCATGCAGGCTGCTCAAACGTCCCCACTCACGCAGGTGTTTCTCAGAATAATTTGCCCGAAGCGGGCAGGAATATTGCAGTGCGAATTCGAGTGACATGAAAATAGTGCTTGGAGCTTTGTGCTTTGTTCTTAGCTACTAACTGAGCCGTCGGTCGTAATGTTGTCACTACATTGACGCCTGCTAATGTGACAGCATTTCGCTGCCGATAATACTGTCATAGAGTTGTTTGACGTCAATGTTGATTTCGATTCAAATCACTAACACAGTGACGTTCATCGATCAAGCGAAGCGATGTCCGATAAACTTTAGTTTGTCGTGTGATACAGATAAAAGCTGATACGGATCTCAACGTTGGAATAAAGCGCTTTCTAGGTGAGGCATATCCCACAGGCTCATGAAGACAAGGGTAACAAATCGTTCCTATCCCCCCGGTCCCAAACGTTCCGTGCCGTTTGGCGGCCTGCTGGCTTATCGTCGCGGGCCGCTACCTTATTTCCAGAATCTGGCCAAAAATTATGGCGACATCGCGTACTTCAAAATCGGACCGCAAGAAGCCTACTTTCTCAACCATCCCGACTTAATCAAAGACGTCCTGGTAACTAACAACCAGAGCTTTACCAAAGGTCTCGTACTTCAACGAGCGAAGCGTCTGCTAGGCGAAGGCCTGCTGACTAGTGAGGGCGATTTTCACCGGCGACAGCGCAGACTATCTCAACCCGCTTTTCATCGACAGCGAATCGCCTCCTACGCACAAATAATGAGTGACTATGCGAGTCGCATGAGCGAGCGCTGGGTTGATGGAGAAACGCTCGATATGTCTGAAGAGATGATGCGTCTCACGCTCGCCATAGTCGGAAAGACACTCTTCGACGCTGACGTTGAATCGGACTCTGGAGAAGTTGGTGAGGCGATGAGCGTAGTGATGGAACTCTTCGACACGCTTACCATGCCGTTCTTCGAGCTGCTTTCAAAATTGCCACTGCCACAACTGCGACGGTTTGATAATGCGAGAGCCAGGCTTGATCGCATCATCTTTCGTTTGATTGAAGACAGGAGACAAGGTGGTCTCGATCATGGTGATTTGCTTTCGATGCTTTTGCTTGCTCAGGACGAAGAGGGCGATGGCGGACGCATGACAGACCAGCAACTAAGGGACGAGATGATTACGATCTTCCTTGCTGGTCATGAAACTACCGCAAATGCGTTAACCTGGACGTGGTACCTTTTGTCGCAACATCCAGAGGTCGAGCATAAGCTCCATGTCGAGCTTGATAGAGTACTTGGCGGACGCACTCCTTCATTCGCCGACGTCGCTCAACTGTGTTACACAGAAATGGTTCTGGCCGAATCGATGCGGCTTTACCCACCAGCGTGGGCGGTGGGCCGATTAGCGGCGGTCGATTGCGAGATTGGCGGTTACTTTGTTCCCAAGAAATCACTCGTGATTGTCAGCCAGTATGTGATGCACCGCGACGAGCGTTATTTCAAGTCTCCACTTACATTCAATCCTGAACGTTGGACTCCAGAGGAGCGTGAGTCGCGGCCACAGTTTTCGTACTTCCCGTTTGGCGGCGGTCCACGAAGGTGTATAGGTGAGGGTTTTGCTTGGATGGAAGGGATCCTATTGATTGCGACCTTGGCCCAACGATGGAACATGCGTCTTGTTCCACATCATCCGGTGGCACTAAAACCACTCATTACATTACGACCGAAGTACGGCATGCGAATGATGATGACCGCGCGGTAGAGAGCATGAGCGAAAAACAATCATTTGCCATATGACATTTGACATTTTCATTATTTTTCATTTGTCATTTTTGCCTTCATGTACATGTACTTTCTTGGAAGAGAATTCGTTTACGAGCCCGTCAGTCCTACTACAATCCGACTACCGTTAGCCGGCCACGCTCTTAAAGTGCGCTAGTCCTCCACGTTCCCGAATGAAAAATGAAAAAGTTCAAATGTCATATGGCAAATGATTGTCTTCATGCCGTCTGCTCCTGCCGCCTATCGCTGCTTGTGGTAAGCTTTGGTATATCCCGCATAGAAAGGTCATGTCCATGGCAATCAGTCAGGAACTTTTGGAGATACTCGCCTGTCCGGCTTGCAAGGCGAAGGTTGAACTTAAGCCGGAGGGTGACGCCCTGAAATGTGTCGAATGTAAGCGAGTTTATCCGATTCGTGACGATATTCCGGTAATGCTTATCGACGAAGCGACCATCGAAGATTGATCCGATGAACCGCTTGCGCGACATAGTCCAGTCTTCTCCGCAACTACGCGGGATTGAAACAAACGCAATGTTCAGATTGCAGGGTGAAGATGCGCCGCAACCCCTCGCGCCGGCTCGCTGGGATTGGCGAGAAGTGCGAAAGGTTCTGTTGGTTCGCCTGCGATCGATTGGCGATACCGTTTTGGCGACGCCTTCACTTTTGGCGCTGAAGCGATTTCTGCCTAACGTAGAGATCGACATTCTTCTTGAAGACTGGGTCGCCCCTTTGCTCACAGATCATCCTTCGGTCAACAAGGTTGTAGTGGTCGAACGCGGCGGACTAGCTGCACGCGCGCGCGTGGCCCGAGAAATCCGAGCCAGGGGTTACGATGTTGTCTATAACCTTCACGGAGGCACCACCGCTACTTTACTTACCCGTGCCAGCGGCGCGCGCCACCGCGTCGGATTCAAGACGTACCAATATGCCCAACTCTACAATCATCAAGCACCATCTCCATTGTTGCTTTGGGGGCAACAGAAAACTCACTCCGTGGAACAGCAACTCGCCTTACTCGGCTGGACCGGTGTACCAGTCTCGGATCGACCACGAACACAACTAGCTGTCGCTTCCGAAGCCTCAGCTGCAATTAGCGCAAACCTCGCGGATGCGGGCTTGGAGGGCCGAAAGATTGCGATGATTCATCCGGTAGCAGCTTTTGCGACCAAGCAATGGGCTGTAGAGAATTTCGCGCGAGTTGTTGAGTTTTTGGCTGACAAAGGATTTGCGTCTGTCGCTATAGCTGCTCCGAACGAAAATCAGGTGCTCGAGGATCTAGTCTCCGAAGCGTCAGTGCGTGTTGTAGTGATGTATCTCTCTCTGGCAGAGGTAATTGCACTGGCCGCGCGTTCACAACTCTTCGTCGGCAACGACAGTGGCATAGCTCATATCGCCGCTGCAGTTGGAAGTCCATCCGTAGTGATCTTTGGATCATCAAATATCGCTCATTGGCGCCCATGGAACCGTGCTGCCGCTGAAGTTGTATTCGAAGAAATGCCTTGCCAACCTTGTCATGGTTACTTTTGTGAGAAGTTTCCTCAGCCAGAGTGCATTCTGCGAGTTCCCGTGTCACGTGTAACGGCAGCGATAGATCGCGTGCTAAGGTGATTGGAGATTGCTAGTTGCCGATTTGCAATTGCCGATGTAATCGACCTCTCAACTCGTCAACTCATGAGGACCGCGGCCAAAGGATAAAAACCGAAAACCAAATGACCTATCTAACCAAAACTCGTGCCGGCGAAATCTTACGTGCACTCCCGGATCGTAGTATCGTCGTTCTAGGTGATGTGATGCTCGATGAATTTGTTTGGGGCGACGTCACGCGGATTTCTCCAGAGGCGCCGGTTCCTGTCGTTGATGTTCGTCGTGAGACCGTTCATCTTGGTGGTGCAGCGAATGTAATGGCCAATCTGATTGCACTTGGCACCGGAGGTTCGGTCGTGGGTGTTGTTGGGAAGGACCCAGGAGGTGATCGCATACGGGTTGGGTTGCGCGAGCTTGGCGATTCGGTAACGCAAGGCGACGACAATCTGATTGTCGATGAGCTGCGTCCGTCGACAACGAAGACGCGAATAGTAGCGCATAACCAGTTGGTGGTCCGTGCCGATCGCGAGTTGCGCGATCCAGTGAGTGCCCGAATCGAAGAACAGATCATTGCACGTCTGAAAGAAGTGCTGAAGTGCGCTCATGCTTTTGTTGTTAGCGATTACGATAAAGGCGTGGTAACGCCTCGAATACTCCGCGAAATTCTACCAATCGCTTACGAGCGCGTGCCGGTATTGATCGATCCCAAACTGCGTAATTTCAACTCCTATCGCCCAGCCACATTAGTTACACCAAATCATCTTGAAGCGCTCCGAATGAGTGACACTGAAGACCATTCGGATGACGGTTCCCATCAGGCGGCGAAGGTGATTCGAGAAAAGCTCGGATGCGATGCCGTGCTCATAACGCGTGGGGATCGTGGAATGATGTTGTTGGAGACGGACGGTCGTCCTGTTTATGTCAAAACAGCAGCCCGCGAGGTCTATGACGTTACTGGAGCTGGAGACACAGTTATTGCTGCGCTGGCCGCAGCGTTGGCCTCAGGCGCATCCATGATTGAAGCGGCCGCATTCGCGAACCACGCTGCAGGAATCGTTGTGGGAAAGGTAGGCACAGCAACAGCGACTGCGGCTGAGTTAATGGCCACGTTTGACGAGTAGCGCACAAATGCGAAGATAAAACAGTTAAGAAACAACGAATCTCATGATGGCCTGCTAAGGTCCGACAAGAATGATCGGCAAGACCCTTCGCAATTATCGCATTACGGAAAAGCTCGGCGTCGGAGGTCAAGGCGCGGTCTACAAGGCTACTGACACCAAACTGGGTCGCACTATTGTAATTAAGGTCTTGCCTCCTGAACTTACTGCAAAAGAAGCAAACCTGAAACGTTTTGAGCGAGAAGCTCGTTTGGCGTCATCGCTTGATCACCCGAACATCTGCACGATATTCGATCTCGACGAGGTCGATGGCGTTCACTTCATTGCGATGCAACACGTCGAGGGCAAGAACGTCCGGCAACTCGTCGCTGGCCGGCCCCTCGAGTTGAAAACGGCGTTGTTGATTGGGTTGCAAGTGGCAGATGCGTTAGCCGCTGCTCATAACCGCGGAATCATTCATCGAGACATCAAATCAGGTAACGTAATGGTCAGTCCTTCGGGACAGGTAAAAGTACTCGATTTTGGATTGGCCAAACTCCTGGATGATACCGAAGCCGCAACAAGCGGGATCCACCGCACTGAATTGACTGAAGTTGGCGTTCCATATGGCACCGCAACTTACGCCGCACCTGAGCAGGCGCGTGGCGATCGAGTGGACAAACGAGCCGATATTTTCTCTCTAGGGGTCTTGCTTTACGAAATGCTGACTGGTACGTGGCCCTTTCAGGGCAAGACCACAATTGACGTCCGTCATGCAGTACTTCACGACCCACCAAAACCTATTGCCGAATTGCGTTCCAGCGCAATTCCTCCTCGCCTGCAACAGATCCTCGATCGCGCGCTTGCAAAGGAACCCAAAGATCGTTTCCAAAACATGGAAGACTTCCGTAACGAGTTAAGGCAGGTTTTGAAGGAGGTAGACCAAAGCGGTGGCGAATTTCAAAGTCTGACACCCGAACCGCCACGTTATCTTGCGGGAGCGAATCCCGTGTCACGCGCGGTTCGGTGGCTGAAGTCGATTACGAAAAGCGAGGCTCCGACGACAGCTCCCAACATAAGTAGCCCCACTAAGCAGGGAATTCACGAGACACCATTTACGACCGTAGCTGATCAAGATAAGAAGAGCCTTGCGATACTTCCGTTTCGGAATTTGGGCAATGACCAGGCGACGAGTTTTTACGAGTTTTCATTAGCTGACGCAGTCATAACGGAACTGGCACGCGTCCGTTCGCTGGTGGTACGTCCTTCGTCGGTAATTGCGAAGTATCAGGGGCAGGTCATAGATCCAAGGGAAGTAGGCCACGAACTTAACGTCAACGCCGTTTTGACCGCGGGGTTCATCCACTCAGGAGAGAACTTTCGAGTGACGGCGCAACTGTTGGACGTGGCTTCCGGCGCAATACTCTGGAGTGATCGAGTAGATACAGCTTCGTCAGACATCATCGCTCTCCAGGACACGATTGCCCAACGAATCGTAGAAGGGTTGCGAGTTGAGCTCAGTCCTTCGGAACAAGTCGGCATCACCAAGGCAGCTACGCAACATCCCGCTGCCTATGAACAGTACCTGCGAGGTCGCGATCTGTTTGCTCGCTTCATTTTTCGGACAGTGTCACCGGAGGATTGCGCTGGCGCGATCAAACATTTCGACCGGGCGATTGAAATCGATCCCAATTTCGCTCTTGCATACGACGGACTCGGAGCTTCGTACGTGAACCGCGTGTTCAAAGGGTTTGGCGGTGCTGAAGACTATGAGCGTGCGGAGGTTGCCTTCAAGAAAGCACTCGCTATCGATCCGAATATCTTCGAAGCGCGAATGCTCATGGTGTTTGTTTACCTATGGCGCGGTCAAAAACAAAAAGCTCGTGATGAGGTATCTCGTGCGCGAAGAGAAGCTCCAAACGAACCGGTCGTACATTTTGTAAATGCGATGCTGCACCGGCTCGATGGCGAATATGGCCGCGCTCTACGAAGTTATGATCGCCTGGTTCGTTTGGATCCGGCCGCTCACGTTGTTGCCAGCTACAGTCGAGCCCTGGTCCATATGTACATGGGCCACTTCGACGAGACCTTTCGTCAACTCGACAATGCCGGCGAGCCCGACAATCCACTTGTGCGGACATTTCGGGCGCTTGCCTTGTACTACACAGGTCAAACGGATGCTGCGGCCGAATTGATGAAAGACGTTGTTGACAAACATCCTCACATGCATGGCATACGTCCATTTATGGCGATGTTTCTCAGCGCGCAGGGAAAGCATGACGAAGCGCTTGCTCAAATCAGTTCTGATGTAAAACGAAACGGCGAGGTCGACGCCGACATTAGCTACTCCATTGCTTCGGTGTATGCGTTAGAAGGACTCCATCGCGAAGCGTTTGAATGGCTCGCACGATCAATTGCGCTCGGCAATGCAAATCGCCCCTGTTTTGAAAGTGATCCGAACTGGGCGGCATTGCGCGACGACCCTGAGTTTGTCGAATTAATGAACACCGTACGCCCGGCCAGGTCAGGCATGAAAACTGCCGATGGTGATTAATAGACCCGGACAAAAACTAACTAACAACGCCCGTAATAAATGATGATCCGAACACGATACGAATCACTCGCTCTTCTTATCCTCCTGTCGTTTGCCATATCAATTGGACTTCCGTCCGGCGCTTTGGTGAATGCGCAACGCGAGCGTCGTACAGACAGCACTCAGAAATCGCCTGCGACTGAGGTGCGGGCGCAACCGAGTCCGACTCCAATTCCGACTGAATCTCCAGCTGCAAGTCAGTTGCCTGTCGAGCAAGCTTCACCGTCAGCAGCAGTTCAACCGAAAACAGCAACGCCGGCAAAAACAGTTGCTGAACTGCGAAACAGAATCTCGGAGATATTGCAAAAGGCTGAGTTAGCGCCGGCGATGGTTAGTGTGAAGGTAACATCGTTGGAAACGGGACGCGTCCTTTTTGAAGAAAATGCGGCGAAGCTCTTACGGCCGGCTTCAAACATGAAGATTTATACGGTTGCAGCCGCGCTTGATCGCCTCTCACCTGATTATCGCTTCACCACCTCAATTTACGCACCAGCTCGACCAGACGCTTCGGGCGTCATACGTGGCGACTTGACCGTGTACGGACGAGGTGATCCGTCGCTTGCCGCCCGCTTCAATAATGGCGACTACTTTAAAGGCATCAATGACCTCGCATCGCAGATTGTGGCCGCCGGCGTGAAACGCGTTGAGGGTGATCTGGTTGGGGATGAAAGCTACTTTGTTGGACCAAAATATGGGGCTGGTTGGGAATGGGAAGACCTGACGTGGTATTACGGAGCTGAAATAACTTCGCTGACAGTAAACGACAACGCTCTCGATCTTTTTGTCAAGCCAGGGCCGGCAGTTGGCCAGCAAGCCTCTGTTATTACAGGGCCGCCAGATCCGCTGTTGACGATCTCCAATAGAGTCACGACAGTTCCGAAAGGCAGCCGAAGAGAAATCTCCGTTTACCGCGGTTTAGCTGAGAATACAATTACCATCACCGGTAGCATCCCCATCGACGATAGAGGCTACACCGGGGGAATAGGAATTTCGCATCCAGCGAAGTTGTTTATTTACCTGTTGCGTACATCGTTAGCGCAACGTGGTGTCACGATTACTGGTCAGTCTCGAACACTGGAGGCGCAAACCAGTGGCCGCACTTACGACCCACCTAATGTTTATGCGCAAACTAGTCTGACGATTAATCCGAAGGGTTCGCTTGTTGAAATTGCGACGCAGCAATCCCCGACGTTCAACCTCATTGCCTCCCAAACACTGAAGCCAAGCCAGAACCTCTACACCGAACTTATTCTGCGAACCCTTGGCAAAGTAATGCCGCCAGACGCGACAATAGGAAACAATACTCAAACTTCGGAGAGTCTCGGACTGGAGGCCGTTAAGTCTTTCCTGAGGACAGCCGGCATCAGACCCGAATCGCTCGTACTTGACGATGGCTCTGGACTTTCTCGCAACGACATGATTACTGCAGATGCTTCGGTCCAATTGTTGACGTTCATGAGCAAGCATCGTTACTCGAACGTCTTTCGCGACGCTCTGCCAATTGCCGGCGTCGACGGTACATTGCGAAATCGCATGCGTGGCACACCTGCCGAAAACAACGTTCGTGCAAAGACCGGTTCATTGAGTTCGGCTGCGAGTTTGAGTGGCTATGTCACAACTGCTGCAGGTGAGAGGCTCGCCTTTGCAATCATGGTCAACAACTATCCGTCAGAAGTTGACCCTCGGACGGCGTGCATCGATCCTATCGCCGTCTTGTTGGCGTCGTTTACAGGTAAGTCGCAATGACAAATTCCGCTATTCTTGAGTTTGTCGTCCTCATGCCGGCTATCTTTCGACTCTAGACCAAAGGAGACCCCCTTTGTCAGCTGAAATCGCACGTTTGAAGAAGTTGTTTGCGCAAGCTGGATAATGACATCAAATGCCACGACGATTCACGAAGTTCCACGGACTGGGAAATGACTATCTTGTTATTGAATCGGAGCAACTAGCTGGAGTGACTGAGCTCGGCGAATTTGCCCGGAGAATCTGCGACAGGCATTACGGTGCCGGCGGTGATGGTATCTCGATAATCGGAAGATCTGACACAGATTCTGCCGACTTCAACTGTCGAATATTCAACCCCGATGGTAGCGAAGCCGCGCTTTCTGGAAATGGAACTCGTTGTGCCGTTGCGTATCTCTACTACACTGGACTTTGGACTCAAGACATACTCCGACTCAACACGCGAAGTGGACTAAAGCGGTACTTCCTTCGCGAGCAAACTGGACCAGGCAAGTTTGTATTTGAGTCAGAATTGGGCCAACCTAAGTTTGATAGTCAAACGATACCGATCTCGACATCGCCACCTCTCGATAAGGTTATCGGATATCCATTGAAGGTTAATGGCGAGAGTTTTCTCGTTACGGCGATGCAGATAGGAAATCCCAATTGTTGTATTTTCGTCGACGACTTTGACTCGCTGGATTGGCGTCGAATTGGAAAAGCAATCGAGAACCATCCTCAATTTCCCGACCGCACGAACGTCGTCTTCGTTCGCGTCGCTGAGAGAAGAGTAATTGAGTTGCGTATTTGGGAACGCGGCGTCGGTGAAACAAGCGCTTCAGGCACGTGTTCATGCGCCGGCGCCGTTGCGGCAATGGTAAACGATAAGACTGATCGCGATGTCCGAGTCATAATGGAAGGCGGAGAGGTGCAAATAAGCTGGCGCAAGGACAATGAGGTTGTGATTACTGGGAGCGCTGAAGTAGTCTATAGCGCCGAATGGCTGGCTTGAAAAGTCTTCGATTAGGTCGCCGCATGGACTTGCCCCGACTGACGCACACACTGCTGGGTACTTCAAAACTCCCTTCGATTCTTCCACTTTTCGCCGTCCTTTGGCTGATTCCTGCTTGCGGCGGGAAAGTAATCACCAAAACCGAAGCCAAAGCTCCATTGCCGCCAAGGCCACCGACTATTTCGATGTGGTTGGGTAACCCATCTCGGAATTTCTATGGTACTGGACCATGGTCCGAAGGCCCGTTACAAGTGGTTTGGGAGTTTGAAACTGAATTTACTACGGGACGGCTGCACGAAGAGCCGTGGGGTGGTTCGAGCTGGCCAGGGCAGCCCTCCGTCGACGAAAAGCATGTTTATTTTGGATCGGCCGACGGCTATCTCTACTGTCTCGATGTGCGAGACGGGCGTTTGGTGTGGAGTTTCAAAACTGAAGATAGCCTTAAGGCCACCCCTACGATCGCAGGAGATCGACTGATCGCCAGTGGCCTCGACCATTACATCTATTGCATTAATGCGCGTGACGGGACTCTTATCTGGAAATTCAAGACCGGTTTCGAGGTTGATTGCTCGGCGGCTGTAATTGATCGCCGAGTTTACTTCGGTGGTGAGGATGGCTTCTTCTACTGTCTGAACCTCGACAATGGTGCCCTCATCTATAAGACCGAGTGGCTTGGTTCGATGGAAGGAAGTTTTTCCGTTCTTAATGGACGCGCTTACATCGGCACCGAGCGCGGCGAGTTGTACTGCCTGAATCTCGACGACGGCTCCACAGTGTGGAAAGCGCAGATGGGCGCCGACTCGGATTCAACCCCCGCCGTATCCTATGGGTTGGTTTATACGGCAGCGGAGAATGGTTACATCTATTGCTTTCGTCAGGCGAATGGTGAACTGGTTTGGAAGTACAGAACCAAGGGTGGTATTGGAAAGGACCGCAACGGCATCTGGGCCAGTCCTGTGGTAGCTAACGGAAGAGTTCACATAGGGTCAAATAACGGCTATCTCCATTGCTTGACCGCTGACAAAGGTGAACTTGTTTGGCGCTACCGAGCTCGAGGACCTATCTGGGGCACGTCGCCACTAGTTGATGGCCGACTGGTGTTTGGCGATAAGGCTGGATGGGTCCACACATTGTCCGCGGAAAATGGCAACCTGATTAGCGAATTGAAGATTGGTGATAATATCAACGCGACGCCCGCGATTTTGTCGGGTCGAATTTATATAGGCGCTTTCAACGGGAAGCTTTACTGTTTGAAGTAACCTTGCTCGTTTACTTAGTCGACAACACTATTGATGGTCAGGGCGCAAGCCCGCGCGAACTGCGTGCCGTCCTTGGCCGCTTGATTCCCGGCTTGGAAATACTCACCGAACCCTTCCATAGCGTTTCCCTCGAGCGAGTTCGCCGCTTGCGTCCGTCGCACATAATTCTCAGTGGTCAAAGTCATCCCTGGGATAACTACTCACCCCAATCTCTGGAAGGAGTCTTCGATGTGATCAAACAGGTGAGTCAGCCAATTCTTGGCGTCTGTGGTGGTCATCAGCAGATAGCTCTCGCCTATGGGGCGGAAGTAGGTTTGATGGAACGACTCGAGCGAGGCGAGGGTTACAACGGAGCGAAACGCGAACGCGGGTTCTTTCCAGTCCACAATACAGGCGAGGGCCTGTTCAAAGGACTGCCTTCCAAGGTGATCGTCTGGCATTCGCACTGCGATGAGATTAAGCAGTTGCCCGATGGATTCCGTCAAACAGCCTCAAATGAAACGTGCAAAATCCAGGCAATGCAACAGAAAGGTCGTCGCGTTTACGGCGTACAATTCCATCCCGAACTGTTTGATGAAGAGCATTCGCAAGGACGGCAAATAGTCGAGAACTTTCTGGCACTTTAACAGTTGTGCAGGTTGGCGAAAGAGGATGGATCGCCCGGGTTTTCCGGCGGAACGAGTCGGAGAAGTTCTGTCATCGAAATATAAGAAAAAATACGGTCCGCTAAGTCACTATATTGCACTACTTACTCTAAAACTGGAATTTATCTCACAAAAATCGACGCCATCCCAAGCTAGACACTCCTGGATCGCTGTGCTAGCCTCCTTGGAAAAGCGAGCTTAATACTCGTTTTTTTTCCTTAGTTAGATTCATTCTTTCAGCGCACCGCATCAAGGATGCAAGCCCCCAACCTCGGCTGACTTATATCAGACTCCTAGAGCCAGGGGACGAGTCATAGGAAAGAACGGACTCGCGCAGGACGCTGAAGGGTAAACAATAGCCTCGGACAGGAGACCCGAATTGAAAGTTAACCCTACTTTTGGCGGAAGTGCGTTGATTTTTGCCGCGCTTCTAAGTTGTTCTTTAGTATTTTCCGCCCGAGCACTCTCAGCGGAAACTCTTCCGACCCGGCCTCAACCACTAGTAACAAATCAATCCCAGTCCAAAGCCGAAGCGGCTGCTTCCATTGGGCGAGATGGTGTATCTGAGGGAGACTTGGGCAAGGCCATAGCTACCCCAGGGGAAGCAACGTTTGTTGTGCCACCGACTTCGTACGTCGCGACCGCCTACAGTTTGAGAGGCCGCACTGCCAGCGGTCGACAAGTTAGCAAGGGTTTGATCGCAGCGGATCCTCGTGTATTGCCTTTGGGATCTCGCGTCAGACTCGAGGCTGGTGCCTATAGTGGTGAATATTTGGTTGCCGATACTGGTGGCTCAGTTCGTGGAAGAAGAATTGATATATGGACGCCCACTTCGCGTGAAGCGATGAGTTTCGGACGTCGTATGGTGAAACTAACGGTGCTGAGTCTTGGCGGTAAAAGGCGGGCAGCACACGCAGTAAAGAAATAGTCCTCAGCTCAAGTATAAAAAGGAAGGCAAAGGTATCTTACCTTTGCCTTTTTTTCTTGAATCAGGATTCTCGCCGACAGCGCCTCTAACGCTAGTCCGTAAATTACATGTTAAGATTCGTTCTCCGAAATTCAATCAACGTCAACTGTAAAGGTTGCAACTTTTAGATGAGTTCGCATCAACCTGCCATCGATCCCAGTCAACAGATTCCAATTGCCGAGCCCCTCGTCGAAGTAAGAAGAGGAGCAATCACCGAGTCACGACACCGTGGACACATCGCCGCCGTTGAGCCTGATGGAAACGTAGTTTCGTACTTAGGTGCCCCGCTCAACGTTACGTTTCTCAGATCTTCCGCCAAGCCGTTCCAAACTTTGCCGCTGCTCGTCTCCGGCGCTGCCGATCGGTTTGAATTTACCGACCAGGAAATTGCGTTGGCTTGCGCTTCGCACAGCGGCGAACCTATCCATACAGCACTGGCGGCCTCGATGCTGAGAAAGATTGGCTTGGGTCCTGAGGCCCTTAGATGTGGCATTCATGAACCTTTCAGTCCCGAAGTAGCACAAGGGCTGCGTGATCGGGGCGAACAACCGAATGTGCTGCAGAATAACTGCTCCGGAAAACATGCGGGAATGCTCGCGCTTGCCAGGCATCTGGGCGCACCGACGGATAACTACGATAGCGCGGAAAATCCTGTTCAACTTGCAATCGCTGATGTCGTATCGCAGTTCTCCGGAATCGCGGTGGAGGACTTGTCGGTCGGCGTGGACGGATGTGGGGTTCCGGTATTCGGAATTACTGTGAGGGCAATGGCCATGGCCTACGCGCGGTTGGTCTCACCTTTGATGGAATTTGATCAAGCCACACGCGATGCGTGCAAACGTATCGTCCGAGTTATGAGCGCTTATCCAGAATTGATCGGTGGCACCTCGAACCGACTTGACACGGAAATAATGCGTGCGGCTCCGGGGCGTGTCATTTCAAAAGTAGGCGCTGAAGGCGTCTATACGGCCGCCATCCTTCCGTGCGAGGAGTGGCCCAGAGGTTTAGGGCTCGCGCTGAAAATCGAAGATGGCGATGATCACAGAGCGCGCCCAACGGTCGTGATCGAGGCATTGCATCAATTGTCGCTTCTCCGTGACGAATCGCTGGAGGCTGTGGCCCGCTATGCGTTTTTTCCTGTGCGAAATCGACGCGGAGAAATCGTGGGGGAGATTCGTGCTTCGTTTTCATTACGTACTTTAGTTGATTAAGTAGGCGTGCTGGATTGTCGACGAAACGGGATTCGCTCGAATGAGCAGTCAAGAAATGATTAATGTTCCGCCGCTGCGCCGTGATGACACGGGGCACATTGACGTCGACTCCGTACCAGACGTGATTGAATGGTTTCTAAATTACGATCAGCGCGTCGCGATTATTAAGCATCCGGCGGTGGAAGAGGTCTTCCAGTGGAAGCAACAGCAGAGCAAATCGCAGGGCGAAGAGGTCTTTGTCTTTAAAAAAGCGGAGGATCGGTTGGCGATAGGAATCATTCAGGCCCTCGCTGACAATTCCGCTGAGCGTGACCTTCACGCCTGGATAGGCCAGTTGCTGAGTGCACTGGATAGTGCCTCCAAGGCCAATGAAGCTACGGCAGAGGCGTACAAACTCGACTTGCGTGGCGGCGGATCAATTGTGAAGCAGGCGGAGAAGATCCCGTTCCAGTTAGGCAGAACCGAATTCCTTCTGAATTGCTGGATTGAGACTCTCTGTACCGCAGAAGCACGCGTCCTTGGTTGGCTGTACAAAGAGTTCTACGGCCGGCCTTTCGCGCCATAACATGCAAGGAACTTAGTTTCATGACACCTGAGTTACGCGCGCTCTTTCCGATTACTCAGCGCGCGATTTATTTGAATCACGCGGCGGTCTCTCCTCCACCTATCACCACAGTTCAAGCGGTCCAGGCGCAGCTAAAAGATGTCAACGAAAACGGTTCTATCAACTTTCGAAGATGGTTGGGTGTTAAAGAGAACACCCGTGAGCTACTCGCAAATTTTCTCGGGGCCAGGGCAGAACAGGTCGCGTTTGTGCGAAACACTTCCGATGGCCTTTCGACTGTGGCCAACGGCCTCAACTGGCGCCCCGGCGACAATATCGTTACCTTCCGTGGGGAGTTCCCATCGAATATTTACCCATGGTTGCGCATTCGGGACACGCTCGGCGTCGAGCTGCGAATGTGCAACGAACGCGAGGGGCGTGTCGATACTGAAGAGCTTAAGAATCTTATTGATGAAAAGACTCGCGTAGTCACGATCAGTCACGTTCAATTTGCATCGGGCTTTCGCACGGATCTCGAACAAGTGGGTCGCGTGGCTCGCCAACACGATGCATTGCTCGTCGTCGACATAATTCAGGCGCTGGGCGTCATACCGACTGATGTCGAGGCTCAGTTGGTCGACGTTGTGGCGGGTGGCGCCCATAAATGGCTGCTGACTCCGGAAGGCGTCGGGTTTCTTTACCTTTCCGATCGAGCTCGCGAGCGAATTCAGCCGACTTTGGTAGGGTGGATCAGTGTTCCAAACCCAGAGGATTACGATAACTTCGAACAGGGCTGGAATCGAGGTGCGCTTGCATGGGAAACCGGCACGGGACCGATGGCCTTGTTGCACGGTTTTGAAGCAAGCTTAGAACTATTGACGCGGACTGGGATTCACAACATCGCCCAATATCTCGAACAATTGACTGACTATTTGTGTGAGCGTCTAAGTTCGACGGCGTACGAAGTAGCAAGTTCGCGCTTGGCAGCGGAGAAATCGCAGATTGTCTGCATCAGAAATCGACGTGGTCTAACGCCGATGGCCCTTTATGCTCACCTAAAAGCAAGGAACATCATCACCGCGCCTCGAGGCGATCGCCTTCGAATCGCACCCCACTTTTACAATACCTTCGCCGAGATCGACGAGTTTGTTGATAATCTTCCATAAAACAGCGAGCGATTATCGTCCGTATGTATCCCTAATCTGTATCGAACGTGTACGATTTTGGCCGAAAAACCTGGTCGGTTTGATTCGTTTGTGATACGGCAATATGGCCGGTTTCTCAGCAAAAGGCGCGCTTGTCCTATTGCGGGGAAGAAATGGCACGGACGTTGCCAAATAGGGAACCAGAACAAGAAGGGTAGATAAGGGTAAATCGGGTCAGGCTCAGAAAACTGCGGTGAGTAGAGGCTTTGGGGGAGGCATCTTCTCACAGATATTGGAAGCAGGCGTTTGACTCTTTTGGGGGAACGGAGTGGCGCTTGTGAACGCAGTTGAAGAGCAATAATAGCGGAGCTGCTGATCGACGTCTTGACGGGGCTTGGGGGAGCCCCCCAGGAAAAATCAGCAGCCCGCAATTTTTTTGACCGGTTTTAATAGAAGGGCGCGGAAGACTCAGTGTCTCCCGCGCTTTTTTATTTGCAAACCCTCTCCCTGAACAGATGCGAAGACAAAGGGGTTCGAGGTCCGGCTAGTTTCGATCTCTGAGCAGGCGGGCGGGATCAGTCTGAGGAGTGAGTTCATCGAGGTTAAGTCGAAGCATGCCGCCAGCGTCGGAAAACGCTTCGACCTCTCTCTGCTGCGCACGGCGACGCGTAAACAGCAGGGCCCCGAGTAGTCCGCCGATGCCTACACAAGCAATCAACGCATAGCCTGAAGCCTTCACTACTGCGACGAAAACGCCCAATGTCGTATCGATGTATCGCTGTTCAGCTTCTTTGTAAATGTAAGGGTTTTCTCCTAACCACTGCACGACCTGCTCATATTTCACCTGATCAATAAGCTGTTTAGCGGTTTGCTCGTCAGGAGAGTCGAACACGAAAACTGAATAGTTACCGACTCGGCGGTAGGCGGTTGGGGCCAATTGTCCGAGTTTCCAGAGTTCCTGAATCCTGGACACGATCCGTTGATCGTTCTCGGCTGCAAGCTGAGGTGTGTTGAATTCTACTATTAGTATCCTGCTGGAGCCGATGGTCGCAAATGCAGCATCCGCATCTCCCCTAGCTTCCACGGCGGTCAGAACTGATTGTTCTGGCGCCAGTTGCTGGAGATTAGTAAAGCGAGTTAAGAAGACGGCGTTCTTTTGAGCCTCTTCGGGATTGGGCAGATGCTTAAGCAGGACGGGAACACTTCCCTCGCCGGCGTCAAACTGTTCGCTGAGGGAACGAGTCAATGTGTTGAGGGTTTGCGACACATCGCTCCCTCGACTAAGGCTAGTAACTCTTACGAAATGAGTTCCCTTAAAAAATGCAGTCTGACCAGCAGCAACAACGCCTGCAGTTCCATGGTTAACACTAAGCTCTATTGTCGGCTGTTTTTCCCTGAGGCGCGCGGCTACTACGCTGAGTATTGAATAGGCCTCAGTGTCCTGGTGAAAACGAACAACTTCAACCAGAAAGCTTTCGTTGTGATTTCCAGCATATTTAGCTTGACCGGCGATGATTGGCGAAGCGCTATCAGAGAGAATTCCCTGCTCTGTCAGTGAGTCAGGAGGAGCGACGGACGTCATTCGGCGAAAGTCGCCTATACGATCGGGCAACAGCTGAGACAATTCGGGGGAAGTTTGATCGGCAGCTGTTGCGTTCGACAACCCGATGAAAAGGCCTATCAAAACTATGAACTTAGATAAACGCAAAACAAGACTCCTAGACCGCGTGCTGCGGGTTCCCATTAGAAACCGCCGACAGTTTGATGTTCCCGAAAGCAAATTTAGCAGCATCTACGAGTAGTCTAATGCCAGCGTCGTAATTCACGCAAAAGAAGGTCTGCATAGTGGCGAGGGTTGCTTATATTGTGCAGAACTGTTGTTCCACCCAATTCACTTGCGTTATCTACGAGTATGTCTCCGAAGCCCATTAGACGTTGGGGGATGGTGGCAGATACGGTTACGTCCTGAATCTTGCTGAGCGGGATGTTCCGTGTTGTGCGAGCTATCAAGCCTGTGTCGATTTCGAGTTTAGAGTCAGTCGCCGTGTAGCGAATCATGTTTCGTTTGATGTGGTAGTAGGCGGGTACCAGTAGCAGTGCCAAAGCCAGTGGAATCGAGATGTAGGCCGGCACGCTAATCGTGGCGAGAAGGAAGACCAAAGCTATGCCAGACAAGACCGCTAATGCATAGCCGGCTTTGATGAAGATCATTGTGGGTCGGACGGTGAAGATAGTGTGTTCCAACTCCGCATCTACGTTTCTTTCAAGTCCTCTTTGTTGAAGTCGAGCAATTCGTGTCGATTCAGGATCTCCTGTGGGGGCGCCGCAGTTCGAACAAAAGCGGACGCTAGGGGTAACGTATGCTCCACACCTGGAACAAGTCATAGGGTTTTACCTCGTTCAAGTTCGCAAAGATGCATGTGATGAGTATGTCATCGAAAGCCTTGCAAATACAAAACGAGGCGGAGACCTTTAAAGGTTCCGCCTCGCCTCGCTGTTGGAGTTTGGGGGCCTACTGACTTACTAGTTGCAGCCGTCCATCAGGCAGTCGTGTCATAAAAACACTGCGCTCATATACATTCAATGGCGTTGGATTCTTTTGCTGAACGGCAGCCAATTGTCCGTTTGTGAGTTGGCTTGCGTTCGCCGCAGCTAAAGGATCGTGGATCAGTGTGTACCGGCGGGCTATGCGGCGTACATATTCCTGCGTCTCACTATAGGGCGGAACCTGGTAGCCGTATTTCAACACCGCACCTTCGCCGGCGTTGTACCCAGCTAAAGCGAGCCTTACGTCGCCCGAGAACAAATCGAGAAGGAAGCGCATGTAACGAGCACCACCTTCAATGTTCTGCTCCGGATCCCAAATGTTCGCCACACCAAAACGGACCGCTGTGGCGGGCATTAGCTGCATAAGGCCCCTGGCCCCTTTGTACGACATAGCGCGTTTTTTGAAGCTCGATTCCTGGTGCATTATCGAATACAGCAAGAGCGGATCGAGTGAATTACGCTGGGCTGATTCAACGATGAAGTTGTCCACATCTGCGCTTCCGGTAGTGAATCCATTCAATGAGGGATTGATAGGCAGGCTGGTGAGCTGGATGAGCGCTCCAGCGGGTGGCTTATAGGTAAAATTCTGAGTTGCCGTGAGCTTTCTTGCAGCCTTGGCTGTTAGCTTTGGCGCCGCGATCGGGGTGTGAATCTGCACAGCGTTCGCGAGGTCGAAATTATCTACTTGGTAGGTGGAATGGCTTTGGGCGAGCAGGGATGAAGCCGAAGCTGCCAATACTGCCGATATGAGCAAGGATTTTCGCATGTCTTCGTCTTTTACCGTTGAGTTTCGGAGCAAGTGTGGCGGGGACTACGAGCACGGGGCGCCTGCCAGATCGGATGCTACCACATGCGTTGAACTATTGCCAACATTGTTGGCCATACATTTAGGCTGGGTCGGCAGACACGATTTCTGAAAGAATGGAGCTATTGACAGCGATAGTATGATAGGCGCGTTTTTCGGAAGTACCTCACAACTCAACCATTAACCGCGCGCTCTGCGCGCCTCACAAAAGGACGAAAACAAATGAAGAAATTCCTAACGCTCACTTTGCCACTTCTCTGTGTCTTTGCAACTGGAGCGATGGCCCAGAACACAGGTACCTCAACTTCAAACAACAAGGCCGGTTCGAAACAAGGTGCAAAACGCGGCCCGGTTTTTCGCGCCAACAAGGACCAGATTAACCAGGCCCAAGCGGTATTGAAAGCCCGGGGCTTTTACTCTGGAGAACAACTCGGCAAGCTTGATGATGCTACCCGCGATGGTCTAAGAAAGTATCAGCAGGCGGAAGGGCTGAAAGTTACGGGTACACTCAACAAGCCAACTTTGGAAAAGATGAACATTGCGCTGACTGAAAAGCAGAAGAGCATGTAGCCTACCTCGGATAGGTCAGTGTCCGAGAAAGCAAAGCGCGAGCGCACCATCTGCACTCGCGCTTTGTCTTTAGAGTCAAAACCCGATTACGCCTGGCTCAACAAGCGCTCAACAACGCCATAACTTTGCTGCAAAGCCTCTTTGAGTTTATCCGGTTGATTGCCGCCTCCTTCAGCCATGTCTGACTTTCCGCCGCCCCGACCTCCAACGATTGGAGCGAGTTCTTTGATTACCTGCCCGGCAGGGACTTTTCCAGTCAGATCAGAAGATGTGCGAACTATTAGCGAAACCTTTCCATCGCTACTTCGTCCCAGTACAACGACGCCCGATTTGATTCTAGCGAGGAGCGTATCCGAAAGCTGTCGCATTGCAGCCGCATCAAGACCGCTTGCCTCGCGGGCCAATACTTTCACTCCCGCGATTTCGCGTGACTCATCGCCATTGGACGAAGTTGCAACTGCCCCACTCGCGATTCTCAAGCGCAATTCCTCAGACTCACGTCGTGCCTTTTTCAACTCCTCCTGCACGCGGGAAACGGTAGTCACTAACTCCGTACGAGAGGTTCTCAGTCCAGTGCTGAGCTCGTCGACAATGACCTCCGCCTCACGGAACCGTTCATAGGCGTCGACACCTGTAATTGCTCTGATTCTTCGCACACCGGAGGCGATAGACTCGTCGCTGGTGATCTTGAATAATCCAATGTCGCCGGTAGCCCGCACATGCGTACCGCCGCATAGTTCCTTAGAAAAGACCCCTTCCGCGCCCTTGATTGAGAGCACACGAACCTTCTCGCCGTACTTCTCGCCAAACAGCGCCATCGCTCCTGATCGCATGGCTTCCTCGATGGCCATCTCATCAGTTTGCACCGGTTCGTTTCTCAGGATGTGATAGTTCACCAGCCGCTCAATCTCTTCCTTTTCGGTTACCGTCAAAGGCTGATAATGAGAAAAGTCAAAACGCAAATAGGTCGGCGCTACAACGGAGCCCGCTTGTTTGACATGCGTTCCCAGAACTTCACGAAGCGCGGCATGCATTAAATGCGTTGCGGTGTGATTGCGCCGTGTAGCATCCCGTTTCTCGACATCAACCTGGGCCGACACAACGTCGCCAACATTCAACTTACCTTTCTCGACTTTGACCTTGTGAACGATCAAACCCTGGGTTGGTGAAAAAGTGTCTTGAACCATTGCAAAAAGATCGCTTGTGCCGACTAGTATTCCTGTATCGCCAACCTGCCCACCACTTTCAGCGTAGAATGGTGTCCGATCCAATACAGCTTCGCCTTCGTCACCTTCACTGAGACTTTCGACTTCCTCGCCCTTAATAAGAGCAACCACCTTTGCGTCGTCGACCTTGGTGGTTACATAACCTTTGAATTCCGAACGGCCCAAACGGCTAGCCAGTTCTCCGTAAACCTTATTTGTTTTCGCCTTCGCTTGAGACTTTTCAGGCGCAGCTGTTTGCTGCAATTCCTGCAACGCGTTTTCGAAAGATTCGTTAAACTCTGCTTCGTCAATTACAAACCCACGCTCTTCAAGTCCGACACGAATTAGATCCCGGGGAGTGCCAAACGTGTCGTAAAGGCGAGCGAGAGCCTTGTATTCGGGCATTGCGCCTTTAGTGGACGCAAACAGCTCATCTAGTTTGTTCAATCCCACCGTCAGAGTCGAACCGAACCGCTCTTCTTCCAGACTCACCATCTTCTCGACGAACTCCCGTTGCAGATCCAGTTCGGGATAAGTGTCCTTCATAAGGTCAACTACAAAGTTCGTGACCTTGTGGAAAAATGCACCTTCGAAACCCAGTGTATGGCGACCCTGATAAATGCCACGCCGCATGATCTTGCGCAGGACATAGTTGCGCCCTTCGTTGCCGGGAAGAATTCCGTCCGCGATTGAAAAAGCCGTTGCCCGCGCATGATCGGCAATCACACGCATTGCAAAGCCTTCTTGAGTTTCTGGTTCGTAATTACGGTCCGCCAGCTTCGCAGTGAACTCAATAATGGGCCGGATCAGATCCGTGTCATAGTTTGACTTTACACCTTGAAGCACCACGGCGAGCCGTTCGAGTCCTGCGCCCGTGTCAACTGACGGAGCCGGTAATGGCTCGAGTTTGTACTTGCCGCCCTCTACTTCGCTGCGATCAAACTGCATGAAGACCAAATTCCAGATCTCCATGATCGTATCGCCTGGTCCGTTGACATTGGCTGCGCAATTCTCGGCGTCGGCTGGATTGTCACCCATATAGTAGTGAATTTCACTACACGGACCGCATGGTCCCGTTTCTCCCATTTGCCAGAAGTTATCTTTGCGACCAAAGCGCAAAATTCTGTTGGGTGGCGCCCCGACCTGTTCCCACAAGCGTTCGGCATCTTCGTCCGCTGAAACTTCTTCGTCTCCGCCGAAAACTGTGAACCACAACCTGGCCGGGTCAAGCTTCAAAATATTAACCAACAAGTCCCAGGCAAACTTGATGGCGTCTTGTTTGAAGTAGTCGCCAAACGAAAAATTGCCGAGCATTTCGAAGAAAGTGTGATGCCGCGCCGTCTTTCCGACTTCATCGAGGTCGTTGTGCTTGCCGCCGGCGCGCACGCACTTCTGGGAAGAGGTCGCACGTACATAGTCACGCTTCTCCCTGGCCAGAAAGACGTCCTTAAACTGATTCATGCCCGCGTTAGTGAACAACAATGTCGGATCGTTGGCGGGCAGAAGAGGGGAGGAACGCACGCGTTGGTGTCCGTGGTCCTCGAAGTATTTCAGAAAGATTTCGCGAATTTCGTTACCAGTCATAATCACATTCCAAGCATATCGGACATCTTTGACTTTAGCACGCGCTCCAATGTTGAGACCTAACTAGAAGTCCTCGTCATCTACCTGCGTTGCGGCCCTCACCTTCTCGCTCACGAGCTCAAAGGGGAACCCCTGCCGCAGCAAGTGATCAAACAGGCTCTTCGCCTCAACTCGATTCTTTGGTTGTCCACGTAGTCGGAGACGCTTCTCAATTGCGCGGTCAATCAAATCTTCCTCAGAAGTTTCGTCGTAAACCAACTTTAAAACTTCAGCTGCGACGCCGCTTTCAACCTTCTTCCTTTTCAGATCATTTTCCAAACGTCGACGGCCGATTGGTCTTTGCTTCACTCTCAGAGAGGCGTAACTAAACGCAAACCGCTCATCGTCAAGATAACCATATTCGCGAAGCCTCGAGATTACGGTTTCCACGACGGACTCGTTGGCAGAGGCCCGCTCCAATAATCGTTCGCGCAGTTCGGCGACAGAGCGAGGCTTTGCAGCCAGAAGTTTGACTGCGCGGTCAAAAGTCCGCTTCCGCAGTTCGTCGGGCGTCAGCTTGCGCGGTTCTTTGGTCGAGGTTTGTCTTCGTTTACTGAAACCTTGCATTTGCGAAGGATTCTCGCCCAAACCCGCACAGAAACAAAGCCGCTGAAGAAAGACAGACTTTGAGCGCGTTGGTCATCTGAAACCTCTGAAACCCGGGAATCAGCGAAATCTGTCTTCGCAAACAGAACGCTTATTGAAACAAATTCCTACTCAATCGCCATTTAGCATTTGTCACTCTAAAATGATCTTCATGGATGGAGTTCTAGTTGTCGACAAGCCTGCCGATCTAACTTCACACGATGTGGTAGCCCGAGCGCGCCAGATACTGCGCCAGCGTCGCATCGGCCACACTGGCACGCTTGATCCGTTTGCGACTGGCGTTCTCGTGATTCTTCTCGGCAAAGCCACTCGACTCGCTCGATTTCTTGGCGGCGATGACAAGGAGTATGACGCGATCATCAGATTGGGTTTCGCAACTGATACAGGTGATCGAACCGGCAAGCCAATTCAAACTTCACTACTCGATGACGAAAGATCTCGAATTGGCAAATGGAGTGAACAACAGATCGAGACTGCTCTCGAGAGTCTACGCGGTGAACTCGATCAAGTGCCACCGATGTATTCGGCTAAGAAGGTCGAAGGACGAAAGCTCTACGAACTCGCGCGTCTCGGTGAGGAGGTCGAGCGCCAACCTGTTCGTGTTTGTATCCACGAGTTCACTGCTATCAGACCTGGCGGACAGCTGATTAAGGACAATCTCGATGGCACTTTCGATTTTCACGTGCACGTCGTCTGTTCCTCGGGTACTTACATACGAGCACTCGCGGAAGATTTCGGTAAGCGCTTGGCAGTTGGCGCCCACCTGGCAGAACTGCGTCGCACCCGGGTTGGTGACTTGTCACTAAACTCCGCGATTACCCTCGATCAATTGAAGATCCACTACAGTGAAGAATCTCTGGGCACGGTTTTACTTCCTTTAAGTGCGGCGCTCTCGCGGCTGCCTTTCATGCATCTAAGCGCTGAGGACGTGCATAGAGCCCGTCACGGGATGGAGGTGAGGGTTGCGGAAACTGAATGGGCCCACGGGGCGAAAGTGAGAATGTGCGATGTTGATGGGCAACTGGTCGCCATCGGCGATTACGATGCGAACAAGAAACAGTTACATCCGCATGTTGTTCTCGCTCAAGGAGACTAGCTTACCGGGAACGTGAGTTTTGGAGTTCAACCTTAAGGTTGCGCATTTATCTGGTGACAATCTAAAGCTTGAACTCCAAGCCAACTCACAGGCCCGGAAAATAAGCATTGACTTGAGCCCTTCACCCGTGTGCTATACTGCCAGTAAGGAAGCGCCGGCACCTTTCGCTTCCAACCAGGGGTTCCTTCCGCGACTTCCGTTGAAAACGATCATTGAGAACTGAGGCCTCGAGGACGTAGCTCACGCTTACGCGCTCGTGAGGCGTATCACGAGGCACTCACTGCTAAACCGAAACTCCGCGAGAGTTGCCCGGTTGTGTACAAAGCGTGGCCTCTCCCCACACGCTGTCCAATGCGCGAAAGCCGAAGAGGTTTCAAGGCTATGCAAGAGCAGGATGGCAACAAACAATTCAATATAACCGAACGTTTGGAAGATCTGCGCCGTGAACACGAAGCGCTGCGTTGGGAAGGATCCTTCCGAGACTATTTTGAGCTTGTGGCCCAGAATCCGCGCATAGCTCAGCTGTCGCATGCTCGAATCAACGATATGGTTCATGCGGCAGGAATCGAACGACTGAATGAGGGTACCCAACACGAAGTCCTCTCCTACAATTTCTTCTCTTCGGAACTCTTTGGTATCGAAGAGCCAATCGCGAAGATTGTCGAGTACTTCAAATCTGCAGCGCAGCGACTCGAAGTCCGCAAACGCATCTTGCTGTTGATGGGCCCGGTCGGCGGTGGCAAATCGACGATCGTGAACATGCTGAAGCGCGGACTCGAAGATTGGACAAAGACGGATAGCGGAGCCGTTTATGCAATCAAAGACTGCCCGATGCATGAGGAACCGCTGCATCTGATTCCGCACCAATTGCGAGAGGAAGTCGAAAAGCATTATGGAATCTACATTGAAGGCGACCTCTGTCCGCAATGTCGATATTCATTAGAACGAACCTATGGCGGACGCCATGAAGATGTGAAGGTTCATCGCGTGGCCTTCTCAGAAAAGGAACGAGTTGGTATTGGCACATTCTCCCCTAGTGATCCGAAGTCGCAGGATATTACAGAGCTGACAGGTTCAATCGACCTGTCCACAATCGGTGAAGTTGGGGTTGAATCAGATCCTCGCGCATATCGATTCGACGGCGAATTAAATATAGCCAATCGTGGCTTAATGGAATTCGTCGAAATGCTCAAGGTTGACGAGAAGTTTCTCTACAGCCTGTTGACGCTCTCCCAGGAACAGAGCATCAAAACCGGCCGCTTTGCGATGATTTACGCAGACGAAGTTATCCTCTCTCACTCAAACGAGAACGAGTACATAGCGTTTGCCGGCAATCGCAAATCAGAGGCGTTGCAGGATCGGATCATCCTGGTGCGAGTGCCGTACAACCTACGCGTGTCGCAGGAAGAGAGAATCTACGACAAATTGCTTCACCAGTCTGAAGCTCTTCGCAATGTACATTTGGCTCCCAATACCCTAAAAGTCGCTGCGATGTTTGCCGTGATGAGTCGCCTCGAGGAACCCAAGCGACAAAATGTCGACATTGTGAAAAAGATGAAGCTCTATGACGGAGAGGACGTCGAGGGCTACAAATCGAAAGATGTGCGCGAGTTGAAAGAAGAGACCGTGCGAGAAGGCATGGACGGCATTTCTCCGCGGTACATAATCAATCGTCTTTCCAGTGCGCTCGTTCGCGACGGTGTTACCTGTATCAATCCGATCGACGCCTTGCGTGCTATTAAGGATGGTTTCGAACAACACACGGGCATCAGCTCTGAACAGCGCGAACGCTACTTGAACCACATCTCCCAGGCTCGCAAAGAGTACGACGAGCTCGCGAAGATCGAAGTGCAGCGCGCTTTTGTCTACTCGTTTGAAGAGATGGCGCGCACGATGTGTAACAACTATCTCGATAACGTCGAGGCTTTCTGCAACAAGGAACGTATTAAGGACCCAATTACTGAAGAGGAAATGGATCCGGATGAGCAGTTAATGCGGTCCATCGAGGAGCAGATTGGTATTTCCGAGAATGCCAAGAATACGTTTCGGCAGGAAATACTGATCCGTATTTCCTCGTATGCGCGCAAAGGGAAGGCCTTTGAATACAACTCGCACGAACGATTGAAGGAAGCAATCGAGAAGAAGATCTTTGCCGACCTGAAGGATGTAGTGAAAATAACGACATCGGCGAAAACTCCGGATCCGGACCAGTTGCGCCGGATTAATGAGGTGGTGGATCGTCTCGTCAAGGAGCACGGATACTGCCCAGTTTGTGCCAATGAGTTGTTGACCTATGTGGGCACACTGTTGTCGCGGTAACGACGCCTGCCCGCCTGTTTGAATCAAACGCCCGTACTCCCTTGGGGGTACGGGCGTCATGATGAGAGGCACATGAAGAAACGTTACTGGTTCGCTGGTACTGTAACAACAGCCGCAACGCTGGCGGTAGCCGTCAAGCTTTTGACTCGTCCGAGTGATGCCGATTGGCACAAGAACAGAGCAGTTGTTTTTCATCCCGAGCATTCGCGGTTCACAGACGTCAATGGCGTTCGCGTCCACTATCAGGAAGCCGGAAACCCCGCTGGCCCGACACTCGTCTTAATTCATGGTTTTGCATCCTCTACACTGGTCTGGAGCAAAGTCTTTCTTGGTCTTGCGGCAGCTGGGTTTCGGGTGATAGCACCGGATATGTTGGGCTACGGTTATTCAGGTAAGCCTCGAAACGGTGAGTACACGATTCCGGGACAGGCGAAATTTATCATTGGTCTTTTGGACCGTTTGGGAATTAGCTGTGCCGCCATTGTCGGGAGCTCTTATGGCGGCGCGGTCGCGATGACGTGTGCTCTGGATTACCCTGATCGAGTTGAGAAGTTAGTCCTGGTGGGTGCGGTTAACAACAACCGCCCGCTCGGATTCAAGCTGATGCGAATGTTTGGTTCGCCTGTGGTTGGTGATGTCGTCTCTCCACTGTTGATCGGGTCACGGCGTTTGCTCCGAAAGCGTATGAAGCGCGTCTACGATCGCCACTCGTGGGTCTTGGACGAAAGAAGAGTCGAAGCGCGACACCTTCCATTGCGTGCGGCAGGAACACAACGTGCCATCATTCGCACGGTTCGAGGATGGGATGCGGAAAGAATTTCAAGTGACGCGCATCTGGTGCGTCAGACGACGCTTCTAATATGGGGCGAAAACGACCCGGAGATTCCACTCGCGGATGGTGAGCGACTTCACGCCGAGATTTCGGATTCGAGACTGGTAGTGTTTCTAAAATGTGGCCACTTGCCACACGAAGAGTATCCTCTCGAGTTTGTGGGAGTGGTCACGGATTTCCTACAGACGCGGGAGCAAGAGCTCCCTGCCCAACAAGGGGTCTTGAGGTGAAAAGCTCGAGTACATCTTTTTGTATGTTGGTAGTTTTGGCAGCTTCTTATACTGCTTACGCGCAATCGCAAATTCCAAATCAGTACCAGCAAACACCGAGTTGTGTCGGACGAATCTTTCAATCTGGAGAGATTCCGATTGGCCAAAAAGCCAAGATAATTTTTAAGCCAGCCCCAAATATGACGCAGGAGGCATTGCAACATGACGTCCACGGCCGGGTGGTGCTCGAAGGCGTACTGTGTCGCACGGGTCGAGTTACAGACTTGCGGGTTATCGAAGGCTTGCCTTACGGAATGACCGACGAGGCGATCAAAGCTGCCCAACGCGTCAAGTTCATTCCCGCCGAGGTAAAGAGGCACAGTGTGTCACAAACGATTCGGTTTGAATACTTATTCAACGATCGTGGTGCCGGCGGGATCACCGCTAACGATGCCGCCGGAGGATTGGTTGAAAGAATTGAGGTAATTGGTTACCGCAGAATCAGCCGCGCCGACATTATTAAGCACATTCAAACCAAACTGGGCGAGCCGTATAGCCAGGAGCAGATTCAGCGGGATTTAGCATCGATTCTCTCGACCGGTAACTTCGACGCTCTCCGGACCCGCGTTACTATGGAGGCTGGAGTACGCGGGGGCGTAGTGATCGTTTTCGAAGTTCAGGAATTACCTCTGATTAGTGAAGTAAAATTCCATGGACTCGGGCGAGTTTCTGAGTCAGTTATAGTCCAGGTTTTACTGGACAACCACATTGATGTACGAAACGGAGCAGTTTACGACCCCACTAAGGTGAAGGTTGCAATAGACGTCATTACAAGATTTCTGAAGTCAAATGAGCAGAACGATGTGAAGGTCGAGGAGCGCACTGAGCGGGTATCGGCTACCAACGTGGCGCTGAGCTTTGTGATTAGCCGCGAATAGGCAAGCACCGGTTTTCTGAAAGTAGGGTGATAACCATGTCGATCCAACGCAATGATTGGTCACTACAACGCAAGGGAATTATCGATCAGGAGCGCCACAAAGATCGTGTAAAGGAAGCCATCCGTAAAAACCTCGGATCGATAGTGTCAAACGAGGCGATCATCCTGTCCGACGGTAAACGCACTGTCAAAGTTCCCATCAAAGCTCTCGACGAATACAAATTCCGTTTCAACTACCAGAAAGGGAAACACGTCGGTCAAGGCGACGGCAAGACGCGTGTTGGCGACGTCATTGGCAGAGAAGGTCGTCCGGGTTCCGGCTCGGGCTCAGGACAGGCTGGCCAGGAAGCAGGTGTCGACTACTATGAAGCAGAGGTGAATATTGACGAGATTGCAGCGTTGATCTTCGAAGATCTTCAACTGCCCTTCCTGGAAGAAAAGGCAAAGAAAGCCGTTCAGTCGCGCAAGACTCAGTTCAACGAGATTAGACGCACGGGTGTGATCGCGAATCTCGACAAGCGGCGGATGATCCTGGAAAACATACGTCGCAACGCTCGCGAAGGCGATCCACACTTCGGCGAAATCAAGAAAGAAGACCTCAGGTTTAAGACTTGGGAAGAGGTAATGCGTTACGAGTCAAACGCCGTCGTCATTGCCATGATCGACGTTTCGGGCTCGATGGGTGAGTTTAAAAAGTACGTCGCGCGCAGCTTCTATTTTTGGATGGTCAGGTTCCTAAGAACCAAGTACGACAACGTTGACATTGTCTTCATCTCGCACCACACAGAAGCTAAAGAAGTGACTGAGGAGCAGTTTTTCACGCAAGGTGAATCTGGAGGTACCGTTGTCTCTTCTGCTTATCAGCTCGCACTCGACATTATCAAACAACGCTATCGACCAGCCGATTGGAATATTTACCCGTTCCATTTCTCCGATGGCGACAACTACTACTCCGATAACGAAGATGCGGTGAAACTGGCGGACGAGCTGATCACAACCTGTAATCTATTTGGGTACGGTGAGATCGGCGAGGAAGGATCATCGAGTTACCGCCGTTCATCGGGCGCTCTGCTGTCGATTTTTAACGATCGGTTACACAACAAGGATCGTTTCGTCGGCGTACGCATTGACGATAAGGAAGACGTTTATCCGGCGCTGAAGCAATTTTTCGGAAAACGAGGAGTAGAAACGCCCGCCTGATAATGATCTTTGAACTTGGTACTTTTGATCGTTGTTCATTAAGCGAACGTCCGGTCAAAGTACAAAGATCAAAGTACTAAGGACATTTCATGGAAGATCGCGAAATTAAAGAACTAGAGAACGCAGTCGAGCAGATTTGGGAAGTAGCTCGGGGTTTCGGTCTTGATCCTTATCCGACGAATTTTGAGATCGTGCCTGCGACGGTGATGTATGAGGTTGGATCCTACGCACTGCCAGGTCGTTATTCTCACTGGACATTTGGTAAGGCCTACCATCGCATGAAGACGATGTACGACTTCGGACTATCAAAGATCTATGAAGTCGTAATCAATACCAATCCTTCCTATGGTTTTCTGCTGGAGACCAATAGCCCGATTCAGAACAAGATGGTGATTGCCCACGTTTTGGGTCACGTAGACTTTTTCAAAAACAACTCCTACTTCTCAAAAACAAATCGGCGAATGGTCGAGAGCGTGTCTACTCACGCACAACGAATGATGGAGTACGAGTTTAAGTATGGTCGCAAAACCGTGGAGCGATTTCTGGACTCGGTGCTCGCGATCGAAGAACACATTGATCCATATTTCTTCATCAAACGGGACCTCTCGACTGCTGAAGAGAAGCGTCGAGCCGAATACCGGCCCAAAGACGGACCCTATGACGATCTGTGGTTTTTGGACAAGGCGGCACGCGAGGCAAGACAGTTAGATACGTCAGGTCGTAATGACTCGGCAAGCGAGGGAGAAAAGACCCCACGCGAACGGTTACCGGAAAAAGACATCCTCTTCTACATCATGAAGAACTCCCCCTCATTGACTGCCTGGCAACGCGATGCAATTGCCATGGTCCACGAAGAGATGGAGTATTTCGTGCCCCAAATGCAAACGAAGATCATGAATGAAGGTTGGGCCAGTATCTGGCATGCGCGCATTATGCGTGAGCTGGATCTGTCCGACAACGAACACATCGAGTTTGCCAATCTTCATTCAGGAGTCGTTTCACCGCAGAAAGGCCAGTTGAATCCCTATTATCTGGGTTACAAGATCTACGAAGACATCGAGCGTCGTTGGAATGAGCCCTCGAAAGAGGAGCATGAGAAATTTGGCCGTCCGGGAAATGAAGGTCGCGAGAAGATATTTGAAGTGCGCGAACTGGAAAACGACGTCTCGTTTCTGCGCAACTACCTTACGGAGCAGTTGTGTGAAGAACTCGACCTGTTCGTATTTGAATTAGTCGAAGAGGAAGAATGGACGATAACCGAAAAGCGTTGGGAGAGGGTTCGCGATCAGCTTGTCGCAAACATGACTAACTTCGGATTTCCATACCTTCAGGTTGAAGACGGTGACTACAACGGCAACCGCGAACTGTATTTAAAACACCGCTACGAGGGCACTGAGCTGGACATGCGCTACGCTCGCAAAGCGTTGGAGCATGTGCATACGCTTTGGGGCCGTCCCGTGCATCTGGAAACGGTCATTGACGACGAAACGACTGTTTTGCATTTCAACGGCGACGAGCACGGTGAGGATTAAGGCCTCGCGCCCCTAATCAAGCAACAAGATATTGCGTTACTGATCGCCATCACTGGACCGCAGGCGTCTCGCCTGCCATCTTGGGGTACAGCCCTGTTACGACTAGCAATGCCTGTTTGTAAATTCACTCACCTGGTGTGACTAAAAGTGAAGTTCCAAGCTGCTTTGCTAATCCTTCGCCGCCCCAGGCCATCACGACGTCATGGTTCCGACAAAAGAACGGTCGCGCGACCGGAGCTAGCACATTCATCCATGCTTTCGTGGTTGCTACTTTCCACAGGTATCGTGCGGTTGTGACTCCCGCGTCATGTTGAATTGTCCATTGCCCAAAACCCTGAAGCTTACCCAATGCACGTCCTTCAATGATCGACATCGGCTCGACGCGCGTCGTTTCCATGTCGAATACGAGGCGATAAGGAAGCTTGCTTTTCCAAGTGTAACGAAGGAGTGCACCGACGTTGTTGGTGTCACCATCTCTTAGTTTTTCTACTTTTTCCACTCCTCGCCACCACCCG
>JBKOYD010000025.1:0-7365 GCA_046725195.1 Acidobacteriota bacterium | reverse complement strand
CTGGAGGCGTAATGCGAATCAACACATCTACAGTCTGCTCTCGCCCTGCTTCCAACTTCTCGCGCATCGTAAAAAACTCTACCTTCGGCTGCGTCATCTTTTAATGCTCTCCTTCTTTATTTGTAGGGGTGGCCCTCCGTGGCCACCCCTCGTCGAACTTCCTTTGATAAAACAGCGTCGCGTTGCAATTTTCCACTCACGGTGACGCTGTGGCCACGAGGGGTGGCCACGGAGGGCCACCCCTACAAATCTTTCTCGCGCCAATAGCGTCGGAGCGCTCCTCGAATTCTGTCCGCCAAACTTCTGGTTCTCGCACTTGTAGTTGGTGGCGTGTAATCGGACCGAATGTGCAACTCCAAGCCGGGTTCAATCTCCACTCTCTGCCACGATCGCGTCTGCGTCTGATCGTCGCCTTCCTGCATCGGCGCAGCGCTGGCTTTCATAGACAAGATCGGCTTCGCTTTTGGCGCTGCGGTTTCCGCAAGTGATGAAGAACTTTGGGACATCGAAGGTGCCAGCAACGACTCGAGATATCGCTTGGCTTCGCTCTCGCCGCCCTTCTTGCTAGTAACACTGCTCTTACTGGGCGCACCGCCGAAGCCGAGGAGCGTTTCCAGCTCCTGCTCGCTCTTGTCCGCCACCAACTCCCGGATCTTGCGAATTGGCAAATGCTCTGCTTGCAACTTCTTAACAGCTATGAGCTGCAGCAGGTTCAGATAGCCAAACACCGAAGCAGTGCCTTGTTTTTCTCCCGGCGATTGAATCAAGCCCTCGGACAGGTAATAGCGAATGGTGCGTTCATCAGGCACGTTTGTGACCGTACCGCGCGCCTGCTCAAGGTCTAGTTGCGAAAGAATTCTCTCGCCAGTTTGCGCAAACTCCGGCAACCCAACGTACTTGCGTCCCCGCTCTTTCTCCACCGGATGTCTCATGGAGACCTACAATACTCCCGCCAGTATTTACTGTCAACAGTAGATACAGGCAAATGGACCCCGCCGGCTTTGAATGAGTGTGTAAATAATAAGACACCACCGGCTTTATGCCGCGTGGTGCTTCAACTTCTGCCTAGAGCAACGGCCTAAACTTTCTTTGAGACACCACCGACTTTATGTCGCGTGGAGTCTCAACTTCAACCTAAGATCCCGCCGCAAAAAGGCAGGAAGTGAACTCCACGAGACATAAAGTCGGTGGTGTCTTCGTCTGAAAAACCATCTAGTCTAGGCAGAAGTTGAAGCACCACGTGGCATAAAGCCGGTGGTGTCTTATTATTTAAACAGTCTCTTTGTGTTGGTGGTTCCTCAACTTCGGCGTGTCAGTAGTATAGGGCGGTAGGTCAGTAGCCGTTTGGTTACTTCTAGTCGAGTCGTAAGAATCTAACAGCATTGTTATAGAAGATGTCACGCTTCTGCTGCTTGGTGAGAAACGCTGCTGACTCGATCCCTTCAATAGCCAAGCCGATCGCATCTGGCCAGACCATCTGATCGGATCCAAACATGATCCGTTCTCCAAATCCCGCTTCTACTAACCGCTGCAAATAAGAATGGAACTCCTTGCGAGGCAACGCCCAATCGATCACTGCGACGTCGACATAAACCTGAGGATGTGCCCACATCAACGCAACCATCTGATCCACATAAAATCAAATGCCCTCCCTTAGGAACACCACGGGAGGGCACAGGAATCTACTCGATCAAGCTACCGCTCTTTAAGGAGTTAGTTCCGAAGTCAGGATTGCTCCACCAAGATTCGGGAGCACAGCCGAAATCTTCAGTACTTTTCGACTCCCCTTATCGATCCAAACAGTCTGTTTATCTGCATCGTTGTCGGCGGCAAGTATCTCCACCTTATAGGCGTCAAACGTGCCTGCCGGAACAGTGACGCTCTCCGATCCAATTACCTTCAACTGTTTGATCTGTGGCTTCTGTTTTTGCAAATCGAAATTTCGAAAACTCAAACTGTAACCATCCGCCAGGGGAAGCGAAGCGATCACTTCAAAAGTGCCGGCCCCATCGGCAAACAAAGCGCCCCCGGGATCCGCGTCGATTGGTTTGGATTGCCCGTTCATTGTCGTGGACCCGCTCAATTTGTTTGGCGCAACGTCCATTTCAATTGTCATTGGACCTTGTTTAATCATGCGACGCTTCAGCAGCAGACTTCCTTTCTCGATCGTGCTGACGTCGACGATCTCGCCTTGTGGAGTCTGTGCAGTTTCGTTGACGGTCCATGCTCCATTTTCCTCCTTGATGTCTGTCTTCACGGTGAGGGGAATTGTTTGTCCTCCGGCAGCAATCGACGCCTTGTAATTGTAAGTACCCGGTCGTAGATCCACCGCCGGTTTCGGAATTTCTGATGTGGAGGTCATCATCTTTGGCAACATCACCGTCTTTACGTCAACATTGATTTCCTTCAGACGTTGAGTCACTTCAGGCGTCATAGTTTCCTGGTAACGACCGCCGAGATATTTCGCGAGAAACTTTTCAGAGCTGGCAAACATCGCCATGTTATTTACTGGACGTGCAAATCCGTGTCCTTCATCCGGCGCCACCAGATACTCAACTGGAAACCCTCGATCCCTTAACGCAATAACGATCTGGTCTGATTCGCGTTTGTTAACGCGTGGATCGTTGGCTCCCTGGACCACCAGCAAAGGCGTCTTTATTTTTGCAGCCGAGGTTAGCGGCGACTGGCGCATCAACTGAGCTTTTCCTTCAGGCGTGTTGGGATCGCCCATACGCTCGTAGAAAAGCTTTCGAATCTGTTCCCAGTATGGCGGAATGGATTCGAGCAGCGTGATCAGATTTGATGGACCAACAATCGAGACTGCGGCCGCGTAAAGGTCGGGCGTAAAGGTAACTCCCGCGAGTGTGGCATAGCCTCCATACGATCCACCCATAATTCCCACGCGTTTAGGATCGGCAATCCCCTGGGCGATGAGATACTTCGCACCCCAGGTCACGTCGTCCTGCATCTTGTCGCCCCACTGCTTGTTTCCCGCGTCAAGAAACTTCTTGCCGTAACCAGTTGACGCCCGAAAATTAGGTTGTAAAACAGCGTAGCCGCGGTTTGCGAGAAACTGTGCAAAAGCGTTGTAACCCCAACTGTCGCGACCCCATGGGCCACCGTGCGGAACGATTATCACAGGAAGATTTTTAGCTTCGACACCTTTGGGCAAGGTTAGATAAGCCGGAATTTCCAACCCGTCAGACGACGGGTAGTTGACCGACTTCATCGGCGCCAGATACGAGCGGTTCAACTTCTCGCGTAACTGATATTGAAGCGTCAACTTTTTAGTGGTGCGATCATATAGATAGGTTGAGCCGGGATCCGTATCGGCATTTGCTGAGATGAGAAACAGCTTCTCATCTTTAGTTGAAGACCCAAAATTGATTTCCTTACCGGGAAGTTGTTTCTGCAAGTTCTTGTAATCAGCTTCGAAGCTCTTGTCTTTCCAGTAGATTCGTTCGCGTTCATCCTCGTAGACAGTGGCAATCAGCTCATCAGAAACTTCCGAGAACACCGCGTTGCCGAAGTCAACACGTTTCAAAGGATCCGATTCAACTAACTCTTCTTTACCCGTGGTGGGGTTGAATAGTTCAAGACCAACGAGATCGACATTACTGCCCTTGTTTGTTTGGAAGTAAACTCGTTCGCCATCTTTGTGATAGCGAACTGGTCCACACAATTCAAACACTCCACAACTGTAAACCTTCGTAAACTTGTCCGCGTCAACGCGTAATACTTCGGTGTCGCCGTTTTCTGCGGATCTGGTTGCCATTCGCAACTGGTCCTTGAGATCGAAGACAAAGGCGGTAATGCGTTCCGTGTTCTTTCGGATCAGCGTGCGGTCGCCGGTAGAGATTTTTACTTTGTAGAGATCATGCCATGCTGCATCGCGATCGTTTAGACCTACATAAATCGCGTCGGGCTCACTACGAGGCACGGCATAGATAAAAGCACGCACATTTTTCACGTCGGTGAGATTTCGAGCCGCCGGCACATCTTGTCCCGGGGCGGGAGTGTCCGCAGGATTGACTGCGTAGACATTGTAATTTTCATCGCCGGCTTTATCTTGCACAAAGAGGATGTACTTGCCGTCGCGAGACCAGAAGTAAGCAGGAATCGGTCGCTTCGCATCTGCTGTGATGGGTTTCGCGTTAGTAAACGGATCGGCCGTACGTTTCACCCAGATGTTGCGAGTGCCTTTGAGGGGTTTGATAAACGCGATGAAGCTTCCGTCAGGTGAAATCTGGGCGCCGGCGATTTCCGGGTCACCAAAGAAAAGCTCGCGGTCAATCAAGGGTGGACTTTGCGCCCAGACTGGTGACCCGAGCGCCAGCATCATTAGGATTGACAGTATCAGTGAGCCAATAACAGAGCGGCGAAGGGCTTGGCCGATAGAACGCATAAACACCTCTTTCGTTGACTGGATTTTTCGTTTCAGTGATTGAGTTTTTAGGTTTACTAACGAATGAAACAGTTGTCTACGCACGGGAGCTCCTTAGAGTTTCAATTTAGAGACTCTCACGACGACCACATCTGGTCGTTCGGCATGATACTCCGCCGACGAAAGAACCACAGCTGGTCCTCGTTTGATGAGGCGCGCTCCAGGAAACTCGAGCAGGACGACATCACCTTGATTTGGAATTCTTTTTCTTTTTAGATGCATGAGGATTATCGGAGTGAAAAGTTCTTCAATTCTAATCGGTGTAATCTGTGCAATCTGTGGATGAATTCCGCGCTCAGCCACGGGTCGTCGCCTCCGCTCGGGTGTGGTGCGCGATCGGCGCTTCCTTGAACTCCATCGTGCCGTCGTCCACGCGCCCGTATCGCATCATCGATAGATCCTTCATGTAGTTTTGGTGCAGGCGCCATGGTGTTTTCGATCCCTGACGCGGCAGCATCGGCAGCGCGCGCACGACGTACCCCGATGTGAAGTCGATGACCGGCTCCTCGCCGATGTCTGGATCGTTCACACGCGGAGTGCACACATCATAGCCGTGATGGTCCATGTGATTCAGGAGTCGGCACACGTACTCGGAAGTCAGATCACACTTCAAAGTCCACGACGCGTTCGTGTAGCCAATAGCGAGGGCGAGGTTAGGTACGTCACTGAACATCATTCCCTTATAGACAAGAGTCTTCGGCAAGTGTACGGTCGCGCCGTCGACCTCAAGTGGCATCCCGCTGATGAGCTTAAGGACGAGCCCAGTCGCGGTCACGATGATGTCGGCGTCCAGTTGCTGGCCTGACTTGAGCAAGATGCCATCTTCGGTGAACGTCTCAATGTAGTCGGTCACCACTGAGACGCGGCCTTCACGCATCGCCAGGAAGAAGTCCGCGTCCGGGGCGAAGCAAAGGCGCTGGTCCCATGGGTTGTAGGGAGGCGTGAAATGTTTTGAGTCGTATTCCTTCCCGAGCTGACGACGCACTCCTCGCGCCACCATCCGTTTGAAAAGTTCGGGCCTCTTTCGCGCAAGGTTGTAGAAGAAAGTTGTGAGCAGCACGTTCTTCCAGCGCGCCAGAACATAAGCGGCGCGGTCTGGCAGACAACGTCGAAGCCAGTTGGCCACGATGTCCTCTGCCGGGCGAGTGACGACGTAGCTCGGAGAGCGCTGGAGCATCGTGACGTGTGCGGCGCGTTCGGCGAGCGCGGGCACGAGCGTGATTGCGGTCGCTCCGCTGCCGATGACCACGATGAGTTTGTTTGTGTAGTCGAGGTCGTCGGGCCATTTTTGCGGGTGCACTATTGTCCCGCGGAAATGTCCGATGCCTGGCCACTCCGGCGTGTAGCCATTTTCGTAGTCGTAGTAGCCGGTGCATAGGTAAAGAAAGTTGCAACTGAGTTGGACCAGCGTTTTGTCGGGCCGCGTCTCAGTCTCCACGGTCCAGCGAGCGTCTTGCGATGACCAGGAGGCACGCGACACGCGATGGTTGTAGCGAATCGTCTTGTCAACACCGTGCTCAGTGGCCGTCTCGCGGATGTAGCTAAGGATGGCTGGGCCGTCGGCGATAGCCTTGGCGTCGCGCCAGGGGCGGAAGCGATAACCGAGCGTGTACATGTCGGAGTCGGATCGCACGCCCGGATACCGAAACAGGTCCCACGTCCCGCCCATCACATCCCGCCCTTCGAGGATGATGAAACTCTTCTGCGGGCACTCCATCTTAAGATGGCAAGCCGCACCAATCCCCGACAGCCCCGCCCCCACTATTATGACGTCCACGTGCTCCACACTCGGCTCCCTTTCATGGTCGATAATCAGCGTAATCTGTGGATACCTTCTCCTTGCCGTCCGTTTCGAAACTCCCACGGCGGTATCGGATTCACATCCACCCACAACCCTCGCCGTGACGCGCGCGCTTGGTCTTCAGCATCAGCATACAGCCTCCGATCTTCTGGTGTTTGCTCCGTCTGGTAATACTTATAGTGCCACGCCATCCCAACCCTTACCTGCTCAAGACAAACATCACGACCATCGAGCAACACCTTACCCACAATTCGCCCGTATCTATCTCTCTTGAACCACTCAATCATGACGTTCTTACCAAAGACTTCATCCGAAAGATTCTGTCGAGACCTATCTCCGAACGCCTGCCCACCTTCAGGTGCATCAATCCCCGCAAGGCGAATTTTATTGGTCCGACTGTCAGCATCAAGGACGACGATCGTGTCACCATCTTCAATACTAACCACCCGCCCACTAAAGTAAGATAGCGGCGACGTCTGTTTAGATCTAGATTGGTAACCCGAAGGCGGACTCGACGCACGCGGTGCATTCCCCTGCCGCGTAGCTGTCCGGCACGCGGAGCAAGACGCAAACAACAAGGCCGCGAAAGTCGCAAATAGAAACCAGAGCTTAGCTTCTTTCATGGAAAGCAGCATGGCACTTAAGAGGATGTCTAATCGGTGTAATCCGCGCAATCTGTGGATTAGATGTCGACCTGTTTGCCTCTCGCTTGACTTGAAGGTTGACTACTGCGCACCCACCTTAACCCTGTGAGGTCGCGGTATCGGATCGAGCGGGGGCGCGCTCGGCACCAGGGTCGTCAGGCACTTGATCTTGCCACTTGCCCCCTTCCTAACTGTCCTAATTGTGTCTCTTGCCTGGGACAAGTTGGGAAGGGGGCAAGCGGCAGCAAAAGGGATCTCCCAATAGAAGTTGTGAACGCTCCCCCGCGGGTTCACCGACCTCTCATCTGGCAAAAAGCGCACACCTTATGCCTGTTTGGTCGCGGTATCGAATCCAGCGGGGGCGCGCTCAGCTCCCGTGTCGTCAGTTACTAGATGCTGTCGCTTGCCCCCTTCCTGACTGTCCTAATTGTGTCTGCTCCAGTGTTGTGAGGCACTTGATTTTGCCGCTTGCCCCC
>JBKOYD010000179.1:0-7999 GCA_046725195.1 Acidobacteriota bacterium | reverse complement strand
ATTCTGGTGAGTTCCCTCAATGGTCCGCTTGCCGCTTCCGAACTTGTCCTTATCTAGCTCAGGATCTTTCGTGCAGAGCCCATACCGTCGCGTTTCCGATGTGAGGTGTCACAACTTGTGCGACTCAATGGTCTATGAGATGTGGGAGAGACACCTCGCGGGAAAGTCTCACGGCTCGGTAGACCGATGTAGTTTTAGAGGGTTGCTCGGTCGACTGATGTAGTTTTCGAGGGCTGCTCTGCGGGGAGCTTGAACTTGACAGCGTCAGCGGCCGGGCCGTGAACCCCGCGAGGGATCCCATCTTCCATCACAGCTTCTGTGGGACAAATCTAGCTCTCAAAATGGGTGTGAAATTCGTCTCATTTTTTGACGTACAAAAAAATTGATTCGAATTCGACGCTGTTCTTAAGGCCCTCCTAAATGAGAACTAAACAATGTAGCCGTAAGGCTACAACTGGAATAATTCCAAACCATACTTGCGGTCCATTCGTCTTAAAAACATTGATCGGCCAAATGTCAAACATGCTATATTGACGTTCAACCAAGGCATCCTTGGTGGCCCCTCCACCGAATGATCAGATTCTCACCTGATCCGGCATTTGTTTCTCGGAAAATGTGAGCCCATCCATATGAAAACCAGTTTCCCGTACGGTGCTGCCAAGGGTTTCATTCACCCGTTTATCCTATTGTCCTTTGTTCTCTTCGTCGCTTTAGGCACAGTCCGAGCTGCAACGAACAAGAAACCAATACTAATTAGTCAAGCAACATCAACGAGGGCTGTCGCGTTCGAATCGGTCACCATGAGAGCCGAACCTTTCCCATTAACTTCGACGGTCCAATTCAGTCCCGATACAAGAACACGCCTCTGTATTTTTGCGATGGACCTCGAGCTTCTTCCAAATGAAGGAGCGAACGCTTTTTCAGCGGATGTTCAAGACTCAAGCGGCAAGGTCTATCCGCTACGAGTTGAATTCGTGGGCCAGGTACCAAACTTTCCAGGCATCACCATGATCATCGTCAGATTGGCAGACGACCTCGGAGACGCGGGCGATGTCCTGATGCGCTTGACCCTTCATGGCATGGCGAGCAATCGAGTACGTGTCGCAATTGGCCATGCTGGAGGTGGGCCGCCAGATGATGTCGGCGCAGTCGCAACTCCGGCACCAGTAACTCCTCCGGGCGCGGATCCTCCGCTTGTTCCGGACTCATTTACTGGTACACCGAGCGACGCCGATGCGATCCGTTTCCTTGAACAAGCGACCTGGGGACCCACTGCGGCCGACCTCGCGCACGTAAAAAGCGTAGGCTTCCTCGCCTACCTTAACGAACAATTCAGCGCTCCGGTAACTAATCCGGCTAAGGGTTCAAACTATCCGGATCTGCCGTTTCCCCTTGATGATCAGGCTACGGCATGTCCAACGACCAACGATGCAGATCCAACCTACAACCAGACAGTTTGCAACCGCGAGAACTTTTCCATGTATCCGCTGCAGCGCACATTCTTCTCGAATGCGCTGTATGGACAGGATCAATTGAGACAGCGTGTTGCATTTGCACTGCACCAGATACTGGTGGTTTCAGGTAACAGTGAGGTGAACCGCCCAAGTTGGATGACTGTGTATCTGCAGGCGCTCGATCGAAATGCCTTCGGCAACTACAAGACCCTTCTTCAAGAGATAACGTTAACTCCTGCGATGGGTGAGTATCTCGACATGAGGTTGAGCACTCGAACCAACCCGAACGAGAACTTCGCACGCGAGATATTGCAACTCTTCTCGATAGGCACCAATGTGCTCAATCAAGACGGCACGCCCCAGTTTGATGCGCAAGGCGCACCGCTCGCTTCGTACACCCAGACCCAGGTCAACGAGTTTACCAGGGTGTTTACAGGCTGGAATTTCAATAGCACTCCGATAGCTCCGGGTATTACAAACTGGCGTGATCCAATGACGCCTAGAGGCGGTCAGAGCCATGACGCGGGTGCAAAGACACTGCTGAACGGTTTCACAATTCCCGCCTGCAGCAGTCCAAACGGAACCGCAAACATCGCTTGTGCTCAATCAGACATGGCGGCCGTTATGGATCATCTGGCCAACCATCCAAACGTTGGTCCATTCATTAGCAAACAGTTGATTCAACACCTGGTCACAAGCAATCCGAGTCCCGCTTATGTGGGTCGAGTTGCCCAGGTTTTCAATAACGATTGCAGCGGGCTTTATCCGCAGGGCTGCTTGAATGTTCGTGGCAACCTGAAACTAGTCGTGCAAGCGATCCTTTTGGATCCTGAAGCACGCGGTGACGTCAAGACTGCTGCCAACTACGGCAAGTTGCGGGAGCCCGCGCAATACATCAACGGTTTCCTGCGCGCGTTCAACGTGAAGTCGTTTGACAAGCTTTCAACCAGCGACGGCGTACTGGGAAATGGATCCTCAACTAACTTCACGGGAACTTTGGATCAACCAATCTTCCAACCCACGACAGTCTTTAGTTACTACCAACCCGGTTACGAGGTTCCAGGTACGAAAATACTTGGGCCAGCGTTCGGCATACTTTCAACTTCAACAACGCTGCGGCGGGCAAACGACATTAATACGCTCACTTACTCCGGTGTGCAGGTTAATACCACGCCCACAGCGGCAAACCCTGATCGACCTCGCGGTACATCAATCGATCTAGCAAACCTTGAGGCGTTGGCTGTAAACCCGAACGATGGCCAACTCGTGGATGTGCTGGATGCGCTCTTACTACATCGCACGATGAATCCGCAAATGCGCTCCTCGATCATTACCGCCATGAATGCTATCAACGACGTTAATTTGACGACTCGTCATCAAAAACGCGCAAGGGTGGCCGTCTATCTCGTAGCCACATCTTCGCAGTACGACATACAGAGATAACGATCATGTCAACACGCAGAAACTTTCTACGGACCAGCGCCTGCGCCCTCGGCGGTGTCGCGATGGCCTCGAGTATTGAGAGCTTTGGTATTGTTCAGGCACTCACTCCTCAAGCCGCCTCGGATTACAAGGCGCTGGTATGTGTATTTCTAAACGGTGGAAACGACGGCAATAACATGTTCGTCTCTCTCGACCAGTTCACGTCGTACTTCAACGCACGCAACGCGGCTGGTTTGGCCATCGCGCAGGCTAGTTTCCTGCCTGTTTCACCGGTGAGCGGCGGGTCTTACGGCTTCCATCCGAGCATGCCGGAAATGCAGGCTCTGTTTAATGCCGGAAGACTGGCGGTGCTTTGCAACAATGGACCACTGGTTGAACCGCTCACAAAGGCACAGTATCAAGGTAGCGGCAAAAAGCCTTTGCAATTGTTCTCACACTCCGATCAGGTGGGATTGTTCCAAACCGCCATCGCCAATTCAGTGAATCAGACAGGTTGGGGCGGCCGGCTGGCCGACAAGACGCATGGTCTGAACGGCGGTGCGACATTTCCAAACAACGTTTCGATCGCCGGGGTCAATCTCTTTCTGACTGGCATCGATACACGTCAGCTTGCCGTTGCTGATTCTAATACTTCGCTGGCAAACGTACTTGTATTAAGCAATGCGCCACTTGTCACCACTGCTGAGATCAATTCTCGCATGGCTTCTTTTAACGAACTGCGCACGCTTGACCTCAACTTCACGTTGGTGAAGGCCGCGAGCGACACGCGTTCAAGTTCACTCCAAACTGATGCGGCGCTCAGCAGCGTGAACCCCGTCTTGACAACAGTTTTTCCGAATACCTCGCTGGGTCGGCAGCTCAAGCAGGTCGCTCTATTAATCAAGGCCTGTACGGATCCGTTGGCAGGGATCAACATGAAGCGTCAGATCTTCTTTACGCAAATCGGAGGCTTCGATACGCACTCAGCTCAGATCAACGGCCAGGGTTCGCTGCTGGCTCAGGTGAGTGCCGCAATTAAGGCCTTCTTTGATGCAACTATAGAGCTTGGTGTCTCTGATAAAGTCACGACCTTCACGATGTCGGATTTCGGACGCACACTCCAGCCCTCGGGCATTGGCGTAACGCAGGTTGGTAGCGATCACGGGTGGGGAAATCATCAGTTGATCGTTGGCGGTTCTGTGCAGGGACACACGCTTTATGGGCTTTATCCGACGCTCACCTTGGGCGGTCCTGACGACACTGACGGCGGTACTTCTCCTCGCGGCAGATGGATACCCACCACTTCAGTTGAACAATACGCCGCAACTTTGGCGACGTGGTACGGTTTGTCGTCGGCGGATCTAACGGCGGTGTTTCCACTGATCGGCCGCTTCGCTACTCCGAATCTTGGTTTCATGGCGTAAAGAAGACAGTCGTTGAGAAGTAGAAAAAAGAAATAGCCTAGCGCCTCATCGCTAGGCTATTTTTAAATGTCTGATCCAATTTCGGACGCGATTGAGGACGATGGCGAGAACACTTGGAAGAATAAATCTGGAAAAGTGGAGACTCATAATACTTCCGTCTCTCCTCGCCGCCTTTGTCGGATTCCTTTTATCTCATAGCAGCGGTACTCGTCCTGTTCATGCGTTTTCAGCTGGTCCGCCTCCAGGATATACGGGCGCCCCACTTGAAGAGCCTGAAGCCTGTGCCGAATGCCATGTACCGGCTGATGCTGGAACAGGACAAATCTCAATTACGGCGCCCCAAACCTATGTCCCGGGCCAGACATATCAGATTACTGTTGCCAGCACCAATCCGGATCTTACTCGAATTAGGTGGGGCTTCGAATTGACGGTACTCGACACTGCGTCAGACGAGAAAGCAGGTGATCTGCAAAGCACTGATGGTTTGACTCAGGTACTGAACAACGCGGGTCCCGGCGCGGCTCGTCAATACATCGAGCATACTGCGGCGGGAACGTTTATCGGTCAGCAACACGGAGCGAGTTGGACATTCAATTGGACCGCGCCTTCGACAGATGTGGGGCCTGTCAATTTCTATGCAGCCGGAAATCACGCCAACAACGATGGCAACACGTCGGGTGACTTTATATATAAGACGTTCGTCGCATCGGCGCCTGCTTCCAGCACGCCCGATTTTGTTCTTACCGTTACTCCTTCCTCTAGAAGCATTGTTCCCGGTGCCGCTGCCCAATACACAATGACCGTAACTCCTTTAGCTGGATTTACAGGAATCGTGAGCCTGGGCGCTACCGGTCTACCAACAGGTGTTACGGCCGCCTTCAATCCCACCAGCGTTAACATTACCGATGCTACTTCGAGGAACACGACTGTAACGTTGACTAGTACGGCAGCAACGCCGTTGGGTAATGCTACGGTTGGCCTAAACGGCCAGAATGGGAGTCTGCTGCGCTCGACGCCAGTCAACTTAAACGTAGTGAGTCCTACGAGCGCCGATCTCTCAGTCACTAAAACGGCTTCTCCCAATCCCGGACAAGTTGGAATACCGCTTTCATATCGAATAACGGCGACCAACAACGGTCCGGCTGCAGCTACCAACGTTAACGTAATAGATACGCTCCCCTCCGGAGTGGCCTTGGTGTCAGCATCCTCCACTCAGGGTGCTTGCAGCGGAACGCCTACCGTGACTTGTGCGGTAGGTAATCTTGCGGTTGGAGCTAGTGCGATAGTTATCATCACCGTAACACCTTCTGCGCCGGGCCAGCTTGCTAACACTGCAACGATCAGCGCAAGTCAAAGTGACTTTGATTCGAGCAACGACACTTCGAGCATTAACACTGTAATTCAGGCCGCGGCTGTATCTCCGTCAATGTTGGACAATAACCTGACTGTAACGACTGTTGTTGCAGGACTGGATCAACCGACCAGCATGGCCTTTATTGGAAACAACGATTTCCTTGTTCTGGAAAGAGCAACTGGAAAGGTAAAGCGAATCGTAAACGGCGTCTTGCAAAGCACTCCACTTGATCTCGCGGTCAACAACGCGTCAGAAAGGGGCTTGCTGGGAATCGCTCTGCATCCGCAATTCGCTCAGAATGGCTTTGTATATCTTTTCTGGACGGAGAGTAGTACCGGTGTCGATACGGTAAACATTGATCAGATAACGTTGCTTGGGAATAGACTTGATCGCTACATATGGAATGGTTCCACGCTTACTTTTGATCGTAATCTGATCAGGCTACGTGCCTTGCAGCAGGACGCGGGTCAGCCTTCGCGAGGCAACCACAATGGTGGTGTGTTGCGCTTTGGACCTGACGGGAAACTGTACGTCATTTTTGGTGACAACGGCAGACGTGGTTTCTTACAGAACATCACAAGTGGCGGGCCAATTCCCGACGATCAATTTGGCGGGCCGGAACCTGACAACGCGCACTTAACCGGGGTGATCCTTCGACTAAACGATGATGGGTCGACGCCGTCCGACAATCCATTCTTCAACGCTGTTACCTCGCTGACTGGAGAGGCTGCTGGCAACGTGAAGAAGGTTTTTGCTTATGGAGTGCGGAATAGTTTCGGTATGGCTTTCGATCCATTGAGCGGCGCTTTGTGGAATCAGGAAAACGGTGATGATGCCTTCGACGAAATCAATCGAGTCACTCCCGGTTTCAATGGTGGTTGGATACAGGCAATCGGTCCGATTAGTCGGATCGGCGAATTCAAATCAATTGAATCCACGTATGCAGCAGGAAATCTTCAGCAACTACGCTGGCCGCCCAGTAATATCGCGGCAACGGCTCAAGAAGCGTTGGCTCGGATGTACATGCTCCCGGGCGCGCAGTACGTAGATCCCGAATTCAGTTGGAAGTACGCACTTGCGCCGTCGCCGATTGGCTTTGTGAAGGGCAGGGGATTGGGGCCTCAGTTCGAAGGAGATCTATTGGTCGGGGCTGCTCGCACTACGCTACTCAACGGTTTTCTATTTCGGTTCAAGTTCACTGCCGACCGTCAGCACTTCTCATTTTCCGATCCTCGTCTGACGGATCGAGTTGCCGACAACACAGATAAGTTTGATCAAACCGAGAGTGAAAGCCTGGTCATTGGTCGTGACTTCGGAGTAACGACCGACATTCAAACAGCGCCAAACGGCAACGTGTTCGTTGTTTCGCTTTCTAATGGTGCTGTCTACGAGATTAAGTCAAAGCCGAGTTTGCTATTTGCGGCGTCGCTGAATGGTGCGCAGGAAGTTCCCGTTAACAATTCCCCGGCGACCGGAACGGCGACACTCCTTCTAAGTCCGGACGAGAAAACCGCGCGTGTTTCACTGAATTTTAGCGGACTATCAAGTTCACAAACTGCTGCGCATATTCATGGACCTGCCGTGCCCGGCATTAGCGGACCAGTTTTGTTCCCGCTGCCAAACGGTCAGATCAGTGATTTCGAGATCTCTCTGCTGCCCGGCCAAGCCGATGACTTAAAGAGTGGCCTCTGGTATATCAACGTTCACAGCAACAACTTCATGAACGGCGAGATTCGAGGTCAACTGCTGACGTCGCCATCGGTCAGCGGCGTGCAACTCAACGCAACCAGGTATGTAGTAAACGAGAATGAGGGAGCCATCGCCGTTACAGTTACGCGTCTCGGAAATACTGCCAACCCGGCGTCCGTTGAATATGTCACTAACGACACCGCGGGCTCGAGCAACTGTAGTATCGTTAGTGGTGCCGCGTCTTCACGCTGCGATTACCTGAAAATGCAAGGCACGGTTACGTTTGGTGTGGGTGAGACTACGAAGATTATTTCCCTTCCGATCAGTGATGACGCATTTGCAGAAGGCACGGAGAATTTCAGTATCACCTTGAGTAACGCAGTAGGCGCCACGCTGGGCTCGCCTTCGGTGGCGACCTTACGAATAAACGATAATGAGCTCGTCAACGGCTCGAATCCCATCGATCAGACGGATTTCTTTGTGCGCCAGCACTACCTCGACTTTCTCAATCGCGAGCCGGATCCTCCAGGCTTTGGCTTTTGGACAAATCAAATCACCAGCTGCGGCACGAATCCGCAGTGTATCGAAGTCAGAAGGATCAATGTGTCCGCGTCCAGCTTCCTGTCGATAGAGTTTCAGGAGACGGGATTTTTGGT
>JBKOYD010000100.1:0-72269 GCA_046725195.1 Acidobacteriota bacterium | reverse complement strand
ACCACCCAGTCCAATGAGCGCTCCTAAGACAGCCAGAATGGTTCCTTCCTTTAGAACTTGACTCACAACTCGCGAGCGTTGCGCGCCGAGGGCCATGCGCACTCCAAACTCCTGCGTGCGTTGCGCGACACCAAAAGCCATCACGCCGTAGATACCCACTGCAGCGAGGAGCAGGCCCAATACTCCAAAGCTGGCAAAGAGGACCACGCTGAAGCGATCGATGGCTAAGGATTCGTCAACTATCTCGTCAATGGTTTTCAAACCAGCCAGCGGCAAATCCGGGTCCACCGAATTAACTGCGGCGGCGACGGTTTTGATCGCTCCTTTCGGATCGCCATCCGTCCTTACAACCATCGACGTTTCCGGCCACGGACTTTGCCAGAACGGTACGTAGATCTCCGGATATTCTTCGCGAATTCCTGCACCTCGGACGTTGTGAAATACACCGACGATCTGCCACTCGATCAATTTCCCGACCGTTCCACCAGGAACCAACTCGTCGACAGTAATCCGTTGCGTTAGCGGATCAACGCCCGCCAAAAAACGGTTAACAAAGTTTTCGTTGACCATGGCGACGCGCGTGCTCGTTTCGGTATCGTGCTCATCAAACTTGCGACCTTTGATCACACGAATTCCCAAAGCATCGATGTATCCGGGCGTTATCATTTGAAATCCGGCGCCGGGACGGTCGGAAGGATTTACCGCCGGCTGGCCGACGACGCTAAATGCCATGCCGAAACCTGGACCACGTGCAGGTATACCAGTCAATGCAGCGGCGTTTTTTACTCCGGGAATAGCCACGATCTTTTCGAGCATCTGTCGGTAGTAAGATCTGATTTGATTCGCGCCCTCCAAACGTTGATGCGGCACCGGCAACCGGAATGTCAGGACGTGGTCCCGACGAATGCCTAAGTCCACCTGCGTCAGGTTCCAAAAGCCCTTTAGTGCCAGACCACCGCAGGCCAACAACGTCAACGCCAGGGAAAACTCTGCGATCACAAGCAGCCGAAGCGCGTTACGCCGCCCTCCACCAGCGCCGGTTCGGCCGCCCAACTTAAGCACTTCGTTTAGATCGAGGCGTGTTGCTTGCAAAGCAGGTGCAGACCCAAACAACAATCCTGATATTCCTGTGAGGGCAATGGTAAAAAGCAGAACCGGGATACTGATCCTGATGTCCGCCTCAGACGGCAACATCGTTCCCACCGGCATCATGGCGCCTATGGCGTCGATGATCACTCCAGCGAGCAGAACGCCGAATATGCCTCCGAGTGCAGCCAACACTAAACTCTCAGTAAGAAACTGCGCGAACAAACGGGATCTCGAAGCACCCAACGCTGCTCTTAGGGCCACTTCTCGCCGGCGCGCCGTTCCACGCGCCAACAACAAATTTGCGACGTTGACGCAAGCAATCAATAAGAGGAAACCGACAGCGCCTAAGAGTAACCAGAGGTTCCGACGCGTCGATGGTTCAAGGAAGTTGAGATGCAACGGTTCAACGCTTACACCCCAGTTCGCGTTAGACTTCGGGTATTCGTCTCCTAGTTGAGCGGCGATGCCATTCATTTCCGACTGGGCTTGTTCGATCGTGACACCATCCTTAAGTCGACCCATCACGAGAATGAAATGCGCGTCGTGGTTGATTTGTTCTGGTCTGAATGCAAGTGGTACCCACAGCTGCATGGGAAGGCGATCGTGCATACCCGGTGGTAGCACGCCGACGACTGTGTATGGCTCACCGTTCATGCGGATCTCTTTACCGATGATGTCTCGGTCCGCTGCAAAATGCTGGGACCACAATCGGTTGCTGAGTATCACTACATGGTCTCTGCCCGGCACGCCTTCTTCGGGAAGGAAATCGCGTCCAAGCATCAGCGGCAATCCCTCCATCGTGAAAAAGCCGGGTGTTCGTGGTGAACCTTCAATCTGCTCGGGTCTTTCGTTCGTAGCAACATTAAACGAGCCCCCGCCCCATGCGTGCATGTCCTGAAAGGAAGTGCTCCGTCGCTTCCAGTCAATAAAATCACCCGGCGAAACAGAGTTCCGGCCGCCCTGCACTCTGGACCACAACATGACCAGTTGGTCCGGCTTTGGATAGGGCATCGGTTCGAACACGGCATAGACCACGCTGAAAATCGCGGTCGTAGCTCCGATTCCCAAAGCGAGTGTCAACACTGCAGTCGCCGTGAACCCAATGTTCTTCAATAATGTGCGTATGCTGTAGCTTAAGTTTTGTCCAAGAACTCCCCACATGTTGCTTCTCCTTGCATCTCGATCGCTTGTAAAGTCGATCTCAAAGCTGTGCTACATCACAATTTCCAATCGCATCATCCTTCACTCATATCTCAGCGCATCCAATGGATCGATCTTCGTCGCGCGCCGTGCCGGCAACCAGCACGCAAGAAGCGCGATGATCATCAGCAGCAACGTAATAACAACAAAAGTCAGCGGGTCGCTTGCGCTTACCGAGAAGAGCAAACTCTTCATCCACCGCGTCAGCGCAAAAGCGCCGAGCAAACCGATACCAGTGCCAGCGACGATCAATTTCATTCCTTCGCCGACAACCAGCTTCAGCACATCGCTGCCTTGAGCACCCAGCACTACACGAATGCCGACCTCGCGCGTGCGTTGCGCGACCGCATAACTCATCGTGCCGTAGATTCCAGCCATGGCCAGAACAACTGCAAGCACAGCGAAAACTCCCAATAGCCAAAGATTGAAGCGACGCGGAGTGGCCGAATCCGCGATAAAGTCTTCGAAGGGCCGGACGTTGAAAACTACGCCGCGCGCATCGAGCGACTGCAGTGCCTGTTGCACCGCAATTGTCAGAGAGGCCGGATCGCCCTGACTCCGAACCAGAAAATTCATGATTGGGAAAGTTGACGATTGCCGATACGAAACGTAGAACGCGGGTAAGGGTTCGGCTTCGAGAGTTCGGTGCTTAACGTCGCCGACGACGCCTACTATTTCGCCTTTGGTTAGATCGTTGTCGCCATCGAGCCGAGCGCCAATCGGATCGCGCCCCGGGAAAAACGTGCGCGCGAACGCTTCATTGATGACAAAAATACGGGCGGTCTTTTCAGTGTCGTGTTCGTCGAATTCGCGGCCTTTTTTCAAAGGGATTCGTAATGTCTCGAAGAATGAGGGTGTGACAACGCGATAGTCTGCAACTGCTTCGTTTTTGCCGGTGAGGGGCAGTTGACCTTTGATACTGAACGAATACTGCATGGTTCGTCCACCAAAGGGCAGATGCGAAATCGCACCGACTGAGACGACTCCCGGTAACGCTGCGATTTTCTCCTCCGCTTGCTGAAAAAGAATCGCTCGAGGTGCTCTGTCCGGGTAATCGCCAAAGCTGAGCGAAAAACCGGCGCTCAAAACATGTTCGGTCTGAAAGCCAGGAGTAACGGCTTGAAGCTTCGCAAAGCTTCTTATCAAAAGACCGGCGCCCACCAGCAAGACAAAAGCCAGGGCCATCTGCGTAATGACAAGCGAGCGGCGAAAGTGATTCGACCGTCGCGGTGTTGTACCCAGGTTGTTACCATCCTTCAGCGCAGCCTGTATGTCCGAACGCGCAGCTTGCAATGCCGGAACAATCCCAACAATAAAGCCTGCCAGTAAAGTCAGTCCCACGGCGAACTCCACCACTGACGCGTTGATTGCGGCAGTCCTGAGTCGTGGCATGGATTCCGGTCCAAGGGAACGGAACGCGGCCAGTCCCCATTGGGCCAACAGTAAGCCCAAGCCACTTCCCAAACTGGCTAGCAGCAAACTCTCAATCAATGATTGCCGCATGATGCGCCAGCGCCCGGCGCCCAGCGCGAGCCTGATTGCGATCTCTTTCCGCCGGGAAACAGCGCGCCCGAGTTGTAGATTGGTGACGTTTGCACAGGCAATCAACAACACGAAGATGACGGCGCCAAATAACACCGGCAAGGCCGTCTCTGCATTGCCGAATAGGTATTCGTGAAACGGCATCACTGCCACATCCCAGCCGGCATTAGTCGCAGGGAATTGTTCGCCCTGCTGGCGAGCCAACGCACTGATTTCGGATTGCGCCTGCTCGACTGTGACGTTAGGTTTGAGCCGCGCTATCGTGCGCGAGTTGTGCGAGCCGCCGCGTGAGGTATCGGCGCGATCCATCGCCCAGGTCGTAAACAGATCGACGCGCTGCGGAACGTTCAACTCAGCGGGCATTACGCCGACGATCGTGAAAGCTTGCTTCTCCCTCGTGCCGAGATTCACTTTCCGGCCAATAACACTCCGCTCCCCGCCAAACTGTCGTTGCCACAAACCGTAGCTAATGATGACGCTGTTTTCGTGTCCCTCAGCTTCCGTGAAATCCCTCCCCAACACAGGCAGCACACCCAGTGTCTGAAAGAAGTTGGTCGTAACGTAAACTGCGTCGACTCGCTCAGGTGTAAGCGCACCATAGAGATTCAGCGGGAGTGTTCCCCAGGCGGCGATCTGATCAAAGCTCTGCGCCTGATCGCGGTAGTCGAGAATGTCGGCGTCATTCAGGAAAGTCCCGCTTACTCCAAGCTCAGCATTGCGATTTGAAAGCCAAACGAGCCGATCGGAATTCTTATAGGGCAAAGGGCGAATGAGTACCGCGTGGACGACGCTGAAAACTGCGATGCTGGCGCCGATGCTCAGCGCCAGCGTGATGACTGCCATCACAGTGAAGACTGGGTGCTTCAAAAGGTTTCGCATTGCTTGCTTAAGGTCTTGGAGGCTATTCATAGATTGATCTCGATTGCGATTTTCGAATTTCCTTTCACTCGTATCGCAGCGCCACCAGCGGATCGACCCTCGTGGCGCGTCGAGCCGGAACCAGACAAGCGATTAGCGCCACTACAGTGAGCAATGCCGCCGTCACGCCAAACGTTAATGGATCTCGCGGCTGGACCTTGAACAGCATGCTTGTCAAACTTCCAAGATAGGAGGTCAACACGTAAGCACCACCAAGCCCCACTGCCACGCCAATCAACGTCAATGTCATTCCCTGCTGCAGGATCATCTTCAGCACCGTACCGCGATTTGCACCCAATGCCATGCGAATCCCAATCTCATGAGTGCGTTGAGAGACTGAATATGCCAACACGCCGTAAAGTCCGATGGCAGCGAGTAGCTGCGCGAGCAGTCCGAATAAAGTCAGCAACTTGGCAAACAGTCTTTCCATCACCAAAGTTTCGTCAGCCTGCTCTATCTGTGTCTTGATCGCATTGAGCGGGAGATTGCTGTCGACGTCATGGACCGCTTGACGGATGGCGCCGACGTAGGAACCCGGATCGCTCGCCGTGCGCACCTCGAACGTTGCGAAGCCCATATAGCTCAATGACTGCTTCCACGAGATGTAGGTTGTCGGTTGTGTGTCGTCCCGCTGACTGGTGTATTTCGCGTCGCGCGCGAGACCGACTATTTCTATCTCACCTGGTTTTTCAGAATCGAATCCGAATCGCTTGCCAATCGGATTCTCGTTTGGAAAGAACCTTTGCGCGAAGGTCTGATTCACAACTGCGACCTGCGGCGCGCGTGCATCGTCCTGCGGAGTAAGACTTCGTCCCAGCAGCAGAGGAATTTCCATCGTCTGCAGAAAGTTTTCCCGAACGTTATGCATGTTGGCCTCAACTGGGGGGCCGGCCTGGGGCGTTTGCACGCCTGGTAAATAGAACGATTTGCTGGTAGCGCCGCGAGAAAGGAGCGCGTGTCGCGAGAAGGTGACGCTCTGCACACCGGGGACGGCTTCGATACGATCAAACATCTGTTGGTACAAAGCAGCGAGCTTGTCGTCCTTGTATCCAATGAGTTTCGGGTCTACATTGAAGAGCAGCAGGTTGCTCGTATTGAATCCGGTTTCGACCTGTTGCAGATTGCGGAGCGTGCGAATCAAAAGGCCGGCGCCAATTAGAAGCAGAACAGAGATCGAGACTTGACCAACGACCAGGGATTTAGCCAGCCAGGAACGCGTATACCCGCTGGAACCTCTGCCGGTGTCTTTTAGTGTTGTAGTGAGATCCAGGCGCGTTGCACGTAGCGCGGGGACAATCCCAAAGATGATGCCGGTCAAAAAGGAGAGACCAAGAGTAAAGCCAAGCACGCGCAGATCAAGCCGAGGATTGAGGATCGCCATCCCGCGACTACTCCAATCAGCCACGGCCAGCAAACTATCTTTGATCCACAAAGCAAACAAAACGCCCAAGCCGCCGCCGAGTATTCCCAGCAACAGACTTTCTGTGAGTAATTGTCGGATCAGTCGCCAGCGACTTGCTCCAACAGCGAGCCGTACGGCAATTTCTCTTTGTCGCGACGATGCCCTCACTAGCAATAGGTTCGCAACGTTGGCGCAAGCGATTAAGAGAACCAATGCCACGACCCCGAATAACAACCGGAACGGCTTTGTCAAAAAGCGTCGCGCGTTCATCTCGCCCTGACTGCCGGAATCGATGGCGAGTCGCGGATAATCCTTCGGCTCCAAAGGACGTATCGGATTCCTGCTCTGCGCCTGTCGCGCCGCACGATGGTCCAAAACTGATTGCTGAAAGGCTCCTTCCAAACTGGCGGTCGCCTGCTCGAGCGTTGCCCCTGGTTTTAGCCGGCCCATTAGTCTCAGCCACCAAATGCCGGCACCCTTCAAGTACGTCCGCTCACCGCTAGCCTTCGGCTCCCATGCAAGCGGTATCGAAACATCTTGTGATGATCCGACCTGACCCGTGCCTTCAAAACCCGGCGGTGTAACACCAACAATCGTGAACGCGATGTTGTTGAGATTGACCTGCCGCCCTACGACTCCTTTATCCGCGCTGAACCGGCTTGTCCAAAAACGATGACTGAGGACAGCGACGGGCGTTGTGCCCGGATTGTCGTCGGTGTCGGTGATCGTACGGCCAATCAGCGCGGGTACACCCAACGTCGTATAGTAATTTCCGGAAACCACTTGTCCGCTGACGACCTCAGCCTGGCCACCTGCGTTCAGGTTCAAATCCACTGAGGCGAAGGCAAACACATCGGAGAGAGCGCCCCTGTCCTCACGTAGTCGAGAGAAGGTTTGAAAAGGAAAGGATGTCCCATTGGTGAGGCCGGTTGCGGGATCGCGTTGATTACTTCCGTTATAGCCGCCTGGACTGAATCTCTCTCTGTCCCAGGTTGCTCTGAACAGAACAAGCCGATCCGGATCACTGACTGGAAGCTTTTTCAGCAACACCGCATCGACGACACTGAACAGAGCAGTGTTCGTCCCGGCGCCAAGCGCCAGAGTTAGAACAGCAACCGCCGTAAACCCCGGATGCTTGAGCAGCATTTGCACGCCGTAACGCAGGTCCTGCCAGAAAGAACTCATGATCAAGTCTTCTTTTCGTAGATTTCCAATTGCCGATCGCCGATTGCCGATTTGTATGTGATTCCACCGATCATCGTTTTCACCTGCCAACCTCAATTGGCAATGGCAATCGGAAATCGAAAATCCTTTCACTCGTATCTCAACGCGACCAATGGATCGACTTTAGTCGCGCGTCTCGCCGGCATATAGCAAGCCAACAACGCGACGACGAAGAGTGTGACGGCAACAAGCGCAAAAGTTCCTGCGTCAGTTGTTCTCACCTCATAAAGAAGAGTGCGCAAGAGACTCATCAACCCCAGCGCCGCAACTAGTCCAATTGCGACACCAATCAACGCAAGCACAAGTCCTTCTTTGAGCACCATCCTCAAGATGTCAGACGGTCGCGCTCCAAGCGCCATTCGCACTCCTATGTAGTGAGTCTGCTGGCTCACCGAATATGAGATCACTCCGTAAATACCTATGGATGCGAGCAATAGTGCGACGCCCGCAAAGATGCCGATAAGCAATGCCGGGAAACGCCGCATGAAAGAAGCCGGCGTCTGCGAGATCATCTGTTCCATCGTTTTCACGTTGAGGATCGCGGCATCGGACTCGAGACTCCGGATCTCTGTGCGTACCGCATTTGCAAGCGTGGTTGGATCGTTGTCAGTTCGAACGACAAGGTTGGCTACTGGACCAGCACTCTGGCGGAACGGGTAATACAGCACCGGCCGTATCGCTTCATCCAGTCCTGTGATTTTTACGTCTCCGACGACGCCAACGATCAGTTCAGACTCGCCCTGAATCGCTGTGTATTTCAGTCGCTTTCCGATTGGGTCGCGGCCTGCAAAGATTCGATCCGCAACGTTTTTACCGATTATGACAACGCCTGGAGCATCGGCCTTGTCGCGCTCATCAAATAGACGGCCCGCAATCAATGGAATGCCCAGGGTTTGAAAGTAACTGTCATTAACAGTGCGGATGTTGGCTTCGGTCTCTTGTCCGGGAGGAGGAACGGGATCACCTTCGACGACGAAACGAGTCGTGTTTCCGGCATTCAACGGCAGAATATTTACCGTACCAGCACTGGTTACTCCGGGAAGGGATTCAACTCGTTCTCTCAATTGGTCATTAAACCTGATGCGCTGGTTATCTTCGGTGTACTTGGTTGCGGGCAACACAATTGTCATCGTTAAAAGGTTTTGCGTCCTGAAGCCGACGTTTGTCTGCAACAACCGCAAAACACTCTTCATCATCAGTCCGGCTCCTATTAAGAGCACGACTGCGAGCGCTATTTCAGTCACAACCATGGCGCTGCGCAGACGATGGCTCGCGCCTGCTGAAGTACTCCGCCCACCTTCCTTGAGCACTTCGTTGAGATCTAAACGAGAAGATTGCAGCGCCGGGGCCAGCCCAAATACCAACCCCGTCAGAAGTGAAAGTCCGAAAGAAAAAGAGAGGATAGTTGCGTCCAAATGCAATGACTTGAGGAACGGCATTGCATTCAGCTGATTCTGCGGCAATGCTGCAACCAACGCGGGAACACCCCAATAAGCGATGAGCAAACCTGCGGCCCCACCGGCGAGCGACAGCAGCAACGACTCGGTGAGCAGTTGCCGGACCACACGCCAACGACTTGCACCGAGCGCTGAGCGAATAGCAACTTCCTTCTGTCGCGACAGCGATCGGGTCAGCAGTAGACTCGCAACGTTTGCACATGCAATCAGTAGCACAAAGCCGACAGCGGCAAGCAATACCAACAATATTGGTCTGACTGTGCCCACGACTTCCTCTTGTAGAGGAACGAGCCTGGCTTTAGTGGCGGCATGTGAATCGGGGTATTGCTGTTCGATACGACTTGCAATGACACTCAGTTCAGACTGCGCCTGGGCAACGCCGATATCTGTCTTCAGTCGCCCGATAAGATTCGTTCCATGCATGAACCGTCGGGACAATTGGCTTTGGGTCGGTTGATATGGAAGAAAAAGGTCAGCGGGTCGGAGCGCGAATTGGAAATTCGCAGGCAATACGCCGACAACGGTGTAAGTCTCGCCGTTGATCGTGAGCGCGCGCCCGATAACGCTGGTGTCGCCGCCGAACCTTCGCTGCCATAGACCGTACGTGAGCACGGTAACTTTAGCCGCGCCTGGTTTGTCTTCGTCAGGTTGGAATGTCCTTCCCAGAATCGGTTCAACACCGAGCACTGAAAAAAAGTTTGCGCTGGCCCTCGGTGCGTTAAGACTTTCCGGCTCACCGTAGCCACTTAGGATCGCGCCACCTCCGGTGTAGCCGGCCAGTCCCTCAAAAACGGTATTCTGCTGGTAGTCTTGATAATCAGGATATGAGAACTCTCGTTTTGAAAACTCGCTCTGTGGAGTGCGTTCCCAGAGGTGGTAGAGTCGGTCGGGCGACTTGTATGGCAGGCCTCGCAGCAAAGCCGCATCAACCACGGTGAAGATCGCTGTGCTTGCACCAATGCCCAACGCCAATGTAACGACGGCGATGACGGCAAAGCTGGGTCGCTTTAACATGCCGCGAATTCCGAAACGAATGTCTTTGATTAATGAATACATGAGAGTTGGTCCTATTGCCGATTGCCAATGTCCGATATGCTTCAGCTGGTCGACTCCAGCTAATAACCTTTTGCGAAAGTCACGACAAGCTGAAGCATATCGGACACCGCAATCGGCAATCCTTTCACTCGTATCTCAACGCCTCCAGCGGATCTACTTTCGTCGCGCGACGCGCAGGGATATAGCAAGCGAGCAGCGCCACGAGCGTGACTAACAATGAAACCAACACGAACGTTGAGAGGTCGGTCGGGCTTACTCCATAGAGAAGCGTTGCGATCAAACGCGTCAGTGCTAAAGCACCTAGTGAACCGAGCCCAACACCAATCAACGCCAGAACCAGTCCCTGGCCGACCACCAACCTGAACACATCTCGCCGCTGCGCTCCCAACGCGATGCGGATTCCGATCTCGTGTGTCCGTTGTGCGACGGAATAGTTGATAACGCCGAAGACTCCAATCATCGCCAGAATCAATGCCAGCGACGCGAAGACGCCAAGCAGTAACGCGTTGAAGCGTTGGCCCGCCACTGAATTGGAAAAGACCTGGTCCATGGTTGTGACCGTCAACGGTTGATCTCTATCTATTGCCTTAACCTGTTCGCGTACAGCCGCGCTTAACTCCAGCGGATTTCCAGTTGTGCGAATCATTACCGCCATGGAGGATTGAGGTTCCTGTGATTGCGACAAGTAGATCTCCGGGTTGGGTGGCGTATTCAAGCCGGCGTGCCTGACGTCTCCAACAACACCAACTACCGTTAACCAGGGGCTAAAGATGATGCTCAGTCGTCGTCCGAGTGGATTCTCGTTGGGCCAGTAAAGTTTTGCCATCGTCTCGTTAATGATGACAACAGGGACAGCTTGCGACTCGTTGAAATGTTCCGGATAAGGCTGTTGCTCGAACCAACGAATTAGCGGTAATGCAACGCGCGCGTCAGAAGCTTCGAAGAATCGGCCCTGGCGCAGCGGAATTCTCATGGTGCGGAAATAGTCGTTGCTGACAGCGCGTGTCGCAGCTTGCTGTTGCTGACCTTGCGGTGGCGCTGGACGACCCTCGATGGCAAAGGCCGTCCAGTTATCGCCTGGACTAAGTGGTGTCTGCGTGGTCGCCCCCACCGAATCGACACCTGGCAACGATCGGAGACCTGCCATCAACTGGTCATAAAACGCTACTTGTTGTCGGGGCTGTTTGTATCTGAGAGTGGGCAACGAAAGATCGAGCCGCAGGACTTGGTGAGGATCAAAGCCCGGGTCAACTCGTATGAGCTGAATAAAACTCTTGAGCATCAATCCGCCGCCAACGAGCAGAACTACCGCCAATGCCACTTCGATGACTACCAGCGCACTACTGATGCGACGACGACCTGAGCTGCCTGAAGTTCGTGTCCCTTCACTGATCCACTGGTACAGACGCGGCTCGGAGCTACGCCAAGCTGGAGCGATTCCGGTCAGTAATCCTGTGAGAACTGAAAAACCGACCGTTGCAACGAGCACACGACCGTCCACTCTCATCTGGTCCAAACGCGGAACATTAACCGCCGTAATTCTGCTCAGAAGGTCAATCAGCCAAAACGCCGACAGCAATCCAAGTCCGCCACCCAGTCCTGCCAACAGCAGGCTTTCAGTCAGCACCTGACGAATCAATCGCAAGCGTCCGGCTCCAAGCGCCGTTCTAATGGCCATCTCTTTCCGCCGAGCAGTGGCTCTCGTGAGTAATAGGTTGGCAACATTGGCACACGCAATCAGCAGGACAAAACCGACCGCGCCAAACAATGTCAGCAAAGCCAGATTCGAATTGCCTGTAACATCTTCGTGGAGTGAGACGACTTTCACACCGTGACCAAGGTTGGCGTCGGGAAACTCCTGTTCGAGTTTATTGGCAGCATAGGTCAACTCTGCCTGTGCCTGGTCCAGTGTGACATCTGGTTTAAGTCGACCAATTACCAGGTGACTGTGCTTTCCTACCTTCCTGACTTCTCCCCGCAGGTCGATTGGAAGCAGGATGTCCGGCATCAGTTCCAACGTCGGCATCACTCCGATCACTGTGTACGGCTCATCGCTCAACATGATCGTCTGGTTCAGGACACTCGGGTCCCCGGCGAATCGTTGGTTCCAAAGCTTCTGACCCAGTACAGCTACCTTGGCGCCACCCTGCCCATCTTCCCCGGGCACGAACGCTCGACCCAGCAAAGGCGGCACACCCAAAACTGGAAAGAAATCCGTCGACACATGTGCAACATCCACAATCAAGGGATCGCCTCGGCCAGTTAGATTCAGAGCATCTGGCTGAATGAGTGTCAGTGCCTCAAACGATTGCGTGTGTTCTTTCCAGGCAGCGAACTCATGGCCCGAGATCGGAAGGTTTGCTCTACCGGAGTTGGCTCTTCGTTCCCAAATGCTCACCAACCGGTTGGGCTCTTTGAACGGTAATGGACGCAGAAGCACCGCATTGACGGCGCTGAACATTGCCGTGTTCGCGCCGATACCCAATGCAAGTGTGACGACCGCTATCGCCGTGAAGGCAGGGCGCTTCAACAGCCCGCGGACTCCGAAACGTATGTCTTTTATTAGGTTGTCCATAGTACCAATTGGTCTTTGGTCTTTGGCCTTCGGTCTTTGGTCTTGGTACCGCTTCAAAGACCAAAGCCCAAAGACCCAAGTCCATCTTCATTCGTATCTCAACGCTTCCAGCGGATCTACTTTCGTCGCGCGACGCGCGGGGACGTAGCAAGCGACCAACGCAACAAGCATCAACAACAAAGTGGCTGTTATGAATGTCACTGGATCCGTTGTACTCACGCCAAACAGCAACCCTTTCATGAGTCGCATCAGGCCAAAGGAAGCCCCAAGGCCAATTAACAGGCCACACGAAATCACAGCCATTCCCTGCCCCAGAATCATCCGCAAGACATCGCCCACCTGTGCTCCTAGTGCGAGCCGGATTCCGAGTTCGTGTGTTCGTTGAGTTACGGTGTAGGCCGTAACGCCATATATCCCAGCCGCTGATAACAGCATCGCGATTCCACCAAACACACCAACGATGAAGAGATTGAAGCGAGGTTGCGTGACAGACTCACTAACTATGTGTTCCATCGTCGTGATGTCTGACACGGGGACCGACTTATCGACGTCGGCCACGACCTGCCGGATCGACGCCGTCAACACTGAAGGTTCGACCGAAGAGCGAATAACCAGCGACGTGCGCTGAAATGGGTCTTGCAGTGATGAAAAGTAGAGTTCGGGTGATGGTTCTTCCTTGAGTTCCAGACTTCTTACGTTGGCCACGACACCTACAATTTCAAACCAAATCAACTGTCTATTACTGTCGGAACTTCCGAAGTTGACTCGTTTCCCGATCGGGTTCTCGCCGGGAAAATTATGATCAGCCAGTGCCTGGTTCACGATCATCGTCAGCGGACTCTGTTGATTATCGTGTTCTGTGAAAGCTCGTCCCTGCACTAACGGAATGTTCATCGCACGGAAGTAAGAGGGACTAACGCTGCGATAGTTGGCGCCTGGCCACTTGTCAGGTGTAGTTAGAGGTCGTCCTTCGATTTGGAAACCGGTTGTCGGTCCTTTGCTGAGTGGTAACGTATTGATTGTGCCAACTTCAACTACTCCTGGAAGGTTACTGACGCGATTCATCACCTTTTGGTAGAAGGCAATGTAGTCAGAATCATTTCGGAAGTTGGTCCCTGAGGGCGACAGCCTTGCTGTCAGCACTTGCTGCGAGTTAAAGCCTGTGTTTACCGAGTGCAGTTCCATAAAGCTACGAAACAACAACCCGGCTCCAGCCAAAAGTACTACCGACAACGCAACCTCCGCGACGATCAAGGCGTAACGAAAGCGACTGCGCCGGGCACTTCCACTTACGCCTCGGGAGCTTTCTTTAATCGCTTCCTGGACATCCGTCTTTGAGATATGTAGTGCCGGTGCGAGTCCGAACAAAAATCCGGTCAGCATAGAGGTGGCGAGTGTGAATCCGAGTACCCGCCAATCGATCCGGATCTCTTGTAAACGTGGAAAGTCCCAGGGCAGGAGCTTTGTGATCAATGCAACGCCCCACACGGAAAAAGCTAATCCAACCGCGCCTCCTGCCAGTGCCAATATCGCACTCTCGGTCATGAGCTGTCGGATCACTCGGATGCGAGACGCCCCGAGGGCGGCACGAATTGCCATCTCCTTCTGCCGCGACGCTGCGTTTGCAAGTAGTAAGTTCGCGACATTCGCGCAAGCAATCAGCAGGACGAACATCACGGCGCCAAACAACAGCCACAGCATAGTGTTGGTCTCGCCGATTAGATGATTGTGCAACGAAACCACGCGATTGAAGCGACGGTTATTAGTCGCCGGATATTGCTGGCGAAGTCGCGATGTAATGGTCTCCATCTCACTCGCGGCCTGCGCAAGAGAAACACCTGGCTTTAGCAATGCCACAGCGGCGAGGTAGCCCATGCCGCGTTGTTGAGTAACATCCATACGGTCGTTTAACTCGGGCGCAAGTTTCAGGGGTGGCAACCACAATTCTGTTTTATCGGGATACTGAAAACCGGCTGGAGCAATCCCCACTACGGTGTAGTTAATGTCATCAAGGGTGATCGGTTTGCCGACCAACGTTGGATCGGCGCCAAATCGCCTCCGCCATAACACATCGCTGACAACAACCACTGGCTGGTGTCCGGCTTGTTCGTCAGCGGAAATAAACAGACGCCCGAGTTGTGGCCCAATTCCGAAGACGTCAAAGAAGTTTGCTGATGTTTGAGCGAGATCAATGCGCTCTGCATGATCAGATAGTGCAAGATTGGCGGTGGTCGTCTTGATGGCGGCGAGGTGTTCGAACACGGTGTTCTGCGCTCGCCAATCGAGGAAGTTGGCTGCGGTTACCTGGATTCGCTTGCCATCGGGGTTCAGCTCTTGAATTGCAACGATTCGTTCGGAAGTACGGTACGGCAACCGGCGTAACAACACGCTATTTACTACACTGAAGATTGCAGTACTCGCGCCGATTCCCAGCGCGAGCGTGATGACCACAATCGCCGTAAATCCCGGATGCTTAAGCAAACCGCGAAAACCGTAACGCATGTCTTTGAATAACGAATCCATAGTGAAACCTTTGGTTTGGGCTTTGGTCTTGGGTCTTTTGCCTTGGGCCTTTGTCAGTTGTCAGTGGTCAGTAGTTGCGGCAATCGACAACTGACTACGACCCACTGACAAAGACCAAAGTCCAAAGACCCAAGACCAACGCCCTATTCATCTCTTAAAGCAACCAACGGATCCATTTTCGTTGCGCGGCGGGCCGGCAGAAAACCAGCAAGCAACGCGACTATCAGTAACACTGCACTAGCCACTACCAGTGAAACTGGATCTGTTGGAGAAAGCTCAAACAATAAAGTCGATGCAAAGCGCGCTACGAAAAGTATTACGGGTACCCCAACGGCGACACCGATCAAGACCAGGAAGATTGCTTCCCGCATGATCAGCGAGAGTACGTTGCGGCTTCTCGCACCGAGCGCCATGCGAATTCCGATTTCGTTCCTCCGACTTGCGACACCGTATGAAAGAAGGCCGTACAGACCAATACTTGCGAGCAACAGCGCGAGCGCGCCAAAAATTCCGGAGAGCATTGCCATCAAACGTTCGCGTAATAACGATTCTTGAACCATGGACCTAAATCCCTGGAAGGTCACGTCCAACCCCGGATTGATTTCCATTAAGGCGCGATTTACCGAAGCCGTTACAGCAGCGGGAGGGAGATTCGATCGAATCAAGAATTGTCGACCGGACATCGGCTCGGGGTCTTGAGAACTGGCGAGATAGACCACCGGTAACGCCTCTTCGCGAAGGTCCTCGAATTTCGCATCGCGTGCTAAGCCAACAATCTGGTAAGGCGTTTCCGGTTCACTTGGTGTCTCTTCAACAACGAGCCGGCGACCAATAGGATTCGCCGCGTGCAACATGCGAGCAAAAGTCTGATTGATGATCGCTACCTTTGGAGAGTTTGGAGCATCGTTTTGACTGAAAGTTCTTCCACCTATGAGGGGAATCTCGAGCGTTTTGAAGTAGTCGGTACCGACACGATTAAAAGAGCAATTGATCTTGTCGGCACCGGTTCCTTCCAACCAAACGTTATTACTTCTTCCGCCGCCGGTTAATGGAAGCGCGTCCATTTCAGTCGCGCTTTCGACACCCGGAACCGCTTTGATTCTTTCGAGTAACTCACCCCTAAAAGCCACACGGCGCTCAGGGGCGATTTTCAACCGATTGAAGCCAACACCAGCTGTCAAAAGGCTTTCTTGATTGAAGCCGGCGTCGAGTGTGAGTAGCTTGTTTAGACTGCGACTGAAAAGAAGCGCACTCGCAACGAGTACGAGTGAAAGGGCCACCTGCCCAACAACTAATGCACGTCTCAAGCTGAATCGTTCACGGCCTGCAGTCAGCCCACGACCGGCCGCCTTCATCGCCGCACCCGGACTGATGCGGGTCGCACGCAGCGCCGGTGTCAAACCGAAGAAGATGCAGGTCAGTGCTGCGACGCCCGCGGCAAAACAAAGCACGCGTAAATCAGGGCTCACGTCCAGAAACACCAGATCACGACTCGTTCCAATCGAGGCCACGAGAAATCGACTCAGCGCCTGGGCCAAAACGGCGCCAATTGCGGTACCGAGGACCGCAAGCAATAAAGTCTCGACTAATAGCTGTCGGAGAATTCGAGCGCGTGACGCCCCTACAGCCTGACGTACCGCGATCTCCCGCTCGCGTGTGCTGGCACGAGCCAGTAACAAATTCGCCAGGTTGGCGCAGGTAATCAAAAGCACCAACCCGGCGATGGCCAGCAACAACCACAGGGGACGTTCATAGTTCTGACGAAGTATCGAGTAGCCGGCCGCGCCGTCGACGACCTCGAGTTTTGAGTTGAGATAGTCGTTTACGCTGACAGGTGGATAGTTGGACGGCAGGGTCTCTTGAAATAATGATGAAGAAATCGAAGTCAGTTGAGCACTGGCTTGTTCAGCTGTCCAACCTGGTTTCAAACGGCCGGTAACCATCAGCCACCAGTTAGTTCCTGAGTCGAGCCTATTGTTTTTGCCCGAGATAACTGCATCAGCACATATTGGCAGCGCTACATCAAATGACTTACCAATTTCGAGGCCGGAAAAACTCTGCGGAGTGATACCGATTACTTCAAATTGACGATCTGACAACGTCAGTTTGCGACCGACGGCGTCTTGAGAACCTCCGAATTCGCGTTGCCAGAACGGGTAACTGATAACTACATTGGGTGCGTTGCATCCCCGCTGATCGTCTGCAGTCGTCAGCAGGCGGCCCTTTTCGGGTTGCACACCGAGCACGTTAAAGAAATCTCCACTAACCCATAGTCCACGCGCGGGACGCATCTCTCCGCCTTGAGCCAGATTGAATCCGGCGCTACCCCAAGCGACGACGCCTGAAAAGGCCTGCTGACGATCTCGAATATGTTCCCAAAGAGGATTAGTAACAGCCGGATAACGTGAAGTCTTGTTTCCTCGTGTCAACTCGACGTCACTAAGTCGCGGTCTGACTTGGGCGAATTGATGTGCGTTTGGAATCGGCAAAGTTTTTAGACGAACCGCGTTGAGCAACTGAAAGATTGCCGTGTTTGCGCCAATGCCTAGCGCCAGTGAAAGTACTGCGACCGCAGTAAATGCTGGACTCTTTCGCAGCATGCGTGCCCCGAACCGTAAATCCTGCCAAATTCCATTCATCATTCTTTCCCCCTTGAATCATTTCCGATTGCCAATTGCCGATTGCCGATTTTGCTAACTTCTATGTTTTCTCTCGACTCCCAAACCAATTGGCAATTGGCAATCGGAAATCGGCAATTTCTTCACTCGTAGCGCAACGCGACCAATGGATCGACCTTCATCGCTCGTCGCGCCGGCACGTAACAAGCTACGAGCGCGACGAAGATCAAAACTGCCGAAACAATCGCGAAGGTCAGGGCGTCGGTTGGCGTGACGCCAAAAAGGAGAGTTGCCAGCAAACGCGTTAACGCGACTGCGCCGGCAATCCCAATAGCGACCCCAACAAACGTCATCGTCATTCCGTTTCTAAGAATTAGTTTCAAAACATCCAATGCTCGCGCACCCAGCGCCATGCGAATTCCAATCTCTTGCGTGCGTTGCGTGACGGCGTATGACATCACACCGTAAATGCCAACCGCCGCCAGGATCAGTGCCAGCGCGGCGAATAGTGCTAGCAGAAACATGTTGAAGCTAGGCGCGGCAAAAGATTCCGCTGCAACCTCACTCATCGTGTGCACTTTGGTTATTGGAAGTTGCGGGTCGGATTTCCAGATCTGTTGTTTGACAGCCTGGGCCAACGCTGCGGGATCGGATTGCGTGCGGACGACAATAGTCATCCAGCGTTTCCACGGATTTATCTGTGTGTACGGTGAATAAAGTCCGGGCTGTTCGGGAAGATCGAGTCCGAAATGTTTGACATCGCCAACGACGCCAACAATCGTGAGCCAGTGCACCTCACGATCGCGGGCCCAGCGCACGCGCTTGTTCAATGGGTCTTCATTCTGAAAGTACTGTCGCACCATCGCTTCGTTAGCGATGCCGACCAAAGGCGCATTGTCGACGAAATCCTGCGGACCAAAATCACGTCCTGCACGCAGTGGAATCCTCATCGCGTTAAAGTAGTCGCCCATCACGCTGCGACTTTCCAGACTTGGTTCGTCGCCGGGTGCAATTGGTAGTCGACCTTCAATCAGGAAATCGTGATCGAGCGAATCACCGCTAAGCGGCAGTTCGCTAACCATCGCGGCTTTGGCGCCCGGCAAAGAGTTGATAGCCTCAAGGACCTGCGTCCGAAATCGTGTTTGTGGAGCGACCTCTTTATATCGAGCTTCAGGAAGCTCGACACGCATGGTTAGCAGGTGATCGCTTTGGAATCCGGGTTGAACCGCTCGCAGTTTCCAAAAACTCTTAATCAGCAGACCCGCGCCCACGAGCAAGATCAAAGCAACGGCAAGTTCGGCAACTACGAATGTGCTTCGCAACCTCTGCCTCGCCGTTCCGGCTGTGGCGCTGCGTCCACCTTCTTTCAACACTTCGTTAACCCCGCCTCGTGAGGCAACGAGGGCAGGCAATAGACCAAAAATGAGTCCAGTCAATATTGAGAGGCCGAATGTGAAACCAAGAACGCGCACGTCAACACCGATCTCTTGAAGGCGAGGAAGACTTTCTGGTTTGAGTGCAACCAGCACATTTGTTCCCCAGATGGCTAACAGTACGGCCAGAAATCCCCCGGCGAACGAAACCAGTAAACTTTCTGTTAACAGCTGACGAATCAAGCGCCATCGTGCCGCGCCCAACGCGGAGCGGATGACAAACTCACGCTCGCGTTCCGCGGAGCGTGCGAGGAGCAAATTCGCAAAATTAGCGCATGCGATAAGCAGTACGAGGCAGACGGCAGCAAACAACACAATCAGCGCACGTTTCGAGTCGCCCACGACACGTTCGTGCAAAGGAACCAGCACAGTGTTCCGATTCTTGTTGTCAGCTGGATATTGAGCGGCGAGATTCTTATCGATCACTTGCATCTCCGCGCGTGCTTGCTCAATGCTCACACCGGGAGCCAGACGGCCATAGCTGCGTAAGAAATGAACACCTCTAAAATTGGCTGCCAGAGGACTGGTTATGTGCACCGGAGCCCATGCATCCGTGTTGCTCTGCGGCGCAGCGAAATGTTCGGGCATTACGCCGATGATGGTATAAACATTGCCGCTGAGTGGAATTGTCTTCCCAACAATCTGCTTGTCACCGCCAAACTGGCGCAGCCACAGTTCATGACTGAGCACAGTGACGTATGGCCCACCTTCCTTGTCATCGTTTGCATTGATAAAACGGCCAAATTCTGGCTGCACCCCAAGCGTCTCAAAGAACCCGCCGGTGACCAGGCCAACGTGAAGCTGAAGCGGCTCGCTGCCCGCGGTATAGTCGAGCGATTGAACAACCTGGCCACCCACCTTACTAAGCGTGTGTGTCTGCGCTTCGACATCAGAAAGATCAGGAGCCGATTGATTGAATCGAAAACTCAGAAGGCGATCGGGCTCGTGATACGGCAACGGACGAAGCAAGACCGCATTGATCACGCTGAAGATGGCCGAGTTCGCGCCGATGCCTAAACCGAGTGTAATCACGGCAATCGCAGTGAAGGTCGGTCTCTTCAGCAAGCCTCGAATCCCGTAGCGAATGTCCTTTATTAATGTGTCCATGAGAGCCTGTCGGATTGCCGATTGGCAATGCCTCATTCGTATCGAAGCGCCACCAACGGATCGACCTTCGTTGCGCGACGCGCCGGAATGTAACAAGCGATGAGCGCGACCACTGTCAGCATTACTGCCACGGCTGCGAATGTAATTGGGTCTTTAGCCGACACTTCAAACAAGATTGATGACATTACACGCGTCAGCGCGTATGCCCCGGCTAAACCCAGTATCACTCCGAGGATTACGAGCCCCATTCCGTGAGTAACCACCAACTTAAGTACGTCCAGATGTCGCGCGCCCAACGCCATTCGCACTCCGATCTCGTGCGTTCGTTGAGAGACGGAGTAAGACATGACGCCGTAAATACCAGTTGATGCTAAGACCAGAGCTACTAAAGCAAACAAAGTGAGCAGGGACGTGCGATATCGGGGCCCAGCAACAGATGTCTCCAGCCAATCGTCCATCGTCTTGACGGCGCCAACGGGTTGGTCTGGATCAATTGCATGGACTTCCCGACGTACGGCCGGCGCTAATGCCAGCGGGTTGTTTTGCGTCCGGATGACGACGTTGGTCCCGGTTTCATGCGTTGGCATGTACATGGTCGTAAGAGGTTCGCCTTCCAACGATCGATGACGAACGTCGCCAACGATTCCGATGATTTCGAACGCCTGTTCACCCATACTCATCACGAGTCGTTTGCCAATGGCTTCTTCGTTTGGAAAGACCTGACTCGCCAGCGATTCACTGACAAGCAAGACGTGGGCGGCCTGCTGTACTTCCTGTTCCGTAAAATTCCGGCCGCGGAACAGTGGTATTCGCATCGCGCGGAAATAGTCTCGATTCACGCGACGAAAGTCAGAGTCGAAAGCCTGGTCTATGGAGACGGGCGGACGACCTTCCACCGTATATGGCATGTCGTTTGGCTGGCCGCTCATAGGTAGCTCTGAAATAAGGCCCACTGTTTCGACGCCGGGTAGGCTTCCTATGCGCCCCTCCAATTGTTGATAAAAGTTCCTCGTCTTATCGGGCGTGTCGTACTTTTGCCGAGGTAATTCAAGTCGCATTGTCAGCACGTTGTGCGAATCGAACCCCGGATGGATGTTTTGCAAACGAATAAGACTTCTGACGAGCAACCCAGCGCCAATTAACAGAATTACCGCAATCGCGCTCTCGCAAACGACGAGTATGCTGCGTGTGCGATTGCGCTGCGCTCCTTCGCCTGTGCGTCCACCCTCTTTAAGTGATTCGCTCAAACTCAGCTTGACTGTGCGAAGTGCGGGAGCGATACCGAAAAGCACTCCAGTGACAAGTGAAATCGCGAGAGAAAAACCGAGCACTGGCAAATCAATTTTGACCTGCGCCGTTGGTGGGATATTGCCTTCGCTTACCTTGACGAGTAGGGAGACTCCCCAGGCAGCCAAAAGCACTCCAAGGCCACCGCCTAACAACGCCAGTAGTACGCTTTCAGTGAGCATCTGTGAAACGAGTCGGAAGCGACTTGCACCGAGAGCGGTACGGAGGGCTATCTCTTTTCGACGGGACGTGGCGCGAACGAGTAATAGATTCGCCACGTTTGCGCAGGCAATCAGGAGCACACAACCGACGGCTCCAAAGAGGATGAACAGTGTCGGCCTTGTATTGCCGACGAGCTGTTCGCGCAATGAAACCAGCCTCAGGTTCCATCCCGTGTTTGTACTCGGATATTGTTCTTCTAACCGGCGAGCGACCGCATCAGTATCAGCTTGTGCCTGTGCGAGCGTGACTCCTGTTTTAAGTCTTCCAATTGGCCGCAGAAAGTGGGCCTTTCGTTGCTTCATCTGCGGCGAGTAGTCGAAATTAATCGGCAGCCACAATTCGGCCTTCTGTGGGAAGCTGAAGGTCGGCGGCATTACACCAATAATTTCAAAAGCCTCGCCGTCAAGGGTTATTTTCTTGTTGACGATGCCTGGGTCGCCTCCAAAACGACGCTGCCACAAGGCATGACTTAGAACAGCAACGTGACTCTGTGCAGGACTTTCGTTTTCGATCAGAAATGTCCTTCCTAGCGCGGCTGCTACTCCGAGCGTTTGAAAGTAATTGCCGGTTACCGCGGCGGAACTTAAACGTTCAGGTTCGCCGTTGCCTGTGAGATTGACCGCTAGCGGAAAGCTGAAAGAGGCTGCGAACTGTTCGAAGGTTTGGTTCTGCTGTCGATAATCCAGAAAATCAAGTGGCGCAACACTTGCCCGATTCCCGCCGCCACGAATGTTGCCCCACATCCAGACGAGTCTATCCGGGTCACCGAACGGCAGAGGCCGAAGCACTACTGCATTAACAAGACTGAAGATCGCGGTGTTCGCACCAATGCCAAGAGCCAACGCAACGAGGGCGATTGCGGTGAACCCGGGTCGCTTTACCAGGCTACGAAATCCGTAGCGTATGTCTCGCCAGAAAGTGTCCACACTCATTTGCCTCCCCCTTAACGATTACGATTACGAATTGCGAATTTTTTGTTAGGTGCGTTTAATGACCCTTTCATCGCCAAGCGCATCGTCTGAAAGGAGAAATCCGAAATTCGCAATTCGCAACTCGAAATTCCTTTCCTATTCGTACCTCAACGCAACCAACGGATCGACTTTCATTGCTTTGCGTCCGGGTATGTAGCAGGCGACCAACGCCACACCACTCAGCAATGCAGCGATACTAACGAACGTCGCGGGATCGGTTGGCTCTACGCCGAAGAGCATAGTCGTCATCAATCGGGTAAGACCGAAAGCCCCAACCAAACCGAAGGCAATTCCAATTATTGCCAGCATCATTCCTTGCCCGATCACCATGCGAAAGACGTCGCGCGGTTGCGCGCCAACGGCCACCCGAATACCAATCTCGTGTGTGCGCTGGCTCACCGCGTATGACAAGACGCCGTAGATACCCACAATCGCCAGCACGAGCGCGACCACTGCGAATACGGTCAGCAACAGCATGTTGAATCGTCTTCCTGAGCTGGACTCCGCAAGAAGCTGTTGCATGGTTTTAGCGTTATCGATAGGCAGGTCTCTATCAATCATTTGAATCTGACTTTTCACCGCAGCCGCCAGACTCAACGGGTTCGAAGAGGTGCGGATTACAAGGCTCATGTCGGGAGCCGTAACTTGAAGGTAAGGAAAGTAGACTTCCGGCTTCGCGCTTGAATCCAGACCGAGCTGCTTCACGTCTCCGATTATCCCGACGATCGACATCCATGATCCTCCGTCGTCAAACGTGATTCGCTTGCCTATCGGGTCTTCGCCGTGAAAATAGATACGAGCCAAAGCATCGTTGATAATGGCGACGGCGGGCGCATCGCTTTTGTCTCGATTGGAGAAATCGCGCCCTTTGATCAAGCTAATACCGAGCGTCCCGAAATAACCCGGACTGACGCTGCGCGTTTCGATAATCATCTCTTTTCCAGCTTCAGGCTCGGGATGTCCTTCGATGCGGAAATCAGAACCGGAAAGGGACAAAGTCAGCGGAAGCCCGGTGGTTACACCCGCGGACTGTATGCCGGGTTGCGATTGAAGTCGCTCGAGTGCCTCCTGAAAGAAAGCGCCCTGCTGACGATCTTCAGGATACCTGGGCTTTGGAAGGGACAAGTTCACTGCCAGTACATGGTCCGGATTGAACCCGAGATTCATCTGCTGCAGTCGGAAGAAGCTCTTAATCATCAAGCCGGCGCCGATCAGGAGTACCAGCGAGAGCGCCACCTCAACTACCACAAGAACGCTTCGAGTGCGCTTTCCCGCAGCGGTGCCCATCGAACCTCTCAAACCTTCTTTTAGCACTTCGTTCAGATCGGGCTTTGCCGCGTGAAGCGCGGGTAGAAGTCCGAAAACAATGCCGGTTACGACCGAAACCGCGAGCGTGAAGCCAAACACTCGAGCATCAACTCCGACTTCATTAAGGCGGGGAATATTGTCCGGCGCCAAACCTATAAGCGCGTCGGCGCCCCAAACCGCAAGCAGCAATCCCAGGCCGCCGCCCGCGAGCGAAAGCATCAGACTTTCGGTCAGCAGCAGGCGTAAGACGCGCAAACGACTCGCACCCAAAGCTGAGCGTATCGCTATCTCTTTTTGTCTCGAGGCTCCGCGCGCAAGCAGAAGGTTTGCGATGTTGGCGCAAGCTATTAATAAGAGAAACGCCACCGCACCAAGCAGCACGAGCAATGCAGGACGAATTTCTTTTACCGTTTGCTCCTGCGTTGGGACCAGGTTTATGCCGATGCCAGTGTTGCTGTCCGGGTACTGCTGCTCGAGACGACCTTCGATGGTGGTCATCTCGGCTCGCGCCTGATCGATGGTTATGCCGGGCTTGAGCCGGCCCATGGCGAAGAAAGAATAGTTGCCACGGGCTGATTCCTTGGCAGTGGCCGCCAGCGGAACATATAGATCGATGGGATCATTAAGGACTTTTCCGAGGTAACCGAAGCCGACCGGAAACTGAAATCCAGAGGACATGACACCCACAACCGTGTAGTTTTGATTATCGAGTGTCAGCGACCGGCCTATGATGGCCGAATCGGAACCAAAGCGACTCTTCCAGAGAGCATGGCCCAGAATTACAACCCGATTGGCTCCCTCCTTATCCTCTTCAGGCAAAAATGAGCGCCCGAGTAAGGGAACGGCGCCGACAAGCGAAAAGAGATTTGCCGAAGATCTGACTGCGCCGAGCCGCGCCGGCTCGCCTGAGCCACTGAGGTTTAGATTAGTGAACGTGTAGGCCGAGATTTGCTCGAAGGTTCGAGTTTGATCTACCCAGTCGCGCAAATTGGCAAACGATACCGGTATTTCATACAGGCCGCGCGGCGGGCTTTCCTCCCAGATGGTCACGAGGCGCTCTGGCTCGTGGTAAGGGAGCGGCCGAAGGAGAACGGCATTGATCACGCTGAACATTGCGCTGTTTGCGCCAATTCCGAGGGCAAGCGTGACTACCGCGATAGCGGTGAAGCCCGGATGCTTCAGCAGACTTCTGATTCCATGGCGAAGGTCTTTGAATAGTGTTTCCATGATCAAATTTCGAATTGCGAATTTCTCGCAATCTTCTATTCGTACCGCAACGCCACCAATGGATCGACTTTCGTCGCGCGACGCGCCGGGATGTAACACGCGAGCAGCGCCACGACAACCAACACCACAGCCAATGCTCCGTAAGTAATCGCATCCGTTGGGGACACCCCAAACAGTAGATTTCTCAATAACCGCGTCAACGCAAAGGACGCGATCAGGCCCGTTGCCACACCTATCGCGATCAAAACCAATCCTTGCCGCATCACCCATCGCAAAATATTTGCCCTGCTTGCTCCAAGCGCGACGCGAATACCAATCTCGCGTGTACGCTGGCTCACCGAGAAAGCCATGACGCCATAAATACCGATGCTGGCGAGTAACAAGGCGAGTACACCAAACAGTCCCACAACCTGCATTGCAAACCGACGCTGAGCCAGCGAATCAGAAACCACCTCTTCCATCGTGCGCGCGCCAAAAAGTGGAAGGTTTGGATCAACTGAACGCACCTGCTCTCTCAGCGAAGTGATCAGGCCGAGCGGATTGGATTCCGTTTTCAGAAAAATAGCCATTGAGTAATTTGGGTTCTGCAGTATTGTAGAGTAGAGGTGAGGTTGATCCGGCTGATCAAAACCGTCACTCTTGATGTTGCCCACGACACCGACGATCGTTAGCCATGGCGCGTTGGAGCCACGTCCGCCCCGCTTGATGCGCTTGCCGAGTGCATCCTGATTAGCGAAATAGCGTTGAGCCAATGCATCGTCAATAAGCACCACATTCGGAGTGCCACGGTCGTCACTATCCGTAAAGAATCTGCCACGCAAGAGTGGAGTACCGAGCAAACGAAAGTAGTCAGCGCTGACGGATCCGACTTGCGCGTTCGGCAAACTAGTGTCTGCGCTCGCCTGGTCTTCTATTGTGAAGGCACCTGTAAAGTGAGGACCTATTAAGGGCACGCCATTGCCGGTACCGATCGCGGCATACTTAACGCCGGGCAATGCCTGCGCTCTTCGTAGTACTTCTTTGGTGAAGGCTGAGCGTTTTCCTGCATCGCGATACGGATCCAGGTCGGGGTTATTGGGCACAGGCAGCCAGATGCGCGCCATCAGAATGTTGTTGGCATCGAAGCCTGGGTTTACCTCCATCAGTCGACTGAAGCTTCTTAACAGGAGACCAGCAGCGATCATCAGCACTAGAGACAACGCGAACTCCGCTATCACCAGGCCGCTGCGGAAGCGTCGGTGTGAAGTGCCAAATCCTCCACCCTGACTGCCATCCTTCAGATTCACAACTACGTCCGGTCGCGATGCCTGCAACGCGGGAACAAGACCGAAGAGCAAACCGGTTAGGGTGGAGATGAGAAATACAAAGACCAGTACGGCGCCGTTTATACCAACTTCATTAAGACGCGGAATCTCAGGAGGTAGAAGACCTAAGAACAGACTCATAAGTGAGGCTACTACTGCAAACGCGACAAGTCCCCCTACCAACGCAAGCAGCAGACTCTCGATGAGCAGCTGAACAATTAAACGCCCACGCCTTGCTCCGAGAGCCAGACGAATGGCCATCTCTCGTCGGCGCCCTGAGGCTCTAGCCAGAAGTAGATTGGCGATATTGACACAACCGATTAGCAGCACTAATCCCACAGCGCCAAGCAATACCAGAAGTGTGGTCTGTACGTTTCCGACAAGTGTTTGGTGTGCGGGTAAGAGTCGTACAGACCACCCGAGATCGGGAGGATATTCTTTCGGAAATTCATTGCGCAGATTCGCTACGAACGCATCCAGTTTTTCCTGCGCTTGCTTAACATTGAGGTCGGGTTTTAGTCGCCCGATCGCACCGGGTAAGATTCTCTGCGCACGCACCGGTGGGCCAAAAGGATTGGCGGCAAAGCCGGCGGTGGCCCACATATCAACATCGTCGCGCAACGTCTTACCCGGATGGCGAAATCCCGGCGGCATTACGCCGATGATCGTGTAGAGGTCGGTATCCGCATACACCTTGCGGCCCAGGATGTTTGGGTCAGACGCAAAAAGTCGTCGCCATAATCCATCGCTGATGACAACACCCTCGGCAAAACCTTGCGCCTGGTCCTGTGGACCAAAAACCCGGCCCAATTGCGCAGTTGCTCCCAACAATGAAAAATAGTTGGTACTCACTGCCAGTAACTCGATCCGTTCCGGTCGATCCGAACCGGTGAGGTTCGCGTCTACGGGCCACACCGCGGAAATTTGCTCAAATACTCCAGAGCGGTCCTGAAAGTCCTTTAGTTCATCAACGGACAATCCTATGTTTTCGAGTTGGCGACCTGTCAGGTCGTCTCGCACCAATACGATCTGTTCGGGATGTGGAAAAGGTAGCGGTCGGAGCAACACTGCGTGCACGATGCTGAAGATTGCCGTGTTCGCACCGATTCCCAGGCTGAGCGTGATAATTGCAACCAGCGAGAAGCCCGGCCGATTCCGCAGCATGCGTGCTGCGTAGCGCAAATCTTGCCATGCGGTTTGCAATTTCATCTTAAAGTTCCTCAGCAACGAACTTCATCCCGAAACGCGTTAGGGTCCGTTGCTACTCGTATCGCAGTGCCACCAAAGGATCCACCTTCGTTGCTCGATGCGCCGGGACATAACAGGCCACCAGCGCAACCGCCATCAGAACCAAAGAGACCAGGCCAAAGGTCAGTAAGTCAGTTGGTCCTACTCCAAACAGAAGCTTGTTCATGAAACGAGTGAGTCCCCAGGCACCCGCCAGACCAAGCACGACACCAATCAGCGCGAGAGTCATACCGTTGGTTACAACCAGGCGCAAAACATCGACTGCGCGCGCACCAAGTGCCATGCGAACTCCGATCTCATGAGTGCGCTGTGTGACTGCAAATGACATGACGCCATAGATCCCAATGGCAGCCAGCAACATGGCGATACCCGCAAAGATGCCAAGCATCACTGAAGAGAAGGAGTAAAGAGCTACGGAAATTGAACGCACTTCCTGCATTGTGCGCACATCGAAGACTGGTTGATCTTTATCAATAGCCCATACCTGTTGTCGTATCGCACCCGCCGTTGTTGCGGGATCGACTGTCGTTTTCGCTACCACGATCATTGCGTTCCATGGATCCTGTGCATGAGGAAGGTAAAACTCGGGAGTGACGGGCAGGTCCAATTCGTGTTTGACGTCGTTCACTACTCCAACGATTTCCCTCCATGGACTCCGTTCCAGTGGCCCATAGAAGCGGATACGTTTGCCAATCGCATCGCCGGCTGGCCAATGCTTGCGCGCGAGTGCTTCATTCACGATGAGGACAGGCGTCGTGTTGGCTTTATCCTGTTCAGTGAAGCCTCGGCCCTTCACGACGGCGATGCCCATTGTTTGGAAGTAGTCGGCAGTACAAACACGATAACGACCTCCAAACTCCTGCCCTGGTGCTGGTTCAGGTACGCCTTCAACCAGATAGTGATCAGAAGAATTTGCCCCGCCCAATGGCAAATAGTTGACCGCTGCGGCCGTTCCAACACCAGGCACAGCTCTTACGCGCTGGACCAGATCTGAGTAGAACGCAGCCCACTGGGGTTCTTCCTTGTACTTTGCTACAGGAAGAACAATGTTCATGGTTATCAAATTGTCTGGATTGAACCCGGCGTTTGTATTTACCAACGCAAGAAAGCTCCGCGCCAACAATCCTGCGCCCACGAGCAAAACCAGCGAGAGCGCCATTTCAAAAACCACCAGGGAGCTTCGTAACCGGTGAGCGCTCGGAGTTGCCTGTCTGCCACCCTCTTTCAGGGCGTTGTTTAGATCAGGCTTGGAGACGTGCCAGGCCGGAGCAAGACCAAACACAAGTCCACTCAAAACCGAGACCGCAAGTGTGAACAGAACTACTGGAGCTGAGATTCCGAGCCGATACCATCCAGGCGCATATTTTGCTGCTTCTCCGGGATTCGCGGCTCTCAACAGGTCGATACCCCAAAACGCCACGAGTACACCGAGCGCGCCACCCATCAATGCCACGATGATACTTTCGGTAAGCAGTTGGCGAATGATGCGCCATCTACTCGCTCCGAGTGCGGCTCGCAAGGCGATCTCTTTTTGACGACCGCTTGCACGTGCGAGCATCAGGTTGGCGACGTTCGCGCACGCGATCAGCAAAACAAATCCCACGGCTCCCATCATGACCCACAGGGCCGTGTCGTACTGCCGCACCGTATCTTTCACGATTGGAAAAACATTCGCGCCTAGTCCAACATTAGTCTCCGGGTATTGCGTTTCAAGTCGGGCGGCGATCGTATCGAGATCCGTTTGCGCACTTTGCACTGACACTCCAGGCTTGAGCCGACCGATCACGTAATAACTATGAGAACGTCGACTGCTTAACAGCTCGGGCGTCAAAGCGAGCGGTGCGTAAATCTCAGCGCCCTTGGGAAAGTTGAAACGCTCCGGCATCACCCCAATAACTGTCCGAGTGATGCTGTTAACCGTGATTGTCTTATTGATAATGTTTGGATCGCCGCCAAAACGACGTTGCCACAAACTGTGCGCAATGATTGCCACGGAGTCTTTGCCCGGCTGGTTCTCCTCCTCATGGAAGCCCCGGCCCATGATTGGCTTGGTGCTAACGACATCGAGGAAGTTTGCCGTTACCAGGAAACCCTGAATTCGTTCCGGAGCCTCATTTCCCGTCAGGTTCGCATTCCACCAACGGTACAGAGCAAGTTGTTCGAACGATTGGTTCTGCGCACGCCAATCCAAATAGTTGGCCATCGCAACTTCGTTTCGTTCCACTCCGCGACTTGGCGTCTTATCCCAAACAGCAACAACACGCTCCAGTTCGGGAAAAGGCAGGGGCTTAATCAGAAGTGCGTTGATCGCACTGAAGATGACACTATTGGCTCCAATGCCAAGCGCCAGTGTTATCACCGCAATCAAGCTGAACCCTGGACGCTTGATCAGATTTCTCACCGCGTATCGTATGTCGCTCTGAAGATTTGACATTTTCTGGCTCCGACAACTATCTAGCGACAAGAACCATCAAGGCTGCGTCGTCCTGAAAACTGTTGTCGCAAAAATTCTTGACCTCATTCAGAATGAGGGTTCGCAATTCAGCAGCGCTGCGACCGGAATAATTTGCTACGCACTCGCTCAAACGTCCCTCGCCAAACTCTTCGCCCGACGCATTCCGTGCTTCAGTGAGACCGTCAGTAAAAAGTAGAAGCCTGTCACCAGAATGAAGTCGGACTTCATCCTGTTTGTAGCTCGACTCAGGAAACGCGCCGATGACTCGGCCCCCTTCGTCGAGGCGAGTGCAGTTGCCACCGTGACGTACCAGAAGCGGAGGATTGTGACCTGCATTCGTGAAAGTGAGAGTGCGAGTGGGAACGTCAAGAATACTGAAGAAACAACTGATAAACTTATGCAGTGGCGTGTTGCCGCACATGAGCTGATTAAGTCGCGAACATAGGTCACTCGGTGAAATGGTCTCTGACACCGACGACTTGAGCGCGGCCTGCATATTGGACATCAGCAATGCTGCAGGCAGGCCCTTACCCGCAACGTCGGCAACGCAGAGGATCGCCTGTTCCTTACTGCGCTTGAACGCGGCGAGGTAATCGCCACTGACTAGATTTGCAGGTTGCCATGCGCTGGAGAGCTCAAAACCACGAAGCTCAGGCATTCGCCGTGGTATCAAGCCCAGTTGAATCTCACGCGCCTCCTTCAACTCGAGGCGCAGCTGCCGGTCGCGAACCTGCTGCTCTTCTTTCCTAACTTGCTGGCGCCTGCGCAGCCGACCCTGCTCAATCTGAGTCCTCAGCTTGCGCAGCAACTCGGAGTTATTCCAGGGCTTTTGCACAAAGTCGCGCACGCCAAGGCGCATCGATTCGACAGCGAGGTCGAGGCTGGCCCAAGCCGTCATCACCACGATCGGTACATCCTTGTGCGATTCCTGGATTCGTGAAATGAGGTCAAGGCCTTCGCGACCTGAGGTGGTGTCGCGCGCGTAATTGAGATCCATTAACACCAGGTCGAACGTCTGTTGGTTGATTGCATCCAGCACGGCCTTTGGCGAATTCGCAGATTCGGTTTGATAGCCCGCACTCTTCAGAAGCAATCGCAAAGCGGCAAGAACGTCTGGTTGATCGTCCGCTATTAGTGTTCGGGGAACTTGAGCTACAGCAGTGTTCACAACTTTCACCTACTTCCGGCTCTTAGCCTCAACATCTCTCCGCTCATATGGTATTTGCCGGTCCCAAATCATTCGTATCTCAGCGCTACCAACGGATCGACCTTCGTAGCTCGTCGCGCCGGCAAAAAACTCGCCAAAAACGCGCAGCCCAACAACACAACTGTGGCCGCGCCGAAGGTCAACATGTCAGTCGGCTCAACTTTGAATAGCAGACTGACGATTAGTCTTGATAAACCAAAAGAAATACAGAGACCCGCAACAGCACCGACGACCGCAACGGCGAGTGCCTCGCGAAGAACAAGTTGCACAACATTCTGGCGTGTGGCGCCCAGTGCCATGCGAATTCCAATCTCTGGTGTTCGTTGAGTGACTGTGTAAGAAATCAGCGCGTAAACTCCGGTCATAGTGAGCAACAGCCCGATGGCGCCGAATAGGACAAATAAAAATGTGTAGAACCGCGGTTGCGTTACCGTCAAAGAAATGGCATCACTCAGTGGACGTACGTTGGTTATCGAAACGGTTTTGTCGCCAGCCCGAATCTGTTGACGAAAGTCTGCCGCCAAAATCAGAGGCTGCACGTTGGTTCGAATCAGGAAATTTCCCCACGACCAACTGTTTTGTTGATAGGGCAGATAGATCTCAGGAGTCGCTTCCTTCGTCAGGCTGCTGTGATGGACGTCGCCGACCACACCGACGATCTCCCATTGTTCTGGATCGCCTTCGTTCTGATTGGCGCCAATATTGGAGATGCGCTTGCCAATGGGCTCCTCGCCCGGGAAGTAAAGCTGGGCCAGTGATTGATTAATGATTGCGACGCCTACCCTTCCTCGCTGGTCGTCGTGAGTGAAATAGCGGCCCTTCAACAAAGGGATCTTCATCGCGAGAAAGTAGTCGGGTGTAACACTTCGATTGTTGGCCATTGGCTCAGTTCCCGGTTCTGGCTGCGGCCTGCCTTCAATTCGGAAATCCGACCCGACGTTGCCGCCACTGAACGGCATTGGAGCAACGAAGGCAGCTGACTGGACGCCAGGTAAAGCTTTCAACCTCTGTAACGTCTGATTTACGTAAGCCACACGCGCTTCAGGCTTGTCGTAGTTGGATGTGGTATGACTGACAGCACCCGTCAGGACGTTTGTGGGATCAAAACCGGGAGGCACATTTACCAGTTGGGCGAAACTCTTGATCATCAAGCCCGCCCCAACCGTCAACACCAGACTCAAAGCAATTTCTGCGACGATCAGAGAATTCCGCCAATTGCGTAAGCTCGCGCCACTCGTCATTGCTTTCGTTCCCGACTTCAATACTTCGTTCACATCCGGGCGAGAAGCTTTGAAAGTCGGGACAGCGCCAAATAACAAACCACTCAAGATGGAGACGCCGAGAGTGAAGAGCAGTATGCGAAGGTTGATCTGTACCTCTTCGAGTCGTGGCAGCTGATCTGCTCCGAAGTACTTAATTGCGCGCAAACCCCAGATCGAAATCAGGATGCCTGCCACACCAGCCATCAGCGAGAGCAGCAGGCTCTCAGTAAACGACTGCCGGGCGATTCGCCAACGACTTGCACCAAGTGCCGCACGTATTGCCGTCTCTTTCTGACGCGTACTCGCGCGAACCAGGAGAAGGTTGGCGGTGTTTGTACAAGCGATTAATAGAATGAACCCGACGGCTCCCAACAACAGCCACAGCGCTTTGCGCATGTCTCGACCAACAATCTGCTCACCGGCAGCAACCAGGTAAGCGGATGCCTTTGCGTTACTCTGGGGATATTCATTCGCGAGGCTTGCCGAGATTGTTTCCATCTCCGCTTGAGCATGGGCCATGGTAACGCCCGGGTTTAGTCTCCCAATTGCGCGCAGCACGTGTGCTCCTCGCTGATCGAGATTGCCTTCCTCGCCTCTCACGGTGGTCCAAATTGATGCCTCTTTGACAGCGAGTGGAAATTCGAAGTTTGGCGGTAGGATGCCGACGATAATGTGGGACCTACCACTCAACGAAATCTGTTGTGACAAAGCAGATTCGTTTCCACCAAACCTGCTTTGCCATAAGTCGTAACTGATGATGGCAACCGGCTCACTGTTTCGCTTCTCTTCTTCGACAGTGAAATTCCTCCCCCGAAAAGGTGTGACCTTTAATAGCGGAAAGAAGTTAGCGGTAACTCGCATCCCCTGAATTCGTTCAACGTCGTTCTCACTAACGAGGTCGAAGCCATTCGGTTTATAGCCCGCGATACTCTCGAAACTTCTTCCTCGCGCCTGCCAGTCCCGTAGATCCGGATAAGAGATGTACCCTTCGACTCGCTTGTCAGAAGGTGTACTCCAGATCGCGACAACTCGATCGGGTTCAGCGAAGAGTGGTGGATTGAGGATCAGCGCATTAATGACGCTGAAAATAGTGGTGTTTGCGCCAATGCCGAGCGCCAGCGTGAGGACTGCTACTGCAGTGAATGCTGGATGTTTTACTAAGGATCTGACGCCGTAACGAACATCTTTCAGCAGCGTATCCATAAGAGCTCCAATGATTGACAGGTCGCCCGGTGGCGGGACACACGAGTGACGTCAACGTCAGTTGATGGTTTCACCGCCTGACGCCTGTGGTGATCTCAATCAGAGCAACTACAGGGTAAAGTCAGTTATTTAACTATCCAGCCGTCCTCAAGTCGGACGATCCGGTTACCGTACGAAGCGTTTGTTTCCGAATGCGTAACTTGCACGATCGTAGTGCCTTCATCGTTCAACCGCTTGAACATATCCATGATCTCCTTGCCCTGCGCCGAGTGAAGATTTCCCGTCGGTTCGTCTGCCAGGATGATTCGTGGACTCGCAACCACAGCTCGTGCGATACCGACAAGCTGCTGTTGACCACCGGAGAGCTGGGTCGGGAACAGATCTTTTTTGCCGACCATCTGGAATCGATCAAGCGTGTCGCACACGATTGATTGCCGATCCTTCTTACTTACGTCGCGATAGGAGAGCGGCAATTCGAGGTTTTCAAACACCGTTTGATCGTCAAGCAGGTGATAACTTTGAAAGACGAAACCAATGTTGCGATTGCGAAGGGCTGCCCGCTTCTTGCCGTCCATGGTGTGCACTGGAAGGTCGTCGAAGTAGTACTCACCGGTCCACGACTGGTCGTGCATTCCCAGGATGTGCAGCAATGTCGATTTGCCTGCCCCTGATGGCCCCATGATCGAGACAAACTCGCCTGGCTTGATGTCGAGATCGATCCGCCGCAGAACATACGTCTTGGTAGGTCCGTGGGGAAAAGCCTTCTCGATACCGCGCAGACTGATCATGAAATCGCTCCGAATCCGCTCTCTTTCAACTCGCGTTTAGCCTCCTGGATTTCCCGCCGATCGGACCCTGCTTCTTCTTCGACAATCAATCCGTCAAACAAGTGCACGATGCGATCCGCGTGTTGGGCGTAACGCGGGTCGTGCGTAACCATGCAGATCGTTGCGCCACCTCGGTGCAATTCACGCATTAGCTCCATTACAGCTTCGCCGTTTGTCGAGTCGAGGTTACCTGTCGGCTCGTCGGCAAGCAGGATGCTTGGCTGGCCACCGACTGCTCGAGCTACAGCAACACGTTGCTGTTGACCGCCTGACAGCTGGCTGGGCAAGTGCTTGGCACGATGAGCCATGCCGACTCGTTCGAGCGCCTCAGTGGTACGTTTCTTTCGTTCGCTCGAGCTCATCCCTCGATAGGTCAACGGCAGTTCGACGTTCTCATAAACCGTCAGATCCCCAATTAAGTTAAAACTCTGGAAAATGAAACCAACTTCGCGGTTTCGGATTCTTGCTCGCTCTGATAGAGAGAGATTCTCAACTGGATGTTCGTTGAGCACGTATTCGCCGGCTGTCGGTGTATCCAGCAAGCCCAGAATCGACAAAAGGGTTGACTTACCGCACCCGGAAGGTCCGGCAATAGAAACGTATTCACCCTCTTTGATATCCAGGTGAATACCTGACAACGCATGTGTCTCGACTTCGTCTGTATAGAAAACTTTCTTGACGTCCGAGAGGTGGATCAGGGGCCCTGAACTCATCATTTGCTCCTTCGCATAATATGTAATCAATGACCGTTTTAAAGTTAACACCACAAACCAGATTTCTATGGCAATTCGCGCGTTGACCTAAACGGCCAATCTACCAAGCACTCGATTCACGCCCCGCTACGGAGCCAAATGGGGCTCAACGTACACGGATGCGCTGGTAGCTATCCAACGCTGACGTGTCTGAAATTATGACTTGATCGCCCTCACGCAAACCGCTGATTATCTCTACGGTGCTAACCGAAGTACGGCCAAGTGTGACTGTAGTACGCACAGCCTCAGTTCCATCAGCAGTGAGTACAAACATCCCGACGCTTTGTTGTTGCTGAGCGAAGGCCGGTCGTCCCACATTTAGTACGTCAACGAGGCGCTCAAGCTCGATTGTTCCATCAACGCTAAGGTCAGGCCGCGCACTTGGCGGTAAAGGTCCTGTCAAAGATGCGTCGACTTCAAAAGTGCCTTCGCGAGCTGCGGGGTCGATTCGAGAAACCTGTCCTTGAATCATTCCATTGCGAGTATCGACAGCCACGGGCTGACCGATCTTGACGTCTTTGATTTGGGTTTCAGCAACCTTCAGCACTGCTTTCAGTGAAGCAGGGTCCGCGACGCGTGCAATGTTCAAACCCGGTTGGACTTGCTGACCCACCTGCACAGAAACCACTTGCAACACACCACCGGTTCCGGCGCGAACCTTAAGTGCATCAACTTGCTCGCGTTTCAATTTCGCCAAGACGCGAAGTTGCTGTAGACGCGACCCCTGCGCGTTAAGTTGGGCCTTGGTGGACTTCGAGCTAACAGCCAATCTCTCCTGTTCTACTTTGAGCCGGTTGGCAAGGTCCTGCACGCTAACGCGAGAAATTTTCAACACGAGATCAGCCACAAGTCCCTGTTTTGCTAGCACCTCGTCGGCATCGAGTTGAAGTTTTGCCTGGCTGTATTGCGAGTTGATCGTGGCAATGGCAGCCTTCTGCGTCATCGTCTCGCTTTCGAGTCGCACTTTTAAGTTTTCTTCATCGGCCTCAGCAGCTTTCACCTGAAACTCCGCATCGGTAGCTTGCTGTTCCATCTGTGGATTCGAGAGCTCCACCAGAACGGTAGAAGGCGTAACTTCGACGCCAGCTTGCACAAGAATCTTCTCAACTCGCCCGTCAGCAGGCGCCGGCACCCAACGAGTTTCTTGTGGCACGAGCGTGCCGATACCGCGTACTTCGCGCAGCATCTGACCGCGTTTAACGGTCTCGATCACAGCTGTGGAACGATCGAGCGTCGGTGCAGCGGGCTTTAGCTTTGTAAGGCCATAGGTGATTCCACCAATAGCAGCCACACCGACGACAATTAAGACCGCCGTGCGAATCTTCTTCTTTATCTTCGATTTCGGGGGTCGCTTGATGTCCATAAACGTAATTCAGATATTTTTGGAGAGCTGTAATAGCCTGTTTGAGAGAGCGGCGATGCGCGCGCGAAGAGTTGATTGGATCGAGCTAGCAAACTTCACGCACAACTATACAGTTCTCCGATTTGGGTCGATTCAAAGCCCGTGCCAACTACGGTGGCAAGGGCCGTTTGGGGTGCCTCACACGAAAACTGGGTAATTTCGGCGGGAATCTGCTCGTTCGAAAAATCTTCCGCGGCAAGGATTCGTATAAAGTGCTTGAAAAATCGAAAGGATCGTTTCGCTTGCGGGACTCAACAGTCCCACTTTCGAAAATATTTCTAACGAAGCATCGTCGGGATATCCAAAAATACGTACGCCGCACTGAGACCGCAGGCGCTTCGCCTGCAGAGAGTGGGAGTAAAGGCAAAGAAGTGTTGCTGCGTTACCCTTAGCAGGCGGGACACCCCGACTGTCGCGCTTCAGGGATCTCAGTCCCCATTTGTCAGGTTAGGAAGGGTGGCTTGCCCCCGCAGTCGCGCTACAAGTATCTCCGTCCCCATTTGTCGGCCCCAGGAAGATGGCTTTTCCGCTATTGCGGTCTCAAGGATCTGAGTTTGCCAAGTAGTCCCTCCGTGGCTACTTGCCTTTTGAAATGGAGTTATTTTGTAGTGCAACAGCGGGGGCAAGCCACCCTTCCTGACCTGACAAATGGGGACTGACAGACTTGTTGCGCGACAGCGGTTCAGTAAAGTGGTGGTACGCGTGAACAACCATTTCGCGTCTTAACGCTTTTCAACCTCGTTTCCGACTCGCCCGTATGTGAGGCTTAGTTCTTTCAAGCGAATACCTATCTCGTCCGTCAAGGCTCCTTTAACGAATCGCCAGGTCCAATTGCCGGAAATAGTATTTGGAAGATTCATGCGCGCTTCATTTCCCAGGCCGAGAAGATCCTGAACCGGCACGATGGCAGTATTCGCAACCGATGCCCACGCCGCGCGAATTAAGTCCCAATTTATCTCAGCGCCATTTGTGTTTAGGTACCTCAGGCAAAAGTCACGCTCCCGCTTAATCTCATCGGCGTCGCGCGTGGACCCCCCTCCAGCGTCGCCGGCAAACCAGCCAATCGTCGTGTCGTTGTCGTGTGTTCCTGTATATACAACTACGTTGCGATGATAGTTATGAGGGAGATCGGCGTTTTTTGCATCGCCGCCGAAAGCAAACTGCAACACCCGCATTCCCGGAAAACCGAAGTGGTCTCGGAGCCTTTCGACATCTGGCGTTATCACACCCAAGTCTTCAGCAATTATCGGCAAATCTCCAAGAGCCTCCTTGATGGCGGTGAACAGTTCTCTCCCCGGGACATTTACCCAACGGCCATGCTTCGCGGTCTTATCAGCTCCAGGGATTTCCCATGAGGCTGCGAAGCCACGAAAATGATCGATGCGAGCAATATCGACAAGGTTAAGAGCTGCACCTACGCGCTTGATCCACCATCGGAAACGATCCGCCTCCATGCGTTCCCAGTTGTAAAGTGGATTGCCCCACAACTGACCGGTCTCACTGAAATAATCTGGAGGTACTCCTGCCACGACGAGAGGACGCATCTCATTGTCCAATTTGAACTGATCAGGATTGGTCCACACGTCGGCGGAGTCTCCCGCAACAAAGATAGGTATGTCGCCAATTATTTTTATGCCGCGTTGATTGCAGTACGACTTCAGGTTTTTCCACTGTCGGAAAAAAAGAAACTGATAAAACTTGCGCGCCTCAACTTCTTCGCTCAGTGACTCACGTGCCAGTGTGAGTGCCACGGGTTGGCGTCGCATCAAATCCCGATCCCAATTACTCCACGACTTGCCGCCTTGCGCGTCTTTTAAAGTGCGAAACAACGCGTAGTCGTCCAACCAGTAGTCCTGAACCTTGCAGAACTCAGCAAAAGCAGCGCGCATTTCATCAGTGCCTGCTTCTTTGAACCGAGCAAATGCCCCGCGCAGCAATCTACTCTTGAACTCATTAACTCGTTCGAAGTCGACTGTCGAATCTGAAAATGGAGGGATATCGCTAATCTCGTCAGCTACCAATAGCCGCTCGGCGAGAAGCTGTTCGGGGCTAATTAATAAAGTGTTTCCCGCAAAGGCCGAATAGCAAGCATAAGGCGAATTACCATAGCCCGTTGGACCAAGTGGCAACACTTGCCAGAGACTCTGTCCGGTGGAAGCGAGAAAGTCAGCGAAGTGGTAAGCATTTTCACCAAGGTCACCTATGCCGAAAGGACCTGGCAGTGACGTGGGATGAAGCAGAATGCCGCTCGCTCTCGGGAAACTCATTGCTGAATTGCGGGCATTGACTCCGTTTCACGGTCAGTGAGCAAGGCAGCCGGGTGCTGCAGTTCAAACTCCTCGTGAACGGCCAAAACGGCCTCTCGCATCGCTCCCGCTTCGACAACGAACGACACGTTGTACTCGGATGAACCCTGGGCGATGGCGATGATGTTGATATTCCGCCGTCCCAGGCAACTGAAGGTGCGACCAGCAATGCCTGGCGTGCCCCGCATCATTTCGCCCACTACAGCAACGATGGCAATATCCGGATTAACCGTAATGTTCTCAACTTGTTCGTGAGCGGAGTCAGAAGCGAAAGTTTCACGGAGCACCTCAATCGTTCGCGCGGCGTCGGCTGAGCTGACGATAAAACAGATATCGATCTCGGAGGACGACTGTGAAATGAGCAATACGTTAGCGCGCGCCCGCGCCGCCGCAGTGAAAGTTTTCGCGGCCACACCGGGAACACCAAACATCCCACGACCACTGATCGTGATCAAACTAACGTCGCTAATGGCAGTGATGGCTTTCACTCCACGTGCGGTGGGATGCCCTTTCGCAGTGATCTTGGTACCCGGACGATCGAGAGCGAAGCTATTGCGTATCCAAACGGGAATACCGGCATCGACCACCGGTCGCAATGTTTTTGGGTGCAAAACTTTTGCACCGAAGTACGCCAGCTCAGCTGCTTCGTTGTAAGAGATTTCGCTTAAGGTGCGCGCGTTTGGAACAAGCCTCGGATCGGCCGTCATGACGCCGTCGACATCGGTCCAGATGATGATCTCTTCAGCGTCGAGTGCTCCACCAAGAATTGTCGCAGAGTAATCCGAACCGCCGCGCCCGAGCGTGGTCAGTAGGCCTTGCCGTGTCGCACCTGTGAAGCCTGAAACAATTACAACGGCGCCTCCCTCAAGCAAGGGCAACAGTTTGTTGGAAACGCGTGCTCGAGTCTCTTCGGCAAGCGGCAACGCCTGTCCGTGTTCACCATCGGTGACGATTAGTTCAGTACCTTCCACGCACAACCCGCGCATTCCCAATTGGCATATGCTGCTCGCTAACAAGCGACTTGAAAGCCGTTCGCCACTACTCGAAATCGAATCAAGGGCGCGTGGGGTTAACTCGCGCAGCATCGCAGTGCCACGACACAGACTCTCCACCTCATCGATGATCGCATCCATCTCGCCCATAAGTTGCGAACGTCGCTCGTCGTCAGCAGTTAGTATTTCAATCGCAGCCTGGTGTTTTTCTCGAAGTAGCTTGGCTAGATCGCCAGCGGCCGTGACATCGCCAGTTTCGGAACGACGAGCTGCTTCAATCAGCTTATTCGTGACACCGCCCATAGCGGATACAACAGTCACTACAGGGCCATTTCTCGCTGCGTGTGCAACGAGTTCCGCCGTACGCCGTATGCACTCTCCGTCGCCTACGGATGTGCCGCCGAACTTCATTACTCGGATTGGTTTTTTCATTCAGTTTGTGCGCAAAGGATGTTTGTTCGGTTCAGTGTTTCGAAATACTTTCGAGACTTTTGGGGGAGCCTTGACTCGTCGTAGTCTTCTGACTCAACGGAGGATGCAGACTCAGGCGCGTGCGCATACGCTGCTGCCAATCACTGCGTTTTGTGTCGGCTTCTTCAATCTGCGCCAGTGCAGCGCTTAGCGGCTCACCGCCGAGTTGACGCATCTTGAGGTACAAAAGCGCGGGGACTATCGCAATTAGAGGTACGACAAAGATGTTAGCGAGACCAAGGATCTGTTGGTAGATCTGGTGCGTTACTGACGGCCGCTCCAGGTTTATTCCGACTCTAATTCTGCCAACGAGCACACTGACTATCGTCGGGATCAAGACCTGAAGCATCGTAACAATGATAACTGTGCGCCATGAATGTGCTGCCAACTCACGGGCGCGCTTCATTGCCGCTTTTCTCTCTAGTCCTTCAATAAGCACGACAGGTGCGTAGAGCACGTAACGTACCCAGGTGACCACACCCGGGATTATCAGCAGGAGAGATCCAAGGAGAATTCGCCACGTGACGCCAAACATCGTCTTAAGAAACGGTTTCCAACGCTTTTTCAAGACGGCAAACCCGACGCGAAGCTCTACAGGCCGTAAAGGCGCTGCGCTCAGTTGGGTGATAATGACTGCCGTTACACCGGATATGACCGCGCCCGCGACCATATACGCGACAATGTGGAGCAGGCCAACTACGACCATGGCCGAAACCATTGTGACCTTCTGAACCATTCCGCCTTTCGGCAATAATTTCTCTGCAACGAAGAGCCCGATCATCAGAATAGTGGTGGCAATGACCGGCAAGTGAGCAATAAAACTAAGTCGGAGAAACTTTGGGAAATACTCGCTGTAAAGAGAAAAAGCACGTCGATACAAGGCGCTGATGCCCTCTGACTGTCCACGCAGCGAACTTGCAAATGCAAAAGCTGTTTGTGGACGTTCGGCCGGACTCTTTGACAGTGCGGACATTACGACGCTAGCGACACGTTTAGAGATTTTTGACGCGCGCTCACGCAAGTGCTGCGGTGTTTCTTCGCGATGGGCGCGCATGACCGTTGAAGTGTTACCCGCGAAGGGAGGTTCGCCGGCCAGCATTTGGTAGGCGATCACACCAAGACTGTAAATGTCAGATCGTGTGTCGACATGACCGCCACTGCACTGTTCAGGCGACATGTAAAGCGGTGTTCCCATGATCGCGCCAACTCGAGTCAATGCCGATCCTTGGGCGGACGTTGCGATGTGTCTCGTGTGTGAGCTACCTCCGCGCGTCACCTGATCAAAGAGCAATGTTCCATCGTCACCGTCGGCAGAATCAGAAAAGGCGTGTGTGAGCTGTGCAGGTTTACGAATCGCTGTTCGTGCAGAAAAGAGTTTGGTGTCCGCGGCTTCTTCAGTGATATCAGCTGATGGGTCTCGTTGAAGAACCGTGCCGCGTCCGAGTGGATCGGCTTTGACTGGATAGTGTTGCGTCCGATTTTCGTCACCCGTAGGTTGCAGTAGAGTACCGGCCTCGAGATCAACTGCGGCATTGTGCGACGTCGCATTCAACTCTGCATCGGCAGCACGTGTTGCAGACACGTCGTCGATGATTGTGGCTGCGGGATCGTCATCGGGCTGCGGAGCAATCGCTTCTCCCAGTTTCGCAATACCAAAATCGAGTACCTTGACACGATAGCTGCCGAGACGATTTGGTTCTAGCCAGATATTGTCGGGCTTTAAATCACGATGGATGATTCCCTGCTGATGTGCCTCGTGAACAGCTGAACAAACCTGTTCGAGAATGTCTGCTACCCATTCCAGAGGAAGCGACTTTTCTTCCGCCAAAACATCACCGAGCGTGCAGCCGTCTAAGTACTCCATTACCAGATAGGCAACCTGGCCCTCTTTCACTCGTGCAAATCCGAAGTCAGTGACATCAACGACGTTCGGGTGCCGGAGGCGACCAGCCGCACGCGCTTCGCGCTTGAAGCGTTCGACAAACTCTTCATTGCGCATGAACTGTGGTGAGATCAGTTTGAGTGCAACGTAACGCTCCGTTCCCAGATGCGTGGCAAGATAGACGGCTCCCATTCCGCCCTGTCCCAGTAACTCCTCGAGGCGGTATTTTTCGTCCAGTATCTGACCGACGTAATGTTCGAGTCCTGGCATGAGCCCCAATGCTACAGCAATAAATGGACTCTGTCTGCTACGAGACTAGTGAGGATCAGGGTTTGGAATTGGCAATAGGCAATCGGCAATCGGCAATGTCCTCACTGGTCCTGCCAAACAGGAACGCGTCCAGGCGTCCACGGTGCACCGCCCGCCTCCAATTGTTTTTCTAGTCTCATTAGATCCACTTCTATTAACTGACGCAGTTGCGAAAGCACGCCTTCAAAGTCCTGCGCGGCTGCGCTGTACTGATTGCGTTGAGTTTGCGTCGGACGCGCCGTCGACATGCGCTGTGCACCAACCACGTAACCAATTCTGTCGTTAATAGAAGGTGAGGTGTTCATGTTGCGCTGACGCGCAGAACTATCACCGCTCAACGCTCGCAAGATCTCATTTGTGCGCCTGTCCAACGCGGTAGCTTCATCCTGAAGTTGATGCGGTAACGATGGCGTCTCGCCGATTGCTCTCTTGATAGCAGCAAGGCGAGGCTTCAACGCGTTTGCAGCTTGTGTAGCACCGCTCGCAGCTCGCTGAAGACGAGCAGCCTTCTGCTGGAACTCCACAAGGGCGGCGCGGTCCGTAGCGGACATGTTCTCCTGGCCTTCGACAACTACTTCGAATTGTTGCGGCTGGCCCAAAGGCGTATTTACACCATCGACTCGCTTTGCGACGGCCGCCGTGTAAGTGCCGGGCATAACCAGCGGACCTGAAGGTGGTTCGAAATCAGGATCGGCATCCGGGGGTGGTGGGGCCGACAAATTTGCAGCGGGATACCGCAGATCCCAATTGAGTCGCTGAATACCAGCACTAACCGGACCCGTGAGTCGGCGCACGACCTTATTGTTCGAGTCAGTGATCGTTACGATGATAGCGGGTGCGTCTTCCTCTTCTTCGGCACGCAGTTGAGTCTGATTGGGCCAGCCAACGGGCGCGCCTTTCTTTTCCGCCTCCTTCTCTGCTTCCTGTCGCTTCTCTTTTCGCGTCTTGATTGTATCTTTGAGATACCAGGTCACAGTTGCACCAAATGGCGGATTGTCGGCGGTGTAAAAGGTTTCTCCCTGGAAGCTTTTGCCGCGACCGCCGAGGGGTTGCGTCTGGATATACATGAGCGCGTCTTTAACAGGAAATACAGTCGCCTCCTGTTTAAGAACTTCTGGTTTAATCAGTCGCAGCGGAGTGTAGTTATCGAGAATATAGATGCCACGCCCAAACGTAGCCACAACCAGATCGTTTTCTCTCTTTTGAATGTTAAGGTCACGGACTGCAATTGTCGGTAAACCGCCTTTGAGTTGAATCCATTTCTGGCCGGCGTCGATCGAGAAGAACAGACCAAACTCGGTTCCAACAAAAAGCAAATTGGGATTTACATGGTCTTCAGCAATGGCGAGTACTGGACCGTTCTTAGGCAGGTTGGAGCTGAGTGAAACCCAGCTTCGTCCAGCGTCTGTTGTTTTCAGCAGATAAGGTTTGAAGTCGGCATTCTGATGATTGTCGAAACTTACGTACGCAGTATTCGCATCGTGATTGGACGTAACGATGCGGCTTACATAGGCCATGTCCCCGACTCCGGGAAACTTCTCAATCCTTCGCCAGTTCTTTCCGCCGTCTTCGGTCACTTGAACCAATCCGTCGTCTGTCCCAACATAGATTAGCCCTTCCCTCTTTTGAGACTCGGCAAGCGCTGAGGTGTTACCGAAGAAAGCCGTGGAAGCGTTCTTAGCTACGGCGTCGATACCCCAAACTTTACCCATCACGGGCAACTTATCGCGATCGAGTGCGCGCGAAAGTTGTCCACTGACCAGCTGCCAGCTATCACCTCGATCATCACTTCGGAAGAGTTTGTCGGCGGCGAAGTAGAGGCGCGTATGCAAATGCGGGCTGATGATAAATGGAGAATCCCAATTCCAGCGCAGCGGTTCCTCTCCACGACCCGGCTGCGGTTGAATGCCAATACGTTCGCCCGTACGTTTGTCGAATCGTACCAACGTGCCATTCTGCAACTCCGCGTAAATGGTATTTGGATCCTCGGGATCTACCTGCGAACGAAAACCATCACCACCGTTAGTAACGAACCAGTCAGCGTTGGTAACTCCAGAAGCGCTACGCGTGCGCGACGGACCGCCAAAACTGAAATTGTCTTGTGTACCACCGTAGATATTATAAAAAGGTTTCGCGTTGTCGGTCGTAATGTCATAAAACTGAGGCACCGGAAGGTTCTGCTTAAATTCCCAAGTTGCACCGCGGTCGAAACTCTCATAGACGCCGCCATCGCACCCAACGAGGTAATGGTCCGTATTGGCTGGGTTGATCCAGATGTCGTGGTTGTCGACGTGCTTTGACCTTTCACCAAGCCGGCGCAGCGTGCGGCCACCGTCGTCGGAGACCATGAGAAAAACGTTCATAACATAAATGCGGTCAACGTCTTTCGGATCGGCAACTATTCTGGCGTAGTACATCGCGGTCGAATCGAACTCATTGCGCCGTTCCCAGCTTCCGCCGCGATCAGCGGATCGGAAAATGCCACCTTTGCGGTCGGCAGCTTCGACCGTGGCATAAATCACATTCGAATCGACTGGAGAAATTGCCAGACCGACGCGGCCCAATTCCGTCGTAGGCAATCCGCTTCTCAACTTATTCCAGGTGGCGCCTGCATCGGTTGATTTATAGATCGCACTTTCCGGACCGCCGTTGATCAGTGTCCACATATGTCGCCGCCGTTGATACGAAGCGGCGTAAATCGTATTCGGGTCGTTCGGATCAATCACGACGTCAGTGACGCCTGTGTTTTCGCTGATGTTGAGAATGTTCTTCCAGGTCTTACCGCCGTCAGTAGTTTTGAAAAGACCGCGCTCACCGCCCGGCCCCCACAATGGTCCCTGCGACGCGACGTAGACAGTGTTTGATTCCTTTGAATCGATCGCGATTCGGCCGATGTGTTCTGAAGTCTTGAGGCCAACGTTCTTCCAGCTTTTTCCTCCATCCTCCGATTTATACACGCCGCTGCCATATGAAACGCTTCGTTGACTGTTGTTCTCGCCGGTGCCCACCCAAACAGTTAATGGATTTTTTGGATCAAGTACGATTGCCCCAATCGAATAGGAGGCTTCGTTATCAAAGACCGGTGTCTACGTTGTACCAGCATTAATTGTCTTCCACACACCTCCTGAAGCGACTGCAACGAAGTAGCGTGACGGGTTCGTCGGATCAACTGCAAAACCACTAACGCGACCGGAAGTGAAAGCGGGACCGATCGAGCGCAATCTGAGTCCGTTGAAAGTCGGAGTCGACATCGGATCGCGCGGGCTGGGCGTCTCTTCCAGTTTCTTTTCTACCTTAGGCTTCCTTGTAGCTTCTTGTGTTGAAGGAGAAGGAGATGCTTGCGGCGACGCTTGAGGTCGCACCGGCTTTTGCGCAGCCTCTCTGTCAACTGGCTTCGGATCTTGAGCCACTCCAGGCAACGGAATAACTAAAGTGGAGAGAAAAGCCAAACAAAGAACGAGGGGCGGTAACTTCGAACTCCTACGGGCGCACGTAGACATAATCATAAAGTTCCTTCCGATTGCGTCTAACTGTAAGGTATACCGACACGACGGAAGCGTGCGGCAGATACGAACCTTGGAGAACCGACCGCGGTTCCTACATCAGCACGTTGTTACGGGTATCAAGAAGAACGAAAAACTGGCTGCCTAAAACTAACACTTGTTACATCACCGAGCAAACGCGAAGGAAATCCTCACTTGAGATTCTTATGAAGGAATTGAATCACACGCCGCCACGCATCAGCACTCGCCTTAGCATTGTAGACTTCGGGACGCGAATCGTTAAAGAACGCATGGTCTGAGTCTGGATAGATAACTGTTTCGATCTGTTTTCCAAGCGACTTCAACTGTTTCTCCAACGCTCGAACCAACTCCGGAGTGACAAATCGATCCCGCGCGGCGTAAAGGCCTAGAACAGGCGCTTGTAAGTTCGGCAGATCTGGTTTGACGTTCGGATGGCCGCCATAGAAAACAACACAGGCGCCTACGCTTGGATTCTTGGTCGCCGTGTAAAGAGAAAGCGCGCCGCCCATACAAAACCCGACGACAGCCACCTTGGCGCTTGTGGTCGAATCATGATCGAGCAAATACTGAGCAGCCCCTCTTAGATCCTTTTCAGCGTCATCGATGCGCAAGGCCATCATCATTTTGCCGGCTTCGTCCGGCGATTTTGTCGTCTTGCCGTGATAGAGATCGGGAGCAAGTGCAACAAAACCCTCACCAGCAAATCTGTCGCAAACGTCTTTGACGTGATCGACAAGTCCCCACCATTCCTGGATCACCACAACACCTGGACCACTTCCGCTCTCCGGAATCGACAGATATCCGCCGGTACGTCCACCATTGCTTGAAAACTCTATCAATTCTCCCAAAACTTTCTCCTCTCCCGGCAAGCAAAGATTAGTGATGAGTAAACGCCATCACCTGGGACCGCAGGCGTCCCGCCTGCCGCGCGCGCCGGAAAAGGCCTGACGAGATCAAGCAAGCATGTCGCGTAACGTAGCAGGCGGGACGCCTGCGGTCCCAGGGAACTATCACTCATTCTGCCTTTCGCTTTTGATCCAAAAGTACGCCATCCCATCGGTTCATCACGTCGAGATGGATATCAAACTGATCTATGACTCGCATTGTAATGTGATTGATCATGTCGTCGAGATTTTGCGGGTTGTTATAGAAGGCGGGGACCGGAGGAAGAATAACAACGCCCATGCGGGCCAGCTTCAACATGTTTTCGAGATGGATTTCATGAAACGGCGACTCTCGCACGACCAGCACAAGCTTGCGTTTCTCTTTCAGAACTACATCAGCAGCCCGATGAATCAAATTGTCGCCTAACCCATGTGCGATCGCGGCCAGGCTCCTCATACTGCAAGGCGCGATTACCATTCCCAGTGTCACAAACGAGCCACTGGATATCGCTGCACCCTGATCGGCGATTGCATAACTGTGACTTGCAAGATTCTGCACTTCCTTTACCGAGTATGTCGTTTCATGGGTAAGGGTGCGCGCGGCCCATTTGCTCATCACCAGATGAGTTTCAACGCCTGAGCCGTGCAACATTTGCAGTATTCGGACTCCAAAGGCCGTTCCCGTGGCGCCCGTGATGCCGACTATCAGCCGCGTAGCCTTCGTTTGTCCCATAAGAGGTAGCCTTCGAAGAATCGGTGACTCATTTTCCCGAAGTCGCGCGGAAGATGCAATTCATTGGTCATATATCATTTGACATGTCTCATTTGCCATTTCTGAAGCTGGTGTTTTGGTCTTGGGCCTGGGTCTTTGCGATAGTCAAAGGCTAACCCCGAAGTACTAAGACAAAAACCCGCCCGATCTCTCTTCAAATGGTGGCAAATGAGAAATGTCAAATGATATATGGCAAATGATGGCAACTAAAAAGGGCCGAGCGTTAAATCCGCTCAGCCCCAAAGTTGAACCTCTAACAGAGTTAGGCTTTCACTCCGTTGACGTATTTCTCAACCATTCTCGTGATCGACTCTTTGCTGGTCGCACCAACGACGCGCTCCACTTCCTTACCTTCTCTAAAGAGAATCAAGGTCGGGATTCCTTTGATGCCATAACGCTGCGCTGTTGAGGGGTTGTCATCGACATTAAGCTTCACGACGCTGGCTGATTCGCCATAGTGTTCGGCGACGGCCGCAACCGTTGGCGCGAGCATGCGGCAAGGGGCGCACCATTCGGCCCAAAAATCAACGAGTACCGGTTTGCCCGATCCCAATACGTCCTTCTCAAACGAGCTGTCGCTCACTTCCTTCACAAATTCACTCATGTCTTGTTGCTCCTAATTATCAAGTCTTTCAAAATTATTGACCCTCGCCCTCGAGGAAGTTTTTTAGTAGACGCGCTCGCGAAGGATGTCGGAGCTTCCGTAACGCTTTTGCTTCGATCTGACGGATGCGTTCTCGTGTCACGTTGAAATTCTGGCCCACTTCTTCCAGAGTCCTTTCATGACCACCGTTGTCCAAACCAAAGCGCAAACGGATCACTCTTTCTTCGCGGGGACTCAACGTTTGCAGAACGTCGCCCGCGATTTCGCGCAGGTTCGAGGTAATTACGCGCGCAGCCGGGCTCTCGCTCGATTTGTCTTCAATCAGGTCGCCCAACTGTGAATCGCCATTCTCACCAATAGGGGTTTCCAGTGAAATTGGATCCTGCATCAACTTGCGCGCTTTACGCACCTTGTCGACCGATGTATCCATCTTTTTCGCTATTTCTTCGGTTGTTGGTTCACGTCCCAGTTCCCGCACCAACTCTCGCGAAGTATTCTTAAGTTTGTTTATTACTTCGATCATGTGCACCGGGATACGGATCGTGCGCGCCTGATCCGCAATTGCGCGCGTAATGGCCTGGCGAATCCACCAAGTTGCGTAGGTCGAAAATTTATATCCACGCCGCCAGTCAAACTTGTCCACACCTTTCATCAGACCCAGATTGCCTTCCTGGATTAGATCGAGAAACTGCAACCCGCGGTTCTGATACTTCTTGGCAATCGATACTACTAATCGCAGATTCGCTTCTGTCAGTTCGTGTTTCGCTTGGGCTGTCTGCGCTTCGCTGACTGCAATCATCTGATGCGAACGTTTGATCTCCAACGAAGACAAGTGATGCTCTGTTTCGATCTCCTTGAGACGTTTCTTCGCTAAAGAGACATGACGTCTGAATTCCTTCTGTTTATCCGCCTTTAGGCCCTTGCGACGAAGTTTCTCGGAGAATGTCTCAATCTCACGCTCCAGCGTTCGTGTTTCTTTATGAACGGCTCCGATGGCGGAAATCAGTCGTTGACGCGTCGCTTCCTTCAGGTGAAGCCCTCTGATCTCCTGAGCAATTTCCAATCTTGTGCGAGCCAATTTGCGCCGATAGCGCAATAACTTCTTCGAACGTTTGCCGCGCGATGCCTTTTGTTCCGCCGCAAATTTGTCAAACTCTTTCAAGCCGCGTTTGTAGAGTTGGCGAACGTTCTGCAGGCCTTCGATCGTCCACTGCAAATACTCTTCACTGCGATCCTCATGTTCCTCGGTCTCCATTTGATCCGAGAAAGCCACGACATCACGGATATTGAGAGTACCGGCAGCCAACTCATCGCCGATCTTAAAGAGCTCTACAACTGCAATGGGAGATCGAGCGATCGCCTTTTCTGCACGTTTCTGGCCGCGTTCGATACGCTTGGCGATGGACACTTCCTGTTCGCGCGTGAGTAATGGCACGACTCCCATCTCTCGCATGTAAACGCGAATAGGATCCGAAGTCTTATCCATCTCGCCAGCCGAAAGGTCGAGCTCCACCTCTTCGTTCAAGCCTTCATCGGATTCCGTCGCCGAGGATGACTCCTCGATCAAAGGTTCTTCAATTTCCGTTTCACTACTGGTCGCTCGTTCGAGCGTTTGCAGAACTTCGTCGATGTCTTCTATCGACACGGCATCGTCCGTCAGTTCCTCGCTGAGGTTGACAAACTCGCCTTTAACCGAATTCATGAGCTCGATACCACTTTGATCTTTTTCAAGCCTGGACAAAATAAGGTATTCCTTTCTCGCGGTTGTTAGGCAGTCCGGAGGGCCTTTGTCCTCCGGTTCTTTGCACCTGCCCGCAACTCGGGCAAAGCAATCTGCTTTTGGCTATAAGGTTTCCGCTTTTCGATCTTGCCTATCGCTTTGTCTACGGCTGCAGCGCCGCAAGGTTTCAAGCGCTGCACCACATCGTTAATAGTTATGTTTTCGAGCACTTGCTCGACAGCCGAATCTACTTCCTGCAAAACGTCGCCCAAGACTGTTTCAATGTTCACACCTACCGGACAATCACGACTGGGAGGTTGCCGGTGAAGCGAAAAAACGCCACCGCACTCCAACGCTTCGTAGACGTCGCGAAGAGTGGTTTTGGATGGCTCGTTAGCCAATCGCGAGCCACCCAACGATCCGGTCTGCGACACTACCAATCCGGCTTCCGCAAGTTCCAGCAGAATGCGCCTAATTACCACTGGATTTGTGTTTACGCTGTCGGCAACCTGTTCTGATTTCAGAGGTTCTTCACCCGACCAGGCCATTAAACTTAAGACGTGGACTGCTACTGCAAACCTGCTATTTGTCGACATAATCAGTAAGCGTCTGAAAACCCTCGGACCCCTTTTTGTAACCATTATAGTTACAGTTTTGATTTTGTCAAATCCTGCAGGCATTTGCCAAAAACCACGCTCCGGCCGCCGTTGAAACAGTTTTGACGCTCCGATTTTTAGCGGGTTATTTGTTTAGGGACAAGGCGCTGGGAGGTTAAGTTCCTGAATCAGACCGAAAAGAATGTCAACGTCAATCGGTTTAGCGACTAGAGCCCGATAACCTACGGCGAGAGCCCGTTCTCGATCTTCTTCGCTCGCGTAGCCCGAGATTGCGATTGCGGGGATTGTGTTCATTCCAGGAAGACGCTGTAGCTGCTGGAGAAACTTGTAACCGTCGATATCAGCCATGCCGATGTCGGAGATAATTATGCTGGGACGTTTTGCAAGTATGCTATCCAACGCCTCACTTGCCGAGGTGGCCGTCGTGACGTTTGCGCCTTCCTGGGCAAAAATCGTACGAAGCAAGTTAAGGGTGTCTGGCGAGTCTTCAACGATCAAAACGTCCAGACCCAGGAGCGAATGAACTTTGTTGTCATCAGCTTTAAGAACAACGCTCTCGTTAGGAGCCGATCCTATACAAAAAGTAAAGCGCGCGCCGTGGCCCACCCCTTCCGATTCGGCCTCGAGCCGGCCCCCGTGCATCTTTGTTAAAGCGTGCGCAATAGCGAGTCCCAGTCCGAGTCCGCCATGCAATCTTGACGTCGAACCATCAGCCTGACGAAAACGGTCAAAAACGTGAGGCAGAAAATCCGGCGCAATGCCGATGCCCGTATCCTCAACCGACAGGCAAGCCTGCGTTTCGTTGCGTTCGGTCGTCACAGTTACCCGCCCACCGCTTTCACTAAACTTGATCGCGTTGGAGATGAGGTTCCAGGCAATTTGCTGCAATCGCACGGGCTCGCCCATCACCACCAAAGGTAAAGGCGATAAATTGACTACTAAATCGATGTTGCGCGACGCCGTCGACGCCCGAACTGTATCGATCGCACCCTTGACCGCCACATTCAAGTCAGTTGGCCGCGGTTCAAAATGTAATTTGCCAGTCGCAATGCGGGAAGTATCCAGCAGATCGTCTATCAATCGTGACTGCAGCCATGCGTTTCGTTCGATTGCATCCAGTGCTTGAGCGACACCTTTAGTGTCGAGACTGCCACTTCGCAATAGCTTGATCCAACCCACTACAGGTGTTAAGGGCGTTCGGAGTTCGTGCGACAGAGTTGCAAGAAAAACATCCTTGGCGCGGTTAGCTTCGGCCAAATCTTCGTTCAAGCGTGTAAGCTGGGCGGTACGTTCCTGGATCCGCTGTTCCAGATCATGATTCAACTGTTCCAGATCTGCTCTTGCCTTTTGCTCGGCCAGCATCAATCTACGGTGTTCGACCCCACGTCGAATTGTATGCCTCATATTCTCGATATCGCAGGGTTTGACGAGATAGTCGTATGCACCTTCCTGCAAAGCAGCGATTGCCGACTCCACCGAAGCGAACCCTGTTAGTACAACCGAGATTGTGAGCGGCGCTTGTCGTCGAATATGACTCAACACGGAAAGGCCATCGCCGCCTTCCATGTGCAAGTCAGTGAGAACCAGATCATAGCCGGTTTTCTCCAGCAGAGATAAAGCTTCGTCTCCGCTGGCAGCGGTATCAACTGCATAGCCTTCATTCTCCAGGATAGCGGCGGTAGTTATGCGAAGACTTTCTTCGTCGTCAACTACCAGAAGGCGAAATTCGTTGGAAAGTGCTCCGCCCTCGCCCGTGGCGTGATCATGTTTTCCGTTGTCGTGATCCGATAAGTGACTCATCAAACGTAGCTTATTTCTTTTCCTCCTCTTCAAGCAGTGGCGAGTCAACCTGAAGAATAATGCTAAAAACGGTGCCTCGGCCTATCTCGCTATTCACGTCAATGCGACCACCATGCTGTCTGACAATGTCATGCGTAACCCAAAGCCCCAGACCAGTACCTTTCTTACCGGTGGAGAAGAACGGCTCGAAGATGCGATTTATGTCGTCTTCAGCAATACCGACACCACTATCACTGAGCTGAATCACAATCGAAGACTGCAACGCCTGCTCATAACGAGAGGTCGAAATGGCAATCTCTCCCTCACCTTCGATAGCCTGCTGAGCGTTGATAATCAAATTCAGAAACACTTGCCGCAACTGATCGGCTCGAGCACGAATGTGCGGCAAATAGTCATCGAATCTCGTCACAACGCGAATACGCGACTGCTTCAATTTCTTTTCCACCAGCACGAGGGTCTCTTCAAGCAACTGGTTCACATCAACCCAGTCAACTTCGCCGGATCGTCGTGCAAAACCGAGCATCTGTCGGATGATGTGTGAAACTCGCTCGGTTTCTTTTCTAGCAATCGTAAGGAATCTGGCATTCTTGTCCTGGTCGGAATCCGACTGCATCAAATAGAGTGCATTCTTGATCGCCTCCAGGGGATTGTTGACTTCGTGAGCGATAGAAGCGGCAAGACGACCCACGGCCGCCAGTTTCTCCGACTCAAAAAGCTGTTGTTCAACTCGCCGACGTTCGAGCTCACGAATTTCGGTCAAGTCGTGGAGGACCGACACAACGGCGGTAACTTGACCCGTCGCGTCAAGCACTTCTCGCGCGGTAATCTCCATCGGCAGGGATCGACCGCCGTCAGGGTCAATAAGTTCGATCTCGGCTTGTCTGGCCGTCTCGGACGCTGATGCAAGACCTGAAATAAACGAGGTGAGTTTGACAGCGTTTGCTCTTACTGCCGCAGCCGCACGTGCCCTGAACGACTCATTCTCCTGGAACAACAACTCCGCTCGCCGGTTGAAGAGAATAAAGTCTCCTGAAGCGTCGCAAACAACCACTGGATGTCCGACATTTTCAATAATCAGATCGAGTCGGTCGCGCTCACGCCGCGACTCTTCCTCGGCTTGCTGAAGTTTTCCGAAGTTACGGGCCAACTCTTCGTTGGCCTCACGAAGGTCCGTGACGTCTCGAAAGATTGAGACTAGTCCAAGCGGTTCACCTCGTGCGTTCGCCGCAGGGGTTGAAATCACTTCAAAGTGAATATCGGAACCCTCTAGAGGATCTACTAAAGTGATGTCACGCTGTGTAACTTTAGACGATGAGACAGTCGCACTGGAAAGGTACGCGGAAAAGAGGAGGTCGTTCATCTTGAGGGCTCGACGTTTCCCTTCTCCTGCATTAGCGGAACCACTGAACAATTCTTCGGCCCGACGATTCTGAAGAAGGATCTCATTGTCGAGATCGGTAAGGACGATTGGATCCGCCACCGACTTCATGATCGACTCAATCCATTGCCGCTCACGTTGCAACTTCATTACGGTGCCAACAAGCCGTTCCTGCTGAATCGCCAACGACGCCACCACACCAATACGGTCAGCAAATCGCTTCAACAGATCGAGTGCAGTTGGGGTTATAGAGTCTTGATCGGCGCCTACATAGAGAACACCCAAACGCGAACCTGGTTCGAAGGTCCAGTAATTATCAGACAGACGGCCTGAATCGCGACCAGCTTTGGGTGAAATCTCAGGAATGCCAAAAAGAGGCAACGCGAGAACGTCCTGCTGCCACCGCATCGTGTCAAAAAGCGCTCGTGAGGAGTCGTCGTCGCGGATGGGAATCCACAGCGGATAGGCATCGTGGATTACGCGCACGCAGGCTGCACTCGAGTCCAGCGGCATTTCGACGCGCGTTGCGGTTTGATCTCCATTGAAACCAACCGCCGCCCGAATTCGGAGTTCTGCCTCCCTTTCGTTAATGATTGCTATCGCTGCTTGTCGATATCCGAACAGGTTTGCTATGGCTTCTAGGGCGAGGAGAAGCCGGTCGTGCAGCTTTGGCGTAGCCAGCATCTGCGTTGTGGTTTCAATAAACACATCATACTGACGTAGATACCCTCCTGAGCCCTCAGGCTCGGAAATGGACGTCGGTTGGGGAAAGGCTAATTCTGTTGGGACTTCTCCCATAACACGGATCGTAATTTCAATCGGCAGCTGTCATACCAATATTCTGCTGCCGGGCTTCACTTCTTATCAACTTCCACTGTGACGCGACGCCGCGTCTCAGTTTCGACTACTTCTGATCCTGGCGTCAGTGTAGGACGCGACACTGCCGGCGTCAGACCGACTGCTTCGGCATACTTGAGGTACGTGTCGATTGAAGCAACCACCACGCGCGCTTCAATTGTAATCAGATCAATACCAACGAGCGAGATTCGGACCCAGGCGTCAATGACGATGCCCTTGTCAAGAACACGATCGAGGACATCGATTAAACTAGTACCGCCTGGTGCTCTTTCGACAGCCATTTGCTTCAGTTCCTTTTTTTAGAAGTTTGAAAAGCAGCACACATTGGGACGACTGCAGATGCGCATTTCTCATATCAAAAAGCGAGTCGCTTCCCGAGGTCCAACCTCACTACTCGGTGCGGCGCTTAACTTTCGGTTTGCGCGGAGATACCCGACGGTTCTTTGCCAGTTGACTTTCACGATTTGCAGCAATTGAGCTCGACGCTCCGAGCTTTCTGATTTCCAGCTCCAGTTCAGCAAGCCGCTCTCGCAGCTCCAAATTTTCCGCTTCGGCGCGCTCGGCTCGCGTCGTCAGGTTTGTGTCATAGCGCCACCAGTTCAAGCCAATCTGCTCGGCCTTATCGATCGAGCAAACCAGTAATCTGATCTGCAAGGTGAGTAGTTCGACATTAGCCAACGACACCTTGATGTCGCCCGCTATGACTAACCCTTTATCGAGAATTCGATCGAGTACATCAACCAAGCCCGGGGGACGGGCAGTTATAAGGGTAGACCGCTCGCTGGACACTTTCGCCCTCCACTTTTAGGGGGCGGCTTTACTCATAAAGCACAGATGGCCGCCACCATCGTATTGGTCTATCGAGCAAGACTTCGTATTACTAAATTAACCGCCCTATAGGACCGAGATCGAGATTCAGGTCTTCATCAGTCAATCCGAACTGCATTTTTAACTCTTGCAGTTTGCCCTCCAACCTCATCAATGCCAATCCTAGTTCTTCGATTTGTTCAGGTGAGAGATCGCCGCCTTCCATGCGCCGGATGGCCTGCTTTTCCAGCAAACGACGGATGAACTCAATCAAAGTAAGAACAAGCTTCGCCAGACCTTGTTCGACACTTTGGGGCTCGACATTAATTCTCGGTGGCAGGGAGTCGGTAACGCGACGCAGTTGTTCCACAAACTCTTCTGCGTGCGAAGTTTCTATTTCTGGCTCAGCCGAAAGGGGGTTTTCGGGGGAAAGCTTCATCAGCTTACTCCGAACGGTGTTTTAAACTCAAGATCAATATTCGCAAAACTATATGGGGGCCACGGCCCACTTTGCATAAAGTGCAATTCAGGCTTTTCGGCAAATGCTTCACTTACCTTTTGCCGATAAGGTTGAAGTAATTCGCGTTCAACGAGGTGGGCGGCGGCTAAAACCAGCTTTTCGTTGGGTCGTACGGTCACCTGCTCCGCGCGAACAAGCCCCGCGACCTGAGCCTTTAGCCACGAGGCCAGCTCAGCCGCATGGTCCGCCAGAAATCGGTTCCCATGAGCTTCTCGCTGCTTGCTAAATAGGAAAGCGGCGCCGGCACCCAGCTTTGCCATCCGCTCCCCTCCATATCCCTGTTCGCTTGCCTCCAGGTTCTTTCGCAGGAGTGATTGGTTCCAAATGATTTTTACATTCATCTCCGCACAGCCACGTACATTAGCAAGCTTAGTCTCCAAGTCTGTTCGACGAGTCGTCAGATAGTTGTGGAGCTGCTGCTCAGTGACCAACGTACCAAAACGGAAGGGGAGGGGTGTCGTTCGTTCCAGTATGCTTCGCACAACGGCTTCGTGCCGCAGAATATGGTCACGAGTGACTGGCACGGCGTCGCCATCAAATGCACTAACGACGACCGAGAGATCATCAACGGTCATTAAAGTTAGTTTGCGGCCTTCGAGCCCTGTGGTATCGGGCGGAAAAGCATCAATGTCAGCGAGGCAATAGACATAAAGTTTCATCTGATGCCGCGCTGCCTTTCGCTTTCTGTCTTCAATGTTGCTCGTCCCTCTTCTTGAGACCGCTGGCGTTCGCGCAAAACTTCGTTTGCCGTTTCAACGGAACTCACCAGCACATTCAAGCCAACAAAAATCAGGTCGATGTCGGCTACTGCGATCGTGATTTCCCCTGCAATCACAAGTCCCCGGTTTAGAACGTGGTCAAGTGTTTCCAGCAATGAAAGATCGACCTCTTCCAACTGCTCCACCTCGCCGGTGATCATGACCTGTTCGAAAGGAGAATTCATTCTCGTTCTTGCAATAAGTCTTTTGCCGTGTCGACGGCGAAGTAATAGGCGGGCCAGGGACCTGTTAATTCCAGCCGCATGCCAGACGATTGGTAATCCTGGGCCAGGCGTTCAGCCGTCGTACGAAACTCTTCAAAGGCAGATCTGCTAACCAGGAAAGCAAACTTCGCCTTAAGTTCCCCATGTTCGGTGGCCTCGACCTTAAGTACACGCAAACGCTTCCCATCGTCGCTTTGGGCACGTAACGTGTTTTCGATCTGATCGACTACGCGAGCGATTTCGGCTCGGGCCTCATCAACGCGCATTGCGTCGATCTTCTTCTGCATAAGATACGATTGTCCGGGAGAGGCTTTCTCAGCTTGCTCAACCAAATCTCGAAGTCTCGCACTTACCGAAGTGATTCTTGACATGAATGTAGCGCGATCACAATAGACGTTGACTCCCCATTCTTCTCGACCACGTAACCGTTCGATGATTTCAGTTAGTTCTCTTTCCTTTTCCAAAAGCATTCTCTCGACTCCGGCACGTTCCAGATAGATAGTGCCGAACCGCAAAGGTGCGACGCTCGTGCGTTTGACAAAGTGTTCGACAACTTGTTCATGGCGCATCGCACGAACCGCGGTCCATGCGGCGTCCGCCATGTGCTCCGCCAAGCTATCTTCACTGTACATAGTCATTGGTACCCGACTTATAACGGCGGTCAGGTTATTTACGGTAACCAATTCGAGTTCAGTATGCTCTTCGATGGCTGAAGGCAAGCTCTCCGAAGCAATCCGCCGGGCGGGCGACGTTTCGGCGACGCAGTAAACGTAGTATCCCTGGTCCTGTTCGGGATTGTTCCTAACAAGCCGCTCTTTTTTCTGTCCGCTTTCGTTCATTACTGTGCTTTTGATGACCTACATTCTTTACTGCTGAGGAGGTTCTGCGCAACCCACCTTTCGTGCGTGGTTTGGAAGTTGAATCATTCAATAGTTGCCATTGCTGAAAATGGTTTAGCAGGTTCGGTGCGCCGCGAATCTCATGAGGTTGCTGTGGCGCAACATACAGTTCGGCAGAACGTCCAAAGTGCCTTTGAAAAGCATTCAAGACCGTACCCTGCGCTTTCCGTCTCGACTCACAAAAGCTACAACTCGCAGCGGCGCTCTCCGGTATCAATCCGTTAATCAGCAGTCGCTGCATCGGCACACCGAGTTTGTTCAGCGATACCGATAAATCTGCTGTTTCCTCCAAACTCATCCGCTCAGGAATGGCCACGCCAACAAACTCGGTGAGGTCCGGATTGGTGAGTAGGGCAAGCACCCGTTTGATGCTCTTTGACAAAGCAACCAAGTCCTCCGCCACCTGCGTAGCATGAACCACGTGCTGATACTTTAACAGTAGCTTAATGAATGTTCTCACCCACGAGAGGGCAACATTTGGAAGTTCAAGAAACCTGACAAGATGTCCAGTCGGCGCCGTATCGAGGATGATTGAGTGATATTGATCACTATCGAGAAGTTCGCTGATGGTTCCGAGCGCCGCAATTTCGTCGATGCCTGGCGGAGTAAGTTCAACTAATTCGCGCATTGCTTCACGATCAAATTGAATTTCTAACCTTGAACCTCCGGAAAGCGAAGCAAAGAGGTCGTCAGTCCATGCGCGATAACGTTGCTTCAGATCGTCGAACCACCTTCCTGGATCAATCTCCATTGCATCCAGGTTCAGTCGAGCAACGCGTTTCTTATGTCCACCAATCTTTTCGCCGAAGCTGTCGGACAGCGAGTGAGCAGGATCCGACGAGAAGATGAGCAGTTTGTTTTTAGGATTCTTCTTAGCGAGTGATAGTGCGAACGCACCTGCAGCCGTCGTCTTGCCAACGCCACCCTTGCCTCCAAAGATAACGATCTTGCGATCGTCAAATGGGAATGCCGGGGATTTCGAGCGTTCAGAGATACCAGGATTCAGTGCGACGCGCCGCTGAGCACGCACCGGTTTTGGCTTCGAAACTGCAGATTGCCATATCAACTGGCCGACGATCTTTAAGTCTTCAAACCCGCGAACCTCTTGTGGCAACAGAGGCACGTGGTGCAGCCGAAGGTCCGCGAACTTAGCCGACATTTCTTTCAGCCACGGCCGCTGTCCGCAAACGCGTGCCCGACAATACTCGCACCCATCGTGGTCTGCCTCGATGCGGTTAATAATGAGATCTCGAACCGGAACGCCCTGCTGCTGCAACAAGTCAAAGTATCGTTCTGTTTCGCAAACACTCATCGCTTCGGGAATGGCAACAAGAGTAAAAGTCGTTTGCTCCTGATCGTAAAGGAGACCCCGGACACGTTCGATTCTCTGGTTCAAATCTCGCAAGAACAAATCAACCTCGTCGAGAGGAGCTTTTCGCCTGGCAAAGTGGGCCACCATGTATCGATGTTTGTCGGCCATGCGGTCAAGAGCATTTACCATCCGAAGGAAAACTTCCGGTAAACGCAACAAGCGAGAAGTATGGCCGGACGGTGCCGTATCAACGACGATATGCCTGTAATTACTCGAGCGATCCAGTTCACTCAATTCGAAGAGCGACATCACTTCATCCAGGCCTGGTAATGAGAGATTCAACAGTTCATTAATATCGGCCTCATCAAGCAACGTTCCTCGCTCCGCGATCTCGGTCAAAACTTTTCCGTGGGCAGCTCGAAACCTTTCCAGGGCCAGACTCGCATCCATCTCGTATGCGATCAGCTTGGCTCCATGCAATCGCCTTACCTCGGTAAGCGAGTTACCAATATTTACCGCGAGACTGTCCGACAAAGAATGGGCAGGATCGGTCGAAAACAGCAGGACAGACTCACCTTGTTCTGTAGTGTTGAGGAGAGCCAACGCCGTGGCGGCAGCTGATGTAGTTTTACCGACTCCGCCTTTCCCGCCAAAAAAATGATAGCGAAATGAGGAAAGATGATTTTTGGTATTGGTTGGGGAGGGTTTGCCTTGCGGAGGAGACTTTCGTCTCTTGGGTGTCACTCTTACTCCCTATTGCGTGATTCGCCAAATCCACCCTGGTCATCTCCACCTACCTCGATCACAAAACTCGAAGATTCCGCAGTGTGGACCTCCTGGAGCAAATCGAGCTGTCGCATTTTTAGTGCTCTTAAGCGAGCGAACAGTTCTGCCTCGCGTTCCTGGAATTCCTCTTCGGATATTTCATCCAACTCCAGGCGCATCTGCAACTCGATTAGGCGTTCTTTGATTAACGTGTCGTCGTTCAGTTCCTGATCAGCCATCTTCTGGATTTGACCAAGAATGAACTTGAACCCGTTGACCGGTGCTAGAAGTAAATCGTCGATGAGAAACATTTTAACTGGCTACTGCTTCAGTGGTGCCTTCACCACGCTCCAACTTGAGACGAATATGCACAAAATTATAGGGAGGCCACGGACCAGTATATTTGAACGATAGCTTGCCTTCGTATTTTGACGCGATCTCCTTAACCTTCTGATCAAACTCGAGCTCTCGATCGCGTTCGATCAGAAACGCGGCATTCATAATCATTCGATCGCCGATGGGTTTATTGGCTCGCGACGCGACTGCTGTATCGCGCAAGAGTGAATAGACTTCTCGAATATATGAATCTGCCTGTTCCGTTAAAGCATTCTCAATCAAACGTCCAAGCTGCATACGGGCGAAATAGGTTGACCCGGTCGTGCGCGAAGTAATCTGTTCTTTGAGATGGCGAATTTCATCGTCCTTTTCCTCGAGCTCTAAAGTGACTTTGTCGCGATCCCAATTTACTTTCAGGCCAAATTCCACCTTGCCTTCCATCTTCGCCAACACATCGCGGAGAGCGTCATAGGTGCCGCGAATCAGTTCAACAATGTCCTCTTCAGTACGGAACAACGCGCCGAAAGCCATCGGCAGCACCGTAAACTCACGCATGACAGTTTCGTTGACCTGTTCGTGTGCGAAGACGTTCTCGCGAGTGGGATCATAGACAACTAATGGAGTATTCGATACGACAGCAGCCAGGCCTTTGTGTCTGATCGTGTACACATCGTCGCCGCGTCCCCCGATTCCCATCGGACCAAACGAACGTGGTTCCGCGGTTTCGATGATGCAGTAGACGTATTTACCTTCCGGCACGGCCTCGACAGGAGGTTGTTCGACTTCGGGACTCATGGTTTTTTCCAAATGGGGGCCGACAATTGAATGATTGGCAGCCCAAAATTAGAAAGGATTAGATTACGATCCAAATGATAATCAGTTTGCATCCTTCTCTTCAAGCATTTGTTAGCAAGTGAAATCAAGCTATGCGTGTTGACCGAATTTCAAACATAACCAGTCGGCCCAACAGAAAACCGACTTGTTGTAATGCAGACCGGTGTGCTCTGGTCTCTTCCAATACCCTGATCAGTGCTGCCCTATTCGATTCAAAAGGTCTATATTGTCGCCAACACGGTTGCGGGGAACGCTGGCATGGACGTTGCTCTTGTGGGGGCAAGGGTACACGTTCGTAGGGCAGGCTGAGGAAGGAGACTTCGAATATGTTGTGGACAATCTTGGTGATTTTACTGGTACTGTGGCTGTTAGGGTTGCTCACCCACGTCGGTGGCGGACTCATCCACTTGTTGCTAGTGGTAGCCGTGGTTGTGTTGGTTATCAATCTGCTGACTGGTCGGAGGGCGGTCTAGGACTCAAGTCTTTAATGCAGCCAGGCTGGTTTCGAACGCGGTGAATGCGAACGGCGCCAGCCTGCATAATTTCGAGAAATATCGTTTAGCGTCCTAAGTTTCAAGCATTAGCGAATCCTCGGCAAGGGAGACGGGCTCTTCATCCTTAAAACTCGCTGCTTTGTGTGGGGGATTTTCCGTCTCTATTGCTGAAGGAGTTGGCCGAGCCACCTCACCTATTTTTCTGCTTCGCAATTTCAAGGCAGCCTTAATTGAGTCTTGTGCCAATCCTAAGATCGTACGGCGGTTTTCAGCGACGACCTTGAGCCACGACCTCCAGCCCATTTGCGGGAAGTAGATGCCCCTAAAGAAGAGACGGGCTACCAGATGGCTGATTCGGAACTGTAGCGGTGCGTCGCGGATCGAATCAACTGCTTCAGCGTTTCGTCTGGCACTGTAGGACGCCGACCATGCATGGTCAGTCTCCGCCCGCGCAACGGCGATGGTCATTTTGAGTGGGTCATGGGCCATCACAAATGGCGCAAAGTCTAACCAGTGTTTGGGGCGTTTCAGTCGCCCAGCCTTTTCCAGTCGTGCGTACAGGGGTGTTGCAGGAAACGGCGTGAGCTGACCGAAGACGGGCAGACCCGGAGGCCACGAGTGGATTTCCTTGAGAGTGCGATTCGCAACTCCAGGCGTGTCGTTATCCATCCCGAAGATAAAGGACGTGATCGCATAGACGTTTCGTTGCGCCAGCCGTTCAAGCACTTCTCTGTACTCAGCAGGTTTACTGAAGTTCTTATTTACATCAGCCATGTTTGCCGGGTCGATTGATTCCATTCCAATGAAAATCCATTTGCCTCCCGATTCAGCAATGAGATCGACAAGCTCTTCGTCCCGCAGCAAATTCGCGCTGATCTGTGCGACCCATGGAAGCTGCGCATTAGCAGCAATAATGTCTCGCAAAAGGGATTTTGTGCGTTTGGTGTTGATCGCCAAATTATCATCTATGAAGAAAACTGCGATCTGCCCGCGTTCACGACGGGCTCGAGCCTTGAGACGCAGCAGTTCATCAATAACGTCCTCGTTGGACCGGAAGCGAATCGAATCACCGAAAAAGCCCGTAACGGTACAAAACTCGCAACCGTACGGGCAGCCACGTCCAGTCTCTATTGGGACTACGTGAAACGTGCCCCAGCCACTTCCCAACGCCGACATAATGGGACGCAGCACTCTGGGGATCAGGCTGAATTGGTCCAGGTCAAGCGTTTCCCAGGGTATCGAAGGATATGGTTGCAAACTGGGTTTGCGATCCAGGCCTTTCTTGTCTCGCTCCGGCTGGTAGACTTCCTTAAGTTGTCCGGAGGCAGCGTCTGCGACAATCAACGGCCAGGTCTCGTCAGCCTCGCCGAGCGCGATAGCATCTGCGTGCCGTGGGCCTCCATCGCGACCCAACGGTTCGTCTGGCACTTCTGTTACGTGAGGCCCGCCCATCACAACAGGAACCCCCGCTGCTCGAATAACGTCCGCCACTCGATATGCCTTCGCGATCATTCTGGTCATCGCACCGATGCCTACTAGTTCAATCTTTTCGCGACGCAGAAAACTCACCAACTCCCGATCACTTAGAGCGCGAGCATTTCCATCAATCAGTAGTACCTCGTGCTCAGCAGGGGTGAGCGCCTGCAAGAGGAACATCCACAGATGGGGCATGAAATTTCGCGTAACTCCGTTATCCGGATTGTACAGAAGAATTCGCATCGTGTTTTCTTGACCTTGTTACCGCAAAAACCGTTCAGAAGAAGGGAATCAGGGAGGTGCAACAAGGTATTGAACTACTACCGAGGGTTGATCCTGGCGCGCGACTATACCAGATACGCTCGATTACGTATACAAGAGCGCGCGCGAACCTATTTTGTAAGAATCTAATCGTCGTGACGGGAAAGGTCATAGTTTGCGGGACCGTTATAGACACGGCCTTCCGCGCTATAGCGAGAACCGTGGCAAGGGCAGTCCCAGGTTTTTTCGGATGAATTCCAGGCAACAACACAACCGAGATGTTTGCAGATAGCGGAAAGCTTGTGCACACTTCCTGCGTTGTCTCGGTAAACCGCAATCTTCGTCAACCCATGCCGCATGATGGCTCCGTTACCTGGCTTCACCTGATCGATCGACTCAACCTCGCCTGAAGTAACGAAATCGGCAAACTGCTCTGCGACGTTGAGGTTCTCTCCTGCATATTCTGGAAGGGCGCGAAGCGTAATTCGTGAAGGGTTATATAGATCCTGCCAGCGATTCTTTCTGCCCTGGATCAGATCGGTTAACAGAATCCCCGCGATTGTGCCGTGGGTCATCCCCTGTCCTGAATCGCCAGTCGCGATGTAGACGTTGTCAGCGTCGAGTGGGTTCAGACCGATGAAAGCCAGTTTATCGGCAGGCTCCATAACCTGACCTGACCAGCGGAACTCGATCTCCTCCGTTTGCGGAAAGCGCTCGCGCGTCCATTGCTCCAACCTTGCGTAACGGTCGTCGCCATCATTCGCCTGTCCCGTCCTGTGATCTTCACCGCCAACGATCAACACGTCGTAGGAGGGGCTTTCCTTGTCCGCATGAATTCGAACGTAGTGATATGGATCGAGTGTGTCCCAATACAGCGAGCGAATAACGGATCCTTTCGGGATTCGTACTCCTATCACATATGTCACGTACGGAGCCTGCTTGGTGTGAATAGCTACTAAGTCGTTTACTGGGCTATTTGTAGCCACGACGATGTCGTCGCAACTCACGGTCGAACCTACTTCAGTTTCGACGTGTGCAGAAGATCCACCTTCGATTGTAGTCGCGTGAGTTTGTCCGTATATCTGACCGCCGTCGCGTATAGTCGCCCGGGTCAGCCCCGTTAGATATTGAAGCGGGTGAAACTGAGCCTGTCGAGGGAAACGAAGAGCTGCGCCCGTTTCAAACGAGTCGAGAGGCGCTCGCTTCAATTTTTCTACTTCTTTTAACCCGGCTCGATGTACTGCATCTAACTCATCATCAAGGGATTCCCCTGAATCTGGCGATGGCACGAACAGAAATCCATCAAGTCTTTCAAAATCGCAATCGATGTTCTCGGCGCGTACGATCTCTTCGACTTTATCTATTGCAGTGGTGTGGCTTTCGGCAGTTAACTGAGAACCCTCAGCACCGTGTAACTTCTCTATCTCGACGTAACCATCATCGTAAGCGTTGGTCAGATGGGCAGTTGTCCGACCAGTCATACCACCACCAATCAAACCGTCATCCAAAACTACAACCGATCTGCCTTCCCTTGCCAACAGGTATGCCGTCGACATTCCCGCAATCCCTGCACCTATGATGCAGACATCGCAACGCACATTCTTCTCCAGTCGAGGTTGTGACGGCGTATTCGCCGTCGCCATCCAAAAAGAATTGCTTGCTTGAGAATCGTCCTTCATTTACTCGAATTGGACGCCAACACGTCCGCAATCCGACCACTTTGGTGATCGAACCGCGCGACACGAGTGCGACTTATCGAAATGTGTTTACTACTTGGATGGAGTTTGTATGTTGACGTCGATCTTCTTGTCTCCGCCGAGCCACCGTCCACCGAATACAAACAATGCAACGACAACTATGATCACGAAGATCACCAGAACCGCCACGACTCCAGTACTTCCACCGCCACCATCGTCCGCCATGGTTTTCCTCCAGGATTGATTGGATTGGAGCAATCACAACGACGGGTCATCCCGCGATTGTTTCACCCCCTAGCAAAGTCAAGACTTCTCCGGTCACGTAACTCGAGTCCACCTCGGAAGCGAAGTAGACAAACGCGGGAGCTATCTCCTCGGGTTGTGCGGGTCGCTTCATCGGCGTATCAGAGCCAAATTCGGCAACGTCTTCCGCTTTCTGATCTGAAGGGTTTAATGGCGTCCAGACTGGCCCGGGTGCAACACAATTCACGCGGATTTTTCGCTCAACAAGATTCTGGGCCAGCGATTTAGTGAAGGCGTGAATGGCCCCCTTCGTGGCAGCATAGTCGAGCAGTTTCTTGCTACCCTCGAGGCCAGTGATGGAACCGGTATTTACAATTGCGCTTCCTTCGCGCAAGTGCGGCAGAGCTGCCTTTGTCATATAGAAGTAAGCGTAGATATTGGTCTTGAAGGTCCTGTCCCACTGCTCCTCTGTAACCTCTTCCAGTTTCTCCTGGTGCTGTTGAAAGGCGGCGTTGTTGACGAGTATGTCAAGCTTTCCAAACCTTTCGACGGTTTTGTCGACAAGTTCTCGGCACACATCCGGATCGCACACATCTCCCATCATTGCGTACGCTCGTTGACCTTCGTTTTCGACCGCTCGCGTGGTCTCTTCCGCGTCGCGCTCCTCTTCTCTCAAAAATGTAAAAGCAACGTCGGCACCTTCACGCGCGAATAGAACCGCAACGGCTCTACCAATTCCTGAATCCCCACCAGTAATCAAAGCAATCTTCTTATTCAGTTTGCCGGCGCCCTTATAGAACGGTGCTTCGTATCGCGGTCTAGGTGTAAGTTTCGCTTCGTCGCCAGGCTTCGCTTGATGTTGCGGAGGCATTGGCGATTTCGGCTCAACTAACGTGCCCACCTCACGACCCGACTCTCCATTCCCCCTGCTTTGCTGGACGGAGTTGGACTTCGTTTGCTGCAACAACCGTGATGACGCCTCCTGGTTCTTGATTGGCATCTGTGGATCTACTTTCTTCCGCCTTTCCGACCGCCCTTACGAGATGAACTGTGACTTTCTTTTTTTCCTCGGCCACTGCCACTCTTTTCCCCGCCCCCGGATTCTTTGTTCACTGTGGCCCAAGCGCGGCTCTTCGCTTCCTTCTTCGACACCCCTCGATCTTCATAGCCCTCGGCAATATGTTCTGCTTGGCGCTTCTGTTTATTGCTGTATTTGGATTTGTCTCCTCGAGGCATGACATCAAACTCCTTTCTTATAGACACCTAAAGAACTCTACGACTGCCGGGTCGATCAGCACTGGATCCGACTAGAGCTAAACTTCGTCATTGCAAATGGCGCGCCCGCTATATCCCAATGCGCTGCGCGCCAGTGACGACTCCAAAGAACTGGGAAATAAAGGTGGCATCAGTCTTGCGAAGTTTGACGTTGAAGTAAAAACGGCCCTCGCGGAAAGCTTGGCTGCTCGGGAACTGAACAACCGCAAGGATTTGCTGTACCGGAAACCTACATAGCAAGGAGGATCGCAATGGCGGACAAAGATACAAAAAGTCATCGTGAATTGATTAATACCGGTCGAGACAAAAGATTTGTAAGGCGCGACGAGAAGGGTCAGTTTGAAGACGTGTCAGACGTTGGTCGTTCGCTCGCTAAGGATCGGCAACAAGAAGCGAAGCATAAGGTACCGCCGGGTCAAGGGGATCGTGGCGATCAGAAGAAGAGGTAAGGACCACGTGTCGGAAACAAGCACTTCACAGGCGACGGCGAGACGTTTCACGTCTTCCGTCGCTTGTTTTTCTGAGCGCTTGAAAATAATCGTTGAGCATACGCGCATGACAAATCAAACACATCTGCTCGGCCGACGCCTTCGCATTCGATCTAATCAGTGCTCCACACCACGAACAAACGACTTGAAACTCGTTGCCGTTTGGACGCGAACCTTGTTGCGAGTTGACCTTCTTACTCAACGCAGACCTTCCTGAGTGACCATTTAGCATCATATGCAAACAAATCTCGTTCCCAGCGCCTCATCAACAAGGAGCAAAACCAAGCGCATCGCCAGTTCATCGACAAATATGACGAAACTTGAGCGCCTGGAAAAAACCGGCATACGACGTATCGGCACTCCGAAACTTGGATTTCGTTACCAGTCATCAAATGGCCACGTTGTAACGAAAGCTGACTTGACCAGAATTAATGAACTTCGCATTCCGCCGGCGTGGGTTGACGTCTCAATCGACGCTTCGTCGAATGGCATGCTGCAGGCAGTTGGAAAGGATGCAGCTGGTCGTTGGCAATACCTTTATCACGAGAAACACACACGCGCTCAAGAGGCGCGTAAATTCAAGCGACTATCGAAATTTGTTCAGGCCCTACCGAAGATGCGCGCCGTAGTGTCGAGACATTTGCGACAACCTGACTTAAGACGCGAGCGCGTCCTCGCATGTGTGCTGCGAATACTCTCGACATGTTTCATCAGGCCCGGAAGTCAAGTTTATGCCAGCGAGCACGGTAGTTACGGAATAGCAACTTTGCGGCGTAAACACGTTCGCGTGAAGGGCGACGTAATTGAGTTTGATTTCCCTGGTAAGTCGGGTGTGCGCCAAAATAGACAACTTCGAGATCGGCAAGTCGCACGCGTAATTCGCAGGACTCTGAAGCTTCCTGGCTTTAACGTATTCAAATTTGAGAATGGTGAAGGCCAGCTGATTAATGTAACAAGCCGGCACATCAACGAATACATCAAGGAAGTAATGGGAGAGAACTTCAGCGCGAAAGATTTTCGCACCTGGGCTGGAACGCTCATTTGTGCTTGCGCTCTTGCTCGAGAAGGAGATGAGGATATAAAGAACGCAACTGCCCGAAAGAAAAAGATCGTCGCCGCGATCAAGGAAACTGCCGAAGTTTTAGGAAATACTCCGGCTGTCTGTCGTAGCTCCTATATTTGTCCGGAGATTCTGGAACAGTTTGAACAGGGAAGAATCGTCGACAGCTATTTTAATACCCTCGAAGACTTCATCTCGTTTCGCGGTCGCAGTCTCCATAAATCCGAACGTGCTTTGCTCAGGTTCCTAAGGCAGAAGGCAAAGAAGACTCAAGCTTAGACCCCACACGCACTGAGTTGCTGATCTGGCACTCATCTTGCCAAAGAAATTACGAAGCATTTTCTGTTTGGATTTCGGGCAGGACTATATCACCGTCGCACTTCGTAGGAAGCGGCGATTTGATGGAGGTTTGAATGGAAGGTCCATTGAGAGGGATATTGGCTGGCGCTGCAGCTTGGAAGTTTGGAGGCGGATGTATTTCAACGATTCTGATTTTTATTATAGTCTTCTGGCTACTGGGCTACGTCCGATGCTGATCAACAATCCTCGAAGAGCTTCAGTTATGGCGTTGAGTTTGGGGTAAGAACGCCAAACTGAAGTTCGTCGTAATTGTGTTCTTCACCAACTGACGACCAGTTCCTCCGAAGCTTGCCAAACCGGAAGATTCGGCCGGATTGAGCATCGATACAACTTTTCCGAATCAGCCAGCAACGTACCAATGCCAATTACCACGGTCGAAATGGGATCTTCAGGCATGGTTACGCGTAGCCTGAGTTCTTTCTGCAGCCGTTCCTTTATTCCCTTTAGCAACGAGCCACCGCCGGTGAGAATTATTCCCGAGTAGTAGATATCGGCGACCGCTTCCGGTTGTGCTTCTTCGATTACTCGACGAACTCCGGCAACTATTTCACCCAAAACGGACTCAAGGGCTTCACGTACTTCTTCGGCAGTAATCTTTACAGCGCAGGCGGAGCCATCGGTCACATGTCTGCCGACCACTTCTACCACGTGCTCATCTATCGGTAACTCATCTCCAAGAGCTCCCAAATCCTTCTTTATTGCTTCGGCAGTGTATTCACCTATCTGCAGACAATACTTGGAGCGTACATAGTCGCGAATACTCTCATCCATCGCGTTTCCAGCTGCAGGCAAACTCATCGACGCGACAACCCCTCCCGAGGCAACTATAGCGATGTTCGTCGTACCACCACCAATATCGACCACGAGATGCGCTCGCTCATCTTCAAAACAGAGACCAGCACCGAGTCCAGCAGCTAAACCTTCGTCGACAAGATCAATTCGACTACCACCAGCATCACGTGCCGCGTCGCGCACGGAGCGCTGCTCAACGGCTGTCGCCGAGCCTGGTATGCCAACCACAAAGTGTCCGCGTCGGTATCCATCGGTAACGCGAACGATGAATGACCTCAGCATCTTTTGCGTAACTTCAAAATTGTAGATCGTGCCACAGCGAATTGGTCTGTGTACTTCAATTCCCCGCGGCTCACGCCCCAAAAGCTTCAGTGCTTTATGTCCGACTGAAACAACTTCGCCATCGTAGCGATCGATCGCAACGATGGAAGGTTCATTCAGTAAGATTCCTCTGTCGGGATCGTAGATGAGCGTATTGACGGTACCCAAGTCTATAGCCAGTTCATTCTTGAAAAACTTCTCAATAAACTTCATGGCGACGGTTTCCTCCTCCGAATTGGCAGGGTCAAGGAAGCGAGTAACGACTTCCGAGCGGCAACTCGTATGCCTAAAGGAAAGAACTATTGCGCCTGGGGGATGCCTTTGGCAGAACAAGATGTCGAATACTGGGGCAATTCCAGCAACGTACTACATCTGTGCGCAATTGGACCCTCTTTGTACGGGTTCGTAGCATTCATGTTGACTGAATTGTGGACAGACATCCGCGTCGACTACCCTTTCAGGGCCACCGCTCGTGTCGTCAAGGCTTGGGCGATCAAATCGTACAAGTGACGCAAACCAGCAAGGGTATAGTCACCAAGGTCGACTCTTATCGCCCGCCGTCCTCGAGCAGCTAGCGATCGGAAATCACCAAGAGCCTGGGCCTGTTTCAAGATGCTGAACGTGTACGTTTCCCCAGGTATGGGGAAATCAATCTTATCGTTGGCGGTAATTTGAAAGAACACGCCAGAATCGGGGCCACCTTTGTGTAATTGTCCCGTTGAATGTAAGAAGCGAGGACCATAGCCGACAGTTGTCGCACACTTCGTCATGTCGCGTAGCAGAGTTCTGATTTGTTGAATCTTCTCATCAATCTCGGGTGTCTCTTCGACGTAATTCAGAAGCGCTATGTAATCGCCGGCCTTGATCGTAGTGAGTTGAGCTTTCACTGCTTCGAACACGGAGTTGGCCGGTCTTGCTTCATCAGCTGCATAAATCGTGACTCTCTCATCAGCAACGACCTCGGTCTGCTCCGGCAATCGACCATGGCTGACAAAGCGATTCAGCAACTCTTTTGTCGCGTCCTTCGATTCCTGCACGTTTGGTTGATCGAAAGGATTGATTCCGAGGCGCCAACCGGCACAAGCAGTTGCAAATTCCCACAGGAAGAATTCAGCACTTAGATCGTAAGCGTCTGTTAGCTCCCGCTTAACGATTGGATGGCCCGCGGCTGCCAATGCGTCGAGTTTTGCATTCGCGTCAGGCGAAACACTACCAACCGAAATCGAGACAAACAGTCGATCTCCTGCATAAACGGAAGAGCCGTTCGTCTCTTCCCCTGCGACGGGAATTATTCCCTTTCCTTCCTTTCCGGTGCTCTCTGCTACGAGTTGCTCAATCCACAATCCTAAGGTGGAAACGTTCTGATCGATTACGAGAGTAAGTTTGTCGCGACCTGCAATTGCGCATTCGCCCATGATAGTGCCCAACTGGAGCGCAGGATTTCCTGTAGCCGGCATAACGGCCGAGCAGGCTTGTTGCGCTTGCTTGGCCCCATCAAGAAACTTGCGAATATCTATTCCCATCAATGCCGCCGGTACCATGCCGAAATATGAAAGGGCCGAGTAACGTCCACCGATGTCCGCTTGATTCAGAAACGTTCTTTGAAATCCTAGTTGCGCCGCTGTCGCCTCAAGCGGCGAACCAGGATCGGTGATCGCAATGAAATTTCCACCCGGGTCTGGTTTGCGCTTGCTCAATTCGTCATACCAGAACTTATAGAAGACGGTCGGCTCCGTTGTACTTCCGGACTTTGAAGCAATCACGAAGAGGCAACGCTCGATGTCGATACGGTTATCGAACGCGGCGATTACGTCCGGATCGGTCGAATCAAGAACTAACAGTTCGGGGAAACCCAGCTGCGTACCGAATGTACGAGCAAGCACTTCGGGGCAGAGAGATGAGCCACCCATACCGCAAACCATCACATGTAAGAAGCCGCGTTGACGAATCATTTCAGCAAACTCAATCAACTCATCGACGACACCCATCATCTCGTCCGGTACAGTTAGCCAACCAAGCGAGTTCCTGATGATCTTCTGATTTGCGTCGTCGCTCTTCCAGAGTGAAGCTTCTCGACGCCAGATCTGTTTGACGACCTGGCTCTGTTCGGCTTCCTTGATCACCTGATTCACTTGTTCGGTAAGTGGCCCAAGCAGGACTTCCATGGGATTCATGATTGCTTCCACCCTTTCAACTTTCTGGAGTTTGGAACAGAAGTTTACCACTAGTTGGCCAACGCCCCTTTCAAACTTCGTCGACACCACCTGCTTTATTTAGCGCGGCATTTAACTTCAAGCTCGGGCGCCACAGTTCGCCAAAAAGTGAATCCCCATACGGCATAAAGGCTCACTGGTGTACTTAACCAGCCCAGGCTGCATCAGCCCTCGTCGTGGCTTTATGCATACTATTTA
>JBKOYD010000083.1:0-114373 GCA_046725195.1 Acidobacteriota bacterium | reverse complement strand
CGTCCGGATCTGTGGAGGGGGTTCGCCGCAATGCGGATTCCTACTCCGACCTCGATCCAATTCAGCTACAACCAACCAACTTGAAATACTGAATAACCGTTGCGAATGCGAAACGAAGCGGGGGCGCGCTCGGTATTTCTTTTGTGTGGTGCTTGATATTGCCGCTTGCCCCCTTCCCAACTGTCCTATTCTAGTGAGGTGCTTGAGATTGCGCTTGCCCCCTTCCCAACTGTCCTATTCTAGTGTGGTGCCTGATATGCCGCTTGCCCCCTTCCCAACTGTCCTATTCTTGTGAGGCGCCTGACATGTCGATCATGACGTTCCTCGGGAATAATTTGGAGGTCCGCGTGTTATTCCATCGAACAAAGCAATTAATTTTGTCGAAGTTGCTGAAATCAGGCCTCCATCTGCCTGTCACTGCAAACCGCAGCTGATAGACGTCTCTTCAGAAAGGAAGATCCATGGCGACTAAATCAAGAAGAATAAAATTCCTGTTGTGTCTTGCCTTACTTCTTTCAGTTGTCGCGATACTGCTCGTCACGCAAGGAGCCGATGCTCAACAACGCCCTTCTTCCTTTTCCCCGGTGGTTGAGGAACCTTTCGATGTTGTGAGGGCTCGCGATAAGGCGGCAAAAGCCGGCGTGATGGCTGCTCATCAGCGCGTACTCGAGGAACGCTACGATCTAAGCCGGCGAGTGGACGAGAGCGTTCGGATGACTCGCGGCAAACCAATTCCTGTCGGTCCAACAGCCAAACTGAAAAGTGGAACGACATGGGAACAACTCGGAAACATGTCGCCCGCAGACATCAGGGAAAGGGGACTCTTTCCTTACCTTCCGTTACCACACGTTAATCATCCCGTAGGAGGCATGGTGTTTCCCCAGGCGGAGATCAAACTTTTGCCGCGCGTCGAACGTTTTGATATGGACTTTGATCTTCCCGATTGGTTTCTGCCGGAATTTCCACCGGCGATGTTTCTGACATCGCGCAAAGATCTCGGTGATGTCTCCAAGGGCCAGCTTATTACGGTCAATAACTTCTACCAGCTGTTCAATGGGATATTAAATCCGAAACAACTTGAAGGTTTACGCCTGCTGGTTACACAGTTTCCGCAGCAGCAATTCAATGCTACTGACGATCGTAAGACTGAACGCGATGATGGGATGCTTGGGGTCGCCTGCTTTGACTGTCACGTAAACGGCCACACGTCAGCGGCCTTCCATTTGGTTGGTGACATTCGACCGCAGGAGAATCGACGGAGAATTGAAACTACATCGCTGAGAGGAGTAAACATTCAACGTCTCTTTGGATCTCAGAGAGCTCTAAAGAGCGTCGAGGACTTCACTGAGTTTGAACAACGCGCCGCCTATTTTGATGGTGATATCGTTCTGGCAACTAAGAAGGGCGTTAATGTCGTTGAGCGTGCCTCACAGGTTCACTTCATGTCGGAGTTTCAGGAGTTGCTCGACTTTCCACCGGCGCCGAAGCTAAACGTTCTCGGGCGTCTGGATCGCACCAAGGCGACAGAGAGTGAAGTTCGTGGTGAGACTCTGTTTTTTGGTAAAGCCAACTGCAGTTCGTGCCATGCTCCACCCTATTACACAGACAATCAAATGCACGACTTGGCGGTGGAGAGATTCTACAAGCCACGGATGGAGGGGGGAATGATGATTACGTCTCAAGGACCGATAAAGACCTTTCCACTCCGCGGTATTAAGGAATCGCCTCCATACTTGCATGACGGCCGCTTGCTAACACTTGAAGACACCGTCGAATTCTTCAATCTCGTATTGGAGTTAAAGCTGACCGCTCAAGAAAAAAAGGACCTCGTAGCCTTCATGCGAGCTCTCTAATCTGGGACCGCGGGCGTCTCGCCCGCCCGGACGCTTCAGACATGCTGCAGGTGTTTAAGTGGACCGTTCACAAAGCTCTGATCGCCCTTCTAGTGTCAGGTTGGTGGGCGGGGACGCCCTCGGTCCGACGAAGGGTTTCTTGGTGGATGGGAGTCCTACTAAAGGGTAGCGCTAAACTGGGACCGCGGGCGTCTCGCCCGCCACGGTCCCTCCAGACAACTAGGGATTAAGCGCTCCGTTCACAAAGCTCTAATTGCACTTCTAGCGTCAGGTTAGCGGGCGGAACGCCCACGTCCGACATGGGGGTCACCCCTCCAAGGAAGAAGTTGTGTTATTTTCTCGCCGCATGACACGACTCAGAAAATTCAGCAGATGCATAGCGGTTGCAATGTTGCTCGCTGGTGTTTTCAATCCACTCGAGCTCGCAATCGGCCAGACAAACATTTTCTCAATCGACACCGCCATCGGACCAGCATGGATTGCTGTTCCGGCTTTAATACCTCATCGTATCTCCCTCGCTAACGGTAAGTCATTTGACCTCAACCTGCCCCAGGGCTTCGCCATCAGCGTCGCCGCACAGGGCCTCAAGCGTGTTCGATTTATGGCGAAAAGTCCCGACGATCGGATTTTCGTCACTGATATGTACAACCTCACAGACAACCGTAGGGGGATCGTCTACATTCTCGACGACTTCGATCCAACGACGAAACAATTCAAGAAGGTGACGAAGTACCTCAGCGGATTGCGCAACCCAAACAGTGTCGCCTTCTATACCGATCGAAACGGGATAAACTGGTTCTATCTGGCCCTGACGGATCGTCTAGTGCGCTACCGGTACGAGATAGGCAAAGATGCGCCAGGTGGCCCACCTGAAGTGCTTGCTACCTTTCCAGACTATGGACTTGGTTACAAGTACGGCGGTTGGCATTTGACGCGCACAATAATCATTGGGGGCAACGGCAAGGTCTATGTCTCAGTCGGAAGCAGCTGCAATGCGTGCGTAGAAAAGGAAGATGTCCGCGCCAGTATTCTGGAGATGGATCCGGACGGCAAGAACCAACGACACTTCGCCCGTGGGCTGCGGAATGCCGTGGGCCTTCGTTGGGTAAAAGGTCAACTGTTTGCAACCAACATGGGCTCAGATCATTTGGGTGACAATCGACCGGCAGATACTTTGGTTTCAATCAAAGAAGATAGCCATTATGGCTGGCCTTACTGTTTTCAGGCAGGCGCCAGAATCTATTCCGATCCGCGAGTCAACCCAAGCGGCGCCAAGTTTGACTGCGACAAAGTGATTGCCGCCTACACTCCTTTCCTCGCGCATAGCTCCCCACTCGGCTTCGAGTACTTCGACTCAACGAACCGAGGCGCGTTGAGTGAAGTGTTTCTCGTTGCATTACACGGATCTACAAAGAAGCGTCTTAACCGTGGGTATCGCGTTGTAAGCGTCTCATACGCTAATCGATCCGTACCGCAAGACTTCGTCACGGGTTTTTTCCAGGGCGGTCGGATCTTCGGTCGTCCTGCTGACATCTTTAGGTTTGGGCCAAACGCGTTTCTCTTAAGCGACGACTATGCCGGCGCAGTTTATTACGTCTGGAAAACAGAGACTCGCTAGCATTGGATTTTGGACTTGGGCCTTTGGTCTTCGGTCTTTTGAACGCAATCCAAAATCTCAGACCAAAGACCAAAGACCCAAGACCAAAGACCAAAACCCACGTTCTCTAGTAAAATACGCGCACCCGCTTCGCATCTTTTGTTGAAAGGAACTTCATATGCGGCTTCGTATTTCTCTTCTTCTGGTCATCGTCCTCTCCTTCGCGGCACCGGCGTTTACGCAAAAACGCAACATCACTGAAAAGGATCTATTCAACTTCGTATGGATAGGCGACCCACAGGTTTCACCGGATGGTTCGCGAATCGCATTCGTTCGCGTGACCGTGAACGAGAAGAAGGACGGCTATAATACTGCTATATGGAGTGTGGCGACGGGTACTGGAGAGACGCGTCAGTTGACCAATGGTACACGCGACTCGACGGCGCGTTGGTCTCCTGACGGGCAGTATCTCGTATTTGTTCGTGCGCCCGAACGCGAAGGCAGACCGGAGCCAACACAGTTGTTCATGTTGTCAATGGCTGGCGGTGAGTCATTCCAGTTTACATCCCTACCCCGTGGAGCAGGCAATCCGCAATGGTCTCCCGACGGAAAGATGATTGCCTTCTACAATAGCGCTACGGCGGAAGAGGTTGCCAAGGCGGCGCGAACGACAACTCAACCTAGCCCGAGTCCCACTCCTGCGGAACGCGAAAGCGATGTACGCGTAATCAATCGAGCCGTCTATCGCTCAAATGGCGCCGGTTACCTCGACTTCAAACATCCGCAACACATCTGGATCGTCAACGCTCCGAAAACTGGAGACGAGAAAGTCACCCCGAAACAGCTGACTAATGGACGTTATGACGACGGAGGCGCCGTTTGGGCCAAAGACAGCTCGAAACTCTACTTTACTTCGGACCATACAGACGAGCCTTACTATGAGCTTCCAAGCACCGACATTTATTCAGTGACGACTGCGGGAGGCGAGCCAGCTAAACTAACTTCAATAGACATGGGTGCGGGTGGGTTCTCATTAAGTCCCAACGGGAAGCAGTTAGCTTTTATCGGCTCCGTGAATCAACCGGTACGTTCCTATTCGCAGCCTGACCTTTGGGTGATGGAGATGACCGCCGGAGCAAAACCGCGCAACCTGACACCAAACTTTGATTACGATGTTGGCAGCGGAGTGGGAGGTGACAATGTCGCGCCACGCGCTGGTGGAGGCAATCTTCCTATCTGGTCAGCAGATGGTCGGAGCATTACTGTCGTTTACGCAAAAGAAGGCAAAGCGAATCTCTGTTCGTTTGATGTCGCAAGTGGACGGCATGCCGATGTGACGGCAGGTAACCAGGCTGTAGTCAGCTATCGCGCTGTGCCTGATGGTTCAAAGTTTGTTCTGTTGATTTCAACGCCAACCCGTCTCGGCGACCTTTTCTGGCTTGAAAGAACGGGTGCACAGCCAAAGCAATTGACGCATCTCAATGATGAGCTGTTCTCGAAGTTGAATCTCACGGAGCCTGAGGAAATTTGGCACACGGGCTTTGACGGCAGGAAAATTCAAGCATGGGTACAGAAACCACCTGATTTCAATCCGAACAAGAAGTATCCACTGATTCTTAACATACACGGTGGACCGCACTCCGCCTATGGATTCATTTTTGATCATGAGTTTCAATGGATGGCAGCGAAAGGTTACGTCGTCCTTTACCCAAATCCTCGGGGCAGCACCAGTTATGGCCAGGAATTTGGCAACATCATTCAGCACAACTATCCCGGCGACGATTACAAGGACTTGATGGCTGGGGTGGATGAGTTACTCCGGAGGGGGTATATCGATGAGAAAAAGCTGGGTGTAACCGGCGGGAGCGGCGGTGGCCTCCTCACTAATTGGACGATCGGGCAAACGACTCGGTTTGCGGCAGCTGTATCGCAACGTGATATTGCGAGTTGGTCGGATTGGTGGTACACAGCCGACTTCACGCTTTTCCAACCTTCATGGTTTAAGGCTCCGCCGTTCGAAGATCCCGAAGACTACAAGAGACGATCGCCAATCACCTACGTGAGTAAAATTCAAACTCCGCTCATGCTGATTTTGGGAGAAGCCGACTATCGCACACCAACGGGGCCAGGTGGCGAAGCAATGTTCCGCGCTCTCAAGTACCGGAAGATACCGACCGTTATGGTTCGCTTTCCAAATGAGACACATGAGTTGTCTCGTTCCGGACAACCGTGGCATCGAATTGAACGGCTGCAACACATCGTCGGCTGGTTTGATAGATGGATTATGGGCGTCGCAAAGCCGGAATATGATGTGGGCAACGTAACCAGCAGCGGTACTAGTCAACAGCAGATGGTTGGTCGTCAGTAGAATGCAATATGAAAACGCTTGGACTCATCGGCGGAATCGGCCCCGAGTCAACCGTTGATTACTACCGCCTACTTGTCGAAAAGTATCGCGAGAAAACGGACGGCACTTACCCGTCTGTGATCATAAACAGCGTTGACTTGAAACGACTGCTCGCATGGATGACAGCGAATGAGTTGGGAAAAGTTACTGATTATTTGGTAGATGAGATCGAGAAGCTTCATAAGGCAGGAGCAGACTTCGCAGCACTGGCCTCCAACACACCTCACATTGTCTTTGATGAAATTCAGGAACGCTCAAGAGTTCCATTGCTCAGCATAGTTGAAGCGGCTTGTGAAAGAGTCCGTACGCTGGGACTCAAAACAGTAGGACTTTTGGGTACTCGCTTCACCATGCAGGCGACGTTCTATCCGAACGTGTTTTCGCGCGCCGGTATCAGTCTTTTTACGCCAAACGATCAAGAGCAAAACTACATTCACGAGAAGTATATAGGCGAACTCTTAAACAATGAGTTCCTTCCCGAGACCCGGGAGAAACTGTTTTCAATTGCTGACGAACTTAAAGCCCGACACAACATCGAGGGACTAATTCTGGGCGGAACTGAGTTGCCTCTGCTACTTCGCGACGAACAATACAATGGTATGCAGTTACTTGATACAACGCGTATCCACGTCGATCGACTGATTGCAGAGCTTCTTTCCTAAACGTCAATTTGGGTTGTGTCCGACTCTTTACCTTGTCGTTGTTGCAATGAACACCACAAACCTCCAGAGCGCTGCGTCACTCCCTATATCGCAATAGCCTTGAAGTCACGACAACAAGCTAAAGAATATCGGACATTGCCAACCTTCGGTGAAGTCAGCTCTGTGATGGCCCAATTATTCCCTCGCAGTCGTGTATCGACGTTTGCAGTTCTTTCCGGCGGCTTAATCAATACCAATCTCAAAGTGGAACTTGATTCGGGCAGGAAACAAGTCGTCTTACGCCTTTACCGGAACGGTTCGGATGTCTGTCGCAGAGAGGCAGCGATTCTTCGAAAGGTTCGAAACACCGTTCCCGTCCCTGAATTGATTCATGCCGAGCCGGCAAACTTGGATCGCCTTGGCCCCTTCTCTGTGCTGGAATACGTGGTAGGAATGACCTTTCAACAGCTAAAGCGAACCGGCAACCTTGAAGCAATTCAACAAGCTGCCGCCAGCGTAGGACAAACTCTGGCCGCCATTGGACGCTATCAATTTCAGAAAATCGGACGTCTCCTTGTCGACGAGGGTTCCGACACTGTGTCGGTCGGTGCACCGTATGTAGAAGGCCGCGATACCGTACCTCGAATACTCGATCAGTTTTTAGTTTCTCCAAATGTTGAACGTCGAGTCGGGTCCGGTACTGTTTGTCGCCTTCACGACTTCATGTGGTCCTGGGCACAAAGGCTCGCTGATTTCGATAACGACCATAGTCTCGTTCATGGTGACTTTGGCAATCGAAATATTCTGGTGCGCGAGAAAAGAGATGGTTGGCGTGTAGCAGCGATACTCGACTGGGAGTTTGCATTTTCCGGATCGCCTTTATTAGACGTTGGACATTTCTTGCGTTATGAACGAAGTGCCCAGCCACTTCGCGAGCCTCAATTCTCGCGCGCGTTCGTGGAATATGGTGGGGAACTTCCCGATCAGTGGAGAAAAATTGCGAGAGTGATCGATCTGACAGGCATCGTCGAGTGTCTTACTCACGATGAATTGCCTGCGGATCTCGAAGCCGAGCTGATTGATCTAATTTACGCCACTCTCGAAGATCACGATCCGAGCTAACTGCGCCATCGTTGAACGTTCATTCTCCGTCAATGCGTAACGTTGCGAACCAAAGAGTTTAAAGGTCTCGGAACAACTAAATCATTTTGGGTTTAGCTAACCGGGCGTCATTGCAGTATGATGCTCACCAACCCCCGCATCAAATTTCAGGTGACCTGATTAGTCCTCGAGCCGGCAGGGCGGCTGTGCCGTGGTCTCAGCGTTCTGTCGTACTTCCCCCCGCTTATTTAACCTAAGGAACGTCTGACTAGTGCGACTCGGTGGTCACATTCGATCTTTGGACAACCCGACAGTTCCAAAACACAAAAAGCGGCTTGTTGCCGAAACGAAAGGAAATCATCATGGGACTCTTCGACAAAATGTTTGGACGCGGCGCATCACAAGCAGAGCAACAGCAAGGCGCACAACAACGTTTCAATGAGCTCAAGCAGAAGTACCAAACTGTTCTCACAATATCCGACAATGAAAAAATCCAATTCCTGAATTTGCATGTTCAGGATAACAAGCTCTTCATTCGCGGTATTGCACCATCTGACGCCGCCAAAAACAAATTCTGGGACCAAATCAAACTGGTAAATCCAAACGCCGATGACATCACCGCCGACATTACCGTTGACGCAAGCCGTGCGCTCGGAGCAGCAGCTGGTGGTGGCCAGGGTGTTGGAGGTCAGACGTATGAGGTGAAGGGTGGTGACAATCTCTCGAAGATCAGTAAACAGTTCTACGGGGATCCGAACGAATACATGCGTATCTTCTACGCAAACCGCGACAAGCTAAGCGATCCGGATAGGCTTCAGGTCGGTCAAAAGCTAACTATCCCACCTGAATAAACAGCCCTGTTGGCTAAAATCAGTGGGCCAACCAGTCCAAGAAATGGCTCGGCCGCGTCTCTGATGCGACCGAGCTGTTTTTGTTTTTTGGTGTGTGCTAAACTTGGCCACCAATAGAGGCTAAGTTCTTAAAAGCCCGGGAAAACTTGTTTCTTCCTCTTGTTGTCTTCCGCGACCCGGGCCCCTTCAACGATCGTGGGTCGAGCTAACCTTACTGGCGGATGATCTTCTTCGAGAAGAACATTTCGATGATTAGATCCGCAGGTTGTTTGTCAAACTTTCCGGTTCCGGTTTCAGCTGCCAGTTCGCAATAGCTGAGGTTACGCGTTTTCGCATTCAAACCTTCACAGCTGAGGAGAAGTAACCCACCATGCAACTATCATTGGTCGTAAGATTCACGCTCACCACCTGGCTGCTCATCTTCGCATCTTTCTCTGTCGCATGCGGCAGCGATGGAGTAATGACGATGTCCACGCGCTACAAGCCTCTAAACCCGGCGAATGCCATACCTGTCGAGTTTGCTGTGAAGGCCAATGATTCGGACGGCATTGCGAAAGCCGAGCTGTTTGTTTTTGAGTATGAGATGTATCTAAGCACCGCCGGCGACCAATCGATACGTCAGAGGCCTGGGGGAACCTGGGGTTCGGTAAACGTTTGGAATTATCCGTCTCCGCCCGAAAACATCGACGAGAAGTACACCTTTCCTGGTTTCCCTGGGGGGACATTTGTCACCTACATCATGGAGGTGACGGACACCAAGGGAGAGTCGAAAAACGAACAGTGGGAGTTTGCCGCAGGGGACTGGCTCTTCGGGAACGCTCCCATACCTGTTTGGGTAAATGATCGGCTGTCTAAAAAACGCGTCAACATCGCATTTGTTGCCGAGGAGGAGGAGTATGCTCAGGCGCGGGAGATGCTGCCCCATCTGGAGCCTTTGATATTCGATGGCTTTCATTCAAACAACGGCGTGAAGCTGGGAAAGACATATTGGCAGTTTTATTACTCGCCAGAGCGGGGACACATAGAAGACTTCGGCGATGGAAAACCACCTCCGATGACGATACCTGCATCGGTATTTGAACACGCGCTCATCGACAATGCCGTCATAATTCACACACACGAAAAACAGGATTGGTCTGACGGGCGAAACTTTGGGACTGAGCCTGCCAATAGAGGTACTGCTCTCCACGAAACTGGGCATTCCGTGTTCACCCTGGCGGACGAGTATCCGACGCCCAATGATCCGGTGATGTCCAACAACCCTCATCACAACGTCTACGGCTCCGAAGCTTCCTGCCAGGCTTACAACACCTCAAACACTTGGCCACCCTCGGACTGTGAAAATATCAAGGACCAGTGGTGGCGCTCAGAACCCGAGGCGCGAGCTTGTATCATGGACGACGATCGTCAGGATTCCATGCCGGAGTTTGCCCGAACCTGTCTGGCCCGGATAAAGTGGTACTACGGAGAATTGGAGAAACAATGAAGCTAGTACTCTTAGCTCTTTTGTGTTTGGTTTTCACTACGTGCAGAGAAAACAATCAATCTAGCGTGAGTGAAGTGGGAGCGCAAAAAGTCGACCCGCAGAAAGTGCCGAAAGATCGCACTCTGGAGCAGCCTGTGCCGCTGGTGGCGGTAAAGGTTGAAGCAAGTGATGCCGGTTACACGATTAAAGCGTTTCGCGCAAAGGGAACGCCCACCAACAAGATCGATCAAAGCCGTGACGTCGTGATTAAGGTCATCGATGGACAGGGTAAAGAGCTGTCGGCTGTCTCAATCTTCAATCCAAGAGAAATTCATACCACCGGCAAAAACAATCCGCGAACTGCCACGCTGAAGCAGGCAAGCTTTATAGTGTTCTTTGACCAAGCTGACGATATCAGGACCATCGAAGTGGAAGTCAAAAGAGGTGCGAACGCTCCGTTGAAACAGTCGATTAACGTCGATCCAAGGGATCTTCCGACGCTCGACCAATCAGGCCATGGCGTGCCACCAGACAGAGACAATACCCCCACCCCAATTACCAGCCCTTCTGGAGTACCGCTTAAGAGTCCTGCGCCGCGCAAAGGGCCCTAACGTAAACATGCGCCATGCTACCGGTTGCTCGACTTCGATTGGCAACTCACCCTTTCAGCCATGGATTCTCCGCTACTGCCAACGATCATTACCGATCGTCTGTTACTTCGCTCGATTTCCGAAGATGACATCGAGGGACTCTTCGCCGTCTTCTCTGATCCGCAAGTTATGCGTTACTGGAGTACGCCGCCGTTCGTAGACAAGCAGGCAGCCGTTGAGCTTCAGCGTGAAATCGCAGAAAGTAATCAACGTAGGACCATGATCAAGTGGGGCCTCGCACTTCGTGAGACTAATTCCCTCATCGGCACGGTTACCCTTTTCAACCTGGATCTGAACAATGGTAGAGCCGAACTCGGCTATGCCATGGCCCGTGCTCATTGGGGCTTTGGTTACATGCGGGAAGCACTTCAGAAGTTGCTTTCATACGCTTTTGAGGATCTGGAGCTAAGACGACTGGAAGCGGATGTTGATCCGCGAAATGCCGCGTCGATTCGCACCCTAGAGCGTCTTGGCTTTCAACGCGAAGGTCTTCTACGTGAGCGCTGGCACGTCAATGGAGAGATCCAGGACGCGTATTTCTATGGCTTACTCAAGCGCGAGTGGCAGGGCAGAAATATCAAAATTTGAAGGTTTCTTCAGGGCAAGCAGCAATCTCAAGTACCTCACAAGAATAGGACAGTTGGGAAGGGGGCAAGCGGCAAACTCAAGCACCAGACAAATAGAAATACCGAGCGCGCCCCCGCTCGATCCAATTCAAGCCCTTACTCCTCAGCTACAACCAACGAACTTGAAATACAGAATAATCGTTGCGGATGCGAAACGAAGCGGAGGCGCGCTCGGTATTTCTATTTGTGTGGTGCTTGATCTTGCCGCTTGCCTCCTTTCCAACTGTCCTATTCTTGTGAGGTGCTTGATACTCTTTCCTGCGTTTGTCTATCAATTCTGGCGTTCACTTGGTAAACTTTCCGCCTGACCGAACTTCGCCGACGCTTACGTAAAAGTCATTACAATTTTGAGTAGTTACCGTGCGAAATCTTTCTTAATCCGCATGCACGTTTCTTCGACATGCAGATAAGTTCGTTGGGTCGTTTCATTCGCACGTCACGCGCACACCAAAACATTCTGGAGGCCATAGTTCATGTTTCGAAGAAGTCAGTCCCTTGCTTTGCTTTTGATTCTGGTTCTTTCACCAGTCCTGGTTGCTCAGACGACGCGACGTCCCCTTAAACTGGATGATCTCACTCGGCTTCGCGAAGTTCGAGACCCGCAAATCTCGCCTGACGGTAAATGGGTTGCCTATGTCGTCGGAACGATTGACGCCAAGGAAGACAAGTCCACTTCTCATATCTGGATGATCGGTACAGACGGCAGCAATGATCGCCAAATAACTTTCAGCCCGGACAGCGAGAGTTCTCCCCGCTGGAGTCCTGATGGAAAGTACCTTTCGTTTACTTCGTCGCGACCTGGGAAAGCCCGTGGCAATCAGGTGTGGCTGCTCGATAGAAGTGGTGGCGAGGCAATGCAACTGACCGAACTAAAAGGACGCCTCCAAGGTTATGAATGGTCGACCGACTCAAAACGACTGGCATTGGTTATCGGGGATCCTGATCCCGAAGCTGACGCTGGGCCATCTCCGCAACCCGGCGCTACACCGCGAGTGCCAAAGCCAATCGTCATAGATCGCTATAAATACAAACAAGACGGACAGGGTTACCTCCTCTCCGGCCGACACACGTACATTTATCTATTCGACATCGCCACGAAGAGACTGGATCGTCTGACGAACAGTAAGTGGGACGAGAGTTCACCGAGCTGGTCACCCGATGGCAGTCGCATCGCTTTCATGAGCAATCATTCCGACGATCCGGATCGGGATCCTTCCGCACAGTTGTTCATTTCCGAGGCCAAGGCCGGTTCCACTGAAAAACAGATAATTCCTTCCGGCACACGAGCGGGTCGTTCACGCCCAGAGTGGAGTCCCGACTCAAAATGGATCGCGTTCGTCGAAGGCGACGAGAAAAAGTATGGCGCCTACAACATGGATCACCTTGCAATCGTCGCGTCAGACGGCAGCAGCGCTCCAACTCGGCTAAAGGCGGCCGAGGATCTGGACCGTGGCGCCTCGATGCCCCGTTTTACTGAGGATGGGAAAGCGATTCGTTTTCTGATCACCGATGATCGGTCCGTGTACCCTGCACGAGCACGTCTGTCGGGTGGTCCAGTTGAACGTTTGCTGCAGCCACCAACAGTCAGTTCGGCCTGGAGTTATGGCGGAGGACGAGCTGTAGCATTGTCTGGCGGAGATACGAGGGCCAACGAAGTCTATGTCTGGGAAAACAATGCGTTGCGACAGATCACCCACCAGAACGATGTGCTGTTCGGTGAATTGGAACTTGGAGTAACTGAAGAAGTTGGCTTTAAGAGTAAAGATGGCACGCAAGTGAATGGACTTCTGACTTACCCTGCGGGTTACGTGAAGGGCACAAAGGTTCCGTTGTTGCTACGAATTCATGGGGGACCAAACGGTCAGGACCAGCATTCGTTCAGCATTGAACGCCAGATGTTTGCTGCAAATGGCTACGCGGTACTCGCCCTGAACTACAGAGGAAGTTCAGGACGTGGGCAGAGTTTCTCGCGCTCGATTTTTGCTGACTGGGGAAACTATGAAGTTCAGGATCTGCTCGCCGGAGTAGATCACGTTATCCAAATGGGAGTGGCGGATCCTGATCGTCTAGGCGTCGGCGGGTGGAGCTACGGAGGAATACTGACTGACTACTTGATCGCCAGCGACACTCGATTCAAAGCAGCGACGAGCGGTGCGGGCACGGCATTCACCGTCGCGTTCTACGGTACAGATCAGTACATCATTCAGTACGACTACGAGATTGGTCCACCCTGGAATCCCAAGGCGTGGGAGACGTATGTGAAGATCTCCTATCCTTTTTTGCATGCCGATCGCATTCAAACGCCAACCCTGTTTCTTGGGGGTGAACGTGATTTCAATGTACCCGTTCAAGGAAGCCAGCAGATGTATCAGGCGCTGCGTAGTTTGGGAATTGATACGCAGCTAATCATCTATCCAAACGAGAATCACGGCATTCAACGACCAAGTTATCAACGCGATCGGATGGAGCGATACTTGGCGTGGTATGAGAAGTACGTAAAGAAGGCGGCGGGTCCGTCTAGTACTTCCACCGCAAAATAGATATGAGGTAGTAGTATCAAAACCTACAAGAACCTCACTTCCCTATTTGTAAGGTCAGGAAGGGTGGCTTGCCCCCGCTCTTGCCCTAGAAGAATCTTTCTTACTGAGGATGAGGACGTTCTCTTACCCTCTGTTTGCAACTGGAGATCCTTGTAGAGTAACAGCGGGGCAAGCCCACCTTCCTGACCTGACAAATGCGGAAGTGAGATCCTGCCACTGATGGCACTCTTACCATCTGATTTTTGGATTTTGCTACATCGCCTGTTATTCTTATCGGGCTTCCCTGAGACAGACCGAGCCAGAGAAGCTTTGCGTGCAAAGCTCCTATTTGGCGAATTGGAAGAGGCGGTTCCTGGCTTCACAGATTGGGCAAATGATGAAGCTTCTCTTACCAGTCTTAATCCTGCTTTTCTTTTGCGTACACGCCGGAAACGCCCAATCATGTCTAACTAAGGACGACCTCAAGGCAATGCGTGCCAAAGTGGCATCGATGCAGCCTGTTTTGCCAAATAAGAAGCTCGAGGAAGAGCTCGTCAAGATGGCGGAGAAACAACAGAGTCTGCTCGAGGAGGTCGTTCACGACGATAAAAAATCGGAGTCGAAAAGAAAGCGTTTGCGCGAAGCAGATGAGAAGAACGCAACCAGACTCTGTCAGATTATTAAAACCTTCGGCTGGCCAACAACAGATCTAGTTGGGACGGTTGGAGTTGACGCGGCGTTTCACTTGTTGAAAAACAGCGCGACCTTTGAATTGCAACGAGATCTCCTGCCGGTTATCGCCGCTGTTATGAAAAAGGATCCTGCCCAAAAGCCAGATTTTGCAGGACTGTTTGATCGGCTTCGCGTTGGTGCCGGTATGAAGCAACTGTTCGGCGCTCAGGCAGTGAGCATGAACGGATTCCTGGTCCTCTATCCGATCGAAGATGAGGCTCACGTTGATGCTAGACGTCAGGAATTTGGCTTACCAAAATTGGAGGATCACATCAGGAGTCTCGAACGTTTGTATCGTAGACCAATGGTCCGATCCCGGCAGGCGCCACCTAGTCAACTTCCCAACCAGTTGAAAGATTCATTAACCAGGGCGATCGTCTCCACAGAGCTTGATGCACCCGCCATCTCAGAAGACGACATCATCAGGGTCGACACGAACTTGGTTAATCTGAATGTCAGCATCTTTAACAATAAACTCAAGTCTTATGTCGGTGCACTTACGAAGGAAGACTTTAGAGTTCTTGAAAACGGTCGCGAGGAGACCGTGACATTCTTCGCATCGACCGACGTTCCATTTGATCTGGTGTTGTTGATTGATCTTTCCGGCTCGACTGCTGGTAAACGCGACCTAATTCGCAAATCCACATTACGGTTTATCGAGGCCGCCCGTCCTACTGACAGAGTCGCAATAGTGACATTTGCGAACACAACTAATATCCTCTGCCCGCTCACATTAGACCGTGCCAAACTGATGGCCAGTGTTACTGAGATGAAAGATACCGGCGGCTCAAACATCTGGGATGCCGTCAAGTTCGCGCTCGACACAGTGGTTGGGCCACGTAGCCTGGAACGACGCAGAGCGGTGGTGCTAATGAGCGATGGAGTGGATGGATCATTTTCGTTTGCCGGCCCAGGAATTGGATCGAGGATTACATTCGCTGACTTACTGGAACAGGTCAGACTCAACGACACGCTTATTGTGCCAATTTACCTTGATACTGAGTCAGACAGTGATTCGAGTTCCTGGACAAAAGAGATGTATCAGAATGCTCGCAAGACCATGAGCCTACTCGCCGAGGAAAGTGGAGGTTCGTACTACAAAGCTCGCAAGCTTTCCGACCTAAACGGTGTCTACGAACAAGTCATTAACGATCTGGGTAAGGTCTACAGTCTGGGCTACAAACCAATGAACGAACAGCGCGACGGTAGCTGGCGCCCCGTAGAGATTCAGATAGTCAACCGACCGGACCTTATCGCGCGATCCCGACCGGGTTACTACGCACAGTGAAGGCAGCTGAATAACCGTGAACCGACTCTCCTACGAGGTGATTCACGAAGCGCTATGTCGCGTTTTGCTCAAGAAGGGATTTCCCAACGAACGCGCCATACTCTGCGCGCGCTTGTTTACCGAGGCAAGCTGCGACGGCGTACAGTCGCATGGTCTTAATCGCTTTCCACGTTTTATCCAAACTATTGAGTCTGGGCTTGTAAATCCAACCGTCGAACCGAAACTGGTTTGCGCGTTTGGTTCTCTTGAACGATGGGATGGCATGTCCGGCCCAGGCAATTTGAATGCGTATGCTTCAATGAATCGCGCCATCGCTCTTGCTCGTGATCACGGAATCGGATGTGTTGCGCTTAGAAACACGAACCACTGGATGCGCGGAGGCAGTTACGGCTGGCAGGCGGCGGACGCGGGATACATAGGGATCTGTTGGACAAACACAATGCCGAATCTGCCACCGTGGGGAGGAACCGAACCACGCCTCGGGAATAATCCGATTGTGATCGCCGTGCCACGAGCGGAGGGCCATATTGTTCTCGACATGGCAATGTCTCAGTTTTCTTTCGGAGCGCTTGAATCTTATCGAAGGCGCGGTGAGCAGTTGCCTGTAATTGGCGGGTTTGATCGAAAGGGCGAACTGACGCGCAATCCTGCCGCGATTGAGGATTCCGGTCGACCGCTGCCAATTGGATACTGGAAAGGCTCGGGGCTTTCGTTAATGCTCGACGCCATTGCCACTCTTTTATCCGAGGGTACTGCGACACACGAGATACCTCCCGACGTCGCAAAAGAAACCAGTCTGTCGCAGGTGTTCATCGCATTTGCAGTGTCAGATATAGACAGGAATGAGACACTGTCCGAAATAATTGCTTCCCTCCATATCTCAACAACCGATATTGCAAGGGTACGTTATCCTGGTGAACGAACGCTGGAGATCAGAAAACAGAATCTCAAAGACGGTATTCCAGTTGAGCCGTCCGTCTGGGATCAGATTACGCGAATATCATGACCCACATCGGCATCATAGGTGGCGGCGGAATCAGTGAAACCCATGCTCGTGCAGCGCTGCAAATTAAAGGCGTGGAGATTGTCGCCTTCGTTGGAAGCAATCTTGAGAAAGTGCAACGACTATGCGAGACCTATGGCGGCGTGGCTTACGAAGATATTGACTCTTTCCTCCAGCACAAGCCGATGGACCTTGTCATCATCGGTAGCCCTTCAGGATTGCATGCCGATCAAGGTATTGCAGCCGCTCGACATCGTTTGCATGTACTAGTCGAAAAGCCAATCGATGTCACAGTGACGAAAGCTGACTCGTTAATCGATGCGTGCAAGCAAGCAGGAGTTAAACTGGGAGTTTGTTTTCAGGATCGATTTGCAAGTGATAGCGTTCGTTTGAAGCACCTAATCGACAGTGGCGGACTTGGAAAAGCAATACTCGTTTCAGGGCGAGTCAAATGGTACCGTCCGCCCGAATACTACAGCAAATCGCGTTGGCGAGGTCGACTTGATTTGGATGGTGGTGGTGCACTCATGAACCAGGGTATCCACACCGTCGACTTGTTGTTGTGGTTACTTGGCGATGTCGAGCGTGTCTATGCTAAGTCGCGGACTGCTCTTCACAACATCGAATCGGAGGACACTCTGGTTGCTACGTTGGAGTTCGCTAATGGTGCAATCGGAACGCTCGAAGCTGCAACCTCCGTCTATCCAGGTTATGACCGCCGAGTCGAGCTGACGGGTTCAGAGGGAACGATAGTCTTCGAACATGATCGAATTGTCAGCGCTGATCTAAAGACTCCGTTACCAGGTGGTCTGGCGACCGAGTCAAAGGATACAAATCGCAGCTCGAGTTCGCCGATTGTTTCGGACGTCAGTGGTCACAGGAGGATTATCGAGGACTTTCTGCAGGCGATTGCAACTAATGGTAACCCGAGGTGTGATGGCCCTGAGGGCCGGCGCAGTGTCGCGCTTGTTGAAGCGATATACGAATCGGCTCGAAGCGGGAAGGTCGTGAGCGTAGTACCGGCCGCATGCGACAAAATCAAGAAAGTCTGATCAAGCCGCGCCCTTTTAACGCCGCGGCTGTCGTTATGCGGGAGTCTACGACAAGTCGAAAACTAGCTGTCGGAGGATTTATTAATGAAGAAAAAACCTGACTACTCGCGTCGTGATTTCCTCCGCGGTCTTTCGCTTACTACCGCAGCCCTAGCCGCAAAACCTGACCTTGGTCGACTTGCGGAAGCGCTGGCCCAGAACCAGGGCCGCAAACTGGGTGTCGCTTTACTAGGCCTCGGACGCTACTCCGCCGGCCAACTTGGCCCAGCACTACGTGAAACCAACCTCTGCTATCTCTCCGGGGTCATTACCGGCCATCCTGAGAAGGGTGAGAAATGGGCTGCTGACTACAATTTGAAGAGAGGGAACATTTACAACTACGATAACCTTGATCGGATCGCTGGCAATAAAGAGATCGACATCGTTTATGTCGTCACCCCACCGGCCTTACATCCGGAATATGTGATCCGTGCAGCGAAAGCCGGCAAGCATGTGATTACTGAAAAGCCGATGGCTACGTCTGTGGCCGACTGTGATCGCATGATTGCCGCCTGCAAAGCTGCGAAAGTTAAACTGGCCGTCGGCTATCGGCTGCACTACGATCCCTATCACAAAGAGATGATCCGACTCGCGCGGGAGCAGGATTTTGGCCCCTTTATGAAAATGACCGGCGACCGGGGCTTCGTATTCGGGCAACGTGCCTGGCGAATTGATAAGAAGCTTGCTGGCGGCGGACCGATGATGGATCTCGGAATCTATATCGTTCAGGGCGCGTGCATGGCGGCGAACGAAGGAACTCCAGTTTCTGTTACGGCACACGAAGAACCGAAAACAAAGCCTGAACTTTTCAATGAGGTTGAAGAGAAGATCAGTTGGACTATGGACTTTGCAAACGGAGCAAGGTGCGAAGCGGTCACCGGCTTTAACCATTCCTCGGACAGATTTCGCATTGAGGGCAGCAAGGGTTGGCTTGAGTTTGAGCAACGCGCTTTCACTTACCGCGGCGCAGTTTGCAAAACCAGTCGCGGCCCGCTCAATTACCAGTCAATCAACCAACAAGCAGCGCAAATGGACGATTTTGCCGATTGCATACTCACCGGTCGCAGGACAATAGTTCCCGGAGAAATGGGACGACGCGATATAGCGATCATTAGCGCGGTATACGAAGCCGCTCGCACTGGCAAAAGCGTCAAGATACACGTTTAGGTTCCACAAAGTTGCGTCGACTCAAACAACGAAACAACATTCACCGCAAAAGCATCCCGTCGATTAGTTTGAGTCGAGGAGACAGAATGTACTCGTGCCTTACCCGCTACACCATAACTCTATCTCTGTCATTGTTGATCGCCGCTACTACTGGCGATCTTTCTGCACAAGTTCGCAGGACTCGTGCGATAAGAAGTGCGCCGATATTGGAAAAGAACATCCGCGCCGAACTCGGTTTTCTAGCGAGTGACGCGTTACAAGGTCGCGGCAGCGGTACTGGCTATGAACGAATCGCCGCTGAGTACATAGCTTCACAATTTCGCCAGTTTGGTCTCGAACCCGGAGGTGACACCGATAGCTCCGGAAACCAGGGATTCGTACAACGCGTGGCGCTTGAGACCGTAAAGTTCGTTGAGCCTCCCACTCTTAGCCTCATCTCCGGCAATAATAATCACGAGTGGTTGTTTGGCCGCGATTTTCTCATCTCTTCTCTGAGGTCACCAAACATCACTGGCAAGCTTCAATTGATAGAGGCAGATGGAACTCCGGCTAAGGGAGCAGTTGTTGTTGTTAAGCTGCCAGCGACGGTGGACCAGCAAAAGCGACAAGAAGTCATACGAAGAGCGCGCACTGCCCAAGCGGCCGCAGTTGTTTTACTTGAAACCGAGGCAAACCAAAAAGCGCGTGCAGCAACCGACTTGAAACTGCCTGCATTGCCGGGGCGAATTCGAGGTGATCGCATCAATTCACCCTTTGCAGTGCTTGCCGTTCGTAAAGAAGTGTTGGACGTTCTTGTGGCGACACCGGCCGGCGCGAAAGTCGAATTCAGCGGCGCTACGGAGCCTACTGAGTCCGGCACTACCTGGAATGCAATCGGCGTCTTACGCGGCTCTGATCCGAAGGCGGCAGGTGATGTAATCATATTAAGTGCCCACTTGGACCATTTGGGTGTCGACTACGCTCTTACGGGAGACAAAATCTTTAATGGCGCTGACGACGATGCCTCCGGATGCGTGGCTGTCCTGGAACTGGCCAGGGCTCTTGCCACTGGTAATCGGTCCAGACGTACCATCTATTTTGTTTGCTTCGGAAGTGAAGAACGCGGCGGATTCGGCGCTCGTCATTTTGTTGCCCACTCTCCGGTCCCTTTGGACCACATTGTTGCTGACATCACCTTTGAAATGCTTGGAAGACCAGATGCCAAGGTTCCGCCTAATACGCTGTGGTTGACCGGTTTCGAGCGTTCCTCGCTGGGTCCAGAGTTAGCGCGGCAGGGAGCTTTGCTTGTTGCCGATCCGCATCCCGAACAGAATTTCTTTCAACGATCAGACAACTATACGTTGGCGTTAAGAGGAGTCGTCGCCCACACGATTTCAAGTTTCGGATTACACGATGACTACCACAGGCCTAGTGACGAAGTGAGCAAGATCGACTTTCCCTTCATGACGCGATCTCTCAACTCACTCATAAGGCCAATTCGATGGTTGGCCAATTCGACGTTTCGTCCGAGCTGGTTGCCCGGAGGTGCGCCGGCGCAATAAACATTTTCTGAAAACAAACATGAAACCGAGATTCTTCAGTTCACCCGACCAAGTCCGCAATTGGCTCGAAAAGAATCATGACAGCGCCTCCGAATTGTTGGTCGGCTTTTACAAGAAGACGTCGGGAAAGAAGAGTATTACTTATGCCGAAGCGCTGGACGAGGCACTCTGTTTTGGGTGGATTGATGGTGTGCGTAAGAGTGTCGACGATTCGAGCTACACCATTCGCTTCACGCCACGAAAGGCGAAAAGTATCTGGAGTCTCGTCAACGTGCGGCATGTCGGACGACTTAAGAAGCAGGGCCGTATGACACCCAGCGGTCTTCAGGTATTCGCGAAACGCGATCCGAAAAAAACGGGAATCTACTCCTTCGAAAACCGGCCACGTGAGCTGTCAGTGTCTTATGAGAAAAGGTTTCGCGAGAACAAGAAGGCCTGGAAGTTCTTTCAGGAACAACCGCCGTTCTTCCGGAACACGGCAACGTTTTATGTCATGAGCGCAAAAAAGGAAGAGACTCAGATTCGTCGGCTCGAACAACTAATCGCAAGCTCCGAGAAGGGTCTGAGGTTAGGTGTAATCGTCGCAAAGCCGAAGAAGTAAAACATCTCATCGATTGGAGCCCCCGCATGATCAACCGATCTGATTGGAACCCAGTGCTACTTTGCTGCCTGCTATTTGTCTCGATACTTTTGGGAGTAACGGCGAAAGCCCAAACAAGTGATGACTATCAACCAGGACCCGATTCCAAGCCCCAACCAGGAGTACCCAAGGGTGAGGTACTGAAATTCAGTTTTGACAAGTCGCAGGTCTTCCCGGGCACTACGCGTGACTATTGGGTCTATGTACCGGCGCAATACACGCCCGCAAAGCCAGCTTGCATTTTTGTGATGCAAGATGGAATTCGTTTTGAGGCACCGACCGTCTTCGACAACTTGATTCACAAAAAAGAAATGCCGCTTGTGATCGCTGTTTTTGTAAGTCCGGGCGTTTTGAAAGCGACTGACTCCGTCGCTGCTTTGGATCGGTTCAATCGCAGTTACGAATACGACGGACTTGGTGACAACTATGCGCGCTTTCTGCTTGATGAATTACTGCCGGAGGTTGAAACAAAGAAAACTGCGGACGGTCGACTGATACGTCTGTCGCATGAGGGTAACGATCGTGCTATTGGTGGCTCTTCGAGTGGAGCAATCGCAGCGTTCACGGCCGCGTGGGAACGACCAGATGCCTTCTCGCGTGTCTTCAGTGCGATTGGCACATTCGTCGACTTGCGCGGTGGTCTGCGCTACCCAACCTTGATTCGCAAATACGAACCGAAACCTATTCGCGTGTTCGTTCAGGACGGTGCAATTGATCTCAACATTTACGGTGGCGACTGGTGGATGGCAAATCAAACGATGGAGCGCGCATTGACGTTTGCCGGTTACGAGGTGGAACACGTGTGGGGCGACGGGGGCCATACAGGCAAACAGGCGACGGCCGCTTTTCCTGATGCAATGCGTTGGCTGTGGAAAGACTGGCCCAAACCCGTGGCAGGGGGGCCAACCAAAAACGCTACGCTCAATGACCTCTTGATTCCAGGAGAAGGTTGGCAGTTGGTTTCCGAAGGCTATAAGTTCACCGAAGGTCCGGCAACCGATTCACAAGGTGAGGTCTTTTTCAACGACGTAACAACGAGTAAGACTTATAAGATTGGACTCGATAATAAAGTGACCCAGTTTGTTGCCGATTCAAAGCGCGGCAACGGACAGGCCTTTGCGCCAGACGGGAGACTTTTCGCGGTCTCTATGGGCGAACAAAAGGTCGTCGCTTACGATCGTGACGGTAAAGCGTCAGTTATCGCCGAAGGATTTGTGGGGAACGATATCGTCGTTGCTTACAATGGCAACGCTTATGTTACAAACCCTCCGGCGGATAATGAAAATGCGCCGAGCAAAGTGTGGCTTATCAAACCGAATGGCGAAAAGCGTATCGTCGATACAGGATTGAAGTATGCAAACGGAATCGCCCTCAGCCCCGATCAAACGCTGCTGTACGTTGCCGATTACCGCTCACACTGGGTTTACAGCTATCTCATTCAATCCGATGGATCTCTGCAGTACAAACAACGCTTCTACTGGCTGCACATGCCTGACACGTCGGACCAAAGTAATGCTGATGGGTTGCGTGTGGACAAAGACGGGAGACTGTACGTTGCGACGGCCATGGGTATTCAGGTCTGTGATCAAGCTGGAAGAGTGCAGTGCATCATTCCAACGCCAAACCGGCGCCTTTCAAATTTCACGTTCGGTGGCCAGACCTTCGACACGCTTTACGCTACGTGTGGCGATCGAATCTACAAACGGAAGCTTAAAGTAAAAGGCGCCCAGGCTTGGGATAAGCCACTCAAGCCCGCGCCACCCCGGTTGTAGCCGGAGATAGTTGATCCTGTGAATAGCACGAATTGAAGATTAACCACCAAGACAATGCAAAAAGAGATTTGGCGATAGTCTCGGCGATTCCCTTTTTTTATTCAGTGCCTTGGTGCCTTAGTGGTTCAATATTCTCAATCGCTAACCGTGCGTTTTTACACTGCGTGAAATGCCAGTGGGATTCGCGATCCGAAGGAACTGCATGTCGGAAGTCAACAAACAGTTAATCCGAGATTATGTGGAAGCATTTAACCGCGGCGATGGTGAAAAATTGCAAACTCTTTTAACCGAAGACGCGCTCGTCTATGGAGTTTTGGGCTGGGGTGGCCTAGACGTTGTGTTGCCCATTTGGCAGGAGCTTCATTCTGCCTTCGCAGTTGAACTTCACATCGAATCTTTGATTGCCGAAGATGATGCGGTTGCTGCTCGATATACAGAGCGCGGCACGTCGGTGGGTTCATTCCGAGGTGGACCGGTGACAGGTCGGTCGTATGAAATTGTAGCGATGGAATGGTTCATCATTAAGGACGGCCGCATTCATCGGCGTTGGGGCGCTCGCGATTCGGCTTCACAAGCTCGACAAATGGGACTGCCCTTACCATGAGTGCGCAAGAAAGGGCTTGCACAAAAAGGGCACTTTGATGGACTAGCAACAGAACCTTCGCCCAGTAGCACAGTTCTTTCTACCGCGGTTATAGTTGGGACGCGTAGAAATCGAGGGCCCTCAATGCCTGATCTTTTAGTAAATCTCTTAAAGTTACCTGCGCTCGAGCTGGCACCTGATCAGGAATTTTCTGTTCGGCGTGCACAGCCATTTGAACTCACGGTGGTGCGAAGTTTTGTCGCTGAAAATTTTTCGGTCGCGTGGGCCGATGAAATCTCCGTTGGATTCGCAAACAAGCCAGTCTCTGTTTACATAGCAATGATGAATCGCCAACTCGTTGGTTTTGCCGCATACGAGTGCACACGACGAGGGTTCTTTGGTCCCACTGGTGTCGTTGAGACTGCGCAGGGCAACGGTATCGGGAAGATCCTGCTTCTTGCGTCTCTTTGGGCGTTGCGAGAAATGGGTTATGTGTACGCTATCGTGGGCGCAGCTGGGCCAGTACGTTTCTATCAGAAGACTGTGGGTGCGATCGTCATTCCTGATAGTGAGCCCGGCATTTACATCGAATCACTAAGAACAACGGGAAGTTGAACAGATGAATGCCGAACAGCATCTCACGGTAAACACGGCAAAGCCGAGTCGCAAACCCCTTCCACCCGGGCCGAAAGGCCATTTCATCATGGGCGTGATGCGTGACTTTAATAGCGATACGCTCGGCTTTATCACGCGTTGTCGCGATTATGGGGATGTAGTTCGCTCCCGGTTTCTCTACGTGCACGCGTACTTTTTGTACAATCCAAATGATATTGAGGCTCTCCTCACCACAAACGCCAAGAGTTACCAAAAGGCGCGATCTCTACGTTCTCCATTCTTTCATCGCCTGGTTGGAAATGGTTTAGTCACGAGCGAAGGGGATTTTTGGCGACGGCAAAGACGCCTGGCTCAGCCTGCATTCCACCGGCAGAGAATCAGTTCCTACGGCGACGTCATGGTGGAGTTCGCCAACCGTACGATCTCCAAATGGCAAAAAGGCGAAATCCGAGACGTCTCCCGCGACATGACTCGTCTGACATTGGAGATCGTAGTAAAGACGCTTTTCAATTCGGATGTTTCCAATGATGCCGATCATGTTGGACAAATATTAACAGGTCTGGTTCGGCCTTTTGCTTCACAAGCAACGTTGAAATGGATTCTCGATAACCGGCTACCGACGCCTGCTCATAAGAAATATTTCAACGCCGTCGCTGAGATCGATCGCATCGTGTTTCGGATAATCGCAGAACGTCGCGCCAGGGGTTACGACGAAGGTGATCTGCTTTCCATGTTGCTTCAAGCTCAGGATGACGACGGGAGTCAGATGAGCGATGCTCAACTTCGTGACGAAGTCATGACCCTATTTCTCGCTGGTCATGAGACTACGGCGTTAGCGTTGTCATGGAGTTGGTACCTGTTGGCTACACACCCGCTGGCAGAGCAAAGGTTTCACGCCGAACTTGTCGAAGTACTTGGCGGCAGAACACCCAACGTGTCGGACCTGCCGAAATTAAAATACACGGAGATGATTGCCAAAGAGTCGATGAGGTTGTATCCGCCGGCATACGCAGTCGGTAGAGAGGCAATCGAGGAGACTGAAATTGGCGGTTACCGGGTACCGAAGGGAAATCAGGTTTTTGCGTTTCAATGGGTCACACATCGTGATCCGCGCTTCTTTCATAACCCGGACGAGTTTGAGCCAGAACGCTGGTCGAGCGACATGAGTGAACGCTTGCCGAAGTACGCCTACTTCCCTTTCGGCGGTGGACCACGTCAATGCATTGGAAACTACTTCGCTATGATGGAGATTGTGCTCTTATTGGCGACGATTGGACAGCGTTTCCAATTCTCACTCGCTTCAGATGAACCGGTTGAGGTCCTGCCCGTTTTGTCGTTAAGGCCGAAGAATGGAATCAAGGTGGTAGTTTCGGAGCGGTGAAATCGCGACTGCCAGGGACAGCGACGAAAAGAAATCATTTGCCATATGATATTTGGAATTTTTCATTTTACATTTTGGGTCTTAGGTCTTGGTCTTAGGTATTAGATCCCAGCACCACATTGGCGCGTTAGATTTCAAAGACCAAAGGCCAAAAACCAAAGACCCAAAAATAAAAAATGAAAAATTTCAAATGTCATATGGCAAATGATTTCGTCTCACTCCATCGCCGTAACAATCCTTCCCCACTCTTCCAGGGTCAGCGTTTCAGCGCGCCGAGTTAGTTCAACCTGCGCCTTACACAACACTATACTTGCTCCACCGTTTCGCCCTATGACCTCGTGTAAATGACCGGAAGCGTTGCGCAGGTTGTTTAGGATGGTCTTCCTCTTGTGTGCGAATCCGGCGCTGACTGTCGCCCACAACAGATCGGCATCGTACACATTGACGGGAATGTCAGATCTGAACTTTAAACGTATAACGCTACTCCAGACCTTTGGTGGCGGCTGAAACGCTGCGGGAGCAACGTCAAACAGTTTTTCCGTCTGGCAATAGGACTCTACCAGCACTGAAAGGAATCCCCGTTCGCTTGACCCTGCTGGCGCAAGCATTCGATTCACTACCTCGCGCTGTAGCATGATCACCATCTCTCCGAGACATGCGCGCTGCGAGATCAGCCGTTGCAGGATGGCAGTTGAAATGTTGTAAGGAAGATTCGCGACTAATCTTGCCTGTCGCGCCGGCAAGATCTCGCTGCAAATGTCTGTAGTTAGTGCATCCGCCTGAATCAGCTTGAAATTGTCATGGTCCCCAAAGCGCTCGGTCAGTAATGGCGCGAGCTTGCTGTCAAATTCGACTGCCACAACCCGGCCAGCGCGTTCAACGAGTACGGAAGTTAGCGCACCGGTCCCTGGACCAATTTCGACTACCGTTTCGCCAGCGGTCGGAGCAAAGGCTTCGATTATTCGTTGGATTATTCTCGGGTCTCTGAGGAAATGCTGGCCCAGGCGCTTTGAAGGATAAGGGATAGGTGATGAAGTATGAAGTGGTTTGGTTCGTCCTTTCTTCGCTCTTTCATCCTTCATCCTTCCGCCTTCATCCTTTAGTGCGCGGATATCCCGTGATTTCGAGGTCCTTGCCACGTTGAACGACTTCGACCTTGTCCAGCTCAAGCGCTTCTGCCATTTTTTCCACGCCTGCGCCCGCAATGGCACCGGGAGCCGCTTTACCCCCAACAATCTTTGGCGCAACAAAGAACGTCACCTTGTTTACGAGCGAAGCGTCGATAAACTTACCCGCGACTTCTGCGCCCCCTTCTACAAGAACGCTTTGCAACGAACGATCGGCAAGATTCTTCATTACAGCAACCAAATCTTTCCCGTCCAAACTTACGACTTCAACGCCCTGTTGCCGCAGGTCGCTCGCTGTCGCTTCGTTAGCCTCTTCTCTGCCAAAAACTATCACTGGCCCTTCAACTGTCGTCGCAGCTAACTGTGAAGTCCGTGCAAGCCGTAGCTTGTTGTCGAGTAGCACCCGGACCAGCGGTCGCCTCCTAGGTAGTCCAGAACGGTCGGTTAGAAGTGGATCGTCTATCCTGGCGGTGTTAGCACCAATCAGAATTGCGTCGTACGCGTGACGCAGTTCGTGGGCGCGTGCGCGTGATTCCGGGCCCGCAATCCAGCGCGAATCTCCCGTACGCGTCGCGATCTTTCCATCAAGAGATACGGCCAGTTTTAAATGAACGAAAGGCAGTCCAGTGCGCATGTAGTGAAGATAAGCTTCGTTCACTTTGGTCGCTTCATCCGCGAGCAAACCAATTTGGACGTCGACGCCCGCTAGCCGAAGATGTTCAAAGCCTCTGCCCGAAACTTTTGGATTCAGATCCTCAATCGGAGCGACGACGCGTTTGATTCCCGCTGTGATCAAGGCGTCGGTGCAGGGAGGAGTACGACCATGATGCGCGTGTGGCTCAAGCGATACGTAAGCAGTACCTCCGTGAGCATTCTCGCCTGCTTGTATCAACGCGATGGTCTCGGCATGCTTGAGTTCTTCGAAGACATAGAAACCTTCGCCCACAATCGCGCCAGCTGAATTCACTATTACGCAACCAACGAGTGGCCCTGGACTGACTTGGCCCACACCCTTAGCTGCGAGTTCGAGCGCACGAGCCATCATGCGTCGATCAGTTTCCGTCCATGCGACTGTCGGCTCAGTTAAAGTAATTGTCGTTTGCACAATCCAATTTTGACGCGGATCCAACACCCCTCACGTTTCCAGATTCAGTTTCCAAATAATCCGTTCACGTATTGATGAGCGTCAAATACCACCAGGTCATCAACCTTCTCACCGATTCCGGCGTAACGTATAGGAAGATTAAGCTCTTTCGCAATGGCCACCGCGATTCCACCTTTTGCCGTACCGTCCAGTTTTGTTAAGACGATTCCGGTAACGCCGGCAACTTTCAAGAATTGGCGAGCCTGCTCGAGACCGTTTTGACCGGTTACTGCATCAACTACGAGTAACGTTTCGTGAGGTGCTCCTTCGACTTCGCGCGCTGCCACGCGTTTCATCTTCTCTAACTCAGCCATTAGATTTGATTTCGTATGTAAACGGCCGGCAGTGTCGACGATCAATACTTCCGAACCCCGTGCTTTTGCAGCCTTGAGGGAATCAAAGAGAACGGCAGCTGGGTCAGTTCCCTGCTTTTGCTGGATCAGGGGAACGCCTGTGCGTTCTGCCCAGATCGCGAGCTGGTCAGACGCAGCCGCACGAAAGGTATCAGCTGCACAGATTAAGACGTCATTGCCTTCCGCCTTGATGCGTTGGGCCAGCTTTCCAATCGTCGTCGTCTTCCCTACACCATTTACACCCACGATCATCATTACGTACGGCGCGACGCTTTCGGGGACGCTTGATTCAGACGCAACTCCTTGATGCTCCGACGCTTGAAGAATGTTAAGTAATTCGGACTTGATCGCTTCCTTCAACGCTTGAATGTCGTTGATCTGCTTTCGTGCGACACCACGCCGCACAGTTTCCAAAATCTCCAGCGTTGTTGGGACGCCAATGTCCGCGGCAATCAACACCTCCTCCAGTTGGTCCAACAACTCTTCATCGATCTGCTTGCGTCCGGCAAAAACGGTATCAAGCTTTTCTGACAGCGAGTCGCGAGTCGCCGCCACGGCCCGCCGGAACCGTGCAGAAAATTCCTGTTCGAGGGCAGCCTCCTGGGCTTGCAGCTCCTCCATTGAAAGATTCAAGCCAAGAACCGACGTGGCAAAGGGTGATCTCGAAGCTACAGGCTTTTCTTTCACGAACGGAGCTGCGACGTCGAGACTGGGTGGTGGTTCGGTTCCACGATAACGACTCTCAGGTTTGGTTTCGACGGGCAGTGGACTCGGGCCTGCACCAGAAATCGGCGGCAGGATTTCCGGCGCCTCAGGAATTGGTTCCTTATCGGCGCGCGCTGCTGCAACCTCGACTGGTTTCTCTACCGGCTTGCTCGCCGGTTCATTCAAGCGAAGAGTTACAAACTCGTCCCCGGTTTTTCTTCTCCAAAAAAGTCCCATGATTGATGTATTTAGGTATTTGCTCCGGCTGTATTTGTTTAGTTCTCGATTATAAGCACAACAGCCGCGTCCTCAAAAAGGACGCGGCTGCTCGTTTCCATTGAGTTTGCTCAAGATTAGCCCGCGACAGCTGGCCCAGTCTCTTGAACGTGTCCGACTAGCTCGGGTTTCGGCACGACCGGAACCGGCTTCTTCAGTCTGACGGAGCCTGGTCTTATTTGCCCTTCGTTGCACGCTTCGGAGAATGCCGCAACAACTCTGGCGTCGTAACGTGTGCCAACAAAACTCTCGATGCGCGCTAAAGCGTCTTCAAATTTCATTGCCTTCTGATATGGCCGGTCGGTCGTCATCGCATCGAAAGTGTCAGCTACGGCCACGATCTTGCCCATTAGCGGGATCTCGTCGCCCTTCAAGCCTTGAGGATAGCCTTTGCCGTCAACCATTTCATGGTGCATGTACATTCCCGCCAGAAATTCTTTCATGGCGGGAATTTGAGACATGATCTTGTATCCCTTCTGAGGGTGCTTCTTCATGATTTCGTATTCTTCATCAGTAAGCGATGATGGCTTCTTAAGAATGTTGTCATCAATAGCAATCTTGCCTACGTCATGAAGTAACGCACTAATCCTGATCTTCTCTATCTCCTCATCAGACAGTCCCAAACGCTGTGCGATTGCCATTGAGAAACGTGAGACGCGTTCCGAGTGACCGCGAGTATACGGGTCTTTGCCGTCGATAGCTGCAGCAAGCCCTTTCACTGTTCCGATAAACAGTTCACGGTTTTCCTGCGCAGATTGCTGTAAGTCTCCAATAAAACGCTGGATCTGATCAGTCATGAGATTGAACGAATTACCGAGATCACCCAGTTCCGTGCGGCTTGTGATTTCGATACGTTGGGAGAAGTCACCCAATGCAATTCGGTGAGCGCCATCTGCGAGCTCCCGTACAGGATGAGTTAGTTTGTTAGCGAAAAACAGACCGATCAGAATAGTTAACAAAGCGGCAACCAGACTTATCCAAAGCGTCTGCCAACGCATGTCTGTGACCGACACTAATGCTGCCGCCTCGTCTTGAATCGCGATTACTCCGAGTCGTGAGTTCTTATCGAGCTCCGCTGTCGCATAGGAACCAAGCATTTCCACGACACGATCATTACGCGTGGCAGAAAACGGAGCCAGTGCTGATTGGACCTGGGCGCCCGACTCCAACCAATCCTGGACGACTTTCAAATCGGTCATTGGTTTTTCCGAGAACGCTACGCTTGCCTCAGGATGAGCGACCGCGCGCCCGTTCTGATCCACCACAAAAACGACTGGAAGGCCTGCATCCAGAAGCTCTCGCTCGCTCTTGGAGGTTGGTTGCTGCACTGCATCAAAAACTTCGTGGAACGAGACAATGGCAACTACTGCTGCAACCACATCCTGGTTGTCGTTGCCGCCGAGAACTGGTTCAGCGATCGTCAAGGCCATCTCCTGGCCCGATCTGATAATCTGCGGACGACTGACAACCATTCCGCGTCCGCTCATTCTCGCGAGCACTTCACTGACTCGTGCGTCGACCTCTTCCAACTTGATTACATCTGGTTGAAAAGCTCTGTGAAGGTTGCCATCGACGGGCCAAAGCGCAAGTGCTATGAGGTTGGGATCTTCCTGAAGGGTCTTTTGTAAGCGAAGATCGTAACCCTTATCGTCGAATGTCTGTATTCCGCCTGCGATCTCAAACGCGCGTGCCAGACCCGTGACCACGTCGCGATACCGCTGTCCGTAGAGCTCGATCTGCCGGGCTTTATCCTGAACCAGCTGGGCCTGGTAGCGCCCCTCCACCGATCGCAGTTCCTCAGCGCTACGTGCCGAAAGCAGAACGCCGGCGAAAGCCAACGGCAATAAGCCCACGAGGAGCAGAACCCCTAGAACGATGTAGAGGAGACGAATTCGTCCGAGTTTTTCGAGCATTCCTGAAATCTGGCGGTACAATCGCGGTAGGTCTGAATCGCAGGTCGGCTGCGGTCTATCCGAGCCTTCGGCGGCAGCTATTATTGTCGAGCAACTGCTTCTGTGTCAACGAGTTTTGCCATTGTTTAACCCCACGGAGGAATTTGATCGACTTCCGGCTCTCGATAGACGTCTAAACCATTGAGCGCCAAGGGCCATGACGCAATGAAAGCCGACCCAGCCATTGACGGAGAATGGAAACCGTAACCAGCGACGAGATGATCGTAGAACGAGCTCTTACGGGCGATGCTGAGGCTTTCGGCGAGATCGTGCACCGTTGGGAGCGACGAATATTTGCGCTCACGTACGGCATGCTGGGTCGCGAAGAAGAAGCGCGCGATGCCACGCAGGAAACTTTTATTGCTGCCTTTCGCAACTTACGAGGCTTTCGTGGTGAGGCAAAGGTCTCCTCCTGGCTTCATCGCATCGCGGTCAACCAATGCATTTCTAGACAACGACGCGCGAAGGTAAGAAGCGAACTAGCGCTCGAGGACGAGCAGGAAAAGCACGCATCGAGTTTTGCCACGCCAGTTAACTTCTCACCTTCGACATTAGCTGAGGGTAGACAGGAAACTCTTGCGGTGCGTCGTGCTATTAACAGTCTGCCGATCGAGTTGCGACAGGTAGTGATAATGAAAGAATTTGAGGAACTTACCTTTCGTGAAATTGCAATCGCACTCGATCTGCCTTTGAGTACTGTGAAGAGTCGGCTCTACACAGCACTGAAGCAATTACAGATGCGGCTGCAGAAGTTCGGTAGCGAAGTATCTTGAGGTAGGGAGTAACGAACGATATGGACAACTCTCCAAGCTGCTCCCGAGGAGACGATTTGGTTTCGTTTCTTTACGGTGAAGCAAGCGAACGCGAAACCCGCGATTTCGAAACACATCTAAGCCAGTGTTCCAGCTGCCAGACCGAAATCGCTTCCTTCGGCCAGGTTCGGAAATCAATTGGCGCGTGGAGAGACGAGGCGTTGAGAGGTTTCAGCTCTTCACCGGCAACTGTACCGGCGCGAAAGCGATCCGCTACTGCTGCGTTGCGAGAGTTTTTCGATCTGTCGCCGTTATGGCTGAAAGGCGCCGTCGCTTTCGCAAGTTTGATCTTCTGTTTGTTAGTGGTACTTGTGGTCGCTCGGCTGCAGACGAAGGAGAGACAGGTTTCGGAGGTCCTAAAGCCCAACGCAGTCTACACAGAACAGGACCTGCTGCGGATGATCAATGAAGCTCTGGCAAAAAGAGCTGCTGAGGAAACTGCTGTTAAGAATTCTCAGTCAATTGTGTTGGACGAGAAATCTTCGCGAAAGAACTCCAATCGTAGTAGGTCCACAGCTCAGTTAGCTAAAGGTCGTCGGCCCCTATCGAGAGCTGAACGGGAGCAACTCGCTGCCGATCTGAGGTTGCTTTCGACCCATGATGAAGAAGGTCCCGATCTCCTGGGAGATCGAATTAATCAGTGAACTTGTTCGAGGAAAGCATGATATTTAGAAACCGAACAGTAGCGTCCATGATCGCAGTTCTAGTGCTCGGGACGACAATTTCGATCAATGGCCGAGTACTGCAACCGCAAGAGCAGCGAGCTAATCCAGCTCAGTCTACCGAGACAGCAGATCCAATCGAACAACTGCGGTTAACACCCGAGCAGCGCCAGCGGATCCGAATAATCACTCAAGAAACCAAAGACGAGAGGCAAATGATCAATCGACGGGTCCGTGAGTCAAACATCGCCTTGGAGCAGGCCCTCGACGCCGATGTCATTGACGAAAACCTGATCGAACAACGTGTGAACGATTTGGCGACAGCGCAGGCTGCACAAATGCGGTTGAGGATTCAGACCGAACTGAGAATTCGGCGAATCCTTCGTCCGGAACAACTCGCAACATGGCGACTTCTACGGCTTCAGGCAAGGGACCTGATCGGTGGTCAACGACAGAATAATCAACGACGCCCGGCGACGCAGGGACTACGCCCGAACCAGGGCAACGGCATTGCGCCAGTATTTCCGCGTCGGGACGGTCTACCGCGAAATCCTCGCCCCTAGAACGCGAGTGTTCCACTCGTGGGGCTATGGCCGGTCAGGTAAATCTGACCGGCCATTTTCGTGTCAATTGAAGTAACGTGAAAACTTCCGGCTTGACGCCTCACGCTCAATTTGCGCATGATAGGCCGCTCTTTTCCAAAGTAGTAGGCCTTAAGCGGTCTCGGCGTCCTAGCCCCGTTTTGCTCTCTTGCGCAGCCGTCAAACTACTTAAACGCTCTGCCGCAACCGAAAGACAAGGTCTAGTAAAGCTCTCCATGAACTTCGCTAAGCGCGCTCTGCTGGAGCTGCAAGAGACGACGCTATTGGCCGCGCGCGCATTTCGCGGTATCTTCAAGCGGCCCCGATACCTGCCTGAGACCATCGCTCAGATGGACGCCATTGGCGTCGGATCATTAACAATCATCGTCCTCACTGGTTTTTTCACCGGTGGCGTACTGACCGTACAAACCTTTCCCACTCTAAAGAGTTACGGCGCGCAGTCGCAGACTGGTTACCTGGTCGCAATCTCGCTCGTGCGAGAATTGGGACCAGTGTTGTGCGCATTGATGGTCACTGGCCGCGTGGGTTCCGCTATTTCGGCAGAATTAGGCTCCATGGTCGTCTCGCAACAGATCGATGCCATGCGAGCACTCGGCACGGATCCAATTCGGAAGCTGGTAGCGCCTCGGCTGTTTGCTTTGCTGGTTAGTCTGCCTTTGTTAACCGTACTCGCAGACATCCTGGGAATATTCGGAGGATGGGTGACAGCTGTAGTCCTTTATTCCGTTTCATCCAGTGTCTTTATCGCTGCAGTGCGTGATGGCATCACGACCGACGATCTTATTGGCGGCGTGGTTAAGCCTTTGGTCTTTTCGTTGATTATAGGCACCATTGCGTGCCGGCAAGGACTGAACACTGAAGGCGGAACTGTCGGCGTAGGCCGCTCCACTACCCGCGCCGTAGTAATGGCCTCTATTGTTGTCATTATTGCCGACTACTTTCTCGCTAAGGCGCTTCAGGTTATCCTAGGCACACAGTGAAAGTTCACGTGTAATCGAGATGTCAACCGACATACATATTACTTCAGCCACGGTCAGTGAGAACGCAGCTGAGTCGACTTTTCACGAAATCGACGACCGCGATCGCGCTATTCCAGCGATTGAATTCAGGAATGTTGTGCTTGCATTCGATGAAAAAGTCGTATTGGACAGGCTCAGTTTGAAGGTCATGAAAGGTGAGACCAAGATCATTCTTGGCGGGTCAGGCGGTGGCAAGTCGACGATCATTAAGCTCGTTTTGGGTCTCCTCAAACCAGATAGCGGTCAGGTCCTCGTCGACGGCGAAGACGTCACGGACTTCACCGAAGAACAGATGATGCGCATTCGAAAGAAGATTGGAATGGTCTTTCAAGAAGGGGCGCTTTTTGATTCGCTATCAGTTTATGACAATGTCGCCTATCGTTTACACGAACAAGGGGTACCTGAGGACGAAGTAGAACCCGAGGTTCGACGCATGCTTCGTTTCGTTAACCTCGAGGACGCAATCGATAAAATGCCTATCGAGCTCTCTGGTGGAATGCGTCGGCGCGTGGGGATCGCTCGCGCGTTGATAGGCGACCCAAAGATCGTTTTGTTCGACGAGCCTACGGCCGGCCTGGATCCGCCGACAGCCCGAACGATTTGCGAGTTGGCGATGAAGCTGCGAGACCTGGAAGACGTATCGTCAATCTTCGTAACGCACGAGATGAACAACCTGCAATACATTTGCTCCGAGTACGCAGTGGTTGACGACGAAGGCAAAGTGGTTTTCGAGCGTGAAGGTGAACGCCTTTGTCTGATCAATAGCAAGGTGATGATGATGCGCCAGGGCAAGGTCATTTTTAGTGGAACCGACGAATCTTTGCGTCGAGCAGAGGATCCGTACATCCAGAAATTCCTGCGCGGACATTGAGAAAGGACGAAGGATGAAGCATGAAGGATGAGGCATGAGCTGGTAGTTGTCGCGCACTTTTCCATTTATCCTTCAGCTCTTCATCCTGGTTGAAACACCATGCCTCCAACAAAGAAAAATGTAACCCTAAGCCAGTTGCGTGTAGGAATATTTGTGCTCCTGGCGACTGTGATTCTCATCTTTCTGGTACTCAACGCCTCCGGGGACATCAACCCTTTTAGCAGGAAGCTTCATTTACGGGCGCGCTTTGTTGATGCAAATGGACTGCGCGAAGGTTCGGAAGTGCGGCTTGCGGGAGTGCGTGTTGGAAAAGTTGAGAAGATTACTCTGCTAGCACCGTCGGATGTCCCAAATACGCCACGCGTGGAAGCCTTATTGACCATAAACTCTTCAATTGATGGTCGGCCTGCAAACGAGCGAATTCGTTCGGATTCAACAGCTCAGCAAGGCTCGCCCAGCCTCCTCGGAAACGAGATGCTGATCAATATCACGCCGGGAACAGCCGTGGGTCAGCCGGTTCAGGATGGCGCGATTCTTCCTTCGTCATCTTCGAATACTGTCAACGATTTCGCTACGTCGGGCACAGATCTGGCTCAGCGTCTCAGCAAACTATCCGACGAAATCGGCGGCATAGTGCGTGACGTTAAGGAAGGCAGAGGCACCGTCGGAAGGCTGTTCAGCGATGAAGCTCTTTACAATAACTTGAACGCTACAATCCGTGAAACGGAAGACGTGATGAGAGATGTGAGATCCGGTAGCGGTTCAGCTGGCAGGTTCATCAATGATCCTGCTCTCTACAACAACTACAATGAGATCGCCACTCAGCTTAAAGCGATTGCCACTGATCTCCGTGCGGGACGTGGGACAGCAGGCAAGTTGTTAACTGATGAAGAACTATATGTTCGCATTAACCGCACAGCGGACCGACTCGATAAGTCGGTGGATCAGATCAACCTGATGGTTGCTGAGGTCAATGCCGGACACGGAACGCTCGGGAAACTCATTAAAGACGAGCAGATGTACAACGATGCCCGCGCAGCAATTGCGCGCTTCAATACAACTGCGGAACGAGTAGACAACCTCGTTTCAGCTGCACAACGTGGAGAAGGTACCGTCGGAAAGCTTCTGAGTGACGACACCTTATATACGAACGTAAACCAGCTATCCTCCGAAGGCGTGAAACTGATTTACGATTTTCGCCAAAACCCCAAGAAATATCTAACCATCAAGTTCGAGCTCTTTTAACAACTGCGCTGTGCCGTGAAGATCAGTTAGTCTCGTCAGCTGACGGACCGTATATCGAAGGCACGGGTATGTCATTCAGCCGCAAGTAGACGCCGAGTTGTGCTCGGTGGTGGATCATATGGTTCATGACAAAGCCGCGCAGTACGGCGACGCGGGGCATGGTCCAGACTTGCTGACCAGCGGATAACAGCGTCCATGGCTTGAATAGGTGCTCATCGCTGGCCGCGGCGAGTGCGCCGCGAGCGCTGCTGACGTTCCTGTCGAAAGTATCCAAAAGCTCCTTTCGGGAATGGCATTCCGGGGCCTTCACTGGTTTGCCTTCAGGGGCCATGTCAAAAACGTCCATCTCTATCGTGACATTTGTCCAGGATGGAAGATTTGATAGATGAGTTGCGAGAGCTCCCATGGGAAACGATTTCTCGTGAGGCTTCCAAGCAAGCTTATCGTCCGGTACGCGCTCCAGCGTCTTTCGTGTGTTGCTCATCTCATGATCGAATTCAGGTAGCATCGACGCAGCTATTGCCATTTTTCCCTCCAACTTTTCTTGAGATCTGTGCTTTAGAACAAATTCAATCCTATTTTTTAAGATGTACCCTACCCGTTTACTTCACCGAGCGTGCATAATCTGCGTTCGACTTTATGAATCACTCCGCGGTACTAAACCAAATGCCCGCACTGGAAAAGTACCAAAGCTACGAACCTTCACCGGCACCGCGAAGAATCTAAAACCTACGTCTGGTAGATCGCCTAACCCACAGAGATGCTCCACAATTGGAATGTCGTGTCCTAACAGGATGGAATGCGCTGGACGAGTACCATCGCGCGTAGCGTCGATGTTATACGAATCGATTCCGACGAGCGCCGCTCCACTTTTTGCAAGGTAGGTGGCTGCAGCTTCAGTGAGAAAGGGATGATCTCCGCTCGCGTATTCTTCAGTGCGCCAATAGAGATCCCAGCCGGTATGAAACAGTACTGCCTTCTCTTTTACGTTGATGTTTTCAAGAACAGCTTCGTCAATACCGCGCTCTTCCCTCTTCAGGCAACGCACCACTACGCCGTCTAAATTGGCCATCGAATACAGATCAAGCTGGGCCAGATCCTTCCCGCGTGCATAACGATGAAACGGACTGTCGATATACGTACCGGTGTTAGCGACCATTTCAATTTTCCCTATATGAAACTCGGTTCCGGGTGCGTAACGAGTTTTTGACTGTTCGCGCGTGAGGTAATCAGTGATAACTGGTCCAGGCAGACCCTTATAGGTGATCATTCCATTCTCAACGCTGTGGCAGACATCAACCAGTTCAAATTCTCGCGACATCTATTTTTTCCCTGCTTCTTAGAGACGCCTCTGCACGAGGACCTGAAAACTCGATGCCATTCCTCCCGGCAAAATCATTTCGCGCGCACTTGTAGTTAGCCTTAGTTTCTCAGCGTCGGTCAATGTAGTCCCTAGCAAGCGTTCCATTTCTTCGAGTAAGCCCGCGCGCAGCAGAAACTTGTCCTGCGGCATGAAGTCAACGACCTTAAACCCGAACCGTTCGCCGAGCGCTTTCACCTGGGTCCAGTTGACGGTAGTGGTAATGTCGTGCACACCAGGTTGTGCCAGCACATCAACGAAAGCGTGTCTCGAGAAAGCCCTTAAAGTTCCCTGACTCCGCTTCCCTGAATCATAGAGATCGTGGGCGTCCGCGCCGTAATCGACGGTAATCACGTAGCCGGCAGTGAGTTTCTCCGCAACTTTCTGAAACCAATCTTCTATTTCAAGGTTGACTTCAACGATTTGTCCTTCGACCGGTCGGACGTCATGCTCTCGACAAAACTCATAAATTTCAGGTGTGGACAATGGTCCAGTGGACCATGCAAAGTTTCCATCGGTAGTTACACTTACGTAAAACTCCAGCAGTTCGCCGTTTGTGACGATCAGGCGATGAACGGGAAGCGCATCGAGTAACTCGTTCGAGAAAACTATACCCGGGTTTTTAAGGGATTGAATCTCTGCAAGAGAAGCCACTAAAGCGTGGCTTCCGTAGATTGCGACCCTTTCTTGCGCACGCTGCCGGGTACCGCTGCTCACCTCATCGACAACGTAACTGGTAGCATCGAAGACGTCCGAGAACTGAGTTTCTAAAGTATGAAGAACTCCCGAGGCAAAACGACCATCCCCTGCGCCACTCTCCACAATAGTCCACTGCTTGGGTCGTTTAAGCTCATCGTAAAGGTTGGCGAAATAGCGCGCAAAGGTTGAAGCAAAGAGCTCGCTTCGCTCCGGGCTGGTACGGTAATCACCTTCTCGTCCCCAACGCTGAAGATCAGATCGGTTGTAATACCCTTCACTTGGATCATAAAGGGCCGACCGCATCCAATCATGAAGAGTAATCGGGCCTTCACGTCGGATAGTTTCTGTCAGTCGCTGCGCAAGCGTCAGGGACGAACCCGCATCCGTATGAGTGGCCACTTCCGCCATTTGGTTTAATGTTATCGATCGGTGTGCTCTTCCTTATCCAGCAGGCGGGTTGTGTTTTCCGTCACGCTGGGCGAATTAGCCAGCTCAGCGGTGATAGGTCGGCGCCGCCAACCTGCGGGTGATTGCGACGGCGGCGGCGGAGGCAGCGACACGTTTTGTCGCGGTGGTCCAAACTGTGGCGTCGACATTGGGGCCGCCATATATGGCCTCGGAGTCATCCGATTTGGAGCACCCTCTTCAAAAATCGCCGCGTACAGCATCCTTAAGGGACCCCCTACGAAACAAATTATCGCCGCGAACGCAAGCAGGATCTGAAGAAAAGCCGAGTGGGGAGCAAAACTAGCCATCACCCCGAGAATCGGAACAATCAGCGCTCCCAAAAGAAAGAGAAGTCCGCCTTGTTTCACTCCTCTCCTTCGCGGAGAGATTTGGCTTGCTTCTTCAGGTGATCGGTAGACTGGCAGCATTCCACCATTCCCGAGCAACTGGATCACACCATCAAGGGGAAAGCCACACCGAGAACAAAATCTGATGGCCCCAGTAACTTGCTGCTGGCCGCATTGCGGGCAAAACATGCAGTTTGTTCCTTACTGACCCTTGGTGTTACGACGCGCTAGATAATAAACCCTTGGGCACCCACATCGGCAATTATTTTGAATGTAGCTAAAGCTCTGCCATGGTACTCACTGGCCAGAACCAGAGTATCAAGTAATAACGGTAAAAGCTGCCGAGGCTTGAGCGACGGAAGTGAAATGTACCTTAGCAAAGCCGTGTCATCGGATATCGAAGAGAATGCGCTTTGCCGCGTCGCATCCACCTCTGACAAGTATTCAACGATTAGACTTGCAGTCGAAAGGGTTTCAGGTAGCGTCCATTCGAACGGATCGTCCCAGAGGTTTGCTACCAAACCACCGCAGGTCTGTTCTACCGCGGCCGCACTACGGAGAATGTTTTCTCCAATCGTGGCGACTGGAGGTCGCCTATAAAGAAACTGCTCCGGAACCGACTTAACCAGTTCTGCCAGATTATGAATTAAGTCTGCAAACTCACGATCGAGATGCTCGACGATCTTGCGCTGATCAGTCAGGTTCGTTTCCATCAAGTAGCTGCACGTCTCACAGCTCGGAACCCAGGTCGCTGCAAGTTAGTCCGCTGTCATCCGAATCCAAATCGCGGAGCAGCGACTGTGGTCATCTTCCTTTAGCCGCGCGATCGGTTTCCTCCATCACCGTACCAAAAGTGCGACCCGCAAAACTGAAACCACTATGGACGTAGCCTTTCGCACCTACACGCGCCCCCCGTGATGGAACTCCACGTCTCGTGGCAACCCACATCCGACCCGTTCCATCGTCGATTTCATAAGCACCATTGCCCATTACTCCATAACTGTCGATGACTCTCCCAACGATGCCAACCTCTTTGCCTCGATAGCGACTGGGGTCGGCATTAATCTTCGAGATATTGGTTTGGCTGGGACAGGCAGTCAGGAGAAGTGTCCCGCTGAGAAGCGCAACGAAAACAGCGGTCTTTCTTAATGCAAGCATAACGTCTCCTTTAATGTTCGGCGTTCATTTCGGGAGAGGTATAGAGATGATAGCACGGGGAGATCAGATGCCTGTAAACGGTTAACTTTTGCAAATCACTGGCCCCGCAGGCGTCTCGCCTGGCAACCTCGCCACACAAGCCAGACAGAACTCACAAGCCTGTATCGTAACGTTGGCAGGCGAGACGCCTGCGGTCCAGTTAATCACTTTCCGAACCAACCGATTGGTCGTCCTGAGAGATCAACCCAAACGCTCTTGACCTGCGTGTAGAGATCCAGTGCATGCCGGCCCATCTCACGACCATAGCCCGATTGCTTGTAACCACCGAAAGGTGACGCTGCATTGAACATATTGAAGGTATTGATCCAAACAACTCCTGCCTTGATCTCTCTCGCAAAACGATGAGCTCTGGTGATATCACGTGTCCAGATTCCGGCAGAGAGGCCATAAATCGTATCGTTTGCTTGTTTGATCAAATCGTCTTCGTCTTTGAAACTAATAACCGACACAACCGGACCAAATATTTCCTCCTGGGCGACGCGCATGTTGTTTTGGACGTCAGCAAAAATTGTGGGCTTGAAGAAGTAGCCCTTTTGGAACTCGCCTTCGAGTTGAGGTGTTTGCCCGCCTGTTACAACCTTTGCACCCTCGTCCCGAGCAATATCGACATAACCTTTGATTCGATTTAGTTGTTCTTGAGAAACCTGTGGGCCCATCTGGGTTGATTTATTCATCGGATCACCGACAGCAATCCTTTCGGCTCTCTCCGTGAGCTTACCGAGAAACTCATCCTTAACCGACTCTTCAACAAAGAGTCGCGAGCCTGCACAACATACCTGGCCCTGGTTATAGAAGATCCCCATCATGGCCCCCGCGACAGCTTGTTCCAGATCAGAATCGGCGAACACGATGTTGGGCGCTTTACCACCGAGTTCCAAAGAGACCTTGGTGAGGTTTTCGGCAGCGGCTTTTGCTATGAGTTTGCCCACTTCGGTCGATCCCGTGAAAGCAACTTTGTCGATACCAGGATGCGCTGCAAGTGCGGCGCCCGCGCTCTCGCCATATCCCGGTAGAACGTTCACAACGCCCTCGGGAAATCCAGCCTCCTGAATCAGCTTCGCGAGCTCCATCGCACCAACAGGAGTCTGCTCGGCAGGTTTCAAGACAACTGTGTTGCCGGCGGCAAGCGCCGGGGCAAGTTTCCACGCCGCCATCAGAAGTGGAAAGTTCCAGGGAATGATCTGCCCACACACTCCAATTGGCTCCCGCAGTGTGTAGTTGAACATTTTGCCCGGAACTGGAATGGTCTCACCTTCAATCTTAGTCGCCCAACCGGCGAAGTATTCAAAATTCTCAACCACCTGCGGAAGATCAACATACAGCGATTCTTTGATCGGCTTGCCATTGTCAGCAGTCTCAAGTGCTGCCAGGTCCGCAGCTCGCTGTTCGATCAACTGCGAGAGTTTGTATAGGAGTCGGCCACGATCGCGAGCACTGAGCTTGGACCACTTTCCTTCGAACGCGCGGCGCGCGGCGCTGACCGCCTTATCAACGTCAGCCTTATCAGCTTCGGCAACCTCGGCTAAGGTCTCGCCTGTAGCCGGGTTGGGTGTTCTGAAAGTTTTTCCTGATTCGGCGTCGACCCATTGACCGTCGATGAACAGTTGATAGCTTCGCGGCGTGTTGTTTTCAGCTGGTTGTGCGGTTGACATGTTGCTCCTGAGCTTTCGACAACTGATCTGTTGTCAATGTTTCTTTGAAAAATCAGCGTCTGGATGAACGTTAAAAATCTGTGGTGCCGGACAGCAATTGTCGCAACACATAGGGGAGAATTCCGCCGTGATGGTAGTAGTCGACTTCAATTGGCGTGTCGATTCTGAGCGTGATTGGGATCTCCTCAAACGCACCACTCTCCCGATGAATCACGAGCGTAACGTCCTGGAGAGGTTTGATGCCAGCTTCGATCCCTTTCAGATCAAACCTCTCCGTTCCGCTAAGCCTTAACGAGGCTGCATTCGTGTCCTCCTTAAACTGGCATGGCAACACTCCCATTCCTACCAGATTGCTGCGATGGATACGTTCAAAACTTTGGGCGATGACCGCCCTTACACCAAGAAGTCGCGTTCCCTTCGCCGCCCAGTCGCGTGAACTTCCGGTTCCATATTCCTGACCCGCAAGTATTACAAGCGGCGTCTGCTCCTCCTGATACTTCATGGCGGCGTCGTAAATACTCATACGTTCGCCATCCGGTTGATGAATGGTGACGCCACCTTCGACTCCTGGCACCATCAGATTCTTGATGCGAACATTAGCAAACGTTCCCCGCACCATTACTTCGTGATTGCCTCTCCTTGCACCATAACTGTTGAAGTCTTTTATCTCAACGCCGCGTTGCTGCAGATAAAGGCCGGCCGGCGACGAAGGCTTAATCGCTCCTGCGGGACTGATGTGATCAGTTGTAACGGAATCTCCGAAGATCGCGAGTGGTCTCGCACCTTTCACGTCAGACAGCGGATCAAGGTGATTGCTGAACTTGTCGAAGTACGGAGGTTCGCGAATGTAGGTGGATTCTGTTTCCCATTGATAGACGTTGCCTGTGCTTGTGGGAATGTCGTTCCAAAGAGGGTTCTGCTCTGCGAAGTTTCCGTAAAGGGTGCGGTATGTTGTGGGATCGAAAGCCGCGCGCATGAGATCATTTATTTCTTGTAGACTCGGCCAGATGTCTCGGAGATAAACATCATTCCCGTCCTTCCCGGTCCCAAGTGCCTCCGATGACATGTCAACATCGATGCGTCCGGCAAGTGCAAAAGCGACCACGAGCGGCGGGCTCATCAAAAAGTTTGCCTTTATGCTTTGATGAACGCGCGCCTCAAAGTTTCGATTGCCTGACAAAACGGCCACAGCTATTACATCGCGTTCAGTTACAACCTGCTCGATGGCCGGATCGAGTGGTCCCGAGTTCCCAATACACGTGGTGCATCCATAGCCGGCAAGATTGAAGCCAAGTTCATTCAAGTATGGTTGCAGTCCTGTTCGTTCCAGATATTCAGTCACAACTCGCGAACCAGGCGCCAGAGAATTCTTGACCTTTGGACTAACAGTCAGCCCTCGCTCGACCGCTTTCTTAGCCAGCAAACCGGCAGCCAACATGACACTCGGATTCGACGTGTTGGTGCAGGAAGTGATGGCAGCAATAAGCACATCTCCGTGACCAAGAAGTTCATCGCCGGTCGGAAATTCATCTTCAGGAATCTCTGCGACAAAGTCAGGGGTCGGACGGTTATTAATCATCTCCGTTTCCGTCCAGACGCTTGTATTAGTTGACGTCAAATCATCCCCAACGACTGTCGGAATGGTCTCAGTCCGTTGCTCCCCACCTCCGGCGACTACTCTTTGCTTGTCAGCACCAATTTTCACGTGATAGCGCGTCCAGAGATCGTCATCTGTTTTGCCGTAACCGCCGTCACTGACCGGCTTCAGCATCAATTCGGTGAATTGATCCTTCAGCTTAGGTAACTCTATCCGATCCTGTGGACGCTTTGGTCCAGCCACGCTCGGGCTGATCGAGGCAATATCAAGATCAAACACTGCGCTGTAATCGCATTCACCTTTCTTGGGAATGCCGAACATTCGCTGTGCTTTGTAGTAACTTCTCACCAGGTCCACATGCTCTTCAGATCTGCCTGTGGCCAGCAAATAAGCACAAGTCTCTTCGTCAACCGGAAAGAACCCCATTGTCGCGCCATATTCGGGCGCCATATTCGCTATAGTGGCCCGATCCGTCACTGACAAACCTGCAGCACCTTCACCATGAAACTCAACAAACTTTCCGACAACCTTAGCGCGCCGCATCATCTCAGTGACACGAAGTACGAGATCAGTCGCTGTGATCCCTTCACGCAAACTACCAATTAGGTTCACTCCAACTACGTCGGGAGTTAAGAAATAGACGGGCTGACCGAGCATGGCGGCCTCGGCTTCGATACCACCTACGCCCCACCCCACAATGCCCAACCCGTTAATCATCGTCGTGTGGGAGTCGGTACCCACCAACGTGTCGGGAAAGTAGACATGCCTCTCCCAAACATTCTTTGCCAAGTATTCCAGATTAACCTGGTGACAGATGCCGATGCCTGGCGGTATTACACGAAACCCATCAAAAGCCTGCGTGCCCCATTTTAAGAACTGGTAACGAGAGCGGTTGCGCTTAAACTCCATCTCCATATTCTTGTCAAACGCGTCTCTCGTGCTGGAAAAGTCGACCTGAACTGAGTGGTCAATTACCAGATCGACGGGAACCAGTGGTTCGATAAGTCCAGTGTTTTTCCCCAGACGTGCTACCGCCGATCGCATTGCAGCAAGATCGACGAGCAGCGGAACGCCAGTGAAGTCCTGCAGCAGAACTCGCGCGACTACGAAAGGAATCTCTTCCACTCGCACACCATTAGCTTCCCAGTTTGCAAGCGCGCGCACATCTTCTTCCGTAATCTTCTTGCCATCGCAGTTACGCAACACGGACTCAAGAACAATGCGAATGCTGATGGGTAGTTTCGAAATCGGGCCAACACCCTTCTTCTCGAGTTGTGGCAATGAGAAGAAACGTCCTGCAGGACCGGAAGTTGATTCGAAGGTTTGCAAAGAGTCGAAAGGACTATCCGACATGGGAGTGCTCAAACCCTTTCCTGAGAAGCGAGGGCAATTGGGGCCTCTCGAAATGAAAATGTAAGCTTTGTTGATTCAAATTGAAGTGTAGAGTCAGGTTAAGCAATCGTCAAGCAAGGTCTTCTTCGACTTCCGGGTAGGATCAAATGCAATGCTTAAACCTCCAAACACAACAAAGATTTCATCATTTTCGGGGCATTGATGTTATAGTTCCTATATAGGTCCCCCACAATATGAACGCGTCACTGCAGAATCAGGACTGATCTTGATCCTCGATCTATCAGGTTGATTTTTTCGTCATTGAAGATAAGCACTAAGGAGACTTATATGCCTAAGAAACCCGCCGACGATTTCGAGTACCTGGCAAATAACCCCGACTATGTACCGGACCCCGAGATTGAGGAGTTTATGGAGTTTGAGATATCTCATGCGCCCAAAGACCCCGAGTTGCTGGCACATCGCCTTCGCAATAACACCGCAGCTTCTCCGCGCGATGCCGGTGGTGATCTCGATGCAAGTTGGGAAGATGTAAACGAAAGTGGATCAGAAACGGTAGCGGGAGATAATCCTACTCCCGATCAATCGCTGGTTGAGGAGAACGCGATGGCGATGGGCGTCAGTTTTGAAGATAACGAAGAGCTAGACTTTCTCGACAAGATCGAGAAGCGTGACCGTGAGAGATATGAATTAGACGAGAACTCAAAAACTTCGGACAACATGATCTAATTAGCCACGCTGTTAGGTTACCAACTTGAACGATCGTCGGCGCTAAAATTCCTTGCGACTGTCCAAAAGTATGGTAACTGGACCATCATTGACCAGTTCAACCGTCATCATCCTGCGAAAACTTCCCGTCTCAACCTTACCGATCAACTTTCGACTGCTTTCAATGAAGTACTCATAGAGCGGTTCTGCCACTTCGGGTGGCGCTGCGTCGCTCCACGACGGGCGTAATCCCCGGCGGACATCGCCGTATAAGGTAAATTGAGAAACAAGCAGGAGTTCGCCTTGGATATCCTTCACCGACACATTCATGCGTCCCTCAGAATCGTCGAAGATTCGAAGAGAAATGATCTTCTTCGCCAGGTAATCGGCGTCCTCTTTCGTGTCATCGGAACTAATTCCTAACAAAACGACGAGACCCACCTGGATCTCGCCGACGATCTTTTCTTCGACTTTAACTCTGGCGCTCTTGACGCGCTGAACCACAGCTCGCATCTATTTTTTGGGCGGCTTAGTGGGTCTGATTTCAATCCGGCTCGGCAAGGCACAATCGGAGTAGTGCAACAGATCAATCACCACTTGTGCTATATCGTCGGGTTGAAGTTGCCAATTCTTCTGATCATTCGGCTCGTCGCCACCGAACGCGGTATTCACGGAGCCAGGCATGAGGTAGGTGACTTTGATTCCATCGTATCTGACTTCCTGCATCAGCGCCTCGCTAAAACCATTGAGACCAAACTTGGAAGCGTTGTAAGCGGCCATTTGCGGATGGGCATTAGTGCCGGCGAGTGAAGAGATGTTGATGATGTATCCACCACCGCGCTGCTTCATGAACGGTATTGCTTCATGACAACAGTAGAAGACTCCAAACAAGTTGGTTTCGACCACGGCCCTGAAGTCTTCCGGGCTCATTGACGAAACGGGTGCGAATAGTCCGATTCCTGCATTGTTGATGAGAATATCAACGCTGCCGAAGGTTTCGACTGTTTTGGCGAACAGCGACTTAACTTGGCCGTAATCGCGAACGTCGCAAACAAACCCCGCAACGCCCCCACCGCGAAGTTCATTCAAAGAGGAGACTGTCCTCTTAATGTCGTCTTCGGCGCGCGCACTAATTGAGACGTTAACACCTGCACGCACGAGGGCGTTCGCAATCGCGCGACCTATACCCCTGGTTCCACCAGTTACAATCGCCGTCGAATCTGTCAGCTTCAATTTGTACGTTCTAACCTAGTAACTTAGTGCGTAGTCTATCGTTCACAATTTTAGGGTTGGCTTTGCCTTTCGAAGCCTTTATGACCTGGCCTACGAAGAACCCAAATAATGCTTCTTTGCCGGAGCGATAACTGGCGAGTTGGTCTGGATTCGCGGCGATGACCACATCGATAAGACGATCGATCTCTCCCGTATCGCTTACCTGGACCAGCCCCTGCTCCTCTATGATTGATTGAGCACCTTTGCCGGTTCTGAACATCTCTATCAAAACGTCTTTTCCTTGCTTGCCGCTAATCTTTTCTTCGTCAATAAGACGCACAAGGGCGGCTAACTCCTGCGGCAGTACTGGCGACTCCGCAGCGGAAAGCCCCCGGCTCTCCAGCTCACGTATCAGTTCAGATCTAATCCAATTTGCCGTGGCTCGCGGGTTTTTCGACGCTTCCGCCGCTGCTTCATAATAGTTAGCCAGCGCGATGTCTGAAACAAGTTGCGAAGCATCGGCGTAGCTCAGACCGTACTGCTCACTGAAGCGTTTTCGACGATCCTCAGGCAATTCAGGCATGGTCTGCCGTACTTGCTCGATAAAGTGTTCCGAGACAATCAGCGGCGGCAGATCAGGTTCCGGGAAGTAACGGTAATCGTGAGCCTCCTCCTTTGAACGCATTACGCGCGTCTCCATCGCCCTTTCGTCCCAAAGACGCGTCTGCTGTGTAAGACGTCCACCAGATTCGAGCGTCTTGATCTGTCGAGCCACCTCGAATTCGACCGCACGCTGCATGAAACGAACCGAGTTAAGGTTCTTAAGTTCAACTTTGGTACCAAATTTCTGATCTCCGACACGCCTAACGGAAACATTAGCTTCACATCGAAGGTTTCCCTTCTCCATGTCAGCTTCTGAAGCACCGACCCATTGAAGTGAACGGCGAACATGGTTAACGTAATCGTAAGCTTCCCAGGAGGATCGGAAGTCAGGTTCGGTAACGATCTCAGCGAGTGGTACGCCAGCGCGGTTCAGATCTATGTAGGAATAACGATCAACCTCCGGAAGACCCTCGTGAACGTTCTTGCCGGCATCTTCTTCGAGGTGCAGTCTTGTGATCTGGATCTTCTTGGGTCGCCATTCGATAGGATGACCAGCTTCATCCCGCTCGGCTGTCATGATTTCCAGTTCACCGTTAGCTGAGAACGGTTGATCGTACTGGGAGATTTGATAACCCTTTGGCAGATCAGGATAGAAATAATTCTTGCGAGCAAAGATCGACTGAGGATTGATGCGTAGGCCAAGTGCTAACGCTGCTCTGGCACCGAGTTCAACGGCGCGACGATTCAATACTGGAAGTGCTCCTGGCAAGCCCAAACACACCGGACACGTATTCGCATTAGGTTCATCTCCAAAACGTGTTGAGCAGCCACAGAAGATCTTAGATTCCGTGCTCAGTTGAGCATGAATCTCCAAACCGATAATTGTTTCCCAGCCGTTAGTCATAATCGCAGATCAGTCGTAACCTTTTATCCAAACAGACTAAAAGTATACTCAATTGACGAGGCTTCTATCTTAGCCATCCCGGATAGGCGCCCGCTCTTCTCGCTTCCTCCTCTAATTCACGCCAACGCGCCTGTAATCCTGCACGAGTTGTGAGTAGCTCATTCAACTGGGTCGCCAAAACTGTGCGTTCGAAACCGTAGTCGCGAGAATCAAACGGCAACCCAAGTACAGAGGCAGTTGGAAAAGTTGTTAACGGCCGTCCAACTCGAATCCCATGAAGCCTGCGGGTACTAGTCAGAACCTGACCAGAGTTGAGGCCGCTCTGTACGCCAACTCCGGCACCGAATTGGGGTCCAACAATCGGGGGAAAGAAAACATTTCGTCTCGAAAAGTTTCCAAAAGGAAAAACCGTTGTGTACGCCCCCAGTGAGTTGGTCGTTGGCATTTCGTCGAGCCTTCCGCGAACGAAATCTATCTGTGCATCGTTCACCGCAATTTCGGATCGAAGAGATGCTGCACGATTGCGCCAGTACGTTTCAGGTACTCGCTCATCCGCCTGCATATTCAACAGCTGCGCCTGCGTACGTTCCTCAATCGCGGCCAGCTCCCTCTTCTGCTCTTCAGCCGACGGCAATCCCAACTGCTTCCGTCGTCGTTCGTATGCAATTTCACTTTCAATCCGTGCGCGTTTGTATGTCTCGAGATCTCTGTTGGTGATTGAACGTCGGGAACTCGAACGAGTCTGATCGGCCCCAACCTTCGCACGGTTTTGGCTAAGTGGCACTTGGACCTGCCGCAGCAAAGTTCCACCCGCTTGTCCGTTGGATCTCTCGGTTGCGGCGATATCGACGGCGGCAAGCTGGATCGTCACCTGCATTCCAGAGCTTACTTCGTAAGTAAGAGTCGATGCGGTAACCGTAAATTTATCTGGAATCTCAACACGTCGCCCATCTCGCATTACAATCGTATATGCATTTGTCGCGGCCGCGCTGAGTAATACAAATAACACTGCCAGGGTTGTAGCGTGCGCTAAGGAAAGTCGTTGCTGTGTATTTGAAACCATTACACACCTCACGTTCGGAAAGAGTTTGCGGGAAATTGGCGGACATTATATCTCTTAGAGAAAAAGCATTCCAAGCGACAGGTCCAGGTGTAAAATCTTTGCAACCGTCTGGACTCTCTGATATACATGCGGCGCAATTAAACGAAACCACCACGCAGGTCACTAAAACGCAGACGCATAGCTAGACCTCGGTGCGGCGGCTGCTAGGTTGTTCAACCCTTAAATAGGAGCTGAAGACAAATCATGGCAAAGACTGTTTGCAAGATTTTGGGGGTCGTTTTCTTGTTGGTGGGTGTGGTTGGCTTTGCGAACCAGGGTCTGCTCGGGGCTCACTTAACGCCGCCACAAAACGTGGTTCATATTGTCTCAGGCGTCGTCGCTCTTTATTTCGGCTTTGCCGGATCGTTATCTGGAGCAAAGGCTTTTTCGCTCGTTTTCGGCGTGCTTTATCTGGCACTTGGTGTTCTCGGCATAGCGCTAGGCGGCGGTGTCGAACGCCTTTGGACCGTAGGACCCTTGCACCTGGGTCAAGTGGACCACGGCATCCACCTGTTGCTCGGCGCCGTATTCCTTGCCGGTGGGTTGTTCACCAAGACCACTTAGTACTCTCGCTTTCAGGTTGCAAGGTGGAGTTCGGTAAGTAACGCAATTGCGTCCACGGCCTCTTAACCTTGCAACCTGGATCTACACTAGACGGGTCCGCCTCTTTTCTTGTCACTACAAATCGATCCCTGTAGCGCCAGTGTTGGAAGACCTCGTTTCGTGAATCGGCGTAACTCGTGGCGCGCCAGTGATTGGGTGCGTGTCTACCAAAACCTTCACATCAAATACTTCGCGGAGTAATTCCGTTGTCAACACGTCACCCGGTTTTCCATACCTGATCGCCTTCCCTTCTTTCATCAGCAGTATGTTATCGGCGAACTGTGCTGCAAGATTGATATCGTGAGTAACAACAAGCGCTGCTACACGCTCGGTGTCGCATCGGTTTCGAACTAAAGCCAGCAATGTGGCTTGATGCGAAAGGTCCAGATTTGCCGTTGGCTCATCGAGGAGCAGGAAAGAAGCCTCAGTAGCAAGCGCCCTCGCAAGCACCGCTCTCTGACGCTCGCCTCCGGACAACTCATTCATCAACCGACCGCTCAACTGCGTCAGTTCAGTCTCATGCAAGACTTCAATAGCAACTTGTAGATCGCGGTCCGTTTCCCATCCCCAACCCGCGTGCACTGCCCAGGCAAATCGCCCGCCAAGCACAAACTCAAGCACTGTTACAGGAAAACGAAGCTCTGCCTCCTGCGCAACAACGGCGACACGCCTCCCAATAGTTCTTCTGTTGAAGCTCTCGAGCGGCTTGCCCTCCAAAAGAACTGCTCCTGCAACCTGGCGAACGTGGCCATTCATCGACTGGAGCAATGTTGACTTACCTGCTCCGTTAGGACCGATAATCGCGGTTATCTCGCCCGGCCTAAGTGTTAGCGACAAGTCCGCTACCACAACCCGATCGCCATAGCTAATCACTAATTGCCGAGCTTCCAACAAAGCCGCATCCTTTTACCGGTCTATGCTCTCTTCAAGAGATAGATGAACAATGGAGCACCAATTAGGGCAGTAATTGCGCCGACTGGAAGTTCTCTCGGCGCGATGATCGTGCGCGCAACTGTGTCAGCGACGATTACGAAAAGCGCACCCCCAAGTCCCGCAATCGGAATGCTGATCCGATTGTCGGTTCCAAATGAAAGCCGCGCCAGATGTGGTACGACGAGACCGACATAACCAACTGAGCCACTCGCCGCAACCGAACTCCCCACCAGAAGACTCGCCGTTATGAAAACAACTATTCTGACTCGCCCAACCTCGACGCCCAGATCAAATGCATCTCGTTCACCAAGCATTAGTAGGTTCAGTGAACGTGCGTTGACGCTCAGCATCAATGTACCTGCCACAGCAATGATGATTGCGACCGGAAGAAGAGCTTTACTTGATCCTGACAGATCACCAAGAAGCCAAAAAGTGAACGAACGGATGCGGGTTGCATCCATCAACGTAGTTACAAAAACTATTATTGATGAAAGGAACGTCGTTACGATCACACCAGCCAGGATAAGACGTTCCGGCGTCGCGCCCGCGCGACCACGGGCCAATCGGTAGACGGCAAATGTTGCGAGGAGAGCACCGCCAAACGCAAGCAAGGGTCGGCTCCATTCGCTAGCTCCAAAAAATACAAGTGCCATCATCGTGCCCACGGCGGCGCCGTTTGAAATTCCGAGAAGGTACGGCTCAGCGAGTGGATTTCGAAGCAGGGCCTGATAGCTAGCGCCCGCGGTCGCAAGTGAACCTCCCACGGCAGCCGCTAATAGAATTCTCGGCAGACGAATCTGAAACAGGATATCGAACTGATCTGTGCTTAAACCGCATGACCTCGTTCCGAGTGAAAGAAGGGCACATACGGACGCTTTTGGTGGGAGTTGTTCGCTTCCAACTAGAGACACGACGAGAATAGTAAGCAGGAGTGCGCCAAGTAAAATTGCGCAAGAGACGACGGTCTTGCGCAAAGTGGCGGGGCTACTGGCAGTCAATGAAATGGCGACCACGTCTCCTCAATTCAACACATTTTTATCGGAACGCTTCTGGATGAAGAGCTTTGGCCATCTCTTCAAGGCCATCGACGGCTCTCGGCCCAGGTCGGACCAGATGATCGTCATTGATTTTGTAGACTCGACCTGCAAACACTGCTGGCGAACTTCGCAGCGCCTCGGCCACAGTCGAGTTTCCTCCACCCATGGATCCGCCAGTAGGCAAGATGATTGCTTCAGGCTTGGCTGCGAGTGCAGATTCGTTACTGAACTTGGGCCAGGCACCTGGCACGTCGGCAGTTACAGAAACAGCCCCGGCACGGCGGAGTAAATCTGTAACAAAGGCATCATGACCTGCGGTGTAGAGTGGCTCGGCAGATAATTGGTAGAAAACCCGAATGGGACGTGTAGTCTTAACTGCTTCCTCTGCTGCAGCGGCTCTCGCGCGAAGCTGCTTTAGTAACAGTCCAGCTTGTTCCGTTTGTCCAAGGATCTGGCCAATTTGATCAATTGACCGAAACACTCCGTCCAGATCATGCGGATCGGTGACAAAGACCGCGATGTTCTGATTTTGAAGTTGCCGGGTAAATACCTCGAGCTGCGATGCAGTGGACACCAGAACAACCTGCGGTCTCAAACTTACTATTCGCTCCAGACTTGGATGTAATGTGTCGCCAACTTCCTCGATTGTTTTTGCTTCAGCTGGATAATCACAATAACTTGTCCTGCCAACCAGACGCTTGCCGGCGCCGACGGCAAATACGATCTCCGTTAGGTTCGGAGCGAGTGAGACAACTCTATCAACATGAAGAGGTAAGGTTACATCTCGACCCGCATCGTCGGTGATTTCGCGAACGTTTGAGGAATTGTCGGTAAGGCGTGTTTTGTGAGATGTACACGCGAGTGAGCCTGCGGTGAGTGCTAAAGAGACCACAACCGCGACGGCATAAATTGGCTTAAATCGGAAATGACGAGAAAACAAGAAAGTCCCACTGACCTCCCATTTTCCGGCAAGGAAAACAGGCTTCAGCGGGATTTGAGAGTAAAAACCCGTGAGCTGCCTGAACACCGTTGCGCGAGTGTTGAGAAGGCTGCAAAGTGTCTCCGGGCAGGTCTCCTGGCTCAGAGTATGCGAAATCTAAGTTCGCTCTCATCACAGTGGCGCGACCGCGCGGGATTCACACCCGCTTCCCTATTCTCCCCACATTGGGGCACCCGTGACCAAGGTTTCCAAAGTTCAGTGCAATGCTTAACGACGGCCCGGACACTAGCACGCAGTTGAGCGACTGTCAAACTTCATGTTCAAAGGTCAGCAAACAACGTTATTGGACGGACGTGTCTATCCGTGCTATATGACATTACAAAGATCTACCGCAACCGGATATGCCACGGTGAGACTTGCACTTCAGCGCTTGGAGTTTACAACCAGGACCTAAGAAATAATGATAAAAACTGTCGAGTGGACAAAAGACGGCATACGCATGTTGGACCAGCGGTTATTACCCTCAGAAGAGACGTATCTAATGCTGCGTTCCTATGACGAGGTTGCCGAAGCCATCAGCAAGATGGTTGTCCGAGGCGCCCCCGCGATTGGTGTATCAGCTGCAATGGGAATCGCACTTGGCGCGAATCAATCCGTAGGTACTTCGGTTGCCGATCTGGATGACGATTTTCACTACATTTGTGAGGTTATGGGAAAAACGCGTCCAACAGCAGTGAATCTTTTCTGGGCCATCGAAAGGATGCGCGCTACGTTTGAAAAAGCCAAGAGCCTTGCTGATGTCGATAAGATCAAGAAGGCACTGGTCGCTGAAGCATTGGCAATCTTTGCAGAAGACATAGCTGCGAATCGCGCCATTGGACGTTACGGCGAACCATTAATTCCCGACGGCGCAACGGTCCTCACCCATTGCAACGCCGGTGCGCTAGCCACCGCCGGAGACTATGGCACCGCATTGGGGGTCGTTCGAGGTGCCCGAGATGCGGGGAAAAAAGTAGCAGTAATCGCTGATGAGACGAGGCCGTTCTTACAGGGTCTCCGGCTCACCGCGTGGGAACTCGCAAAAGACAATATTCCGGTAACTGTGATCACCGACAATATGGCAGGCCACGTAATGAAGAGTGGGAAAGTCGACGCTGTAGTGGTAGGGGCCGATCGAATTGCGGCAAACGGTGATACTGCAAACAAGATCGGGACTTACATGGTTGCTGTGTTGGCCCGCGAGCATGGTATTCCATTCTATGTCGCGGCTCCATTGACTACACTCGATCTGTCGCTTACGTCAGGGGAACAGATTCCTATCGAAGAACGCGATGCGACGGAAATCACTCACATACGTGAACACCAACTCGCACCCGATGGCGTGCCGGTACACAATCCCGCCTTCGACGTAACTCCAAACCACCTAATCACCGCCATAATTACTGATAAGGGAGTGGCGAAGACGCCGTTCGTCGAGAGTCTTAGGCAACTTTGGGAACTTGCGAACGATAGCGAAGCACGGGAAGCTGTGGGTTAGGAAAGCGCGAATCGACTCGTCTTCCACCAGTCTATTGTCCGGCGCAGGCCCTCACGCAGGTCGATCTTTGCTTCATAGTTCAGAAACTGACGCGCCAGGGAAGTATCAGCAAGGCTATGACGAACATCGCCCACGCGCGGTTCGCGGTACTCAGCTGTCACCTCCGGCTTACCCGTAAGCTCCTTCAGTTCTGCTAACAACTCGTTTAGCGTGACCCGGTCGCCGTTTGCAACGTTGATGACTTTACCCACTCCTATTGCTGCCGTGGCGGCCTTGAGATTTGCTGCCACGACGTTATCAATGTACGTAAAATCGCGCGACTGCTCCCCATCTCCATAGATCACAGGTCGTTCATCACGTAAGAGAGCGCTAATAAAGCGCGATACGACGCCTGAGTATTGCGAACCCGGGTCCTGCCGTGGGCCAAACACATTGAAGTAGCGTAATGACACCGTCTCCAAACCATAGACTCGCGTGAAGACCTGACAGTAGTACTCACCAACCAACTTCGCGACTGCATAAGGCGAAAGCGGGTCGGGAAGCATGTCTTCTGTTTTCGGCAACGTGGGCTGATCTCCATAAGCCGAACTCGACGCGGCGTACACTACGCGCTTCACCTTCTGGTTACGTGCCTCGAGAAGCAAAGAGAACGTGCCATCAACGGAAGCAATATGCGAGTTGCGGGGATCCTCAACTGACCGTGGCACAGAAGGAATTGCCGCTTCGTGAAAAATCAACTCGACGCCCTGAAGCGCTTTTCTTAATACTCCTTCATCAGCAACGCTGCCCTGAACAAAATCAAAGTCGCCGTCAATCTCGTCAATGTTCTCGCGATGTCCTGTCGACAAGTCGTCGAGTATGCGAACGCGCGCTCCGTTGGCGGTAAGGGCAGAAGCAATATGCGAGCCAATGAAGCCGGCGCCTCCTGTAACCAGTGCTATCCCTGTTAGTGGCATGCGCTCTACTCTGTTAACGGTAATATGTGCGGAGCTGTTTGAACAGTTGAACGCTTAAGATAATTACCTTCCTACGCCCACGTACTCGAACCCCAATTCTCGCATGTCTTCGGGTTCATAGATGTTTCGAAGGTCGGCAATCTTAGGAGACTTCATCAGGTCGCGGACTCGAGTCATGTCGAGCGCGCGAAATTGGTTCCATTCCGTTACGAAAACAAGTACGTCGGCCCCGTTCACGGCCGCGTACTCGTCGTCGGCATAAATTATGTCAGGGAGTACCTTCATCGCTTCCCCTTTTGCAACTGGATCGTAAGCGCGCACCTTAACGCCGTCTTCTAGAAGGCTTTTTATGATTCCAATTGCAGGCGCTTCGCGAATGTCATCGGTCTCTGGCTTAAAGGCTAGACCTAGCACAGCCACTGTTTTTCCTTCTAGTGTTCCAAGGAGTTTTCTGATTTTGTTAAGCATCTCGCCGACCTGTCGACTATTGACTTCGATTACAGCATCGACAATCAGTGACTTGCATTCATACTTACGAGCTACAGACGACAGTGCTTTTGTGTCTTTCGGAAAACAAGAGCCACCAAAACCAGGGCCAGGATGAAGAAACTTACTGCCAATTCTTTTATCCATCCCAATAGCACGTGCGACGTCATGGACGTCGCAGCCTATCTTCTCGCATAGATTGGCAATCTCGTTAATAAACGAAACCTTAGTGGCAAGAAAGGCATTTGCGGCATATTTGGTTAACTCGGCCGCTTCAAGGGAGGTAATTACAAACGGGGCCTCTATGAGGTAAAGAGGCCGGTACAGATCTTTCATTATCGCAATGGCTTCCTCATCGCGACTGCCGATGACTACTCGATCCGGACGCATGAAATCGCTTATGGCCGCGCCCTCGCGAAGGAACTCGGGGTTCGAGACCACGCCAAAGTTGGCCCGCGTTTTCTTGCGGTCACTTATAAGCTTGCGGATCTCTTCACCGGTGCCGATGGGTACGGTAGATTTTGTTACGATGACTTTGTAGCCGTTCATGTAATCCGCGATGGAACATGCAGCCGACTCCACAAAACTAAGATCAGGAGAGCCATCAGCTTTTGGAGGCGTACCAACTGCCAAAAAAATAACAAGCGCCTGTTCCACCGCCTCACGAACGTCCGTCGTGAATCTCAAGCGTCCTGCCTGGCTGTTCTTTGTTACTAAGTGCTCCAGGCCCGGTTCGTAAATAGGCATCACACCCTTTGAGAGCCGTTCTATTTTTCCGTCATCGACATCAACGCAAGTGACATCAACGCCGAACTCGGCAAAACATGCTCCTGTCACGAGTCCTACGTAGCCAGTGCCAATTACAGCGATATGCATTGAGATTGTTCCTAAAACGAGGTGCTGAAAAATGTCCTGACAATCAAAACCTTGCGGGTCACGCGCGATCCGTCATCGCGTGACCCGCAAGGCCAATTTAACTGACTGCACCGTTAGAAACCAAGGCGCAGTATTTTTAAGAAGACCCGAGTCGACCAGAACTTACTTCGTCGGACTAACTACTGTAACGCTGCCGCCGAAGTTAAGGTCGTTGTTGTGGAACGCAGCATAAAGAACGCCTGCCACCGCGCCACCGATTGCCAGCAACAACACAGCCAGGGCGCCGCCACTCAAACCCTCGTCAGTATCGCCTTGTGGATTCGGCGTTCCGGCTGTAGCACTCTCGCCAGCTGCGATGTGTTTGACGCTGCCACCTGCACGAAATTCTGCGAGTCCCGATAGCGTTGCAACTGTGGTACGACCACGTGCTGCGCTAACTGTGAACGTGGTGGCTTGGCTTCCATCAACTATGACTGTGCCATCTTTTGTCGTCAAGTTAACGGTCGTTCCAGCTAACGTTGCTACCTGAGTAGTACCTGCCTCAAGCATAGCGGTGATGCTGTTTTCGGTGAAACTAAGACGGAGATTGCTATTCGGTGCAAGTACGACACGGCCCACGTTGCTGATGCTGACTGACGCGCTGCTCTGGTCCGCCGTGGTGATAATCGAGTCGGAAAACAGAGTGCCGCCAGAAATCACCTTCTGGCCATTTACTGTAACTTGACCGGAAATCGATAGCTCGCCTGACGCTTTGGCGCCTGGCGCCGCCAACACAACCATTGAGTAGACACTCAGAACGGCAACCGCCACACAAGCCGCGATGGACTTGCGGCTCCAAGTTTTGCTAGTCATTAACTTTCCTCCCGTATAGTGAAACACAAAGTCTTTATTGCGTGCCGCGACGGCCTAACAAGTCGTGGGAAAACCAAGTACGTTACCTAGCCTGGAAGCAATCCGTGTAAAGCCCTAATGCTGGAAGATTATGGCCCGCAAAGCCATTAACTCTTGGGATTTATTACACTAATGCAAGCCCTCTGTCAACAATCATTTGGCCTGACTTTGCCACGAAACTGTGCTTTTTTCCGGCTGGGTCAAGAAGATACCACTCTGGTCCTGGTTCGTCCAGACTTTTTGGTCACCGTTTACAGAGTGATTCGCCTCATTCAGCGGGCGCGAGGAGATAATTTAGACCAAAATCGCGAATGGACCTTCCAACACTTCACGGTTTCCGGTCCACTTTCAATCCTGAGTTAGCGTCCATACCGACCGACGATTTCTTCGATGTCGCCTTTTCGTTAAGTTCGGCTTGTTCGTACGGATCCAACCGCGCAAATAGGTAAAACTGCTCCCCCGCACGGACCATTCCCAGGTAACGAAATGTATTTCGTAGGACTTCGCCAATCCCCAAAGTCGCCACCTGCGGCGGCCGAGGCCCAAAAAGCATACCCAGCTCATCCCCGGCGACGGCTTCGAGCTCCGGGAGATAATCATTCTGGGTGTCTCGCGCCAAACGTACTGCCATTTGTCGCAGCGCTTTTATTCGATTGGAATTACGGCGATAGTAACTCGAACTAATTTCTCGACGACTTATTCTATCGTCAACTACTTCTTGTTCGTTTCGTAGATATCCTAAATAAGCCCTAACAACCGGACCAAATTCATTATCGGATACTCGGCTGGTTTGGTAGGCGTGGACGGAGAACGCAGACGTAGCAAGCAGGACAATACTAGAGAATGTTGCCTTAAAAGTTGCCATGGCTTTGTGGCGCCTAGCTCAAGTCTATCCTAATTTGATTGTGACGCCGATTATAGTCACGATTTAACGGCACTAAATTGCACCTGTCTTTCAGCAATGTTACATTGATCTTCGATTTCGGTTAAGCGCATGGCTTCGTCAGATTCTCAATCCTCGTCACTTATCGGCAATGTCGCTCTCGGAGTCTGTGGGGGTATCGCCGCCTACAAAGCCGTCGAAGTTCTGCGAGGACTCCAAAGAGCTGGTTGCGCGGTCAGGGTAGCAATGACCAGGCGAGCCTGCGAATTTGTCCAACCGCTTACGTTCCGCGCGCTGTCCGGGTCACACGTCGTCGTCGACGACTATGCTCCAGATAACCCAGATCCAATCGCTCACATAACCTTTGCCCAAACTGCCAACTTGCTCGTCGTGGCGCCGGCAACCGCCAACATTATTGCGAAGTTCGCTCGCGGAATTGCCGACGATTTTCTAAGCTCGACTTACTTGGCCTGTTCTTCGCCCGTACTTTTGGCGCCCGCCATGAACACTACTATGTTGCAACATCCAGCGACGCAACGAAACCTGGAACAGCTTCGAGCGGATGGAGTACACATCATTGCGCCAGATGAAGGCGAGATGGCTTGCGGCACAATCGGTCCAGGTCGTTTAAGTGAGCCTGAACGTATTGTTGCTGCAGCTCTGGAAATCCTCGCAACGTCGCGTACCTCCGAGGTTAAGGACCTGGCCCAAGAACGCTTTTTGATAACTGTCGGCGCGACGCGAGAAGAAATCGATCCTGTCAGATTTATTTCAAACCGTTCCTCGGGAAGAATGGGCTTCGCACTCGCGGACGTAGCACTCAAGCGAGGTGCACAGGTTACGGTCGTTGCGGGCATAACCACAGTCGCGGCGCCGAGTGGAGTTAAACTTATTCAAGCTCTGTCTGCTGAAGATATGGCCCAAGCTGTCGCTCGAGAAACCCAGCACGCCTCAGTTTTCATCGGCGCTGCGGCCATCGCTGACTATCGACCGGCGGAACGAGCAACTCAAAAAATCAAAAAGTCGCAAGAGACAATAACGTTGAACCTTGAAAGAACACCCGATGTTCTTGCTCAAGTTTCCAATACGCGATCTAATGGAATGCTAGTGATCGGTTTCGCAGCCGAAACTGAGAACGTCACAAATAACGCACGTGAGAAGCTGCGAAGCAAGAAACTCGACGCCATAGTTGCAAACGATGTCACACGCAAGGATTCAGGATTTGATTCGCCGAGCAATGCGATTACGATAATTACTCGAGACAACGCTTCAATTGAACTGCCAGTGTTGTCTAAGAGAGAGGCCGCCGACCGAATCCTGGATGTCATCCTTCGACTGCGTTCGGGCAGCTCTGTCTCAAGCATTTCAGCTCCTTAACTTGCACGATTGGACCACTCCGCCGCCCCATGGATTCTCCGTCACAAGAACTGGCCAACCTGATTACAGAAACGAAAAAGCAACTGGAGCATCTTCGTGCTTTAGGTGTCGACGGAATTCAACTCCAAGACGCTTTACCGTTACAGCCCAAAATGCCGCGCGTGGAACCGAATGCAGTCTTCGCGTCTCGTACGCAAACTGTTATGGTCAAAGGTATTCAGTCGCGTACCCAAACGACCATTTCCAGCCCAGCCTCCAACCTGCTATTTGGTGAGCTCGGCGTCGCAACGCAAAGTCTGTCTCCTTCGGATGAATCATTCGAGCAGATTCATGCGGATATCGGAAACTGTACTAGATGCCCGCTACACCAGGAACGAACGCACGTGGTCCATACGGAGGGAAATCGAAAGGCGCGCCTGATGTTTGTTGGCGAGGCTCCGGGTGCTGATGAAGACGCCCAAGCCCGTCCGTTTGTGGGTCGCGCTGGGCAACTGCTGACAAAGATCATTGAAGCAATCGGTCTGAAACGCGAAGAGGTTTTGATTGGAAACGTGAACCGGTGTCGCCCTCCAGGCAATCGACCTCCAACTAGCGAAGAAGCGGCGATGTGCAAACCATTTCTCCTGCGCGAGATTGCCATCGTGCAACCCGAAGTAATCGTAGTGTTGGGTAATACAGCAATGCGTAATCTTTTAGATACGAGGGACGGTATTACGAAATTGCGCGGGCGTTTCCAGGACTACAAAGGGATAAAAGTGATGCCAACTTACCACCCGGCATACTTGCTTCGAGATCCTTCAAAGAAGCGGGAAACTTGGGAGGACCTAAAAAAAGTACGCGAGTATCTCGACAATTGGGCAAAAATCTAACCACTCGATCTCAACCACCTGTCCACTGCTGTCAACATTCCTAAATTTGCGTTAACTTCTCGTCCGTGTCCAATAGCTCAGGAACCGAAACCGCACTGCATAACACGCCTCACATTGTACCCGCCTCAGGCTCACTATACGCCGAGGTTGCAATTCCGCTTCACGTCTTCCAGACATTTACTTATAGGTTGACTCCTGAACAGAGTCTTCTTGCTGAAGTGGGAGAGCGAGTAGTAGTCCCCCTGGGCAGAAATCTTGTGACGGGATACATCGTCGCTCTTCACGCGCAACGTTCCTCAGATCTCACTGAAGCTGACATCAAAGAGGCGCAAACCATTGTCGATTCAGTTCCTCTGTGCACTCCAGAAATACTGCAAATAACTCGCTGGGTGTCTAACTATTATGCTTCTCCTCTGGGCGAGGTCATCAAAGCGGCGTTACCTCCAGGGATAAGCCCTTCAATGCATGAAGTCCTTAAGATCACCCCTGAAGGGAAAGCCAAACTCGACGAAACCGTGGGTGAACAGCCGACCCTCATGCGAGCGATTCTTTCCAGTGTCGCCGAAGCCGGAGAGTTGCGAAGAGATGCGCTTGCGACGTTGGCTGCCCCAACTCAAATCGCGAGGGCGGTGCGCGAATTGGAGCAGTCGCGACTAATACAACGAACGCAAAACCAGGGCACTTCATTTATAAAACCGAAACTTCGCCGGTTCGTGCGTCTGAAGCAGGGTCTCACCGAAACTTGCGAACCGAAATATACCGACGGGCAGCAACGAGTAATAAGCAATCTGGAAACAAATGGCGCAATGGCGTTGCAGTCTCTGCTCAAGCTTGCTCACGTTGCGGCGTCCACAGTCTCTTCACTCGAAAAGAAAGGACGCGTGGAAGTATTCAACCAAGTGGTCCGTCGCGACCCCCTGGCCCAGGCGTTAATACCACGAGCGGAAGACTACCAACTGACGAGTGGCCAGAAGGCAGTGTTGGCCAGAATCGAGCGACAAATAGCGGATGGATCATATTCAGCTTTTCTACTGCACGGCGTTACTGGTAGCGGTAAAACCGAGGTCTATATACGGGCAATGCATAGCGCGCTCAAACTCGGTCGCTCAGCCATGATGCTTGTACCTGAAATTGCGCTTACCCCTGTGTTCTCGCGACGTCTGCGCGCTCATTTTGGTGACGAAGTAGCGATCTTTCACTCCTCTCTCCAAAAAGGTGAACGGTTTGATGAATGGAATCGAGTGAGGAATGGCCAGGCCCGCATTGTAATTGGAACGCGCTCAGCGGTGTTCGCGCCGGTGAAAAACCTTGGTCTAATTGTGGTTGATGAAGAACATGAATCTACGTACCGGCAGGAAGATTCGCCCTACTACAGCGGTAGAGACACAGCCATCATGCGAGCGCAAAAGGAGTCTGCAACTGTAGTCCTGGGTTCAGCAACTCCTTCTCTGGAAACCTTTCACAACGCGCGGAACGGCAAATATACGCTGCTGAGTTTGCCTGAAAGAATAGCGGCAAGGCCGATGGCAACGGCGCGATTAATAGACATGAGAGATGTTTTTGCCCGCCACGGAAAACCCCAGGTTTTCTCAGACGAACTTCTTGAAGCGATTCGCGAGACTCATGGACGAAACGAGCAGTCGATCATTCTGCTTAACCGCAGGGGCTACTCAAGCTTCGTACTCTGCCGCTCCTGCGGCGAAAGAATTCAGTGTCCTAACTGCGATGTTACCCTGACCTATCACCGTCATGAGCGCGTGATCCTCTGTCACTACTGTAACCATCGCCAAGCCGTGCCCACAGCGTGTCCAGACTGCGGAAAGAAATACATTTACTATGTGGGCGAAGGAACAGAACAACTTGAGGAGATACTCAAGCAGCAGTTCCCAACTCTTCGCGTAGCTCGTATTGATCGAGATACGACCGCGCACCGCCAACGTTTTGAAAAATCGCTGCTCGACTTCAGTGAGGGACACATCGACACGTTGGTAGGAACTCAAATGCTCGCTAAAGGCCACGATTTTCCCAATGTAACTTTGGTAGGAGTTGTCTCTGTCGACGCTGGACTGGGTCTGCCGGATTTCAGATCGGCAGAACGAACATTTCAACTACTCACGCAGGTAGCAGGGCGGGCTGGCCGTGGTGATCGACCTGGCAAGGTGTTGATCCAAACGTACCATCCTTATCACTACGCCCTAAAACACGCTTGCGCGCAGGATTATGAATCGTTTTACAACGAAGAGATTCGGTATCGACAAAATCATTCCTATCCTCCATTCGTCGCACTTGCCAGCTTGCTCATACACGGACCTGACTTGAGTCGCGTTCGCGCCGACAGCCAGGACGTGCGGAAAGAACTGTATCTGGCTAACAAAGATCGTAAATGTCGCATACTCGGTCCGGCGCCTGCGCCGCTTACGCGACTCAAAGGCGAACATCGCTTTCAGATTCTCATCAAATCTCGCAGTCGCCGGCAGATTCGCGAAGTTGCCGACGCAGCACTGAAGTCGCTCTCTGATCGAGGGGTGAATCTGCGGTCCATTAATCTGGAAATTGATCCAATCTCGATCATGTGAACACGTGCGCCTGTTGTTTTGATAGGCTAAACTTCGCGCCATGAAACTTTCCGAACTGGCTCGATTAACAGGGGCTCGCCTCGAGGGAGTGACAGACGATATAGAAATCTCGGGCGCCGCAGGCCTGGATGAGGCAGGAGCGGGACACGTTACATTTCTAGCCAATCCTCGCTATACACCCCGAGTTAACGCAACACGTGCGTCGGCAATTTACCTGGGCGAAGAGGCTAAAACGGAAAGAACGATCTCTATTCTGCGCGTAAAGGATCCTTATCTCGCGTACACGCGGGCATTGAGAATCTTCTACCCAGAACCAAAAGTTCCGTCATTGATTCATCCGTCGGCCGTTATTGATCCTTCGGCGCGAGTTGCTGAACGCGTTGCGATTGGTCCCTGCTCAGTGATAGGTCGCAACGTCGAGATAGCGGAAGACGTGTGGATTCATTCCAACGTGACGGTGTATGAAGACGTAAGTATCGGCAAAGGCTCAATAATTCATTCCGGAGTAGCGCTTCGAGAACGCACCGTTATTGGTGAGCGAGTTATCATCCATAACAACTCCGTGATCGGATGCGACGGTTTTGGTTACGCTAAGGACGAAGAGCGACGTTGGTTAAAGATCCCGCAGGCTGGTCGAGTCGTGATTGAGGACGACGTGGAAATCGGAGCTGGTACAACTATCGATCGCGCGTCGGTGGGAGAAAGCCGCATTGGGCGCGGCTCAAAACTCGATAATCTCGTACAGATTGGTCACTCGTGCACTGTCGGTGAAGATTCATTGCTTTGTGCTCAAGTAGGACTTGCTGGTAGCTCGCATATCGGCAGCCGTGTAATTCTGGCGGGACAGGCGGGAGTGGCTGGTCATTTAACGATTGGTGATGATGTAGTGCTGACAGCGAAGAGTGCCACTAGTCATGATATTCCGTCAGGCAAGGTTATTTCGGGGATTCCAGCATTCGACAATCGGGACTGGCTGAGATCGACTGCAGCGTTTCGTCGTCTGGGAGAAATGCAACGAACTATTCGCGATCTGGAACGACGAGTGAAGGAACTTGAAGGCTCTGAACAGCAAGAATGACGGTCGAGCTTAGGTGATTGCGCCTCCATCAACGATTACTACTTCGCCACTCATGAAGCTGTTGCGCTCGCTCACCATAAACGCCGCATACTCAGCAAGTTCTTCAGGACGGCCGAGACGGCCCGCAGAAGTCCAAAAGTCATGCATCTGAAGTAGTCGATCAGGCAGGGCTTGGGCCAAGTCAGTATCAAATATCCCCGCGGCAATTGCGTTGACTTTCACGCCGAACGTAGCCGCCTCACGGGACAAACACTTGGTAAATCCAATCATCGCGGCTTTTGAAGTTGCATAGTGAACGGCAGTAGGAAGCGCTCGCATCGCTCCGATGGAGGTGATGTTTAGAATCGTTCCCTTGCGTTGACGGATCATCTGTTTATATATCGGCTTCGTAACCGCGAAAAGACTGTCGACGTTGGTATGAATTACTTCATCCCACGCGCGATCGGTGGTCGTGGCAAAATTGTCGCCGCGGTTTATGGCTGCGTTATTGACGAGAATATCAATACCGCCCCACTTTTCGACGAGCTCTCGGGTAACCTTCTTCATCCCCACTCGATCGATAACGGAAACCTTGGCGTTGAAAGCCCGCCGGCCGTGACCTTCGATCTTCCGACTCATATCGGCTGCCAGGTCATCACGCATGCCGTAGTTGAATGCGACATCGGCGCCTTCACGGGCAAAGATCTCGCAAAGTGCCGCGCCAATGCCACGCGTTCCACCCGTGATGAACGCTCGTTTTCCTTCAAGCAACAGACTCACTTAGCTATGTTTCTCCTAAAAACCCGCTAGTAGGAGGCATTCTCAGGCGGTTTCAGAATTTCAATCTGAGCAATTAAACGCGCGGGCTGCTACCAGGGATTAGTTTTTGTGCCGTGAGATTAAATCGTGAAAAACGCCGGCAGTCAATCGACGCCTCAAGCCGAAACTACTTCACTTAGAACGGCGCGTTCCGGTTGCGGGATGAGAGCTGCAATTTCTTCGACGATTTGACGAGTAGCATTTGGGATAGCCAAACCGACTGTGGCTGCGCGCATACGGGAGTAGTGGACCTCGTCTTCCATCATTCGCCTAATGACAGGAACTACATCAGTTAAGCGTCTTAGCATTACGCCGGCGCCGCGTTGTTCTATCAAGTCAGCTGTCCCGGCCTCTTGTGGCATCGGATCGGTTATCACGTCGGCAATGATGGGAACGCGACAAGCCAGTGCTTCAAACGTTGTCAATCCTCCAAGCTTCGAAATCATAACGTTTGCAGCACTCATCAGCTTTTCGATCTCGTCGGAATAACCAATCACCTTAATTGGAAACGGGGCTTCTAAAGCAATTGATTCCGCTGCCATCCGTAGATCTTCATTCTTGCCAGCAAGAAAGATTGCTTGAACATCCAACTCGCCACGTACGAGTTCGCGAAAGATTAGTGGAATGTTCCCACCACCGACCCAACCAGCGTTAACAAAGACAGTAAACTTCTCTGGGTCCAAACCCAGAGCGCGTCGCGCAGCCTGTGCGGCTTCTTCCCCCGGATAGGCAAACTTCGGGTGGACCGGCATGCCCGAAATCTTTATACGCTCGGGTGAAACTCCATAATCGATCAGTTGTCGTCGGGCTTCTTCGCTTGCGACTAGATACAAAGTTACAGCATCGCACGCCCAACCCTTCCAGAAACCATAACAAGGATCGGTCACAACCGATACTAGCGGAATACGGTCGGCGAGTTTCAGTTCTTGTAGAACACGACCAAAAAGGTGCTGCGTAAGCGGGTGAACACTTACGACGATATGCGGGCACCAACGCTCGAAGAGCTCGGCTACATATCCAATACATCGCTTATGAAAGAATTCGCGTGTTTCGGGCCGCACATGATTCATGCACCAGTAGAAGTATTTCATCCAGTGCTGGCGATTACACAGAATCCAGTTGTACAAGCGGACCAGCTTTGCCGTTAGATGGTGCGACTCTTCAACCGCACGCACGACTCGAATAGCGTAGGACTCACCTTCGAGGAACTTCTGAACACCCGCAACAATCGCAGCGGCAGCCGACCGATGTCCCCCGCCTGTATCAGACGAAATTATCAGGATCTTTGGTATGCGTTGCGGAGGCATGTTTGGCTGGGACTTTGGTTTTAGGTCTTCGGTCTTCCGTCTTTGATCTTTCTCCTGATCACCTTTCAAATCGACAATTCGGCAATTGGCAATTCAAAATCCTTCCGCTCGCACGCCGTCCGGCTCAGGATCGGCCTGGTCAATTGATTTCCGCGCCTTCTTCATCTCTCTCTCTAGTTTCTTAATCTGTATCAAATGGCCCGGATTAAACGGCAGCGACGGGTAATAGCTATTCGACTCGTGCGTACAGAAACAGCCGTCAGATGCTTTCTTGCGACGTTCTTTCATCGCTGGCGACAGCCAAAGCTTTTGGAAGTCCCAGTCAAAATCCCGCAGGTTTCCTATCGGTGCAAGATTCTCGCACGATGAAACTGTGCCTTCATCGTAGATGACGCCTCCAGCCGTACCCGCGTAACACTTCATCTGTGCTGTCTGCGTTTCCTGCGTCTTGGCAATCAGACCGTGCATGTAGATATCGATTGCTGCCTTAAAGAATCCTGCACTGCCTCCGTAGTTGTTCTTGATTGCGGCGTGACGAGAATCGTCATCGATCATTTGCGCGAGCTTTGCATAACGAGAATGGTCGATATTCAATTCACGTGGATCGGCTGAAGGTGGCCTGATGTAATTGAAGTTAACTTTGTCGGGCTTAAGCTCATACTTCAAAAAGTCATACCATTCGAAGATCGTATCCTGATTTGAATTCATAAAGCAGGTACATGTCTGGACATCCAATCTCGGATACTCTTTCTTAATTGCCTGAAGCTGACGAGCGGTATCAATTGCGATGTCCCAGGAGCCTGGTTTTTGTCGAATCTTTTCGTGCTCCCTCTTAGGACCATCGATTCCCAACGCAACCGTTACATTGAGGTTCGGACACTCCTGCAGGACCCTGGTAACGTCAGGCAAAATACGCTTCTGAATCTGCCCATTGGACATGATGTAGATCGACTCCAGCTTATTATTTCTGTAAAAGGCTCGAGCGATCTCTGGCAGGTCCTTCCGAGTAAACGGCTCACCTCCTGCAAGGATCAAAACGCCGAGGTTGCCACGCAGCGTTTGGGAGATGCGCTCGATTTCGTGCGTTTTCATCTGGAGTTTTTTGCGCGGCCTGTCGTCCAGCTCGTCAGTGAAGAAACAGTGAGTACAGCGCATGTCACATACAGAAGTGACGAGAATGTTCAGCAAGACTGGTGAAAAGGGTTGCCCAATCGCCAGCTTTGCATACCGCTTCAATAGTTCTTTTGTCGTAAAATCCATTTCAACCTCAAGCACTTTCCTCGCTTAACAGACAGAATCTAACTGATAAGCTATTTGTCTCAGCATTGTCAACGTAAGTTTCTGATGTGCATTCTCAATGAGAGAGTTGCAAAGGAAGGTGACGAGTTGAGGCTTGTTCGGGGAGTAAGAAAAAAGAAATCATTGGTCCTATATCGTTTGACATTTTTCATTTGTCATTTGTGACAAGAGGCCTTGGGTCTTGTCCGCGGCTTCGTTAACTGGTCTATTGGCGACGCTGGAAAAGGTCCAAGATCTTTGCGAACGATGTCGCCGCTTTGTTATCGGGTGAGTCCGAACTTATGGAGACTGCGTGATCATCGGATTTTAAGAGGCGTCAAGGAGTCAGCGATCGTTCTCCGCGATTCTGAATGCCAAGCGCGCGCATTCGACGGTAGAGATGACTTCGATCGACTCCCATTAACTCTGCAGCTCGCGAAACGTTTCCATCAGCTTCCTCGAGCTTTCGCTGAATGAACTCGCGGTGATAGGCCTCCGTGGCTTCTTTGAAGGAAGGAAATCGAAAAGATGCGGCAGGCGGTTCTTCCTTGCCTTGCGGCGGAAGATCCGTGGCTGAGACTTTTGTTCCGGGGTGCATAATAACCACTCGTTCTATCGTGTTTTTCAACTCGCGTACGTTGCCGGGCCATGAATAAGACTGTAATTGTTCGACCGCCTCTTCAAGGAACTCTTTTGGCTTGTGGCCATAAGACCGCGAGAAGTTTTGATTGAAATAATCAACCAGGAGCGGTACATCCTCAAGACGTTCCCGCAACGGCGGCAACTCAAAAGGAATTACATTGAGGCGATAGAACAAATCGGCGCGAAAGTTTCCCTGCTCAATTTCGACATCCAATCTTTTATTTGTAGCAGCGATCAACCTCACGTCAACAGTGATCGAAGTTCCACTACCAACAGGTTCAAAACGTTGTTCCTCTAACACTCGCAGCACCTTTGCCTGAACCTTGGCGCTCATGTCACCCACTTCGTCGAGAAAGATCGTAGCTCCGTCGGCTAATTCAAACTTTCCCTTTTTGGCAGCCGTCGCACCGGTGAATGCTCCTTTGACATGACCGAATAGTTCCGATTCGATCAGCTCTTCTGGAATAGCGGCTGAATTCACTTCAACGAACGGCGCCGCCGCGCGTCGCGATTCGGAATGAATCGCATGCGCCACAAGTTCCTTGCCGGTTCCAGACTCTCCGTAAATCAAAACGCGACCATCGGTGGGAGCAACGACTGAAATCTGTTTTCGCAGGGCGCGCATTGCAACAGACTCGCCGACCATCGTGTATTCTTTGGCCAATGCCGCTGCCATGTCGGCATTCATCAACTCCAGTCGCTGCTGACGCAAAGCGTTCCGCACAGTTAGGACGGTCTTTTCAATTGAGAGCGGCTTTTCAATGAAGTCGAATGCTCCCAATTTCGTGGCGCGGACGGCTGTTTCAATGTTGCCGTGCCCGGAGATGATCACTACTGCCGCATCGGATCCTGACGCTCTTAGTTGTTTCAGTGTTTCCAGTCCATCGATTCCGGGAAGCCAAACATCCAGCAAGATACAACCGTAAGCACGACGTCCCAGGGCCTTTAAACACTCTTCGCCTGTCGAGACTGTGTCGGCGAAAAAGCCTTCGTCTTCCATCACGGCTCGGAGCGTATCGCGTATGCCGCGTTCGTCATCGACTATGAGAATGGAATCCATTGAGTTATTGCCGATTGCCTATAGCCAATTTGTCTTGAGTTCTTCTTCTATTAATCCGCAACCAATCCCCTTCGCGCTAAAACAATTCGCACGGCATGAGTGCCAATTGCCAATCGGCATTTGGCATTCGGCACTCTCTTATCCCGTCGTTGGCAGCTCAATCACAAACCGCGCCCCGCGCGGATGATTCTTCTCCGCACGTATTCTTCCACCATGCTCAAGGATTATTCGCTGAACGATGGCCAGCCCCAGACCTGTGCCACTGTCACGTCTTGAGAAGTAAGGCTGAAACAACCGTTTGAAGTCTGCGGGTTCGATTCCCTGACCAGTGTCGACCACCTCTGAACGTAGAAGACTTCGTTCTACATCGTGACGTGTAATAATCGTGATCCGCTTTTCATCGGCTTCGGGTGGTAGTGCATTAAGTGCATTGTCGATTAAGTTCACAAAAACTCGTTTGATCTGCTCCACGTCGATCATTGAAATGGGAAGATCGTGATCGAGGTCCAACGTAATGATCACGCCATCAAGTCGTTCCTCATACAACCCCACGGCATGAGTAACTACATCATTGAGATTCGCGAGTTCCGGACGCGTCGCAGGCAGCCGAGCAAAACGAGAAAACTCATCGACCATTGCCTTAAGTCCAGCGACCTCTCTGCTGATCGTCTCGGTACATTCAGTAATAACAGCCGCAACCCGCTTTTCGTCTACCTGTTCTTCAATACTCTGATTGGTTAAGTTGCCGCGGCCGTTTGCAGTAGCGCGCCCGTAGCTTTTGGCGATCCGTTCAGCTGAAAGCTGAATGGGTGTCAGTGGGTTTTTGATTTCATGGGCCATGCGTCTGGCCACTTCACTCCACGCAGCTGCTCGTTGCGCGGCCAGCAACTCGGAAAGATCCTCGATAACCAAAACGACTCCACGTCGCGGACCCGACGAATTACGGAGCGCAGTAGCTGTCATCGCGACAGGCAATGGTCCACTTCCATTTGCCGAGCCACTTTCCAACTGCGTCTGTTCGGTGGCATGACCTGTTCGACGCGCGCGTCGGAACAACCGGTCAACAACAATCCAGTCTTCACTGCCAATAAGACTGCTTAGGCTTGGGTTGCTCTCGGTTTTATCAACCAACCCAAGCATCCGCGACGCTGAAGCGTTCAGCGTTGTCACACAGTCGTTCTCGTCGACGGACACGACGCCGGTTGAAAGCGACTGGAGTACGGTCTCAATGTAATTGCGTCGTTCCCGGAGCGCCAGATTCTTGTCGCGCAGTTCAGCCGCGCCAGCCTCAATGCGACTGCGATTCTCTTCTAATTGAGTCGTCATCTGATTGAACGATTCAGCCAATAGAGCCAACTCATCATCGGCTACAGTCGTGACCCGATGCGACAGATTTCCTCGCGCGATCTCTTTCGAAGCTTCCGCAAGAGCTTTAATCGGGGTTGCGATGCCACGCGCTAAATAAATTGCGACCCAACTCGACACGAACAACAGTATTAAGGTCATCAGGCCGAGCGTCGACAAACCTAACAATCTGACGCGACGTTGCTTCTTGACGAGCTGCTGGTAGTCTCGCTCCGAACCAGTGATGAGTTCGTTGAGATCATTCTCCGCGCGTTTTTGAGGCGCGATGATTAGGGTTTCCGATTGATTCAATGGCACTGCAATGGCGTCAAACTCTTTTCCATCGGCGAGATTGGCACCCGTGCCCTCTCTAGTCTTACGCGCTTCGCTGAACAGCGCTTCAAGTTTAGTGCTATCCGTCGGAGTTAGATTTGCGCGGCTCTTCATTTCAACGGTTCCATCACTCGCAACAATCTCGATACCGACGAGCTGCCCAGATGCTACGACCTGGTCTAAAGTGCCCTGGCGATCTTCAGGCGCCTGGCTGTTTAGAATCATGACCAAAAGAGAGGCGGTATCGCGCAATGTCTGATTCTGACTCGACAATGTTTCACGCCTTACCTCAGTTGCCTGCTGAACTATCCCTTCAGGAAATGGATAGAACCACTTTTCAAGTGAGCGATTAAGAAAGAGATATGAGAAGACGGCCATCGCCGTGATTGGCAGGAAGCTAATAGAGATGAAATAAACGAGAAGTCGAGTCTTTACCTTCGAACCGAGTTGACGTTCGTTTCGTTCCCGTCGCAGCTTGAGTAGATTGCGAACAAAGATAAATGAGAAGACTACAAACGCGACAAAGTTGAGTGTAGACAAGGCGTAGAGTAGGAGGGCGTCCGACGTAGTATCGGGGCGCACGACGGTCCATAGCCAAAGCTGCTGCGATACGATAATTGCAAGCAGCAAGGAGACTGTCACACCCAACACCCAAAGCCAGAGGCGCCGACGTCGACGGATCCGTTCCCTGCGTTCTGGACTCAAGTTTTCCAGATTCTCACTCATGAAGGCGTTGCCGAAGTTTAGCATAGTAGATTGCTAGCACTAGTCGTCGGCAGCGTGCCGAGGCGAGCGAGACGCCCGCGGTACCAGTTACAAGGTGTCACTCAGCCAAACTGTGAGCTAGAATGCACGGCCAAGTTCAATGGACCTTCGCAAGATATTTATCAACAAGTTTGGCCGACTCCGAAGTGGTTGGCGGCTATTGTTATTCGTCTTTGCCTTCATCGCAATCTCGTTTCTATTGAGTACAGCCCTACGTATTGTCTACGTACTACTGCACACCGTCCCGCCAGTACCTCACGCGGAGTTCTTCTCAGACATAATCTTTCGGCTCTCGTTATTGTTCTCTGCTGTTAGCGCCGGCTATCTCTGCGCACGACTTATTGAAGGTTTGCCATGGCGATCTCTGGGCATCACTATCCACGAAGGTTGTTTTCGAGATTTTTTGTTTGGACTAGTCCTGGGCACTGCGTCCCTTGGCCTCGCAGTAGGCATCGCCGCTCTCGCAGGTGGTCTTCGTTTTTCAGCACCTGGCACTGAAATGATCTGGTCACTTGGTAGGTCGCTCCTTTCATCGGCGGTACTCTTATTCATGGCTGCCTTTGCTGAAGAGGCGACGTTCAGAGGGTATCCGCTCCAAACATTCGCACGCGCTCGACTCGCCTGGGTGGGAGTACTGCTAACGTCCGTTCCTTTTGCGACTGTTCATCTGTCGAACCCAAACGTTGTGCCTGGGGTCACGTTTATAAACACTGCGCTCGCCGGAATATGGTTGGCAGTTGCTTATCTTCGTACTCGAAGCATCTGGTTACCATTGGCGATTCACTGGTCATGGAACTGGGCACTGGGCTGGATCTTTGGTCTACCTATCAGCGGCATCACCCTCGTATCACATCCTCTGCTAAAGGGGGAAGACCTTGGCCCTGCCTGGTTAACGGGAGGAAGTTACGGGATTGAAGGGGGTGCCGCGTGTACCGTCGCGCTGATTGTTTCCACTGTAATCCTTTGGCGAGTGCCCTGGTTGTCTCCAACACCTGAACTTGAAAAGTTGACTTCCGAAGAGAACCCTGCGATACCGTCGCCCAGAATAAGTATTCGACCAACCGTGGATAACGCCTAGTAGATGGCGTTGTTAACAGTTTTCGCCTCTCTCCCGTCTTACTTGCTGACAAAGGCCAGCTTACAACGAGCACAAAAGATCATTCTTGTTGTCGAGCTTGCTTTGAAAAGAGACTTGCAAAGCATGCATTTCGAAACCCGATCGAGGCAGCGTAATGTACGAGCTTGAAGCCACCGCGGACATGCTTCTGATGAGCCCTCAAGCAAAAGCTGCAACGGAACGGCAACCGAGAGAGACCGCTAACGAAGTCGTTCTGGTTAAAGCCGTATTGGAAGGTGACCGAGATGGATTCGGACGGCTCTATGATCTCTACGCGCCACTCGTCCACGGGATTTTGCTCGCTCGGGTTCCGCGAGCTGAAGTTGATGATCTCGTTCAGGACATCTTTCTTCACGCTTTCAAGAAGCTACACACATTACGTGACTGGGCCGCGTTCGGACCGTGGATAGCAATGATTGCCCGTAACCGCGCCATGGATTTCCACAGACGCTCAAGAGAAACCGTGGAGATAACTGAAGACGTGCGCAGCAGTGACTCGTCGGAATCGAGGGCTGCGGAGATCCTCGAGTTAATTAGAAATCTGCCTGACGCCTATCGAGAAACGTTGGTCTTGCGACTTGTTGAGGGTATGACGGGACCTGAGATCGCCACGCGCACTGGCCTCACGCCCGCATCAGTGCGTGTGAACCTGCACCGAGGTATGAAATTACTACGAGAGAAACTCGGGCCCAAGGAGGCCTTATGAACGAAGAGTACTTGTGGGACAAGAGCGGCGAGCCGGATTTGGAGATACAGCAGCTCGAAGACATTCTAGGCATACTGCGATACCAGCCCAGGCCTTTGGAGCTTCCGAGAGAGTTGTTAGTGAGTCGGCGACGTACTTACATTCCGCTACTGGCCATCGCAGCAACTGTCGTCATTGCACTTGTCGCTACAGGTTTGTGGCTGCGGGTAGCAACGCAGAAATCGCCACCGCAAACGCAAGTGAAGATTGATCGTCCTGCTGCTAGTCCGACTCAGATTATTAACGAACGCGAGGCGCAAGTCTCAGGTAGCGTTGAGAAGGAACAGAGGCCAAATTACGAAAGCCGGCCCAGTCACCGGAGACCACTTGTCGTCGCAAGCAATAGAATCCGGCGCCCCTCTGCTGCCCAGGGCTTGGCAAAGCGTGAACGAGAAGAAGCCTGGGCAGCTAAGGAACAATTACTGTTGGCGCTCCGCCTCGCCAGCGAGAAGCTGAATTTGGCTCACAAAAAAACTCAGGGTTCTGGACCATCAAGCCAGATCAAGAACCAACACAAAGTAGGATGAACGGAGCAAACATGAAATTACTCTTCCAAATCACACCGAGAACGCCGCTGATTGCCGTGTTGCTCGTCATTCTCTCGTCAGTCGCTGCGAGAGCACAGACTTCCCGAATCCAAATGAGCGGTCTTGATCACCTGGCTGCTAAAGCCAGTCAAACCGTCGACGTGAACATAGACGAGCGCTTGGTGCAACTGGCAGCTAAGGTCTTCTCCGATCAGGATGCTGATGAGAAAGAGATAAAGAAGCTGATCAACGGACTTAAGGGGATTTACGTTAAGAGCTTCGAGTTTGAGGTCGACGGCCAGTACACCGCTGCGGATGTTGAGTCGATCCGTTCACAACTTCGCGGTCCAGCGTGGACACGTCTGTTGAACGTAACCAGCAAGAAGGAAGGCAACATTGAAGTGTATCTGTTGTTGAATGGCACTGAAGTCGGCGGCTTGGCAGTACTTAGTACAGACGACAGAGAACTCACCGTGGTCAATATTGTTGGACCAGTAGACCTCGAAAAGCTCGCTAAACTTGAAGGTCAGTTTGGCGTTCCCGACCTCGGTATCGAAACCTCAAAACCGAAGAACAAAAAAGATGACCAGTGAGGTTTTCGATGAACAATACCTCAATCAACAGATTCGCAACGTTCGTTCTCATACTCCTTTTGTCCGCAGCCGTAGCACACGCAAAGAACGATGACTTCAAGTCAGTTGTGAAGATGATCGAGCAGTTTTATGGCGTGAAGCATCAGGGGATTCCCTTCTTAGCAAAGGCTGGAATGAAAGTGGTGGGAACTGCCGCTCGCATTAAAGGCGGCACGGCCAGGCGGTTAGCTGAAGCGGGCAGTATCAAGCTGGCCGTGTTTGAGGACCAGGAGTTTAACGGTGAGTTCACGAAATTTCGCAGTTCACTTAATGCGGCACTGATCCAAACATGGATGCCTCTAATTCAAACTCTCTCTGCTACCAATGAAGAACAGACTTACATCTTTCTGCGCAGCTCCGGCGAAAAGTATAACGTTCTGGTGATCACAATCGAAAAACGCGACGCCACCGTAGTCCAGGTGACGTTGTCTCCAAAGAACCTGGCCCTGTTAATGAGAGATCCTGAAAACGCAGGTAAGAACATCACTGAAGAAGCGACAATCATCGATCAGTAGCGAGCTCTAGTTATGAACAGCCATCGTTTGAACAAAGTTCACGCAAAGAGGCAAGGGCGCGAAACCAAGGTCACGCAGCGACAAAGTTTGCTCGCTCGCCCGCAACACCGCTCTCTCAAAACCGGGGCCGGCCGACTATGCCTGGCATGTTTTGGCTTTGCGCCTTTGCGTCTTTGCGTGAATCTCCTGCTGCTCATCAGTTTAACCCTGCTGACCTTCTTCGCGACTCACGCTCAGGAAGTTGAAGACACCATTCGGATCAAGACGCGCGTCGTGTTTCTGGACGCGTTGGTGAAGGACAAGCGAACGAACCTTCCGATATCAAATCTGACTACTGAAAACTTCGAAGTCCTCGACGACGGGAAACCACGCAGCATTTCGTACTTCACGCGCGAAGGCCAGGCGCGTAAGCCGCTCGCGCTGATTCTAATTCTGGACCTTCGAGAAGACGGTGCGGGAAGGTTCTTGAAGAGACCGGAAATTTTGAAAGCCATGGAAGACGAGTTGGCCAAGCTGCCGCCGGGAGATGAAGTCGCAATCATGGCAATGGATATTGGTGAGGATGAACAACGACTTTGGCTAACCGAATTTACTAACGACCGAGCAAAAGTGGCGGCCGCCATGGTCCGAGTAAAGGCCATTTGTGAAACCACCACCGAATCGCCCGATGAAAAAGTGGCAAGCGAACGACAGACCGCAGAAGAAGTGCAAAAGAGCGCAACCGCCGCTAAAACTACACCGCCACCCGCTCAGCCCGAGCAAAAAGCCGAAATCAGTTCTGAGCCTAACCAATCGAAGGACAACGAGATCGTCGAAACAGAAACCATCAAGGGGCGTAACGGAGCCGTCCTAACGCGAACAGTCAGGCGCGATGGAAGTGTCGATGTGAAACGCGTGAGCAAAGATGGAAACATCACTATCCAGTTAGACGATATCTATGATATGGCCGCGGCCGTGAGGGACGCCACACGCACGGCGGCACAAATGCGACCAAACTCGCAAGTTTCTGTGGTCTGGGTTTCAGATGGAATAGCTCCAATCTTCTTCGAGGATCGCGACGCAACCGAGCAGATCCTGATTCGTAACAACGTCATTTTCAATTCACTCACGGTTGAACTTCGCACGCTATTCAAGTTTCTCATGCCGGTTGGCAAACCCATTGCGGGTTGGTTCGGATTGAGCCTCTATGGAAGCGCGAAGTATCTGGCCCAACGATCTGGCGGTGAGGCTGTAAAAGTAGGCCGCGTGAAAGACTACGGCGCCGGACTCAACAAGATCATCGGCAACCTCACTGCCAGTTACAGTCTAGGCTTCGCGCTAGCGGAAAATGAAACAGACGACGGTCGTATGCATAGTTTGGAAGTTCGCGTGAAAGCGCGGGACGAAAAGGGTAAGAACAGGAAGCTCCTCGTAAGTTCCCGCCAAGGTTACTTCATGTCCTCAGCAGCCCCGAAAGAAGCCGCAGCACGATAGTGATTCGGTCCCGCTACCTTACTGGGACCGCCTTACTGGGACCGCAGGCGTCTCGCCTGCCCCACGTCGTGATAAAGGCAAGCAGAGGAACTTCGTAAAGCCGTCTACTCGCAACCCCCGAGCAATCTATTACCAAGGTGTTTTGGGTGATCGGTCGCGGCCTTAGTCGTAACGGCAGGCGAGACACCCGCGGTCCCAGTGCCGACGCCACGGAGTTTCCGTGGATCCAAAATCCTGATCTATGAGCTTCCGTCGATACAAAAAGCGGATGTATTATGGCCCCGCTAGAAACAATTCCAGTCACTCGGAAAGCCCAACAAAATCCCAATGTACTCATCTAGAAGACTCTCCGCCCTCGTTCTTTGTTTATTGCTTGTAACTAATGCGCTGGGGCAACAAACTCCGCGCGGTATCTCTCCCGAAGATTACTTCTCATTCGAGTTCTTGAGCGATCCACGCATTTCGCCTAACGGAAAAGTTGCTGCTTACGTTGTAACGAAAGTCGATCGCGCACAGAACAGACGCAACTCTTCCATTTGGATGGTGGTCACGGACGGCAGCCAGCCGCCATGGCAATTTACGACGAGTCTCCAATCGACAAATTCGCCGAGATGGAGTCCTGATGGGGAGTTGCTTGCGTTTCTCTCAAGCCGGCCCACGGGAGAGGCGGCAGGAGCAGGAACAGGAGGCAACACGGACCAGTTGCGGGCGCAGGTATACACGTTGTCCATGAACGGGGGTGAGGCGCGAAAAATTACTAACCTGAAGAATGGTGTCAGCAGTTTTCAATGGTCACCCGACGGGAATCGACTGGTGGTTGTGAGTCGTACAGGACCCAGCGATAGTCGGCCTGATAGCAAAGACCGCAGCGATGTGCGCCACTACAAGAACAGCTCGTACAAATTCAACGACACCGGCTGGTTCGACGATAGGCGCACTCATCTGTGGATAGTGGATGTAAAAACGGGTACGAGCAAACAGATCACTGAGGGGAACGACTGGAACGACAGCGATCCCCAATGGTCGCCGGATGGGTCGCGCATTGCCTTCGTATCGAATCGCAGCGGCAAGGAGTTCGACGGGAATCGCAACTCCGATGTTTGGGTTATTTCGGCGAACGGCGGACCACTCACAAAAATTTCCGATCATGAGGAGAGCGACAACAGTCCAAGATGGTCCCCAGATGGAAAGACGATCGCTTTTACTGGCGAAGTGCATGACAGAGATCATCCGAAGATCTGGCTCGCACCGACGACAGGTGGTTCACAGTCTGTGTTGGCAGCAAACGGACTTGATTTGATACCCACCGGACTCGAATGGTCTCAGGATGGAAACTCAATCTACTTTGAAGCTGGAGTAAAGGGCGAGTTTCAAGTTTTCCGTGTTGATGTGGCCAGGAAATCCGTCCAACAGATCAGCTCGGTTGCACGCGCGGTGCGCAATGCCGACTTTAATGACCGAGCGAACATCCGAGTGTACATGGTGAATGACTTCACACATCTTGATGATCTTTACGCGTCTGATCTTTCAGGAGGTAAGGAACGCAAACTAACCAACTTGAACGAAGCGCTGTGGAAGCAATTGCAGTTTGCCGACATCGAACGCTTCAGTTACAAGAGCGCGGACGACTGGGATATCGATGGTTTCTTTGTAAAGCCACTCGGTTGGCAGCAGGGGAAAACGTATCCCATGATTCTAAGCGTTCACGGTGGACCAGCAGGACAGTATGGCGTTGATTGGTTTCACGAGTTTCAAGTCTACGCGGCAAAGGGATATGCCGTTCTTTTTACGAACCCGCGCGGCTCGACGGGTTACGGTCAGAAATTTGAACGTGGCATTGTCGGCGAGTGGGGCGGCAAGGACTATACCGACGTCATGAACGGCGTGGATGCTGCGTTGAAGCGTTATCCGTGGATTGATTCTGATCGGCTCGGTGTAACGGGCGGCAGTTACGGCGGATTCATGACCAACTGGATCATAGGCCACACGGACCGGTTCAAAGCGGCCGTCTCGCTTCGCAGCGTTGTGAATTTCATTTCAGACGAAGGCACTCGCGATGGCGCTTACGGACACACTCCCGATTTTCGTGGCGACCTGTTCGAGAATTTTGACCTTTACTGGGATCGTTCACCTCTGAAGTACGCCAAGAACGTAAAGACCCCGACCTTGATTCTGCATTCAGACAACGACTTCCGGGTTCCACTTGAACAAGGTGAGCAGTGGTTCCGCGCGCTGAAACACTTCGGAGTGACTACTGAGATTGTGATGTTCCCGCGTGAGAATCACAATCTCACGCGCACTGGAGAGCCGAAGCATATAGTGGAGAGTTTGAATTGGCAGCTTTATTGGTTCGATCGGTTTCTAAACGGAAACGCTGCTGCCGTGCCGCCAAGTTTGAAGTGAACCAAACTACTTATCGTTGGTCTATCGGAACGTAAGTCACGTTACGCGGACCGACATAATCCGCGCGCGGCCGAATCAATTTATTGTCGGCATATTGCTCGAGGATGTGTGCGGTCCAACCTGTAATCCGGCTGACCGCAAAAATCGGTGTGTACAACTCCAGCGGAATTCCCATCATGTAGTAGGTGGAGGCCGAGAAGAAATCGACGTTGGGATATAACCCCTTCTCACGCATCATGACCTCTTCAACCTTGCGCGACATTTCATACCACTTGCTCTCCCCGGCCCGCTCGCCCATCTCCTTTGAAAACTGACGCAAATGCGTCGCGCGAGGATCTTCCGTCTTGTAAACTGCGTGACCGAAACCCATCATCTTTCGTTTTTCTGCCAACGCCTTCTTTACGTAGCCTTCAACGTTTGCCACTTCACCAATTTCGAGCAATGTCTTCATTACGTTAGTGTTTGCGCCGCCGTGAAGCGGACCCGAAAGCGCTCCAATAGCAGCCACCACAGAGGCATACATGGTCGCCAGGGTACCCGCCACTACACGTGCGGCGAATGTCGATGCGTTCAGTTCGTGATCAGCATGAAGGATTAGACAAACATCGAACAACTTCGCATCATGCTCAGAAGGTCTTTCTCCCTTCAGCATATAAAGAAAGTTGGTCGCAATGTTTGCTTCAGGGAGTGGATTGACCGGCTCGAGGCCTTTCCTTAATCGCTCGGCCGCGGCTACCAACGTTGGAAACTGCGCCGTTAACTTTATGGAAGTTCTCCGGCTTGTTTCCTGGGAAATGTCGCGCGCCGAGGCGTCATAGTACTCAAGTGCCGACACTGCTGTACGCAGAACGTCGATTGGATCTGCTTCACGGGGTGTCTGACGCAGTAAGTCAATAACTGGCTTCGGAACCGAATATGATTGGCCCAGTGCGCGTCGCAGATCCGCGAGTTCAGCAGGGCGAGGAAGGCGCTTGTTCCAGAGCAGGAAAGCGACTTCTTCAAAAGTGGAATGCCTGGCGAGATCGTGGATGTTGTAACCCTGGTAAATTAGTTCGCCCTTGTCTCCGACTACATCGGAAACTGTCGACGCGCCCACGACAACACCTCGAAGTCCCGTTGCAGCGGCGCTGCCTGTAGGAGTTTCTTTTGCTTTGTCAGTCATATGTATTTACGGTGAAAGCGAAGATAACAAAGCGGTGCGGCAGTGACAAGCGATGCACCGAGACTGTTGAAAGTAATAGGACAAGTTGAGAAGGGTAAGCGGAGCATATAGGGATCTCACAATAATAGGACAAGTTGGGAAGGGGGCAAGCGGAAGATAAGGAACCTCACGCTAATGGTACCGAGCGCGCCCCCGCCGATCCACATCAGAAAAGTTAGAGCGACAAGGATCCAAGCTACCCAGCTGGTCCAATTTTGAGCAGCAGAAGCTTTCAACCGAACCTGCGGGGGCGAGGATGTGGTAGCTTGCCCCTTCCAACTGTCCTATTCTGGTGAGGTACTTGAAATTGCCACCTTCCTAACTGTCCTTCAATGTCAAAGGCCTGAAGGTGTGTCCCTGTTCTATTCAAGTTAAATATTCAATCTGGCGGTTGCGGAGGCGGAGCGAGCGGGGGCGCGCTGGGGATCTGTGTTGAGAGATGCTTGAGATTGCCCGCTTGCCCCCTTCCCAACTGTCCTATTCTTGTGAGGTACTTGAAATTGCCACCCCCTTTATTTCGTTTCAAGAATTACTGTTTCCCCTCGCTTTACCGCTAACATCCTGGCAGCCGAGCCGTTATTAACAGCGATTTCCAGGAATCCTGCGCTGCCCCAAATGGCAAACAACTGGTCGCGCGATGGATTAGCGTCACTAAAGAACGTTTTGAAAGACCGGACCAACTTCCCTTTAATCAGGAGTGTTGTCGTATTTTCTTTGTCGGAAGTTAAAGTCTTTCGAGTGATGTTGGTAATGCAGTTCCCGAAACGATCGATATGGATGATCCGCGCTCTCACTCTGCCGTTCTTTTGCCGAAGTGGTGCCAACGGCGGTAAGCGGATCTCATCGACGATCATGGGACCAAAGTTGTCGGGTTTAATGCCCAGCGAAAGAGCTGCGGCAATAGGCGCAAATAGATCCCGACCGTGAAATGTTGAACTAAGTGATTGCCGAAAGTATTTTTCCGCTGTCACATGGAATGTTTGGTGTGATTGCTCATTCTCATAGATGTAACTAAAAATTCCGTTGTCCGGTCCCACGAACAAGTGGTCGCCGGCGACAAGGACAATAGGTCTGCGTGCGGAACCCACCCCAGGATCGACGACCGCAACATGGATCGTCTTAACTGGAAATGCGCGATAGGAAGCCAACAGGGCAAACGCTCCTGCTTCGATGTCTTGTGGTGGAATGTCGTGAGTTATGTCGGCAATCACGGCCAGCGGATTGAGCGATAGGATGACTCCCTTAACCGCGCCAACAAAGTAGTCAGCTGTTCCAAAGTCGGTAAGCAAAGTAATAACGGGGAGACTGGGCGATCGCGTGCCCTTTCTCCCCGTCTTCACTTCCCGATGTCCTGCCTTCACAAGACGCTCGTATCGGTTGAGGTACGAATCTTCATCTGCTGACCGCGTTCAAGTCGAATGTCTTTGCCGCGCTGAGTCATCACACCGGCGGTCCCAGCGCCGCCACCAATGATGGCACCAATCGCTGCGCCTTTGCCCCCACCGGCAATAGCACCGATGATTGCGCCAATGCCCGATGCAGCTCCAACTTTCGCGGCGTCATCTTTCGTAGAATCGCGCCCCTTCACGCCGCCTTCTGGATCGACCTGTGCTTCGCTGCTTTGTCCCATTGGAACAATCTCAATTAGTACCGCATGAAGTTCGGCGACTCGGTTGTCAGTTGTGCGGATCTGTTCAAACGCGAGTTGTAGTTCAGCCACTCCCTTGACTTTTCCCGGACGCTTAGTTTGCGACACACGTCCTTCAATTATCGCTCCTGCATATTCTGCCGGCTCAGTTACACGGGCTTGAAAACGATCGCCACGCTGCGTCGCTTCCGTGGAGAGCGGCGTTAACAGCTCAAGAGCCAGAATCGTATTCCTCGGAATCGACAACGAACCACTGGATGTAACCCCACCCGTCATCGTCGGCGAAGCACTGGTGTCGGGGTTAGTGGGCGTGCCGGAGTTATCGGACGATGTTGGCGCTCCTGTGTTTGTGCGACGTCGGAGTCCTGTGGGAAGCGTCGAATTAAACTGTTGACGTTCGTAACCTGCGGAGTAACCAATCTCGAAACCCTGCTGGTAGCCATCGCGGTAGTCTTCTAGTGGTCCCCAAACGTCGTTGTAGGAGCGGTCCGCGCGCTTATAGTCCTCTTTGTTTTGGTAATCGCGTGCTGCTCCGTCTGTGACATCCTTGAAACCAGCCGTGTATCCGTCCGAATAACCGGTGCGATAGCCACGCTCGAGAGCGGTCGACTGTCCCTGCACGGCGCTGAGGGGCGAGCTGACTGAAACTACACCTGAAAAACCAGTTATGACGATGCTCAGTAAGAGCACCAGGGGAAGCTTGAGATAATTCATCATTCTGTCCTTCCGAAGAATTACGGCCTCTTCAAAGTAGCCGCAGCGTCTTGGGAGAGCCCATCTAGCAACTTACGAATGCTACCACCCGCCGGCCTCAGTCAACAAACTATATGTGCTTGACGCTCCACTGTGTGCAACCTAGACTCGTAGAGCCGCTCAGAACTGACCCTTCAGATGCATCATTCCGCGTCAGAGGTTGGCGACTTCGGAGTTGATTTTGATGTCGAACCGTAGAGTTTACGTAGATCACAGTGCCACAACACCCGTGGATTCGCGGGTTACAGCAGCAATGACGCGTGCGCTAATCGAGACGTTTGGCAACGCCTCCAGCGTCCATGGCTTCGGCCAGCAAGCGCGTGCCGGTGTTGACCGGGCTCGACGTGAAGTAGCCGCTCTTATAAGAGCCAAACAGAACGAGATCGTTTTTGTTTCAGGTGGAACTGAAGCAAACAACCTGGCGATCCGTGGTCTGTGTGAAGCCGTACAAAACTACGGTCGACATATCGTTACCTCATCGATTGAACATCCATCGGTTAGAGGTGTTTGCGATGCGCTGGAAAAGTGCGGGTGGGACGTCACTCGTCTGCCGGTCTATGAAAACGGTGTCGTCCGGATTGACGATGTTAAGACTGCCATTCGACCTGACACTGTGTTGGTTACGGTGATGCTGGCCAACAACGAAATCGGAACAATCCAGCCCGTTAGTGAAATCGCTTCGATTATTCGTGACAAGCGAAAAGCTGGGCAGCGAAGTCTCTGGTTACATACTGATGCCGTGCAGGCTGCAGGACGCATCCCCCTCAACGTAGATGAGATTGGGTGTGATCTTCTTTCGATGTCGGGCCATAAGCTCTACGCACCGAAGGGTGTCGGTGCGCTGTTCGTCCGCCGCGGAGTGCGTATTCTTGGTCAAAACATTGGTGGACATCAGGAGCGCGAACGACGCGCAGGTACAGAAAACGTTCCTGGGATTGTGGCGTTCGGCGAGGCAGCGAAACTTGCTCAAGAAGAGCTACAACAACGCTCCATTCATGATCAGAAACTTCGGGATGAGTTTGAGAGCAAGGTTAGCGCTCGCATCAGCGACGTGGTGATGAACGGTGATCGGAACCATAGGCTGCCACATCTATCCAACATCTCGTTTCGCTTCATTGAAGGCGAAGGCTTGTTGATAAATCTGGACTTGCAAGGCGTGGCAGTGTCGACTGGGTCCGCTTGTTCATCCGGCACGCTTGAACCGTCGCCTGTGATCCGCGCCCTCGGTCGCAATGACGAGCTTGCACGCGGCTCTGTTCGGTTTAGTTTCGGCAAGGACAATTCTGAGGAGGATGTTGACTACGTGGTCGATGTCTTGTCTCAGGCAGTCGAAAGACTTCGTGAGCTTTCACCGCTGAATAAGGCTTCAAGTTTAGAGTTCCAGGCTTCGAGGTAATCGCGAACCTCTCAAGTTTCGATACGAATGAGAAGAAAAACTATCTGCTACGGACCCGAATCTTGGCCTACTCCGCTACCTTCAAATATCATCTCGCAAATCCTCGCAACACCGGTGAGTTGCCGGACGCAAACGCTATCGCGGAAGAAACAAATCCGGTGTGTGGCGATCGATTGCGTCTCTCGCTGAGAGTCAATAGCGACAGAATTGAAGCCGTTCGATACCTTGCGTACGGTTGCCCTCCTACACTCGTGTGTGGTTCCGTCTTAACAGAGTTGCTAATCGGAAAACGAATTTCGGAGGCGATGCAGTTGACGCGCGCTGACGTTCTCAATGCGGTCGGCGGACTACCATCAAGGAAACTTCACGCGGCCGCCCTTGCCATCGAAACACTCAAAGCGGCCCTTAGCGGGTTATGAAGCTCACCTTGGTGGTGTGCTAACCACCCTTGGTCGTCCTGAGGCCGGTTCGATGGTCCTTCCCTTGTGATACTCCGGTCCACAGTACTTCTTCGGTTCCGTGCCAAGAAGGAAGGTTTTTGTTCGGATGATTGGACATGTCTCGACGGCGATGAGGCCGGTAGTTGGGTCGATGTCCAACGTGATCGTTCCTTCGAGACGACTATCAGGTAACGGGGGTGCTTTGCGCGGTGAAGGAGATGGTAATGGCGTCGGCAATGGCTCAAGGGAAGTTGGCGCTTCAACGTGCGGTGACGCGCTCGGCAGTTCCTCAGGTGTCGCTTCTTCCGTCGCAGATTCTGCCGCATGATTTGGGCCTGTGTCGTTGATAAAGAGCTCCGTTCGTTTTTCTGTGTCGCCCGGAGCCGTCGGTTCACCCGTCTTGGGATTAACTTCTACTTCTTCGATCCCCGCAGGCATTTCCCAATCCCCTCCCCATTCGGGATGTTCTGTCAGCGCGACTTGCATGAAGTCGGCCCAGATTGGGAGCGCCGAATTTGCGCCAGTCAAACCCAATTGCGACCCGTCGTCAAAACCAACCCACACTGCACAAACGAGATTCGGCGTGTAACCGGCAAACCAGCCATCACGTGAGGTGCCTGTTTTACCAGCTAGCGTCGCCTTCAAACCACGGGCTCGCACTTTTGCTGCGGTTCCACGGTTGATGACATCTTTCATAAACGACGTCATCACGTACGCAACGTCCGAACGAAACACTTCATTCCTTTGGGTCGTCGGGGCGGCAAGCGTTATTCCGTTGCCGGTTGTTATCCGGTTAATAGCGATCGGTGTCGTACGGGATCCGAGGTTCGCAAAAGCTGTATAAGCCGATGCAATTTGCAACGGCGTTGCTTCACTTGTGCCGAGCGCCATCGCTGGATAGGAGCGTGGCGGTTTTGGTAGACCAGCCTTAGCTGCGAGAGTCATTACACGGCCGATTGTGACCTCCATCGCTACTTCGACCGTAACGACATTGAGACTGTGAACCAGAGCGTCACGCAGAGTCACTGGCTCGTTACTGTAGCTCTCACCGAAGTTACCAGGGGAATATTCCTGGTTGTCAAAAGTGAACGTCTTGCGTTCGTCCATGTACGTCGTGACAGGAGTGATCACACGCGGCACGGGATCGTAAGCAGTATTTAATGCTGTCGCATAGACGAACGGTTTGAAAACTGAGCCTGGCTGCCGGAAAGCGTCGGAAGCGCGATTCAACTGACTTTTCGCGTAGTCTCGACCACCGACCATTGCGACAATCTCACCCGTCTTTGAATTCATCGCGACTAGTGCCGCCTGCAACGTGCCCGGTGCAAAACGCCTTGCCTCAACTTTGTCGAGTGCGGCCAACTGCTTCGTCAACGCAGCGTAGGCCGCACGCTGCAGGTCCATATCGATCGTGGTGTATATGCGCAGATGTTCCGCTGTGCCGGTGCCAGCGATCAGATCCCCGAGTTGGTTTTGAACGTAATCAGCAAAGTAAGGCGCATCAGACACATCGATTCGTCCTTTTACTGGAACGACTTGGAGCGGCGAAGATTTGGCTGCGTTAGCCTCATCCTGTGAAATGACACCGGCCTCAGCCATCGAGTCGAGAACTTGATTTCGCCGCGCGGTCGCTGTGTCAAGTTTTGTATAGGGATTGTAGCGATTGGGACTTCGAATTAGTGCCGCAAGAAATGCCGACTCAGCGAGAGTTAGATTGGTGACGTCCTTATTGAAATAAGCACTTGAGGCTTCTCCAAAGCCATTGATTGAGAAACCCGCCTGCTGGCCCATGTAAACCTGATTGCTGTAGAGCGCGAAGATCTGTTCCTTGGACAGACGCGTCTCGAGGATGATCGACATATAGGCTTCGGCAACTTTGCGACGCAATGTCTGTTCAGGCGACAGCCAAAGATTCTTGACTAGCTGCTGAGTTATGCTCGAACCGCCCTGACGCGCGATTGGAGAGTTGGGATCTGCGTCGTAACGTCTGACAAAAGCGCGGATGATTCCACGGATGTTCACGCCGTAGTGCTCGAAGAATGAACGATCTTCAGTAACTGTTATCGCCTTGACGAGTTGTGGTGGCAGGTCACTGAAGCCGATGATCTTTCGCTTGGCGCGTTCACGTCCGGTTAGTGAGCTAATTAGTTCGGGCTCGAGCCAAACGCGTTCTAGCGAGCCTCGTCCGTCGAGATCATATAGGGAGATGATCGACTTTCCCGTCTTTGCAAACTGGACTCTGACGTGTTGAAACTGCTTCCGACCGTCAACACTTGACGAACTACTTGGCTCAATATCGATCCTTTGTCCATTCAGCAGATAGCGGCCGCGCGATGTGTCGCCCTGTTGACCCTTCTCGACGTATCCGGCTCGTTTGAGAAACGCAGTCAATTCCTCTTGTGAGATTGGTTCGTTAACGCGTAGTTGTTTGGGAGCTGCATAGATCCCAGCCGAACGCGTATAGACTTCGCCTCTGAGAAGGTTATCAATCCGCCCCGAAAAAACAGTCCAGTAATAGATCAAAACCCCCAGGACGACGGCTCCGATGAAGACGAGGGGGATGATTACCGGCACGCTAAAGAGCCGGCGCAGGAATCTTCGACTAAAGCTTGGTTCAGGCTCGACATAAGCCATAACCCGTTGATTCCTGAGATCACGACCACTCCTTCCGGGGGAGGGGGCGTTGGGTGGATAGCGTACAGGCATAGAAACGAGAATCGTGGAGGCTCACTATGAACCTCACTAACTTCTTCAGATATTACGTAACATTCGCCGTGTGGTTCTGTCGATGTTTAGTTTGACAGGGTTACCCGCATTCGCTAACGTGGCTTTCCCTACCACGGTCACTTGGATGCCGATCTTCTCGTATGAGTCTAACACCCCCTCGCCAGCGTTCCTTTTTTCGAATTCGTACCAGAGTTTGTTTGGGCGTTTTAGCGGTGCTAGCGGCGATAGCGCTCGGAACCATCGTATTTCACACGGTGGAGGGGTGGTCTATACTTGATAGCCTCTACGTGACTGCACAAACTGTCACGACCGTAGGGTTTGGGGACCTGGCGCCAAGCACTGTTGCCGGTCGTGCGTTCGCAACGGTGTTCATGATGGTAGGCGTCGGAATTGTGCTTTATGCCTTGACGAGTACAGTACAGTCAATCGTTCAGTCGGAATTGCTCGAAACCTTTGGTCAACGACGTCGTTCACGAAAAATGAGCAAGCTGCGAGATCATTTTATCATCTGTGGCGCGGGCAGAGTTGGATCGCATCTGGTGCGCAGCCTTCAGGGAGCCAACGATACCTTCGTTGTCATTGAAAGGGAGACAAAAAAAGTAGAAGAATTGATGAACCTCGGCATTGCTGTACTGGTCCGCGATGCGACGCTCGAAGAGAGTCTACGTGAAGCTGGAGTCGAGCATGCTCGCGGGCTTGCAGCGTGTCTAGCCGATGACGCCGATAACGTGTACGTGGTTTTGACTGCTCGTGACCTAAACCCCAATCTACATATCGTTGCGCGCGCAGCGGAAGAGCAGGCCGAAAACAAATTAATAAGAGCTGGGGCCAATCGCGTAGTTGCCCCAACGATAATCGGCGGACACCGCATGGCAATGGCCCTTACAAAACCAGCGGTTGGCGACTTTCTTGATTCCATTACTGCCAATCAACTCGAACTTGGATTTGAACAACTCGAAGTTGAACCGATGTCTCCTCTGGTAGGGCGCAAACTGAGTGAAACAAACATTAGGTCGGAACTTGACATCGTCGTTGTCAGCATTCGACGTAACAACGGGCAAATAGTTTTCAACCCGAGTGGCGAAGCGAGGATTGAAGGTGGCGATATGTTAATTGCGATTGGCAACGCAGAAGCTCTGACCAAACTAAATGCGCTCGCTCGTGGACAGATTGCAACGGCCACACCCGTTAAGGTGTGATTGCATTAGAACGAACTGACTAAATGAGAATTCTAGTAACGGGCGGAAGCGGATATTTGGGAACTCACGTTCGTCGCTTCTTCTCCGGCGATGATTTTTCCCGCCGATCCAACCTGGACATCCTCGATCAACGAGATGCTGAAAAAGTGGAAGATTACGATGTCGTAGTGCATCTTGCGGCCTACCTGAATAAGCTTCCTGACGGCGCGGATCAATGCTTCCTAACAAATGCGAATGGAACAAAGAATCTGATCCGCAACATGAGGCCAAATTCCGTTTTTATTTATGCTTCAACGAAAGACGTATATGGCAGCCATGCCAGTTCGTTTCAGGAAGTCCCCGAAGACTGTAGTACTGATTACTGCGGGCAGTCAGCGTTCGAATGGTCTAAACTCATCGGCGAACGCTATGTTGAGTACTACGCGAAAAGACAGAGCGTCCGTGCGTGCATCCTTCGCCTGTCGGCGGTGTACGCTCGCCCGACGTCGGGCAATGAAAATGGCTTCGTTACTCACTACGTCGAATCGATCAAACATGGTTGGCCCATCAGGCTTCCGGCCGGGTGCGATCCGATCCGCGACATTTTGTATGTTGATGACTTTTCCAGAGCTTGCCAGTCATTCATCGATTCGTCTCGTACTTTCGGCCTCTACAACCTGGGTGGTGGACGCAACAATGCAGCAAGCTTGCGTGAGATAATAGAAAGGGTCGGTAAGATGATAGATCTGCAACCTGTCGTCGATGAGGACTCCGCCCTTCCTCTACCGGTACCCTTGCACTACATATCTGATCTGACACGCATTCGGGAAGAGTTGGGGTGGCAGCCTCAGATGGGTATGGAGGAAGGCCTTCGAGGACTTCTATAGATAAGTAATGACAAAGGTTCAGGCTGATAGCATTAAGCGCGTCATTGTGCGAGGTACCAACTGGGTCGGCGACTCATTGATGACCGTGCCTGCCCTTCGTGCGTTGAGGCGGGTCTTGCCAAAGGCGAAGATTACACTGGCGATTCGACCGAGCGTTAAAGGAGTTTTCTCCGACGTCGATTTCATTGACGACGTCCTTATCTACGATCGACGTGGAGTGTTCTCGGTAATTTCACAAATTCGAGAGTGGAGGCATAGAAAGTTTGATCTAGCAGTTCTGTTTCAAAACGCATTCGAGGCTGCCTTCATTCCGTTCATGGCGGGCGTTCCCGTTCGCCTCGGTTATGCGACCGAGTCGCGTCAGGCAATGCTTACCCATCCAGTAACACTGCCGGATTGGCGATCGTCAAAACACGAAGTTTTTTATTATCTGTATTTGATCACGGCTCTCGAGCAATTGCTGTTTGGCACTAGTAGTATCTGTGAAACCGAACCCGACGCAGCAATCCAACTTTCAGAAGACAGGAAGTCGGAAGCTGCGAGGTTGCTTCGCACGTGTGGTGTGACGGAGGGGGGCGAGGTGGTAGCCATATGTCCTGGCTCGATTAACAGCAGGGCCAAGCGCTGGCCGGCGGAAGCCTATGCCGCGTTGGCTGATCGATTAATTGAGGGCCATCGACAAGTATTGCTCATTGGTTCCAAAAGTGAGATTGATGTCTCTAATGAAGTTGTGAATCGAATGCGTAACAGACCGATTTTGCTGACCGGAAAGACGAGCATGGACCAGGTCACAGCTGTCCTCAGTTTAGTTGATCTAGTTGTCACAAATGATACCGGTCCGGCTCACCTTGCTGCAGCGCTTGGGCGTCCAACCCTCGTAATTTTTGGTCCAACGAATCCATTGACTACTCGTCCTTTTTCATCAGAAGCGGAGATATTGCGCCATCCGCCTGACTGTGCTCCCTGTATGCTGCGCGATTGCCCAATCGATCACCGGTGCATGACGGCGATCAGCGTGGATGAGGTTTTTGAGCGTTCGCATTGGCTGCTGAAGCGAGGCAGTTTTGCAAAAACAGTGAGACGCCTTTGCGACTCGGTCGCATGATCAACTATATGAAACGGCCAGCAGTGTTCATCGATCGCGACGGAACAATCTCCGAAGAGGTCGGTTATGTTAACCATCCCTCCCGTTTTCGCCTCTATCCCTATTCCGAAGAGGCAATAAGGATCCTGAACGAGAATGGTTGGCTCTCCATTGTCGTAACCAATCAAGCGGGCGTCGCGCGGGGCTATTTTTCGGAAGACGTAATACTCAAGATTCATGAGCAGCTCCAACGCGATTTGCAAAGCGCTTCGGCCCAACTCGACGGCATCTACTATTGCGCGCATCACCCTTCAGTCGGTGAGCCACCTTACAAAATGGACTGCGACTGTCGTAAGCCCAAGGCCGGGTTAATTAACCGCGCCAGCAAGGATTACCAAATCGATCTGGCTGCAAGTTGGATGGTTGGTGATCGCTACAGCGACATAGCACTGGCTCGCAATGCAGGCTTACGTTCTGCCTTTGTGTTGAGCGGCTACGGCCGCGGAGAGTGGGAATATCAACGCCACTCATGGAAGCATCAGCCCGATCTCGTTTGTGAGAATTTACTCGAGGCCGTAAAGTCGATTGTTAGCCCAAGTGCGACTCTTCGCACGGAAGAGAACTCTGTTGTCAGTGAGGCAGCTTCTTGAACGCCAAACAAACGTCACTTCAGGAACGATTAGTTAGCATTGTGAGAAGATTCCCCCAACGGAAGCTTCTAATCGTCGGTGATGCCATCGCCGATAGGTTTTTGTATGGTTCCATCAGTAGGGTATCCCGGGAAGCGCCGGTTTTTATTCTCCGACATGAACATACTGAAACTGCGCCGGGCGGCGCGGCAAACTGCGCGATGAATCTAGCTGCGCTTGGTGCGTCGGTTTCGTTGATCTCAGTTGCCGGGAAGGATGAAGCAGGAACTAAACTTCGCGAGAAGCTTGACGCTGCCGGAGTTAATACAAGCGGTCTTCTGGTTTCTGAAAAACTTCAGACCACGACGAAGGTGCGAATTCTAGCGGGTCAATCTCACTCCAGCAGACAACAGGTCATCAGGATCGACTACGAGAGTGCTCCGCTCGAAGATGCTGACCTGCGCAATCTAATCGTCGAGCAACTAGGAAAAACGATCACCTCCGCGGATGCTGTCGTGATTTCAGATTACAACTACGGTGTGGTTGATGGTCGGGCTATCTCGTTGGTACGTGACTCGAGCCTCGCGCGTTCTTTTCCCGTTCTCGTTGATTCGCGTTTTCGCTTGTCAGAGTTCAAAGGGTTCACTGCCGCGACTCCAAATGAAGATGAGATCGAACACCTACTTGGTGAACCGATAGTCTCCGCTGACCAATTGCAACTGGCAGCGACGGAGCTCAAACAACAACTAGGATATCGCGCCATGCTCGTTACACGCGGAGGGCAAGGCATGATGTTGCTCGAAGACGACGCACCACCATTTCATATCAGCGCAGTTGGCGCGCAACAGCCAGTCGACGTAACGGGTGCTGGCGACACGGTCATAGCGACGTTTGCTCTTGCACTGGCTTCTGACGCCTCATTCGCCGATGCGGCTCGGCTCGCAAATTACGCAGGCGGCCTAGTTGTTATGAAGCGAGGAACAGCCTCCGTAACTGCCCACGAACTTGAGCATTCGATTCTCAACTCTGAAGCTGAGTGATGTGGAATTTGAAAGGTAACGATGACGGCAAGTCACTGGTCTTGAATCGCGAGGAGCTAATCGCGCGCGTCCAGGCGGCAAGAAATGCTGGCGCCCGTATTGTCCTGGCAAACGGATGCTTCGACGTCCTCCATGTTGGGCATGTACGCTATCTCGCTGGAGCAAGAGAATTCGGCGATGTTTTAGTAGTTGGAATCAATTCGGACCCCCAGGTTGCTCATCTAAAGGGAGCGGGCCGGCCAATACTACCGGCCAGTGAACGGGCCGAACTTGTAGCATCATTGGAGTCAGTGAACTATGTCACCATCTTCGATGAACCAACCGTTGAGGAGTTGTTGTTAGCGCTCAAGCCGGATGTTCATGCCAAGGGGACTGATTATACGGAGGAGACGGTGCCTGAACGCTCGGTAGTACAATCTTATGGCGGCCGCGTAGCGATTGTAGGCGATCCGAAAGATCATTCAACTTCAGCTATTTTGGCCCGCTTGGGGGAAACAAATGGATAGATCCCTTAAGGTGGCGGCAGTTTTGACCTTGTCGTTACTAATGGCAAGTCTGATCTGCGTGTCTGGACAAACCAAGCGCGCTAAGTTTGATCCGGACGGATCCTTCTGGATTCTCGGAGAGCCGCCGAACGAATTCGTGGATTTTGGCGGCATAAATTTGAACGCCAAGCGACTAAGACGGCTTCCTTCTCCCGGAGTTCAGCTTAACAATGGGAGAAACTTCCGCTTCAAGGCGCTTAATGTTAGTCGAGAGAATTTCACCTTTACGACTGTGGCCGTTGGTGGCGTGTCGTACACTTTCGCGGGAAGATTTCTCAAGGGTGGCGTTTTCGAAACCTTAACTTTGGACGAAAATACACCCGTACTTGAGGGAGTTCTAACGAAGCTGAAGTCGGGTAAGAAGGTGACTGAGGCTAAGCTCAAGTTTGTGTATTTCGGCGGCACGTGAAGCAATCTCCATGCGAATTTTGATTGTTAAGCTCGGAAGTATTGGCGACATAGTTCACACCTTACCCGCCTTGGCAGTTCTACGTTCCGAGATGCCTCACGCTGAAATCTCCTGGGTAGTAGAACGAAGGTCTTCCGAAATTTTGAAAGACAACCCGCTCCTTGATCGTCTCATCGAAGTCGACACGAAGGCGTTGAGGCGCTGGCTGATGTCTGGGGAGACGCTGCGGGCACCGCGCCAGCAGTTACGTCGGTTACGCGCCTCAGCCTTCGATGTGGCTCTAGATTTCCAAGGACTACTGAAATCCGCTTCCATAGCGCGCCTGTCGGGCGCGCGTCGTGTTTTTGGCTACTCCCGCGTTGGCTTGCGAGAACCGGCCAGTTCCCTTCTACTATCGAAGAGAGTTTTTGTTCCCAAGCAAATCCACGTCATAGAGAAGGCGTTGCGACTTGTTGAGGTCTCTTTAGGTATTCCTGTCCCAACTGACCCACGTTCTTTTTCCTTTCCGATTGGTGTCACCGAGATGCATAAGGCCGACGCTCAAAAAGTCGCCTCGGAGACCGGTGGCAATTATGCGATTCTCAATCCGGGAGGCGGATGGCCAACCAAACTATGGAGCGTCGAGCGTTTTGGCAAACTCGCGGACGCTTTATGGTCTCTATACGGCCTTCACTCTCTGGTGACTTACGGACCAGGCGAACTCGAACTAGCCGAAACCGTCAGCCGGGCTTCTGCCTTAGGCAAGGCTCGGCCCGTTAATCTTTCGCTAAAGAGCTTTTATTCATTAGCAAAGGGGGCTCGTGTTTACGTCGGCGGCGACACCGGTCCAACACATATCGCAGTTGCTGCAAATACGCCAATTGTTGGTTTGTTTGGCCCTACAGAATGGTGGCGTAATGGGAGTCCGCGTTCGGAGGACATCTGTGTTGAAAGAACGGATATCGACTGCCGTGTGGATTGTCATCGTCGTTCTTGTTCGAAGTGGATCTGCATGGACATAGAAGTGGACCGTGTACTCCACGCTGTCGGAAAAAGAATCGGCGGTGGTGGTCGCGACGCCTCAGAGGCTGTCTTCGTTGGTGGGTTGAGTCACTGGGAATCCAAATAGAACTGGCTAAAAGCAATGCGAAGAGGCGGAACTTGGATTCAACGCTGGCGAGTGCCGCTGGGTTTTTTTTGCGCGGCACTATTCATTTTCCTCGCCAAGCCCACGCCCACGGCACTGGTCGTAGGCGCCTGCGTTTCGGTTCTGGGCCTTGCGATACGCGCCTGGGCCGCCGGCCACATACGAAAGAACGCGGAGCTCGCCACTTCAGGCCCTTACGCATTCACACGCAATCCGCTCTATTTTGGTAGCTTCTTGTTAGGGCTTGGCTTCACGATAGCCTCGGGTAGATGGGTGTTAGCGCTGTTGTTTGCGGCTCTCTTTCTTGGCATCTATTTTCCGGTCATGCGCGTCGAAGCCTCCACTATGGCCGAGCTGTTTGGTAAGGACTTCGAGGCCTATAAACGCTCGGTGCCGCTGTTCTTTCCCCGCTTGACACCATTTAGGCAGACCGAGGCATCTGGAATTAGGTTCGATCGAGATCTTTATCTTCGTTATAGAGAGTATCGGGCAGCGCTAGGTCTAATCGTCGGTTGGGCGCTCCTTCTGATTAAAGCTTACTATCCAAAATGAGTTTTCCAAGACACAAAAGCATCATCCTTATTCTGGTAACAGTCGTTGCAATAGGAATGGCATTCGGCTTTTCAGCCGTGCGTGCTCAAAAGCCTAAGTCCCCTGTAGTCAGTAGACCATTCGAGCCAGCAGAAGAACTCCACTTCGACGCTGAATTCTCGCGTGCGCTCCTTCGGAAACTGGATGTTGCGGAGCTCCGGTTTCGCGCAAGCCGCACTCCACTCATAGAAACGATGAAGAACTCAAACGAGCCGTATGCACTCACCTTCAGTGCAGACATTGCCAGCAAGGGCTTCTTCACTCGATTGTTTAATTTGAAGTTTCGAGAACGCGTTGAATCGACTGTCGAGCCAGTCTCGTTCACGGTGCAAAAGACGACAATACTTGACGAACAGGGAAAGCGGGTTCGCAAGACCGAAGCAACGTTCGATAGATCAAAAGGCACCATGACTTGGACTCTCCGCGACCCAAACAACCCGTCCAGCGAGACACACCACAAAACCACGGAGTTTTCTGGACAGCTTCAGGACATCTTGTCGGCGATCTACTTCATACGTACACAGCCTCTCGAAGTAGGTAGGTCATTCGAGATCTTCATCGGGGATGGAGGTCGTGTGTATCAGGTTCCAGTGAAGGTTGTTGAGAAGAAGCGGATGAAGACCATTCTCGGACGAGTCAGCGTGCTGCGGGTCGATCCCGAGCTCTTCGGACCTGACAAGCTGATCGATGATGAAAAAGGACAGTTCTCCCTCTGGTTTACGGACGATGCCCGACATATTCCCGTTGGGGGTCGGATCAAGACCGACTACGGCACATTTGAACTCAAACTAAAACGTCTCGTTACTTAATGATGCTGTTTGAGCTTGAAGTTTTGACCTGAGCCGGCCGCGCCCACAATCCGTTGTCAACGATGAGCAAACCGTTAGTCATTGGTCACCGAGGTGCGTCTGCAGTCGCCCCGGAAAACACACTCGCCGCGTTTGAGGCTGCGATTGCTGCCGAGGCCGATGGGATTGAGTTTGATGTGCGTCTAACCCGGGACGGTATTCCTGTGGTTATTCATGACGACACTCTTCGTCGCACTGCCGGGGTGGCAAAGCGCGTCGATGAGTTGACCTTGGAAGATTTGAAAAAGGTCGACGTTGGGAGTTGGTTCACACGCAGTCGGAAGCTCACACATGAACAGTTCTCAGTGCAGACCATACCGAGTCTGCAACAGTTGTTCGATCTATTCGTCACCAACGATTCTCTTCTCTACCTCGAAATGAAATGCCATTCGTTTGAGCGAGCTCGCTTGGCCGAAGCATGTTGCAGGTTGGTGAATGACAATTCGTTGAAGCACCGCGTGATCGTCGAGTGTTTTGATCTCGCAGCTATTGAAACGGTTAAGAGAATCGATCGGGAAATTCGGACAGCAGCACTATTTGAGCCCGCGTTAACGACGGCACCAATACTCTCGGAGCGACGGCTCGTGGATAAAGCAAAAGCCGTCGGTGTTGACGAAATCGCGCTGCACTACAGGCTTGTGAGCAATCGGATAGTCGAAAATGCCAAACTCGCCGGTCTCACCGTCGTTGTCTGGACCGTTGACAATCCCGCGTGGATCAAGCGAGCAAAAACGATCGGCATTGACGTGTTGATTACAAACGATCCTGCCAGGATGCTGGCTCACCGCGATGGGATATGAGTCAATTGAAGCTGCCAATCGGATTCGCGTACAGTTGAATCGATGACGCGTCCCCTCGTTCCGCTTAACAGGTTCCTTGTCTCCTCCGACTACTCGGTCTACTACCGCCGAGCAAAACAACTTCACTGGCAGAGTCAGGCAACATCGGGCTATTCATTGTTAGCAGTACTCGATGGACAACTCGACTACAGCATCGACGGCAAGAAAAACCGATTGAGTCGCTCGGAGTTTGTGGTTCTTGAACCCAACATCAACATCACAGCGAGTGCTAACCAGGTAGAACTTTTCTTTCTTACTTTCTCACCTTCGTTGGTAATTCAACATGCTGTGACAATGCAACTAATCCCCACGAAATCGACTGTGCGGTTTACTGGCGAGCAAATGAAGGGCGACCAAAAGATAGACGTGTTGCTGTCTGAATTCGCTGTCGAATTAGCTGATGACAGGCCGGGCAAAGAAATTGTCATGCGGGCCCTTGTTGAACAGGTTCTCGTGCAGATTTTGAGAAACTACTCGCAGCCTCGCCGTTCCGACGAACTTGAGCTTTCACGCGTCGGATTGATCGATAGACGAATTCGACGGTCGGTCGAGTTAATGCATACGCAAGTAGATCAAGACCTTTCACTGAAGGAGTTGGCAGCCGCGTCATATCTTTCGCCATTTCACTTCGCACGCCTCTTCAAGAAACTCACAGGCTCCACTCCGCACAATTATCTCGCGGGTATTCGCGCAACAAGAGCTCAGGTATTGCTGGCTGATACCGAACTGTCTGTCAGCGAAATCGCTGTACGAGTCGGCTACTTGAGCGCTAGTCACTTTACGAAAGCCTTTCGTGTGGCTACAGGCACTACGCCGCGCGAGTTTCGCAAGTCCTTGATTCCTCGCTAACACTCGACCGCAATCCTTCACCAATAATGAGCAAGATTCGACGCATCGAATCCTGGTTCCCCCCTTATCATCCTGTAAGAATTCGCCAAAGGAGAACCGCTCGAATGCCAGTCGCGAAACATGCTGAGATCAGTCCCGCCGAAGGAAAACTGGGCGTATTACTTGTTGGTCTGGGTGCCGTCAGTACAACTTTCATTGCCGGTGTCGAAGCCATAAAAAAAGGCTTCGCTCAACCCATTGGCAGTCTGACTCAAATGGGGACGATTCGACTGGGTAAAAGAACAGACAATCGAGTTCCCCTAGTGAGAGATTTCGTGCCTCTCGCCCAACTTAAGGACCTGGTATTTGGCGCCTGGGACATATTTCCTGATTCGGCCTACGACGCGGCGCTAAATGCAGGAGTCTTGGAAAAGGAGTTGTTAGCACAACTAAAGGAGCCACTGCGCAAGATTCGCCCGATGAAGGCAGTCTTCGAGCAAAGCTACGTAAAGCGACTAAGTGGCACCAACGTGAAAACGGGCAAGAATAAGTTTGATTTGGCCCAGCAGCTGATTGAAGAGCTCGCGGAATGGAAACGGAAGAACAAATGCTCGCGCCTCGTCATGATTTGGGCCGCCTCCACCGAAATCTTTTTGAAGCCACATCCAGTGCACAAGACAATGGAATCGTTTGAAAGGGCCATGCGCGAAAACCACAAGGCGATTGCACCGTCGATGATTTACGCGTACGCCGCACTCAAGTCGGGAATCCCCTTCGCGAATGGTGCCCCTAATTTAACTGTGGATATCCCTGCGCTCGTGTCGTTGGCCGATAAGAACAAGCTGGCTATCTGCGGCAAGGATTTCAAAACAGGCCAAACCCTAATGAAGACCATTCTGGCGCCGGGCCTCAAGTCGCGAATGCTCGGGCTTCATGGCTGGTATTCGACCAATATTCTTGGCAACCGCGACGGCGAAGTGCTTGACGATCCTGACTCGTTTAAGACCAAAGAGGAGTCGAAGCTATCCGTACTCGAATATATACTTCAGCCGGAAGTCTACCCGACCCTTTACAAGGACTTTTCTCATGTGGTGCGTATTAACTACTACCCGCCACGCGGCGACAACAAGGAAGGTTGGGATAACATAGATATCTTCGGATGGCTAGGCTATCCCATGCAGATCAAGATCGACTTCCTCTGCCGCGACTCAATTCTGGCCGCGCCAATCGTTCTCGATTTAGCCCTGTTTCTTGACCTCGCACAGCGCGCCGGTATGAAAGGCGTGCAAGAGTGGCTCTCCTTTTATTTCAAGTCTCCCCAGACAGCACCAGGCTTATACCCCGAGCACGACATCTTCATTCAATTGATGAAGCTAAAAAACACTTTAAGACATCTGCGCGGTGAAGATCTCATTACCCATTTGGGTCTCGAATACTACGACTAGCAAAGAGCTGTCATATCCACAGAGACGTTTTGGTAGGTTTGTTGTATTAAAAGGTGCACCAGCTTTCCAAAAGGAATAGCAGTTATCCGCCGACAGCAATAAATTGTCAGTCAATTTTTGACAGGAAATGTCAGGCAACCAATGACAGGTAAATCACTAATGTCACCGATCTAGGTTTTGTGCGATATTTTGTGGTCACATTTGCCGCAGTGTTGTATATATTGCTACCTGCTCGACTGAGTTTGAGTCGCCAGGACTCGCGTCAGCAACCTTTATTTATTGTGCAGGCATCCATTTAGCGAGCGGATCGTTCCTTGCAAGGTACCAATGGTGGGCCAGAGGGTTTAGATCCCAGGAATTCGAGAATGGCTCAGCTCGAACTCGCAAGGAGAACGACGATGTTAGCTGAGAGCGACATGACACGAACAAGAGACATGGACAATATGGGTACGGTTTTTCTCGATCCTGATCAAAAGAGCCCGCGCGCTCAAGATTTTGAAGAACGGCTTTCTGCCCGGATCGTTGGGCAAGAACGCGCCGTTAGACGCATGAGCGGTCTGTACCAGATTTTTCTCGCTGGTATGAATCCCCCTAATCGACCGATTGGCACGATGCTGTTTTTAGGACCTACTGGTTCTGGAAAAACGCGCGTGATTGAAGCGGCAGCCGAAGTGCTCTACGGCGATCCGAACGCCGTGGTGAAAATCGACTGCGCCGAGTTTCAGCACTCACACGAGATAGCCAAACTCATCGGTTCACCCCCAGGCTATCTGGGTCACCGCGAAACTTCGCCGATGCTAACGCAGGAGAATTTGGATCGTATGCACACCGACGATCTAAAAATCTCACTGGTTTTGTTCGATGAAATCGAAAAAGCATCAGACAGCCTGTGGCAGTTGCTGCTTGGAATTTTAGACAAGGCCACGCTTACCCTCGGCGATAACCGCCGCGTCGACTTTTCGAAGGCGATGGTCATCATGACCTCGAATCTCGGCGCACGTGAGATGTCGGAATTGATCTCCGGCGGCATTGGCTTCGCACCGGGCAAAGGTTCAAAGACTCCCAACGACACGGACGTCGATCAAAAGATCTACCGGACTGCAGTTGAGGCTGCGCGTCGCAAGTTCTCTCCAGAGTTCATGAATCGGATCGACAAGGTTGTAGTATTCCGCTCGCTGAAGGAACATCACCTGCGGCAGATTCTCGATCTCGAATTGCAGGCAGTTCAGGATCGAATTATGCAGTCGGCCGGAACCAAGTTTGTTTTCCAGTGTTCGGAAACGGCGAAGGACATACTGTTGAGAGAAGGGCTCGATTTCAAATATGGAGCCCGTCACTTGAAGAGAGCTGTCGAACGTTTCCTGGTCTATCCACTGTCGAACCTTGTAGCTACCGGACAGATTGGACTCGGAGATCTCGTGCATGTTGACGTCGACGAGATTCGTAACAGGTTGATCTTCTCCAAGAGCTCAGGTGGCGCTTTGATTCACGACATCCCTGAAGGCGGGGAGCGGCCAGAAGCGTCCGGTGAATCCTTCTCGGGCGGCGTGGGGTTGCCAATTCCTCAGGCAACAAAGGCGGCTAAGAAGGGTCAGGGCCGCGGAGAAAAGTCTGAAAGCTAAGTGACGATAACTAAATGGCTAAAAGAAAAGCGCCGTACCGCACAAGCGGTCGGCGCTTTCTCTCTTAACTAACCACCAAGAACGTGTGTCTTTGAAGACTAAGGCGACAGCTTCCGCAACGATTCGTACGCTACTCGGGATAAATAGGGATCGGCCGCATTCGCCGCCATTCGAAGGGCCTGCTCAGCTGCGGGATCACGAATCAAACCCAAGGCGCGCGCTGCCTCGCGCCGAACATCATCCGGAAACTTTTCGTTGGAAAGCGCCGCAATTAGGGCTGAAGTTCCAGCGCGACTTTTGATCTGTCCGAGAGCTATGGCTGCCGCTCGCAGGACAAATGCGTTTTGTTCGGGCTTTCGCTTCTGTTTCGCGGGCGATGACAACTGGGGCGCTATCGTTCCAACCAATGCGATGACTGCCGCTTCGTCACGGATTTCACCGAGGGCAACCGCGGCGGCCCCACGAACACCATCTTCCTTGTCATTCAAAAGACGATCGCTGAGCGGCTCCGTTGCGCTTTTGCTGTGCGTTAATCCCAGCGCATAAGCGGCTTCTCTTCTAACAAACTCGACTTTGTCATTGATCAGCGGAATCAAAGCTTTAACATTTTCATCGGGCCCGATCGAAAGAATCGCCTTTGCAGCCATTGCTCGAATCAAGGGAGATGGATCGGAGAGTGCAGGAACCGCCGCACGCGATGCCTCCGGCATATGCATGGCGCCCAGTTTCATCAGCGCATCGCGTCGCTCTTCATCATCGCCAGAACTCAAACGCTGCTGCTGCTTCTCTATTTCAATCTGGCTAGGTGTTAACGCCCTATTTGATTGTGCTGAGAGATTTGCGGAAGGACCGCAGGAAAAGAAGCTGACGAAACACAGGTAGGCGACGAGTCCTTTTAGCCCGAGGCGGATTTTAGGGGTAGTCGACTTGCGCATTCAGATGTGTGCGTTCGCGCGAGCCGCTCGTCGTTCAGCCCTTCTACGAACTGTTTCCCATTCGAATGCCTGACGCGCTCGGCGATTCTCTCGAGCGTCTGCTAAAGCCGCTAACACCTCGTCTTCCCAAATTGAGGGAAGCGCTCGCGAGCGTCGCATCGACTCCATTATGGCGATGTAATCCAGAACTTCCTGTACTTCAGATTCAGTTAGGGCTTCGAGTTTCAAGGCAAGAAACTGGCGCTGGCTTACTGTTTTGGCCATTTCCGTGCTCCTTTCCTGCAAAAGCTGACCAATTGAACCGCACAATAAGGATCACTTTGACAAAATTGTGTTCAGTCGCTTTCAGATTCAGGGCGACGAACATCGAGTCCAGGTTCGAGGGTGATCCCAAACTAAACAGCGAAAATTTGAAGTTTCGCTTTACTGTTATTGGGAGGCAGCAATATATCCGATCAAAAAGCGGCTAAGCAAGATTTCGCCCGATTTCTTAACGAATGAGAGTTAATTATTTGGAGGCTTTAATCGTACGCGGCTCAGTCGATTCGAGATGCAAGGCCGTGCACTGTATCAACGATGAGTACTGCAATGGGCGGGCAAACAATCAGATCAGGAATCACCAAGGCGGCAGAAGTATAAGCCAACATACTCGACTGCACGACCGCCACTCGATGGCGGAATAGCAAAGTCAGGTCATTGAAAAAATCCTGTGTATGCCAGCCAATATAAAGGCCAATACCAACGCTGAGAGCATAACCGACCAGGAGAAATGTGTACGCTGAAAAACGAGTGAATGGCTGTTCCGGAGTTTCGTCCTCTCGGATGATCGAGCCCTGAATTGGCTTCGGCCGGTAGGTGTAGTGAGCAAGGTATTCACGCAACCGAGTCGTCAAATGCCAAACGCCAATCACAAAGAGTGTCAGAACAATGGCGCGACCTAATGTCGAAAAGACTTGCCACAACTGAGGCCGCATCATTGCCAGGAAAAATGTCGAGAGGAATAACGACACGGTGGTGAATACTGCACGCTGCCGTTCTCGGTTCTCCAGACGGTCTCTTTCCAAAACTTCGTCTACCAAACGATCCCACTTTGCCTGTACAGCCAAATTTCTGGCGCGCTTGGCGTGAGGATTATTTGAGTTGAGAATCGAGTAACTCCGATTCTTTTGCTCCCGCAATTGATCATCGTAGTACGCCCGCTCCTGGGGATCGCTAAGGGTGTGATAGGCCTTCGAAAGTAAGGCAAACTCGCGGGCGGCCTGGGAGTTGGGGTTTAGATCAGGGTGGCTTTTTCGCGCAAGTTTCCGGTAGGCCGATTTAATTTCGGTCGGAGAGGCATTCGCCTTAACACCTAATATTCGGTAGTAGTCGATCACTGCGCTTCTATGAACTCCTAAAAAGCCAGCGATGGATGCCAGGGTCGAACTGAGGACATCGCCTAAACTTCCACCGAAATTATACCACCGGCGCAAGCATTCCGGGTCAATAGTTAGCGCTTGGATGTCCGTTTGGGTTTAGGGGGTGCCAAAGGGGCGGCCGGTAAAATACCTCGAGCGGCAATCGAGGGGGCGAGGACATTACGGTTAAGGAGACTCGCACCCTTTGGCGTGTTGCCTTTTCCAGTTACAACCCATATGCCATGGCGCCGTTAGTCGGAAAATGCTCACAAAAGACGTGCCTCCAGTCTAAAAGTGGCGCTGGAGTGTGAACAGTCGAAGACACTGTTGTCTACGGCCAAATACACCTTGTCCTGGGTCTTTTGTAATTGAAGCAGCGTGTTGAGGTCTGCAACTATTTGGTACTCGCCCGGTCCACGATCCTTAGAAGCGTTCGGACTGCGATTCCCGTTGGACCTTTAGAACGATACGGCTTCGCATCGTCACCCCATGCTGTACCAGCAATATCGAGGTGAGCCCACGAAACACCGTCCGCGAATTCCTTTAGGAAGGCTGCCGCCGTAATAGTTCCGGCCTTGCGGCCCCCTACGTTCTTAATATCGGCAATGTCGGACTTAATCTGTTTGGAGTATTCCTTATCGAGAGGCAGCTGCCAAAACTTCTCTCCAACCTCGCGGCCTGCCTCGATTATTTCGTCAATCAATTTCTGGTCGGTGCCTAATACGGCCACATTCACGTCGCCGAGCGCAATCGAGACTGCGCCAGTCAGTGTCGCCATGTCGATAATCTTCGTCGCGCCGAGTTTTTTCGCGTAAGCGATGGCGTCAGCTAGAATCAAACGCCCTTCGGCATCAGTATTGATGATTTCAATAGTCTTGCCGGTCATTGCTCTGACGACGTCTCCTGGCTTCGTCGCCTTACCTGAAGGCAAGTTTTCGGTACACGGGGCGACTCCCAGAATCGGAATGGGAGGTTTGAGTTGCGCAATCGCGCGCATCGCACCCATGACTGTGGCACCACCAGTCATGTCATACTTCATTAGTTCCATGTTCTCGCCGGGCTTCAGCGAAATACCACCAGAATCAAATGTCACTCCTTTACCGACAAACGCCAGTAACTCTTTGTCCTCTGCGTCGACATTTGCTGGCGTGTATTTCAAAACGATCAGTTTTGCAGGCTGGTCCGACCCTCGAGCAACGCTCAGCAGTGAACCCATACCTTCTTGTTCCATGCGCGCTTCGTCAAGAACGTCAATACTCAACCCAAACTCATTAGCAATATCGCGGGCTCGTTCAGCCATGTCAGTCGGAGTCATATACGCACCCGGTTCATTCGCAAGGTCACGCGTAAAGTTGATTGACTCGCCCACAACCGCTCCGAACTCGACTCCGCGCTTCAGTAATTTCTCATCTGCCCCTTCGACAACCACGACTAAACGTTCGATAGTTTTTTGCTCTTTTTCAACTGTTCGATATTTATCAGGATCGAATAATGCAATGAACGCACCCTCCACTGCGGCTGCAGCAGCTTTCTCCGGGTCGCCGTCAGATCGAGGAACAACGGCAATAGTCTTAATGTTCTTGCTACGTAATGAACGAACAGCGGTCCCGGCCATTTGTGAAATCTGCTCGATTCTGTAATCGTTTGCGTCGCCCATTCCAATCAAGAGTAGCCGCTGAGCCTTTAGCTTCTTGTTTCCGATGAGATGAAAATAAGCGGTTTCTCCCTCTTTGCCGGAAAACTCTTCAGCGTCTAGTACAGACTTTACGAGTCCGTTCGAAAGTTCATCCAGTTTCTTTACAAAGCCCTCGTCGGCCTTTTCGTTCTTAAAAACAGCAACTGCCAAAGCTTGGACATCAAGTTCTTCAATCGATCCCCGGTTGGCTTCAACTTGCATGTGAGTGTGTTCTCCTGAGCATTTGAGTTCTCAAATCTAATCAGATCTGGCTGCGTGTAACTTACCGTTTATTGATCTGAAGTATTTGGTTCAGATCCCGCCGCGCGTCGAATCTCCACGACAACGTTTTGTTTACCGATTGCGCTCTTTCAACTGTGCTCGCGTCTCTCTTTCTACCGTACGCTTTAGCTCAGTCTCTCTCTTGTCGTACATCTTCTTACCACGCGCTACTCCAACCTCAATTTTGATTCTCCCATTCTTGAGGTAAACCTGGGTCGGAACCAGCGTCATGCCCTGCTTGGCAGTCGCTTCATCGAGCTTGGATATCTCACGTTTGTGAAGCAGCAGCTTGCGTGTTCTGAGAGGATCGTGATTCTCTCGATTGCCATGAGAATACGGCGAAATGTGGGCATTAAACAACCAGGCTTCACCTTCTCGCACCGATACATACGCTTCCTTAAGTTGTACGCGCCCGTCCATGGCGCTCTTAACTTCAGTGCCAGTTAGGGCGATACCAGCTTCGTACCTATCTGAAATGTGATAGTTGTGAAACGCAGCGCGATTTGCTGCCAAAACTTTTTCTTCTTTTGCCATGCAAGGCAACTCAAATCAGGCCACAGCAACCAGCCACGAAACCGCGCCATTGAATCTATTGAACAGCATTCGTCAACTTCAGATCCAAAACATCGTGACGCGTGATTATTCCAGTTATCCGGCCATATTCTTCTACCAGCACGGCTGGACTGGTCTGTAGCCGGCGCGTCACTTCGGCCGAACTCGCATCTACATCTACGGCCGGAAAACTCAACTCCATAACCTCACTAACAGGTGAGGTAAGTAATTCCCTGTTGCGGACTACCTTTGCCAACACACGATTCTCTCGCAGCGAACCAACGGGACGTCCGTCTTCGAGTACTGGTATCTGGGTCAGTCCCAGTTGGTCCATTTTCTCTAGAGCGTCACCAACAGTGTCTGACGGCGTCATTGATACCAAAACTTTCGGCGCCTGTGGTTTCTTTGTTCCGATTATCAAACCAGCGGTGATTTTTTGCGGCTCGAGCAATCGCTTCTCTTTGAGCCATTCGTCCGAGTGGTGCTTGGTGAGGTAATGTTCTCCTGTATCACAAACAATGAACACTACAATCGCATCCTCGTCCAAACTTCCGGCAACACGAAGTGCGGCGGCGAGGTTCGTGCCGGTGGACCCTCCGCAGAAAATTCCTTCCACACGACCTAACAAACGCGACATTTCAAAAGATTCGCGATCGGTGACGTTGATTATTTCATCGACGTACTTGATATGAACATTCGGTGGAACGATCTCCTGTCCAATTCCCTCTACGAGATAGGGAGTTGCTTCCACCAGTTTTCCTGTTTCCTTGTATGTTTTGAAAATTGACCCATAAGGATCGGCTCCAATGATCCTTATGCTTGGATTCTTTTCTTTGAGGAACTTACCCGTGCCGGAAATAGTCCCACCAGTGCCCAGACCGGCGACGAAGTGCGTAATCTTCCCTTCAGTTTGTCGCCAAAGCTCGGGACCGGTAGTGAGATAGTGCGCGTCAGGATTCGAAGGGTTGGAATACTGATCGGGATAGAAGGAATTTGGAGTTTCGGAAGCGATGCGACGAGCGGTTGAAACGTAGTGGTCTGGAGTTCCGGGTTTCGCGGAAACTGGAGTAATGACAACGTCGGCTCCAAGTGCTTTCAGGTAACGCGACTTCTCTACAGAAGCTTTGTCAGTCATTACGAAGATGCATTTGTAGCCCTTTACAGCTGCGGCGAGAGCAAGTCCAATACCCGTATTTCCAGAGGTTGCCTCAATGACCGTTCCACCGGGCTTTAGAATTCCCTCCCTTTCCGCAGCCTCAATCATTGCCACGCCGATGCGATCTTTGACTGAATACCCCGGATTAAGGTTCTCCATCTTCGCGAAGAGTTTAGCCTTCACGCCTCGAGCCAGGCGATTGAGTTTGACCATTGGTGTGTTCCCAATCAGGCCGAGAATGTTTTCGTGAACTTCCATCACCGTCTCCGACATCTATAAAAAGTATTGGAACTATCTATAACAGAAACCTGACGGCGCGGCTATTTGAGGAGGCCCTCCGTACATATTTTTTGAGCCAATAGTTCACCCGCTACGCGATGACCAGTAACGTTCACCTTCCACTCCAGGCCGAAGCGAGTAACCACGTGCGGAATCGGTCGTGTAGAAGTCAGGACAGGAATAGCCCACAAGTCGCAGGGTCAATTCGGCCGTGGTCGCTGCTGCGAGGAAACCGACCAAGATCAAGAAAGTTCTTAGTGGGAAGTAATTGCCCTTCTTCGAGGAATACATTCAGAAGCGTTAACGACGTCGTTAGTTGCGACGAACAGCCCACTACCTTAAGCGATGTTAATGTGAGATCAAAATGTTAGAGCCCGGATGTGCTCTCCCCTTCACATCCGGGCCCCCACAAGGCCACTCATCTTTCAATGTGTGACCGAACCGTTATTTGTTATGACTGCGGTTCCTCTTCTAGAATCTTGTTTTTGTACGAGCAACCAAATGAGGCTCAACAATAGCCTCTTCTTCTCATCCTCCGCCCATAGGTTTGGCAATGAGTGTGCCAACCATTCCGTCTGCGCCCTTTTGCCAAATTAGCGGGACTTTTCGAAACTTTTTTGAAATTCCAGCGGACGCTCGGCTACTAAAGCTAACGATTCCGTGCGGATTCGTGGGCGTCATTCACCTTTTGGGGTAGCTTTCTTTCAGGCTAGAGGACTGTTAGTGATTCGCACCGTGAATCGTCGAAGTCCCGTTGCTAAACACGAGGTCTGTGTTCGTTGACATCGAACTCACCCAAGATTAGATTTTCAGGCCGCATCAAAGACTTCGCGTCAGAAACGTCGTTAGTGGGTCATTAGTAAGGAGCACTAGAGACTGAGGGTTCTAATTCTCAATGACCATGAGGTTCGGAAGCTTCTGTCTATGGCGGAATGTATCGCCTTAATGTCGGATGCTTTGACAACTCTCGCACGCGGTGACGTACATCAGCCGTTGCGCACCGTGATCAGGCCGCCTGGAGCAAAAGGCTTGCTCGCACTCATGCCTGCCTATCGTGGCAGGAATCAGGAGGCGTTCGGACTAAAAGCTATTACGGTATTTCCGGGTAACTCTGCTTTTGGCAAAGATGCTCACCAAGGCGCAGTGCTGCTCTTCGACGTGGAAACAGGCGAACTCGTTGCGCTCGTGAACGCCAGCGCTATTACTGCGCTTCGCACTGCTGCCGTCTCGGCCGTCGCAACCGACTTGCTCGCGCGTGAGGATGCTTCTTCGTTGACTATTATCGGCGCAGGTGTACAGGCAAGAACTCATCTGCACGCCATCGCTTCAGTGCGGTCCATTAAGCACGCACGAGTAGTCTGCAGGACGCCTGCACATGCACAGCGATTTGCCAATGACATGCAGAGCAACTTTTCTTTTCCGATAGAAACCGCCCGCAGTGTTGAGGAAGCATTGTCCGGTGCAGACATCGTCGTCACTGCTACGACATCGCTGCAGCCTGTACTTAAAAAAGAGTGGCTCTCGCCGGGAACACACATTAATGCAATCGGCACTCACTCGCCGGACTCACGTGAGATCGATAGCGCAACGATGGCGATCGCTCGCATCTTCGTCGATCGACGCGAATCTGCTTTAAATGAATCTGGTGATTATTTGCTCGCTGTGAAGGAGGGAGTTATTGACCCGGAAGATATTCTTGCTGAAATAGGCGAACTATTGATCGGAACGAAGCCCGGTCGTACTTCGCCAAGTGAGATCACGCTTTTTAAGTCTCTTGGCCTGGCAATCGAAGACGTTGCTTGCGCCGAATATCTCTTCCGAAGAGCGAGAGCCGAAGATGTTGGCAGTTGGGTAAACTTCTGACCATGTTGAAGCGCCGTCGCAGCTTTGCCTTTAAAACAGCCCCGACGCGAAACCGGTTTCGTACGCGTACCAAAGACCGAAAGCGATACTCAAGCCCGCCGCAGCCGTTTGCAAACTGTGATGAACGTCCGACGACCCGCGAGAAGTAAGAGCGAACGGCAATCCAATTAGTCCGGACATCAGTAACATTCCTGCAATCGAACCCAAGGCAAAGATCGTTAGGTAGAGGAAGCCGATCCAAGCGGATTTGATTTGAGTTAGGACGAGCAATGTCAGTGCGCCCGAGCCAGCAAGGCCGTGCATCGTCCCGATTAGTACGGGCTTAATTCCGATTGCGGAGACAGCATGAGTGTGTTTCCGTTCCTCGCTGTGTCTCGTATTCTTCTCGTGAAAATGAATGTGAACGTGCGACAGGCCGTCATGGCTATGTTCGTGCACATGCACATCACTTCTCTTGCGCAAGGCTCGCCATAAAGCTATAGATCCCAACCCAATAATCATCAACGCGACACCAAACTCCAACCAGTTGCTAATTTGTTGCGGAATAGCAATTCGCAACGAAAGCACTACTACACCAGTAACCAAAAGGGCCGCCGTGTGCCCTGCGCCCCACAACGCCCCCACCAAGGCTGATCGCAGAACGCTGCGATGCTGGCTGACAATTGTCGACACGGCGACGACGTGATCGACTTCGGTCGCGTGTTTCAGCCCAAACATCAGGCCAACGCCGAGTACCGCAAATGTGCTCAATGAATCAAGGCTTTCTAACATAGCTGAAACAATTCGCCCCGAGCATACCAACGATCGGCTCCCGTCCAAAGCTGCCCTTGTCGCCTGCTCCTGCTTTCATTCACTCTTTGTTATCCTTTTACTATATGACCGATTCGCAGCAGACCCAAATTCTGCCGGATACCTTGTCATAGCCAACTGGCCGTTGGAAGTTTATTGCGCGATCGCTATCGTCTGGACAGTGAACTTGGCCGTGGTGGAATGGGCGTGGTTTATCGCGCGACTGATCTTGACCTTCAACGTGAAGTTGCAGTGAAGGTCTTGTCGGCCGGCGCAATTAACTCAAATGGACGCGAGCGTCTACTCCGTGAGGCACGTGCGAAGAAGAAGCACTTCAGCTTGCGTCAGAGAATTTGACGGAGGCCCCAGCTGATTTGATTTATTCTCGTTTCGAATCACTGCGTTGTATGGCGACTGTGCGCTACCAGAGATCTACGTCGGGTAAGTTCGATGACCACGAACTTGATGAAGCACAACGTTTATGTGCTGAAGCTTTTGAACTTGTGGGACCAACCGAATCACGTGTCAGCCAACTCTGGCTTGGGCCAATTCATATCGATGTACTGCTAGCGGCTGCTACGCGTGCCCAAGCCCAGGGAAATACGGCAGATGCTGAGCAAAAACGCAACGAGGCCAAAAGTCGCTTGGAGGACTACGAGGAACTCGTAGTCGTATGCCAATCGAAACGCTTTACGTCAGAAGCAAAACGCCTGGCGACCCAAATGTCCGATATGCTTTAGCTTGTCAGACATATTCGCACACTAGATAAGTCGATCACCTTCCCGCCCAACAGCATCCTGACGATAGTGGCATCCACGACTGTGTCGATTATGTTGCGCGGCGTCTGCGACAATCAATGCGGCTTCAATTGCATTTCGCAATCCAATCAATCCATCCGATAACTTGGTGGTTCGATAAAATGTCTCAATCTCATTCCAAAGATGACGAAGCTCGCGTATGGCCCGCGAAAGACGGTCAGCATTTCTTACTAATCCGACGTAATGCCACATGATGTTCTGAATCGTTTGCATGTCGCCCTGGATCAATGCTGGATCTGGTTCAGCATGTAAACCACTTTCATCCCAAGGCGGAATATTGTCGAAGTCAGGTGTGCGTGCCGCCATACGATCAAGGTTCTTCTCGAGATCTAGCGCCGCGCGATTTCCCCACACCAATCCTTCCAGCAACGACGTCGACGCAAGCCGGTTTGCACCGTGCACACCCGTACAACTAATCTCTCCCACTGCGTAAAGGTTATCGATCGTCGTTCGTCCCCATTCGTCGACCAACACGCCGCCACAGAAGTAATGAGCTGCTGGAACTACCGGTACCGGCTCGCGCGAGATATCCAAACCCACTTTCAAACACTCGTGATAAATAAAAGGAAACCGCTCCCGGATAGCTTCAGGGGACATATGCGAGGCAATGTCCAATAGAACATAGGAGTAACCCTTGGTCTCCATCTCATGATGGATAGCGCGTGCGACCACGTCACGCGGAGCGAGATCCTTCCACTCGGGTGAATAGTCAGCCATGAAAGGACGCAGATCCGGTGTCAATAGAACGCCTCCTTCACCGCGAACTGCTTCGCTGATAAGTAATCCTTCCGCACCAGGTGCGGCCAGCGCAGTGGGATGAAACTGTACGTACTCGGCGTTCGCGATACGAGCGCCGGCGCGGTGGGCCATTGCCAGGCCGTCACCGCGAGCCCCAACCGGGTTCGTCGTGTTGCGATAAATCCTCCCAAGCCCTCCAGTAGCCAACACCGTCGCACCAGCCAGATAACGGTGAACTGTCTTTTGTTCGCGATCGAACACATAACTTCCGTGACAGGAGATCGCCCGATAATTGTCGAGAGGATCGCGCGAGTGATGGGGAAATGTAATTAGATCAACGGCGGTAACGTCCGTTTCGATCCTGATATTCGGACAGTCTCTTAAAGCGGAAACCAGACCATTTATGATCGCCCGACCGGTAGCGTCACCAACGTGAAGAATTCTGCGGCGAGAGTGCGCCGCCTCCTGACCCCAAATTGGAGCGCCTTCGCCATTGTGATCGAATACAACATGAGCCGTGCGTTCCAGGATTTCGTTGAGTAGCAGCGGGCCTTCGTCAGCAAGAATACGAGCTGCTACCGGAGAGGTAACTCCCGCGCCCGCCGCAATGATGTCCTTAAAAAGTAGTTCACTAGTATCGTCTGGACCTCGACCGATGATGCCACCTTGCGCATAACGGGTGTTTGACTCCTGACTCTCATGCGCACGAGTAATAACTGTGATTTGACGCCTGAGATTCCGCGCTAGTCGAAGAGCAGCAGTCGCGCCCGCGATTCCGCACCCGATGATCAATACTTCGGTTTCAGCCAATGAAGCCCTCCACGTTGCGCAGTCTTGAGGAATGGAGCACCAGCGGAATCATTTATCATTGGTCATTTGACATTTGACGTTTTTCATTGGCCATTCTGACAAAGCTGCCTTTGGTCTTTGGTCTTCGGCCTTTGAAATCTCGCGAAAAATCAAGACCAAAGTCCTAAGACGCAAGACCGCTTTGCAAAAATGGCCAATGGAAAATGTCAAATGACCAATGATAAATGTTCAGTCTTCCTTCCCAATCCGCAGCATCCTCTCAACAGAGCGCAACGCTCGCTTTCGAATCTCTTCATCAATCACAATCTCGTACTGCTCTTTTGTCAACGACTCAAGCGTGTCTTCGAGCGTGATCTGATTCATATGAGGACAACGAACACTGCACAAGCGCAGCATCTCCTTCTCCGGGTTGGCTGCAGCGACGTTATCACCCATGGAGCATTCTGTTAGTAAGAGGTATCGCGGCGCCTTCGTTTGCTCGACGTACCTTATCATCGCGGTAGTACTGCCCGAGAAATCCGATGCTTCGACAACTTCAGGGCTACACTCCGGATGCGCCAGAATCACAACGTCAGGAAACTGCTTTCTGACGTTGCGAATGTCTTCAACGCTGAACTTTTCGTGGACCTCGCAGCGTCCGGGCCATCCAATCATTTGATAATCGAGAGTGTCAGCAAACCTCCGAACTGGATCACGAGTAGGAAAGATAATTTTCTTGCCTGTTTCGCGTGCAACATTGCTGGCAAGGTATTCATCAGGAATGAAGATCACCCTATCTGTTCCCAGCGACTTCACAACCGCGACTGCATTTGATGACGTACAGCAAATATCTGATTCCGCTTTCACGTCGGCGTATGTGTTGATGTACGTCACAACAGGCACACCCGGGAATCGCTGCTTCAGGTCACGCACGTCAGCCGCAGTAATGCTTGCTGCCAGTGAGCACCCGGCTTTCTCGGACGGTATCAAAACCTTCTTGGTCGGATTGAGGATCTTCGCAGTCTCAGCCATGAACTTCACGCCACAGAATACAATAATGTCTTTGTCAGTCTCCGCAGCCTTGCGACTCAGTTCGAGGGAATCGCCTACATAGTCTGGAATTGAGTGAAACAACGCCGGCTCCATGTAGTTATGACCAAGTATGACGGCGTTCTTTTCAACTTTAAGCTGATTGATTCTTGACGCGAGCTCTGCTTTGAGACGTAGTTCAAAATCGGGCACTGTATCCGCCAATAACGCACGCAGCTTTTCATACATTGCATCTGTCGCTGTTTCTGTAATCATTTCTTAAATACTTTCTCCGATCAGGCCAGAAACTCAAGACTAACATCAAATACCTTCGGTGAATGAGTCAACGCACCAATGGAAATATAGCCGACTCCGGTGCGAGCAACTTCGACTACGTTTTCGAGCGTTACGTTGCCGGATGCTTCGAGCTTTGCACGGTTTCCGGTCATCTCCACTGCCTGTCGCAAAGTGTCCGGCGTCATATTATCGAGCAGAATTCGCTCGACTCCGAGCTCCAGTGCTTCGCGTACATTGTCTAACGTGCGCGTTTCAACTTCAATTTCCAAATCGGTTCCGCAAGCGCGAACCCGCTCAACTGCCGCCGTGATGGAACCCGCGAAATCGATGTGGTTGTCCTTTATTAAGACCATGTCAAATAAGCCGATGCGATGGTTTTGTCCGCCTCCCAGGCGAACGGCTAACTTATCTGCAGATCGCAAGCCTGGTGCGGTTTTGCGAGTGTCAAGAATGACGGCGGGCGTGCCGGCTACAGCATCTACAAACTGCCGGGTCAACGTGGCGATCCCGGACATCCGACCGAGAAAGTTCAACGCTGTGCGCTCGCTGGTTAGTAGTGCTCGAGCTGATCCTTCCACATCTGCGAGTACCGTACCGCGTGTCACCAATGAGCCGTCGGCAACGTGCGCCTGGAATGAAACTCGGTCGCTGACTACGGCGAAGACAAGCTTTGCAATCTCCAAACCAGCAACTACGCCTGATTGCTTCGCTACGATTCTTCCACGCAGTGATGCGTCCGCAGGCACAATACTGTTGGTGGTTACATCGCCGGCACCTATGTCTTCCTCAAGCGCGCGTTTAATTCTGGCAAGGATATCGGCAGGCAGCTCTGGGTTCATTACGGTAGTTGTTATTTAGACTTATCTTGCAACATGGATCGGTTGCTGACAAGTTCACGGAATTTCAAATAGATCGTAAGGAGCGACATGAAGTCAGTACTCCGGGTAGGCCCAGCGGTTACCCAACCAGGCCCCCCACAGATCCGGACGTGCGCAATTCGCGCATCCGGTTCGTCAGTTCACCAGCGCGTCGGCACGCGCGCTAGCGCAGAACGTTAGCTGCCCCGC
>JBKOYD010000110.1:0-14729 GCA_046725195.1 Acidobacteriota bacterium | reverse complement strand
AAGATTCTCCTTGACTCTCGACTCAACTCCAGATTGTAGACTCATTGGTATCGTACTGTGTTGAGTTGTAAGGAGGTCATATGCGTTACAGAAGCAGGTTCCATCGATTAACCGTTGCCGCTGTCGCAATCATTGCGGTTGCCTTCATTACTGCAGAAGCTCGGAGAGGCGGTGCTGATTCGCCGATGCAGGACCTAAGCAGCTCGGATCAGCTGAAGCAGAGACTCCAGCAGGATTCCGGTAAGGTTAAGTTGATTGCCTTGGTCTCACCAATATGTCCTGCTTGTCGCCGAGGATTCGCGGACATGCAAAGCGTGCTCAAGAATGTTCTCGATGATCGTCTTCGTGCCTACATAGTTTGGTTGCCAATGTTTCCCGGCGATAGTCGAAGCTGGGCACAAACACGATCAAACGAGTTCAGCGATCCCAGAGTCAGCTATTACTGGGACGGTGGTCGGCTCACCGCAGAGGATTGGGGTAAAGTGCTGGGCATCGACCGCACCGCGTGGGACGTCTATTTCTTATACGGCTCGAACGCCGAGTGGAACAAGGGAACACCGACGCCGGCGTTCTGGATGCATCAGTTGGGTGGCGTAACGAAAGCGCCCATGTTGAATAAAAGTGATTTTGAAGCGAAGGTCAAGGAGCTACTCGCCTCAACGAAGTAGCCCGGCTCTAAAGGCATAAGGTTATGAAAGTCTCGCGGACCGGTGTTGCGAATGGTGTCTCGGTGCTCTCGGCAATCTTTTCAGTTCTGCCGTTGAGTTGTTGTGTGTTTCCGGTGGCCCTTTCTTTTCTTGGTGCGTCGGGTCTCGCCTTCGCCGCTGCGCTCACGCCATATCGTCCTTACTTCATAGCACTCACTCTGATCTCATTGGGTACGGCCTTCTACTTCACCTACCGGCCGCAGAAAGATTGTGCGCCGGATGAGGCGTGTACTGCGCCAAAGGATCGCAGATTTCAAGTTGTCCTTTTGTGGGTCGTGACCGCGTTGGTGCTCATCCTGCTGGTCGTTCCTTATCTGGTGCCGTTCTTGCCGATCTAGGAGACACGCTTAGTGAAACGGCGACTCATCATCATTCTCGCGATCGTGGCCATCGGCCTGGGCTTGCTCGCTTACTACCTCTACGCAGGCAGCAGTGTTCCCAACGGCCAACAACCGTTGGTTCGCTTGACCGACGCTAATATCTCCTCACTTAAGGACTCATTCAATACCTCTGCTAATTCGGTCCGCGTCATCGTGATGCTGTCACCGACTTGACCAGTATGTTTGCGGGGGGCCTCCGCATTTGAAACGCTGCTTGACGAACACTACGGAGCGAACGTGCGTGTGTTTGTAATTTGGGAACCGGTGTTACCGTCTGATCTGTTTGCCCCGTCGACTTCCTCGCTGAACCGAATCTCTGACCCCAGAGTCTCGCAATATTGGGACAAGCCTCGGATCGTTTCTCGTTCGATGGGTGAAACTGATCATGACTCTATTGTTTGGGACTATGTTGGCGTATATGAACCGGGAAAACTGTGGGAGAAAGCACCGCCTGAGCCAGTGTATTCGGGTAACCCGGTTGTCGATGTTGTTGACGAAACAAAAACTGCCATTCGGCAACAGTTAAATCGACAGTCTAAAACATAATCAGCTGGTAAATGCACAGCAAGGTTCAGATTCTCATTGTGTAGTCATTTCTAATGTCTATCGAAAGCTTTGTTGACAGTAAGGGCGCTAGTATCTGGACGACGCGGAGCGGAGCAGCGGGATTCTCTGTTCTTCTCTGTAATGGTGGCGCCGGTTGCTGCGATTACTTGCAACCAGTAGCCAGCATGATCGATGACATTGCCTCGGTGATACGGTTCGAACAGCGCGGGTGCGGTAGATCCGAGTCGGTACCGCCTTACGATATTGAAACCTGCCTCTTTGATCTGGAGATGATTCGAAACTCCTACGGAGTTGACCGCTGGATCGTCGGTGGTCATTCGTGGGGAGCAGACCTGGCCTTAATATATACGCTTGAACACACCTCGCATGTCGCCGGCTTGATTTGTATTTCCGGTGGCAGGATCCACAACGACCGGCAGTGGCACAGCGAGTACGAACGAAGGAAAAACCTGGAAGGCGAACGGCTGCCCGACTTCGAATACCCACCCAATGCGGAAGTTAATCGTGAATTGAACCGTTCCTGGAAGCGGTACATTAAAAAACCCACGCTGCTAAGCGGCATTTCTAAACTGCAAGTGCCGGCGCTCTTTGTCTACGGTGACAGAGATATTCGTCCGAGTTGGCCAGTGGAGCAGCTCGCTAATCTCATGCCCAACGCACGGTTTGAATTGATCAAAGGCGCAGAACATGTCATCTGGTTCTCGCATGAGTATGAACTAAAGTTGTTACTTCGAGATTTCATTGAGCCCGTAAACAAGGGTATGAATGTTCGAGGCAAGGTGTAACGGAGAATTCTCATGGATGCGAAATCGCGTACGGTCCAAACGTTTTTGCGTTGGGCCAAGCGTACGATTTCTTATGTTTCTGTCGAATTTCGTTCAGCTTGCGCTTGTTGTCGGCTGGCCCCTAGTAGTCATCGTCTCTCGCATTCGAAGCGCGACGATAACACCCGACCCAAAGGTTAGCGCCCCAACTGTGACTACGGCCCAGACAAGTCCGAATATGTCGGCGACGATTCCCGATAGCAGCGCCCCGACGGCGTAACCGAGATCTCGCCACAGCCGATAAACCCCAACCGACGAGGCACGCCACCCAGGCTCCACAACATCACCAATAGCAGCTAAGAGAGTCGGATAGACGAGCGCCGTGCCGAGGCCCAGAAGCACCGAACCGGCTAACCACAGCCGGAAATTATCAGTGGGATTTCTTACGACACTAGGCGCTGCGGCGATAAAACAGATCCCGACAGCCTGAATCCACATGCCCCCAGCGATCATCCATTTGCGACCCCACCGATCGGAGAGTGCGCCAGTCGCTAGCTGCGAGATGCCCCAAACAGCGGGATAGATAGATGCCAGCACACCGATGCTGCTTACGTTCAGTCCATGTGAGGCAAAGAAGAGTGGGAACAATCCCCAGGCCATGCCATCGTTCAGATTATTAACGAGCCCGGCTTGGCTAATAGAGAAGAGCGTCGGGTGGCGGTAGCTGGTGAGCGCGAAGACCTCCCTAAAAGGAGGTGGCTTTCGCTCTCCGCCCGAGTGGCTGCGAGCCTCTTCTCTCGCATGTTCTGTCGTATCTTTGACAAGCCAGAGTGAAAGCAAGAGTCCGAGCACGGCGAAACCGATCCCCAGGTAAAATGGAACCGGGCGTAGCCCATAGATGCTCGCTAGATAACCTGAGGCCAGCGCGGCCAATGCGACTGCGCCGTATCCAGCAAATTCATTCAGACCCATCGCGAAGCCTCTCCGCTTCGGACCTACGAGGTCTATCTTCATTATCACGGTCGTTGACCAGCACAACCCTTGGTTGATGCCGAGCAGCAAGTTCGCCGCCGTAATCATTTTCCACGAGGGAGCCCACATCACCATAAACGGGACGGGCAGCCCAAAGATCCAGCCCAGGACTAGTAGCCTCTTACGGCCTACAACATCGGCATACTTCCCTGCCAGCAGGTTGGCGACCGCTTTGACGATACCGAAGCTGACAATGAAGGAAAGGATTGCACTCTTTGAGGCGAGGCCGAACTCACGTTCCGCAATCAGCGGGAGAATTGTGCGCTCGAGCCCCACCATTCCACCAACAAAGGCGTTAATCAGTACGAGCAGACTGAACTGTTCGAGGTTGACGCCGAGGCCGAGAGCGACGGGGCCATGCGTGAGACTACGCGCAGTCATCGACTAGGCCCGCCCCTGATTGGCGCGGAGAATTGATTCCATGTCCGCCGGCTTTGCCAGCATCCCACTAGTCATCTTCTCGACGAACGCTGAGCGGTCCAACTTGAGAACTGGATTCCAACGCTTCTCGAAGGCGAGGGTCGACATTGGCTTTCCGCTCATCCCCGCGCCGCATACCGAGCCTGAGAAGTGCGAGGGGTAGAACTCCAACGTCCCTGGCAGTGAGAGGATCTGCCGGTGCAAGCTGTCGTAGAGTTCTGAAGCGCTTTCTTCTAACCTACCAGGGAGATCCGGCCGACCGACGGCTCCAACGAAGAGAGTGTCGCCGGTGAGTACAAACCACGGCTCTGGGCCTCTGGTCTTATCAGTCACAAGCAGGCAGACGCTTTCTGGCGTGTGACCTGGAGTGTGCAGGACTTGGGCCGTGACGTTTCCCAGATCCAGTTCTTGGCCATCAGTCACTGGAGTGAAAGCGAAATCAACGTCTGCGGAGCTGTGCAGACAGTATTCAGCGCTAGTTCTCTTGGAGAGGCTTCGACCTCCAGACAAGTGGTCTGCCTGGATGTGCGTGTCAATTACATATTTGATTTCCATGCCCTTCGCATTTGCGAAGTCAAGATACGATTCAATGTCTTGCGCTTGTGGGTCCACGACCGCGGCCCGAGCCTTGCCCGCTCAACCGAAGACGTAAGCGGCGCAGCCAGTGTCGTGATAAAGAAACTGCTTGAAGATCATTCGCGATCTATTCGCCTTTCTTCCGCGGATCGTCCGCTGGATTGACGTAGTTGATCTCCCACGGCCCCTCGCCATGAAGTTGAATCACGGTTTCTTCAGAGGCCCAGGCGAAATGTTTCATCTGGGGCGGAAGAAAGCCGAAAGTTCCCATGGGCATGGCATTGCCCTTCGACTCATCGAACTTTTCTCCCATACCAAGATTGAATTTTCCTGAGATAACAGTGACGTGTTCCACTTTCCCGTGCCAGTGCGGTGGAATCTTGTAGCCGGCAGGCATCGACAGTCGCATCGTATAAAGGCCGGGATTGAATGGATTGCCTTCCAGCACGGCAAGCTTTGCTCCGGCAGGAAGCGCATTGGGTGCATCCATCCACTTGATGTCGGCAGGCGCGAAGAGTCCATGATCAGCCGGTTTCGTTGGCTCTTGGCTTAGGCGATTGCAACCATCGCAATCATTATTGTTGTTCCGACTATAATTCGCTTCATCGCTCAATTTCCTTTCTCGGTTTGAGTCCGTTATCGCTTTCAATGACAAGATTGATTATTGCGAATAATAATTTAGAATCCATGGATTGAAGAAATGAATTGTCTCAATCGTTATGATAGTCACTACCTATTATCGACTAGCTTGACATTCATTAAGCAAAACACAATCGAGTTTGGAACACTCAAGGATTTTCAGCGCAATGTCTTTCGCTTTTCGCGGACCACTGTCCGTGCAACTGTAGTCAAGAGTCACTGCCCTTGAACACTCTCTAAAGAGTTTAAAGGAGAAGATCATGTCACTAATGAAAAAGCTGAGGTTGGCTTGCGTACTATGTCTCGTTACTTTTTGCTGTGGCTTTCTATCGAGAACAGTAGCGCAGACGAACAACCCTACCGATTCAGCGCAGGGCGACCGCGATAAAACCTTGCAGCAATTGCTAACAGAAGTTCGCGAGCTGCGGCTTGTCGTTCAACGAGCAGCTATCAACAACACTCGCTTTCAAATGTTGATTGAGCGAGTGAGAATTGAACAGACCCACGCTGATGCAATTGGTCGGCAACTAGAAAACATCCGTTCACAAGTTGCGGATATGCGAGCAGCTCGGCCACAGATGGAGCAACAGATCAGGGATGCTGAAGCATTGTTGGACCGCACAGCTGACCCTAATACGCACGCGGACTTGGAATCGCGCATTAAGGCAATGAAGGGTAATCTAGAGAGGGTAGCCCCGGAGGAGCGACTGCAGAACCGCGAAGTGATCCTGAATTCCGAATTGCAAGCGGCCCAGTCAAAGCTAAATGAACGAAACAGTCAGTTGGATGCGCTAATGAATGAATTAAAATGACCGTGAGCTTTGTTTCATTTCGTTCTATTCATCTCAGCCTCGCGTGCTTTCGCTTCCGCGAGCGATGGAACATTCATGATTCGAGGCAATTGATCAGCGACCCCGCTGTCGATCGTGTAGAGTCCGTAAGGTTGGTTAGGCTCATCTGACTTGTACTGCCTACCAAAGCGTTGCGGGCGACCGATCGACATCAGAAAGCGATCTCGTTGGCTGCGGCCAGCGATTCAATTCCACGCTTCTTGCTAATTGCTACGACAGACAGTGGGTGCACCAAAAGATAGTCTTCTGGCACAATTTAAGGTTTCGATCCGAACCGTCACAAGCTTATTGCGGCTTGAACGCGTAGAGGCGACCGCGGCGGGTGCCGATGTACAGAACATCTTGATCCCCACCAATACCACCAATTGGACCCGTGAATTTATATGTCCATTTGAGCTTGCCATCTGCTAATTGCAACGCATCAACTCGGCCGTCTTCAGTTCCCACTATTGTTAGTTCCTTCCATACGTATGGACGAGACGAGGACCATGGCGTCGTGGAGTCCTGCGTCCACTGTGGTTTGTCTAATGACTTCGGCAGACATGCAAGCGTCTTCTCTCCGAGATGAGCAATCAGCGAATCTCGAGACAGCACAAACTGCCAATACAATTCTGCGCTGGCAACAAACTCTCTCATGACTTCGCCAGTCTTGCCTTTTAGGTGGTAAATACGCTTACTGGCAGTTCCCGCATAAAGAGAGTTGGTAGATAAAACCAACGAACTGATGCGAGAACCTAGATCTCTTTCCCATACTGCTTTTCCGGTCTCGGAATCGAGTGCATAGACTTTTCCATTCAGTGCGCCAAAGAAGACTACTTTTGGTCTACCTACAGGGGTGATGTTAATGAAAGATTGATCGTTTATGATGCGCCCGCCAAACGACCAAATGCGGCGGCCCGTTTCTAAGTCGATGGAGAGCAACTCATCGTTGAGTGTCACAAAGTATATGCGCTTACCAAGTCGCAAAATACCGGTCGGAACGCCGCGTCCACCATCAAATCTCCATCGGACTTTTCCGGTCAACTTCTCGAATGCGTAGACACCCCCGATGCCCGTTGGGCGCGACCCTCCGTCTGTGCTCGTGATCACCAAGTCATCCGTGATTAATGGATCTCCGTGAAAGTTATTTTGATCTCCATCGTTTCTAACGTTGTATGTCCATTTCACCTGCCCAGTCTTTTTGTCCAAAGCGTAGAAGGTCCCGGCACACGAACCGATAAACAGGAGGTCGCCTGCAACTGCAGGACTGCTGTGTATTCAACCGCCAGTTTCGAATTGCCAGAGTAGTTGACCTTTTGTTGCGTCGAGGTTGCCGGTTTTCGTGCCTTGAGACTTAAGATAACCTGCTGATGCAGGTGTAATACCCGTTACCAAACACACGAAAACCGCACTTAGGAGACTGCTTGATCCTGATAAGAAGAAGCGAAATCTAAACACGACTGTAACCTCCTTCCAATTCCATGCCAGCGTCGTCGATCAGCTGCTCCATTCGGTTTTGCCTAAGGTTTCCGACCGCTTACGACAATCATCTGCGCTGGGAATCTCATTTGGTTGTTCGGAAAGAACTTGCGTACGTTGTCTTGCACTTCCTGCGCAACTTGTCGCGATTGTTCCTCAGTTAAGCTCTTCAATTTCTCTCGCAAGACTTCCGAGGTTTCCGAACGCATTCTCCAAAACGCTTCGACTGAAATCGGCGCTTCAATATGGAATTTCAAAATGCGTTCACATATATCGACTGCACCAGCCTGACGTAGAATGCCGGCGAGCTTGCCAGGCTCGGCGAACCGAAACGCACCGGGCGCGTCAGGATCAACGGGAGGAATTTCCACGTAGCGAGAGACTACTTCAGTCACGAGATATGAGAATGGATTGACTTCGCTTTTGGACCAAACTGCTAGTGTCAACGTGCCTCCTGGTTTTGTGACACGCAGCATCTCTCGCAACGCGGCAATTGGATCAGGAAAGAACATCGCACCCAGCCGACTTACGACTGCATCAAATGAGTCGTTAGGGAAAGGCAAGGAATCCGCAGCACACTGGCGAAACTCAATGTTCTTTATTCCAAGTCGCTGGGCCTCGTCCTTTGCGGTGACTACCATCTCCTCAACAGCATCAGTACACATCACGGAGCCTGTCGGGCCGATCACCTCCGCTATTGTGAGTGAAGGCTCGCCGGGACCGCCTGCAACGTCAAGAACCCAATGTCCTGGGCCGATGCCGGCATCTGCAATTAGAGCGCGAGTTAATGGCGCGAACATTGAACGTATAGTGGCTCTGTGTTTCTGCCAGTACTTTGCTGATTCGCGCCAATCACGCAACGTATCAGTGGCTTGGACCTGACTCATCGATTCACGCTCCAATCTCAGGCAAAAGAGTTCTCAAGTCATTTCTTTCGCTGGAAACGACCCTCAGTATAAATTTGAAAATCCTTACCCGGTTCAGCCAGTTCGAACACCTCAATGAACTCATCGGGACCGACCATTTTGTATGTCTCTCGAGCGCGCCAACCCGAAGGAATGTTCTCAATGCTTTCCGAGGTGAAAACAATCGCTTTGCCGTCGGCGCTCGTACTCACATATTGGTTTACAAAGCCTTCGACGTGGAATTGTCGAAAGACGAACTGCTTTCGACTTTTGTCGAAGCTAATCATTCCCCAGTCTTCGTGGATCTCACCTTTTGGATTTTTTGGCTGCGGGTCGTAAACCGAGCGGTTCTGGACATGCAGAAACTTATCGTTCAGCACCAAGCGGTATTCACGCAGGACCTTTGACACACCGGGCTGACCGTTTCCGGTTCCTTCCCATTTGCCGACAAGGTGCTTTAACGGCTCCCAGACTTCCCGTCGTGTGTTGGTTTGGCCTCCCAGGAACGAGGGGAGCAACAACACGGCCGCAGTAATCGAGACGATTCTCAAAAAGGCCATTGGCGGATTCCTCCTTGGAGCGCATGCTAGTCTCTATTTGTATATTAGGGAAATGAATTGTTTTGATTGTTAGGATAGTGATTTACAATGCCTGAATTATGGACGTCCGGGACCTGGAAGTCTTTCTAGGTGTGGCAAAGCATTTAAACTTTACTCGTGCCGGCGAGGAAGTGAATCTTAGCCAACCTAGCGTGTCGGTACGCATCCGACAGCTCGAAAGCGAACTTGGGGTAAAGTTATTCGAGCAACTCGGTAAGCGAGTCGGGTTAACTGAAGCTGGCTCACTTCTCATCCCTCACGCTCGCCGGGTCATCACGGCAGTCCAGGATGTGAAACACGCCGTTGACGAGTTGCAGGGCTTAGAACGCGGCTTCTTTAGAATTGGCGCCAGCACGACTCCGGGCATGTATCTAATTCCGAAAACTATCGCACACTTCAAAGCTCGCCACCCGAAGATTGAAATACAACTCGGAATCAAAGACACGCGCCAGATTGAAGCTGGAGTTGCCAGGAATGAATTCGATTTCGGCTTCGTTGGCGGTCATCTCGCCGGTGATGAAGTGGATGTTCACCCGTGGTTAACGGACCAGTTGGTCCTTGTCGTCGCTCCTTCTCATCCGCTAGCACGAAAGAAGTCAGTCAAGCCAGAGGACCTCAGAAAAGAAAAGTTCATCCTTCGCGAACTAGGTTCGGCCACACGAGCAACGATTGTGAGTCACCTACAGAGCGCCAATCTCCCGGTGGAGACCGTTATGGAGATGGAAAACCCCGAATCCGTCAAGAAAGCAGTCCAGAGTGGGCTTGGGATCGCTTTCATTTCTATGTTTGCCGTGGAGACTGAGTTGAAAGCCAGGAGTCTCGTCGCCGTGCGCGTGCGAGGCCTTGATATTCGCCGCGAACTAAAGATCGTCCATCGAAAAGACAAACATCTCAGTCGCGCCGCAGAGACGTTCATTAAGATGGCGGCGCAATAAGGCCTTGTAGACTTTCTTGACTGCGATTTCTTTCTACCACACGCGCGATGTTTTGACTCAGCATGTGAGCTTGAATCAAACTACGAGTTCAACCACTCGAATATTTTGGAGCTCCCAAGATCTGAAACTCAGGCAAGAATCCGAAGGATGAGGCGCATGATGAAAAGCACTGTGCTTTCTTGCGGCCTCATTGCGATCAGAAGTAGATATTGAAAGCCATCCCCAGAGCATTCACGTGATGGGGTTGGGAGCGGCTGTCGTTCTGGCGCATCAGGTAAACGTCCAACACAAATTGTTTTTTGGGATCGATCAGGGTGATTAACGGCAGTCCCTTCTTAAGGGCGATCTGAGTTCCAACTGCGAAGCGATTTCGATTCCAGGTTTTAAAACGACTGTCGTAGAAAACTTCAGCGGAACCATAGGGCGTGATTTGACGATTCAGAATCTTAAACCCCCTTTCGAGCGTGACACGATTGCGGTACCGTGCCGAAAACTCACCATTCACCCAACGCAAGTCTTCCCGGTTTCGATCACTGAGGAGCACATCGAGTGGTAGAGGTTGACGCAACGTTTGTTCGAAGATGATCCTGTGCTCCTTGAAAGGGTCGCTGCCACCCAGAGAAAAGCCATAACGGTAGCCGGTTCGCAGAATGACCTTTTTGTTAAGGAAGTAATCGATGTGAGCCCCGATCTGCCCTTCAATATTGTCCTTTGTCTCTTCAGCTTTGGTAGTCGTGGCGAGGAAGAAGAGCCGGAATTTTTCGTTTAGCGGAACATACACGTCAACTTCCGGCCAGAACTGTTTTACGGTTTCGGAATCCTGCTGGGCGCGTGCGCCTGAAGTGAATACGGCCGCCAACGCCAGCAGGCAAACAAGTCTCCATACAGGCACCCTCATCCCACCTCACTTGCCGGGTCTAAAGCGAATAGACAAAATGTCATCGCCTAAATCTGCGTTAGGCGAGATTGCAAGTGCCTCGTTACTTGCTTTCCGCTGAGCATCCATTCCAAGTCCAAAGGTCTTCGCGGATCTTGCGAGGTTCGCATACCCTAGAAGAAAAGCGGCGGTAGGCTTTTCGACTTGGATAACTGTCAACGAATTGCACTAGCGTGATGATAACTCACGGCATCCAACGCAAGTCCTGATCACCGCTTTACTAGTCCGCCCAACTGGGCCAACAGCGCTTTGGCGTCGACGAGATCCGGTGTCGTGAAGCCTTCCGTATAGGTTCCGTAGATCGCCGCGAGCGCGTCACGAGCTTGCTCTATGCGGCTCTGCTGTTGCCAAAGCGCCGCCAGGCTCACCGTGGCCCTTAGTTCCCACGCTCGACTTTTCTGCCGCCGGGCAGTTTCGATCGCCTGTTGGAAATAACCTTCGGCGCCGGCATGATCGGATGATTGCGCTAGTAGTAACTCGCCCATGAGTCGGCGCAGTTCGGGCTCGTAGTACCGCTCGTCGGTCTTCTCCGCGAGCGCGAGCGCCTCGTCGAGCGCTCGTGCGCCATCGTCGAACCGGCCTGCTTGCGTGTACGCAGTGCCCAGGAATCCCAGGTGGAGCGTGACGCCCACCTTGCTGCCCATGGCGCGAAGGTCGTCGAGCCCGCGCTCGAGCAGAGGGACCGCCTCCGCCCCGCGCCCCTGGTGGACCAGCGAGTCGGCCCTGAACAGGGTGGCCGAGGCCAGCCAGTGGGCGAAGCCCTGTTCGGTCGCGATGGCAATCTCTTCCTCCGCGACGGCCTTGGCCTCTGCGGCTAGCCGGCATTGATTGCAGAGCCAGGCGCGGTGCTCGAGCGCGAAGGCCATGGTGAACGGCTGACCGATGGCGCGGGCGAGCGCGACGGCCTCCTGGTTGATCCGCAGGGCCTGATCCGCCGGACCCAGGTGCCACATTGCGACCGACAGGTAGCAGCGGTGGGCGACGCCGGAGTCCTCGCCGGTGACCGCGGCCCAGGCGAGCGTGCGGTCGCGGTCGTCGAGTTCCAGGGCCCGAGTGCAGTGGGCCCGGGCGGCGGCGAACTCTCCGCGAAATACCGACGTCAAGGCAGGGAGGAACAACGCCTCCATGAGCATGCCGGGGTCGTCGGCCCGCTCGGCGAGCGCCACGGCTTCACTGGCCAGGGCGGGGCAGAGCCCCAGTTCGGCACGGACGAGGCGCCAGAGCACAACCCCCCACATGACCGCGAACAGCTGGGCCGGCTGCCCGATCCGCTCGCACAGCTCGCGCGCCCGTTGAAAGATCGGGCCGACCTCGGGTGCGCCGTAGCCGTGCGCCGCGATGTACGCCGTGCCGAGCGGATTAAGCAACTGTAACTCAAGGACGTCGCGATCGGGCGACGCCGCGAGCGCGCCGATGAGGGTCAGGCCCTTAGTTATGTGACCGATCGCCTCGACGTTCGCAGACCGTTCTCGCGACCGCAGCCCCGCCTTGAGCCAGAAGTGAATTGCCTTCTCCGTCAGCGCCGCCTCCGTATAGTGGTGCGCCAGCAGTTCCGGCTGGGTCTCGACAATCTGTGAAAAGCGCTTTTCCAAGGTTTCGGCGATCCTTTGATGGAACTCGTGTCGTTTACCTTTAACCAGTGCGTTATACAGCGCATCTTCAAGGAGGGCGTGCTTGAAAATGTAAGTGCGCCGGGGCGGTTGGCCCTTTGGGTACAAGATTTCTGCTGCGACTAGCTTGGCCAGCTCGGCTTCCAGCGTTATCTCGTCAGTGGTCGCAACAGCCGCGAGCAGATCGTAGCTGAACTCCCGGCCCAGGACCGCAGCGAGTTGGGCCACCTCCCGGCCACCTTCCATGCAATCGAGGCGCGCCATTAACAGGTCTTGAAGCGTGCTGGGGATCTCCCTTACCAGCGATCCTCCGGTGCGCTTGTCGCCTCGACTATCTGGTCCGACATGCTCGCTTCGAGGACCATCTTCGTGAATTCTTCTACGTAAAGCGGCACGCCGCCGGCGCGTTCGTAGATCTGCCCGACCAAGGCTTCCGGCAATTCGCCGCTCGTCTTCTTATTGATCAGTTCAGTTACCTGACGCTTCGTAAGGCGGTTCAGAGCCAAACTGGTCTGGTGAGCCACTGCAGGCCACGGCGTTTCAAACTCGGGACGGAAAGTGAGTACGGTGAGACAGCGATCCTGTAAACCTTCGGCGAGGAATTGTCCCAAAAACTCCAAGGTGGATGCGTCCACCCAGTGCAGATCCTCAACGACGAACAGAATGGGCTTCCGGGAGGCCCTAGTGTGTAGCCACTCCAACATAATCCGGAACGTCTCTTCCCTCTGCCGCGTCGGAGACAACGATAACGGCGCGAAGCGGTCCGTGATTGGCAGAGATAGTAGCGACGCCCATAGCGGCACAGTCTCCGGCCTGACCAGACCATACTGCTCCAGACGATGGACCAACCGGTCGAACCGCGACTGCGGCGGCTCATCTCGTCCGAAAGCGAGAGCCCGTTCGTAGAAATCGATGGCCGGGTAAAGCCCGGTGTTTTGAAAGGCGGTGAGCAACGCCACTCGATTACGGGCGCGTCCACCTCCCCTTCAACCATCTGTTGTAAGACATGCTCCTTCAGCGTGTGCACCAGGCGCGACTTGCCCAGTCCAGGTTCGCCGATGAGCAGTACCACCTGGCCCATTCCCTCCTGAGCTTGCTCCCAACGGTCTTTTAGCAGGCTGACCTCGTGATCGCGACCCGTCAAAGGCGTGAGCCCAGTTGTCTCTGCTGTCGTATCGATCAGGCTTCGACCTTTCGCGACAGATTGCACCTGGAAGATCGCGATGGGCTGTCCGGCTCCCTTGATTTTGTGGAGGCCCAAGCTTGCACATTCGAAATGACCCGCAATCAACCGGTGAGTTGCTTCGCTGCAAACAACTTGCCAGGTCTGGGCAACGTCTTCGAAGTGGACAGCAACGTTACGTGCATCACCCGCCAGAGAAACCGCACCATCATGTGTCTCTGCGACCGCCTGCCCAGTGTGGATAGCAACCCACGAGTTCAACGCGAGCTTGTGATCACTCGAAAGTTGCGCGTCAAGTACTTTCATTTCCTGAAGTACCAACATAGCTTCACCTCACTTTATATTTATTAGCCGAGACCCTTTCTGTTCTGCAGCTCAAACGTCAAGAAGTTCGTAACCGTTCAGTCAGCATGTCCCGAATGGAATCTATAGCGCCTTTAGGTATTCGACCAAGTCTTTCTTCTCCTGCTCAGTCAAGTTCAATTTTCTGAAACTGTTGTAGTGGTTGACGACGTCGAGCAGAGTTGCGAACCGTCCGTCGTGGTAGAAGCCGCCCTTGTGAATCTTCTGCGTATCGAACAAGGCTCGCAATGGCGTCGTTACATACATTCTCGCTGGGCCGCGATTAGCCTGGAAGCTGTCAATGCCAATATCTTCAGCCTTGTGAAGGTTGTGTCCGGGCTCCGTGAAAATCGGCGGTACGTGGCATGTAGAGCACTTCGCCTTGCTGTTGAATAGAGCCTCTCCGCGTTGCGCGGCCGCTGCGTCGTAACTGCCTGCAGGCGCTTTGGGCGCAGGCATCGCAAGTTGATAGAAATGCAATGCCGGCAACTTAGCCGTGATCAAGTCCTTTGCGTCATGCTTATGTCCCCAACCGGCCTTTGCCGCAACTGGGTATTGGTCGGCGTTCTCCAAACGCTGATCAAAGAAAGTACCCTGGCCGTACATCTGCGTGTTGGCAACGTAAGCGTTCCAATACGTCACGGTGCCCCATCCTCCGGTCCACGTGTGCTGGTTGACACCTGCCAGCCCAAACGCTGAAGGCATCATCGTTGCCGCGCTCTTGCCATTAGGACTCTTGACCTTCCCATCCATATTCAGTTCGGCGTCGTAGCGACCAGGACCCCAACTATTCAGGACGGTCTTTACGGTCTCCACGTTCACAC
>JBKOYD010000109.1:0-14731 GCA_046725195.1 Acidobacteriota bacterium | reverse complement strand
AACATTAACTATGCACAGGGAACCTTTGGGAACATCCCGCGAAACTTCTTTCGCGCACCCTATGGACGGAGATTGGATTTATCCCTGGCTAAGACGGTGCGCTTTGGCGAGAACACCAGATTCGAACTACGCGCCGACATGTTCGACGTGACACGAGAGGTGTTGCACACCCCCAACATCGCCAGCAGTGTGTCAGCGAACAACGTTCTCACTACTCCGACGGTGGGCAGTATTCAACCGCGGAGCCTATTCTTCGTCCCGTACACTTTTCAGGTTGGAGGAAAGTTTATTTTCTGAGGGCTCTGGGCCAACTTCAAAAATAATAGGTTCTCACTAAAGATCTGCGAGTGAAACGCTAGCTCACACACGTCTAAGCGTCACTATTCTCTGATGACAGTCTGAGAGGGCGGAGAAGTTGGATCGGTGAAACAAGGGAGTGAGTTAATGCTGAAAGCAGGCTTTGCCAGGGTTTGCATCTCCCCTCTTCCAGGCGCGCCCTTAGCGGGTTTTGCAGCGCGTCAGGATGTTTCTCAGGGGATTCATGACGACCTCTTCGCTCGCGCTCTGGTAATTACTAATGATGACAGCGCCCTCGCGCTAGTAAGTCTTGACGTACTCGCGCTCCCGGACCATTTCGTGAAACGTGTGCGGACCTCAATCTCCGCGATCACCGCCATCGACGCAGACTCAGTGATGGTTGCGTCGACACATACACACGCCGGACCGGTGACGATTACGACCTTTTTCAACCCCGAAGAGACCGTTAGCGCTGCCTACATGGATTCGCTCGCGCAGGCCGTTGACGAGGCGGTGACGACTGCATGGCGCAGAAGGTTCACGGCGCGAATAGGTGTGAGCGCCGGTCACGTAGAGGGAATCGGAGTCAATCGCCGCAGCCCTGACCAACGCCCAGTCGATGAAGAGATCGGGATAATCAAGGTTGAGGATGAAGGAGGGCACGTGAGGGCGGTCTTCGTGAATTATGCGTGTCACCCAACGGTGCTGGGCTCAAACAACCTGCTCATCTCGGGGGACTTTCCGAATTTCGCCATCGAGCGGATCGAAGAGAGCATTGGTCCAGGCAGCTTTGCGATGTTTGTTAATGGCACACAGGGCAACATCAGCATGGGCCACTCCTCAGAGCTAAGCGCGATTGGAGTTATCACGCCTGGGCGCACTTTCGAGCACGCCGCGGAACTCGGCCACCTGCTCGCGGATGCGACTCTTGCCGCGTTGTCGGACATTCCCACCAACGACGCTCTCACTCTCGGTGCGCTCAACATGCGCGTCGACCTGCCGCTTAAGAATTATCCGTTAATCGAAGATACAGACAAAACTTTACGAGAGGCTGACGAACAGCTCGCGAGCCTTAGCGCAAACGGTGGACCTCCAGATCAACTGATGCGCGCGAAAACCAACCGGCTTTATGCTTCCATCACAAACTTCTATGCGCGCGAAGCGCTGACTCTTCCCAATGGTCATCTTCCGATCGAATTGCAAGGCTTGCGCATTGGCGAGACGGCTTTCATAGCAATTCCGGCGGAAGTCTTTGTCGAGATCGGATTAAAACTCAAACATCTTGCGCCGCATCGGACCTTTATCGTGGGCCTCGCCAATGGCTACATCGGCTACCTGCCGACGCGCGCTGACTACGAGGACGGCGGCTACGAAGTCGTCTCGGCCAAATGCGCAGCGGAAGCGGAGGATACGTTGATCCAGAAGGTGATTGAGCTGGAAGAGCAACTCTTCGCCTCAACGCGCTGAGTCGCAAGATTAAATGAACCTCTTCATTGACAGTAGACATTGGCAGCGAACGAGTGAGAAGTGAATGACAGAAAAAGTTCGAATCGGAGTTATCGGTCTCGGCATCATGGGTGAGCAGTATGTGCGCATCTACAATGCGCATCCATCTGCAACTGTGACCGCCATCTGCACCCGCAAACGCGAACGACTTGATGAGATCGGAACAAAATACGGCATTCATAGTCGCTTCACCGACTACAACGAGTTAATAGCTCAGGGAAATGTTGATGCCGTCTGCGTCGCCACGCCTGATTTCGCGCATTATGGACCAGCGAAGGTCGCACTTACTGCGAACAAGCACGTCCTTTGCGAAAAGCCGTTCACAACTCTACTGAGCGAGGCTGATGACCTACTGGCCTTGAGTTACACACGCGATAAATTGACTCTTCAGGTGGCCTTCAATCATCGCTGGCTCTCCTCTTATTACCAGGGTTTTGCAAGTATCAGAGCCGGGGCAATTGGTCAGCCCATTGCCGGCTACGCCCGCAAGAACGACACAATCTATGTTTCAACCGAGATGATTAATTGGGCCAGCCAGTCGACACCGATCCACTTTCTCGGCGCGCACGATATCGACCTGATGCGTTGGTATTTCGGCAGCGAACCCGTCGAGGTTCGTGCCTATGGAACAAAGGGCGTGCTCACAGAACGCGGGATTGACACTTACGATCTCATTCAAGCGCAAGTGAAATTTGAGAGCGGAGCTTTTGCTACATTTGAATCGGCTTGGATTTATCCGAATACGTTTCCGACAATGGTTGATTCCTTTGTGGAAGTTGTCGGCACTCAAGGCCACTTGCACTTCGACCGCAAGCGCGAGTCAATTGAGATGAGCACGCCTCAACAGTTCACGTATCCAAAAACATTTCTGACCCATGAAATCTTCGGCAAATTGCGCGGCGCTTTCGTCGAATGTCTCTCCGATTTTGTCGGATCAATTATTGACGGCACCAAACCAAACGTAACAGCGTTTGACGGCAGGCAAGTGACAGCAGTGCTCGACGCTGTTACACGTTCACTCGCTTCAGGAAAGACGGAAAGTGTAACGAAGGCCGCTTTGCGACAACAAGGTTAGCTAACGGCTTCGCCGCCTGTTGTGAGGAACGGCTGTGCCCTTCCGTAATCGTTGCTATATCGTTTTTGGGCTGCGCCCCCTCAAAACCAACCTGATGGAGCCACGGCGCGGCTCCGCGAAATCGGGCGGCACAGCCGGCGGCAAATAGTGGCGCCGTTCGGAAAGGCGTAGCCATTCCTCACAACAGGCGGCGAAGCCGGAGCGATAGGTTTCATTCGACAGGAGCACGATGCCGCACGGCCTGCAAACAGCAGATCACATCATTATCATTGGCTACTTTTTGCTGCTGACAGTGATTGGTATCTACTTCTGGAAACGCATGCGCCATGTACGCGACTTTTTCACCGGAGGCAACAGCATTCCGTGGTGGTTGGCCGGGGTCTCATTCTACCTAACAGGTTTTAGCGCTTTCACTTTCGTCGCTTATTCAGAGATGGCCTATCGCTTCGGCTTCGTCGCGGTCACTCTTGCGTGGAGTTCCGCCGTAGGCATGGTAATAGGCACGCTCTTTCTGGCCTCCCGTTGGCGTCGCGCGCGGATTGTGAGTCCCATCGAGTTTCTTGAAGCGCGCTACAGCAAACACATTCGTCAAGTCCTGGCCTGGGCTGGCTTGCCGCTAAAGGTTATTGACGACGGACTGAAGATTTATGCGACGGGTGTATTTGTTTCAGTGGGGCTTGGGTATGACCTAAAGGTAAGCATCATCGTGAGCGGAGTTGTGATGCTGCTCTACACGTTTATGGGCGGCCTATGGGCGGTTGTAGTAACTGATTTTATTCAATTCATTATCCTGACACTTGGCGTGCTCGTGCTCTTTCCGATGGTCTTTGCGAATATCGAGTCGTTAGCCTCTTTTACTCAAGGTGCGCCGTCGAGCTTCCTCTCACCTATCAGTCAACCCTTCTCACCGATCTACGTGTTGGCTTTTTACCTCCTGATCATTCTTAGCTACAACGGCAACTGGTCATTCGCGCAGAAGTTTTACAGTGTGCGAGACGAGCGTGCAGCGAGAAAGGCCGGGATGCTCGCCGTCGTTTTGAAGATAATCGGCCCGCCGCTATTCATTCTCCCCGCCATGGCCGCTCGCAGCTTGATGCCCGAGTTGATGCAACCACCAAATTCACCTCAATTCACCTACGCGGCGCTTTCGCTGAAGTTTCTTCCCGCCGGCTTGATGGGGTTAATGATTGCGGCAATGTTTTCAGCGACGATGTCTACGCTTAGCGGAGACTACAACGTGATGGCGAGTGTCATCACGGAGGATATCTATCGACGTCTCTTCGATAAAGAAGCGAGTCAGCGTCGTCTTATCATCGTAGGACGACTCGCCACACTGACGGTGGGAGCACTCACGATCATGATTGGCATCAGTTTGATCGCTTCGGCACGCAAGGGTTTGTTTGAAGTGATGGTGACGGTCTTTGGTCTGTTTGTTGGACCAATGCTTATCCCGATGCTTGCAGGTCTGTTATTCAAGCGAGTCACCTGGCGCGGGGCCGCGGCCGGTATTGCCACTGGCTTCATCTCCGGGCTTTCCCTGTATCTCTACAAAACGTTCGTGCTCGCGAACCAACCTGGTATCGACCCGAACTGGCTACGTTACGACTTTGAGGCGATTAGCATACTGACCAACTTCGGCATGACGATTACCGCCATGTTGTTGACCACAGCGCTGGAAAAGATCAAGCCGCAGGAGCGGTCAAAGATCGATGAGTTCTTCGCCCGACTTTCAACACCGGTCGATCCGGAAAAAATCCACGCGAAAGTTACGGGCGAGGTCTTTTCTCCCTTTTACATCATTGCCTGGATTACCGCTGGGACCGGTGCTTTGTTGCTGATCGCCAGCGCTGTGCAGCCTTCAGGCGTGGGAAGAATGGTGAACATCGGCTCTGGCCTGGCTTTGTTTGTTGTCGCGTTTGGACTCCGTCGATTGCACAGGGGATTCATGCGGCGCCTTGCCTTAACTACTACCAACGCAGTTGTCGCTGAGCGCTCTGAGGTAAGCGTTACAACTTAATCCAATATGAAGTTAGCTACATTCAAACTCAAGGACACAGGGCAGGATGAAACGCGACTCGGACTAGTGAACGATGACGGTGTGGTTGAGTTCGACGCAGTTCCCGACATGATGACCCTGATCGCCGACTTCTCGGATCACCGCGCGGCCCTAAGTCGATTAAGGAATCACCCGCAAAAGCTCTCCGATGTGAAATTGGAGGCGCCGCTCAGACGCCCAGGAAAAATCATTTGCCTGGCGGGCAACTATCGGGCGCATATCACCGAGAGCGGTTTCGTTGCGCCTGAGCAGACAGAGGTCTTTACGCAACAGCTTTTCCTAAAACCTTCCACGTGCATCACTGGCGATAGCGATCCCATCCTGTTTGACAAAGCAAACGTAATGGTTGGATGGGAAACGGAGTTAGCCGTCATCATCGGCAAGCGCGGTAAACATATCGACCCTCGTGAAGCGTACGACTACGTCTTTGGTTACACCGTCCTCAATGATGTGTCCGAACGACGTTTGAACTCACTGATTCAAAACAGGACCAAACGCGAAATGGATGGTTTCCTGGATTGGCTCGCCGGGAAATGGTTCGACAGTTTTGCGCCATGCGGTCCCTGGATCGTCACCGCAGACGAGATTACGGACCCACACGATCTGGAGATCAAGCTTACGGTCAATGGGCAAATTCGTCAGCAAGGGAATACCTGCGACATGATCTTCAAGATCCCGGAGCAGTTGGCCTACATATCGTCGATCATGACACTTGAACCAGGCGACATCATCTCAACTGGTACGCCCGTTGGTGCGGGAGTGGCAGGTGATTCCTCTCTGCATGATGGAGATGAATTGGTGTGTGAGATTGAGCAAGTCGGAACGCTGAGAAACACGGTAAGGTGCCTCTCTTGAGAAATCTCGATTGGGTTGTAGTAGGTCTTTACTTCCTCTTCATGCTCGTCGTTGGCCTTTACTTTATGCGCCGCGCGAGTCGGAGCATGGCCGACTACTTTGTCTCCGGTCGCGATCTCCCATGGTGGGTGATCGCGCTCTCCGCAGTGGCCACCTACACGGACGCAGGTCTTGCTCCGGCGGTAACCATGCTGACCTATCAAGGCGGCTTGCTTGGTAACGCAGTGTGGTGGATCCCTTACGTTATCTGGATGCCACTCGGAGCGGTGCTTTGGTCCAAGTACTGGCGCCGTCTTGGCACTGTTACTTCCGCTGAACTACTCAACATCAGATACAGCGGTAAGTTTGCACACGTCTATCGCGGCATCTATTCGGTCTTTATGAGCTTTGGGTTCATCGTCGTGTTGATGGGTTATGTGTCTGGTTGGTTAGGTGCTGCGTTGGGACCAATTCTTGGTTGGGAGCCAATCAGTCTCATCCTGTTCTCAGCCTTTGTTACAGCTGCATACACTGTGGCATCGGGTCTCTCAGGTGTCGCTTACACGGACGCTTATCAGTTCGGGATCTTCCTGATCGGGAACATAATTCTTGTACCCATCGTGCTGGCGGGAGCCGGCGGCATGGATCATGTATATCAGGCGATTGCAGTAACGCGCAGCACGGTAGGTACGGAATCATTCTTCCGTGTCATCCCGCCCACCGAAGGGTTAGGTGGACTGACGATTCTAGCCTTCATTGTGCAGGGACTCTTCTTTGCGGCTTCTCCTACAGGAGGCGAAGGTTTTACAGCGCAGCGCTTCATGGCTGCACGAAATGAGTTTCACGCGCAGGTGGGCCAACTCTTCAATGCGATTCTGACTTTGATTGTTCGGGTTGTGCCATTTCTTTTCCTGGGACTGATCGCCGCAGCTCTTTATGCACCCGGAACCGTGGCAGAGCCGGGAGAGATTTGGGCCCGGATGGTTCGCAGCTATGCTCCGGTGGGATTGTTGGGTCTCCTCGTTGCCGGAATCTTTGCCGCGTATATGTCGACGATTAGCACGTTGATGAACTGGGGTGCGTCTTACGTTGTTAACGATCTGTACAAGCCATTTATTCGGCCCAATGAAACTGAGCGCCATTATGTTTGGGTGGGACGTATCGGCTCGGTTGTGATCTTTTCACTTTCACTTTTTGTTGCGTACTACTTTGTCGAAGGATTACGCGCATGGTTTCTCTTCATCAACTCGGTTGTGTTTGCTTTTATTCTACCCTTGTCGTGGCTTCGCTTCTTCTGGTGGCGCCTGAACATCTACGGTGAAGCGGCTGCACTCATCATCGGTTTGCCGCTGAGCTACATCGTTTGGTTTCCCCTAGGCTTCTCCAACGAACACTTGCATCCCTTCTGGCAGGGCTTCCTGCTTCTCTTCGGGCTGGGTTTTGCAACCATAATCGCAGTTACATACCTGACGGCGCCTGAGCGGATTGAAACCCTGCGTGAGTTTTATGCACGCTGCCGGCCGCCGGGGTTGTGGGGACCAGTAGTCAGAGACTTCGCACCGGAAACACGTCGTGAGATTCGCTGGGAAACTCTGACCGACTTAATTGATTGTGGTTTAGGCGTCGTCTTTTGTGCCGCCGCGATTTTGGCGGTGATCAGTCCGATGGGGCGTCATTGGTTGACCTTTTTCATCACGCTGGCGGCGATGGCTTTGAGTGGTGGGCTTTTTATCCGACGCTGGGGGCGTCGTGGAGTCTTCCGCGGACTATCGACCGCAAACAAAGAAGAATACCAGCAGTTTGATTCTGACAATCTGGATGAGAAAAAGTTAGTAGTGTCCTAATTTGGGGTTTTTCTCCGCGCCTTTCTGCGTGGCAAGTTCTTTAAGATCTTGTTTTTCTTTCTGACAAAGTTTTTTAGTACGCCAACGGCGTTCGCTAATTTTAGCCCAGGGTTGCCGCAACCCTGGGGTCGTCTAGGAAAGAAAGCTTAACTCTGAAAGAGTTGGCAAACTCGGTGGCGACACCCAGCCAACACCTTCGGCGGTTCTGAGAAGCCCCAGGGTTGAAACAACCCTGGGCTGAAATTAGCCAACGCCGTTGGCGTAAAGGCGCTGTCACTTCGGACAAGTATTTGGTTGCGGCTCTGCTGCGCTGTATGTCACAGAAAGCAGAGGATGCGCAGAGAGTGAAGTTAGGACACAACCGAAAAGTTAAGAGAGAGGTTGGTGACATAACGTGCGAAAAGGGATCACTTGTAGAGCGATCGTGGTTTTCTGTGCGGCGTTGATTGTCCTGCTGACAAACGCTAGTAGTGCTCAGGAAACGACAACCACTCAACCCAGCCGAGAAGGCCACGCCCTTTGGTCACACCCGCCGGATGTCGGTAAAAGTGCGGATTCAGTGCGCGAGTTTGTCGCAAAATGCAAACGGGCAAACATCGACACGATCGTCATGGACATCAAGGGTATGGCCGGTGAAATCTACTGGAGAAGTAAGAAGTTCCCGCAAGCCATTGCCAGAGGTTACGAATCGTTTGACGTGCTCGAACATCTCACGCGCGAGGCGCATGCACAGGGCATTAAAGTTGACGCCTGGCTCGTTGATTTCGCCGAAGGTGAGCGTGGAGCAGCCTATCGAGAACATCCTGAATGGGCCATGCTTAATCCCGACGGAACCACGACAGCGTCAGAAACTTTAGGCGTTGCCAAACGACATTATGGTTACGTCTGGATGTGTCCGGCGCGGCGGCCCGGCTATACAGACCAGTGGCTGCTGCCCATGATCGAAGAGATCGCAACGAACTACGCCGTTGACAGTATTCATCACGACTACGTCCGCTACCCGGGTGACGTTTCACCGGAAGGCTATTGCTTTTGCGACTACTGCCTGAAACACATTCCACGCTACGCGATGTTGAGTTACGAGACTGGCGCGCCAGAGCGATTCAGCGTCAAGCATGTTCAGGAACACGTAGAGGCTAACTGGAGTGACGTGACGATGATACCCGTCGACTGGCAGCAGCGCGATCGAAGGGAAATGGCGGACTATATTTTGAACGGGCGCACGATTCCTGGTGGCCCACCTGACATGCGCTATTACTTTTACGAGTATCGCGCTCATCAGATCGATACCTTTGTTCGCGAGGCACACGAGCGGATCAAAAAAATCAATCCGAAGATTGGGATCTCGGCGGCGGTGTTTAAGAATCCGGTTCAGAGTGGACGCTTTATTGGTCAGCGGTGGCACGAGTGGTCGCGTTGGGTCGATGTTTTTATGCCGATGACCTATCGGAGCTTCTTTCAGGGTGACTTGGAAGCTTATTTGGACCACCTGACTGAAACTACCGCGCGCCAAATCGAATGGACACGCGGTGAGAAGCCGCTTTATGCAGGTATCGCATCAACCTACCTCTGTCGCGAGGAAATGAAGCCGCTCGAGGACCTCCGTGAGCAGGTGGGAGACCTAAGGAATCTGCCGGCAACCGACGTGACGGGTCGCGCCGACAAAGCGCGCGCGATTACCGTGAGCTTCGAAGCGCTCCGAGTTCGACTTTCGCAATTCGCTCCAGAACGTGAGCGCGAGATTGGTTCGCTGGTGACTACTGTGGTTGCTGACGGTGCCCGCGCGTTTACGCCCGAAGCGATTGATAAGCTTGTGGCAGGGCTACTCCAATTGCGCCGCGATCTTCCGCCGGGATTCTGTCCTCCGGAAAAGCTCACGCGCGCAATTGCAGCCGCGCGACGGGCCAAACCCGACGGTATCGCTATTTTCTCGGCAGGTAACCTGACGATAGAAAAACTCTGGCCCACGTTGGAAGCAGCATTCAAACGGTAGTTGGCGGTAATTGAATGCGGTCTATGAAAGTCCTAACCCTACCTCTCATTCACACCGGGCTTCAGCCCGGTGAGATACAGCAGGGAAGATTAGTGAACCGTTTTAACGGTTTACTTTCTTCAAGACGCAGGGGCGGTTGAGTTAGTAAGAAGTTGTATTACCTGCCGATGGAGAAACCATTGCAACGTTCTGATCAACTTCTGTGGTTTGACCACCAAGCCTCCGAGACTGCGTGAAGACTCTGATCCACGCCCTTAAGCCTGCGAAGCGGGCGGAAGCATAAAGCCGGGGGCGTAAGCCCCAGGACGGTTGGTTTTGGATCGGAGCCCGCGTTAGCGGGCGAAAGAGCGAGGAAACGAAGGACTGCCGCCCGTTATCACGGGCTGCGACTGATCATGCGCAGTACCTGGGGCTCACGCCCCAGGCTTTATGCTTACACCTGCTTCGCAGGCTAAGAGAGCGGATCGAAGTTATCACAAGTCTCTTCAAGCAGGGTGTGAATGATAGGTATGACGTTTAGACTTTTGAGGCAAAGCAATCGAGTGCAGTTTGCGCAAGAGTAAACCGTGTGAACCATTTGACGCCTACATCACAATCAACTCTGACGAGTCGACTGTCAGTGACTGTCCTTCTGTGCGCCCTTATCTCTTGCCTCCTGACAACGACCGGAGGCGCCCAGACAAATTCCTCGACTCTGACTCTAACCCAGCCTTACATAATGCGGGATGATTTTCAGAACGAGAGACTGGGCCAGTGGGCTAGCTATCCGCCGGCGCAAGATATCGGCTACGAACCAAGCTTGTCACCGACGTCTGACTACGCTGCGCCAGGTGGCCGCGCATTGATGCGTTTGATCAAACCGAATCGCGAGGGTGCTCAGAGGTTTGGGTTTATCAAAAAAGTCAGATTGACTTTCGCATCTGACTCTAAGCTGCAATTCACCTACCGTCTCAACTCACCGACCTCTAATGGGACAATCGAAGTTGGTCTGGCTGGAACCGATGGACACCTCTACACGACAAAAGTTACAGCAAAGACCAATGAGTGGAGCGTTGCCGAATTGTCGCTCAGCCAGTTTCGCGCCAACCCATTAACGGGAGTCGGTGTTGAAGCGCTTTATATCGTCGCAGACATTCAGAAAGCGGATCCCGACGTCATTTACCGCTTCATGATCGACGACGTCACCATTTCAGCGATACGCCTTGCACGCTTTGATGTAAGAGTCCCACACACCGAGCTTATTGATCCCTGGCCGGCGCTGGTTAGTGCTAAAGATTACCGCGAGAAAGAAGCATTCGTTGTGGAAGCAAGTGCGCCCACGAGGCTCGCCCGAGCCGAATGTTTTTTAGAAACACCTGAGGGGCGCGTCATTAAGACTGAAGGGCTTTACGACGATGGCACTCATGGAGACAAGAATGCGGGTGATGGCATCTGGTCAAACAACGCTATCTACGCTTTTGGATCCTCCGATCCGAAGGGAGTGTGGCTGGCGCGTTTGCGAGGATCGACACGTGAGGGGACTATAGTGGACACGTCAATACGTGTGATGGTGCGTCCCGAAACAAATGGTAGTCATCCACGACTATTCTTCAGTGGGAGCGATCGGCAGAAGTTGATCGATCGATCCCGCGTTCCGAAACTTGCGAGCTTGTGGTCATATTTGCAAACGACTGCAAAGGCAGCCCGAGCAAGTGGGGAATTGGCCCATGGTGGCGAAGTGTTTGAGATGCTCGACTCGGAGTACTTGCTCCCGTCGCTCCTGGGTTATTTCGACGTCTTAAACCGCGCCCGCTCCCGCATCGCCTACAACGCATTTGAGGCCTACATCACCGGAAGCGACGAAGCGCGCGCAGCAGCAAAAGCCGCTCTACTTGACGTCGCGCGCTGGAAGCGTTGGGAGCCGCCCTGGTTCAGAGCTCACGGACAACACACTTACTATCCCGCTGGATTGCTTGCCGCTGACGCGGCATTGGGCTACGACCTTCTTTACGCTCATCTCTCCGAAACTGAGCGGGTGTTGGTTCGTCGAGCGTTGATCGAGAAAGCAATCATTCCCACATTTAAAGAGTACGTCACTGATAACCGTTTAATGGCGAACACAAGCAACTGGATCGCGCACACTGTAGGCGGCGCGCTCATAGCTGCTGCAAGCATCGCGAACGATCTAGGTGAGACAGAGAATGACGGCCGCTTCGAGATCTATGTTGGTGGGCTGTTGCAAAAGCTCGAGGACCACATGGCATCGAGCTTTCTGGCCGATGGTAGCTACGGCGAAGGCATCAGCTATCACGAATTTGATGTCGAAACTTTGGGACCCGCTCTCGTCGCCTTAAATCGAGCCTTCGGTACGGATTATTGGAAGCGGACGCATGTTTTGGAGTCGTTCACTTACCCGATGTATACGTTGGCCCAACCAGTCAGCGGCAGCCTCGACATGGGCGACACGCATCCGCCTGCAGGGCACGGTATTCCGGCTCTCATCTACCAATCTAAGGATCCGATGGTGCGTTGGTACTACTCACAATTCGATAGGCCTTCGCTCAGCAAGTTCATCTACTACGACGATTCTATTCAACCACAGGCGCCGGCACTTCCTAGCTCACGAGTATTCTGGGACAAGGGTAATGCAGTTTTTCGCAGTGGATGGGGCAAGGATGATCTCATTTTTCTTTATCGAGCGGGACCGACCTTCAACCACACTCATGCAGATCAGGGGTCATTTCTCTTAAACGCTTTTGGAGAGAATCTTGTTACCGAAGCGGGGTGGTCTGACTACTACAAAGATCCATACTACGCGACATATTTCACGCAGGCCGCTGGACACAGTACGTTGCTTGTTGACGGCAATCCCGAAAGCCAAAGTATCGCCGACACTCCTCAGTTTGCGGCACTCAATAATTATCCACGTATCACTGACGCGATCACCAGCGAGTTCTACGATTCAGTGGGCAGCGAACTCTCCTCGGTTTACCAGGGAAGACTCGAGCGTTTCACACGTCGAGTTGTATTCGTGAAGCCACATTACTTCGTGATTTTCGATGACCTGAAGGTGAAGGGCGCACCAGCTCGATTCGACTGGCTTTTGCACGTCCCGAGCCGCAACGCCGTGGAAACGGCCAACGGTGTGGCACTTTACCGCGGTAAGCAAGCGGCGCTTGCTATTCGAGCCTTCGCTCCAGACCAGTGCGATATCAGCGTGCGTACTGGGCATATTCCTTACCCGGAGTTTGCTGCGCGAACTCCCGCGGTGGTACCCGCCGAACCTGGCTATCTCGACATAAGTACCGAGCCTGTGAGCGCCACTAACTTTCTCACTGCGCTGATTCCTTCAAGGACCGGCGAAAGTGCGCGGGCGCTTGCCGGGAGCATGACAGAGATCAAAGACAACACTTGGTTAGGGATTCGCACGAGTCGGGAGAATGAAGCGGATCTGATCCTGTTTCGAATCGCAGGGTCGATCGGTGAGGCGAGTTACGGTCAGTGGTTGACCGACGCTGATTCATGGACTGTAACCTCGTCCGGCGAACGAGTGAACGTTCTGTCAGCACACTCCGTCCGCGTGGTTTCGCGTTCCGGGCGTAAGTTCTTTAGCAGCGATCGACCGGCAAGTTTCGCAGCCCACTTTGAAGGGTCCGCCGTTGTGGTAACAATTTCAATACCCGCTGATTCGCAAATACGCATTGCTACGGGGACAGCCCCGACGAAGGTGAGGCTTGATGGTCGCGAGTTGCCGGCGAGCGCTGTGCATTTCAGCGGAGCGGATCAAATGAGCCAGATGACGATCGGCCCGGGCCAACATGAAATCGTGTTTACGCTGCGATGAAAAGTGCGAACAGATAATCATGTTACGACGTCGTGACTTCATACAACTCTCCTGGATGGCGCTCGCTGCGACCGCTGTAGAAACTTCACGGGTCGTCGCTCAAAGGCCTTTGCCTAAGAGCGAGTTTGATTACGTCGACTGGAATTGGCAGCGCTGGCGTGCGATTACAAAACAACAACGTCCGCGAATCAAGTCTGAACAGACGGGCCTGTCCGAATTGGTTGATTTACTGAACGTGCGCGGCACAAAGATTACTACTTTGGCACAGTGGGAAGCCCGACGCGCAACCATCCTGAAGGTACTAACGGAGATCTTGGGGGAACCTCCTGTCGAAAAGCCCTCCCTCGTTCCCAAAACAATCGAAGAGACTTCACACGAGGGCTACTCACTGCGCAAGCTCACATTTCAAGGACAAACGGGTGAGCATATTCCGGCATACCTGCTCGTACCGAAAGACGGTCGAGGACGCAGAGCAGCGGTGATCTGTCCGCATCAGACGACGCAGGAAGGAAAAAAAGAACCTGCCGGACTTGCGGGCAATCCGCAATTACAGACTGCACTGCATCTGGTCAGGCGGGGGTTTGTGACATTTACTTATGACGCAATTTGTTTCGGCGAGCGTCATGATCCGACGAGTGGACATTACGGCGATGCAATTCCTTTTTATCGAAAACATCCTCGTTGGTCTTTGATTGGAAAGATGGTTTGGGATCTTGGGCGCGCGATTGACTATTTGCAAACGCTCGACTTCGTTGACCCCGAGCGGATTGGCTCAATCGGCCACTCACATGGCGGTATTACAACCCTCTTCTCGATGGCCTTGGATAAGCGCATCAAGGTCGGAGCGAGTAACTGTGGATTCGACACGTTCCGAATTGACGGCAACGTGTGGCGCTGGTCACATGCGACCGCTCTCATGCCACGTCTCGGTTTCTACGTAAGGAGTCCGTACATCAACATGGATTTCTATCGTGCTGTTCCCGATTCCGAAGTGATCCAAACACCTTTTGATATGCACGAGCTTTTGGCACTGATCGCGCCTCGCCCAATCTTCTTATCTACCTCCGATGAAGATTTCGTTTTTCCCAACGCGGGTTGGAGCGCACGTCGGGCACTGGCGCGCGTCGAACCTGTTTACAGTTTGCTTAAAGAAGAAGGGAAGGTTGCGAGTCACTTCTTTAAGGGTGGGCACAGCTTTCCGAACGCTGTTTCGGGTCGCGCTTACGACTGGCTTGAGCGTTGGTTATTGTAGGGGCGGCACTCCGTGGCCGCCCCTTCGCTACGCAGCGGCGCGAATTAGAAT
>JBKOYD010000161.1:0-11513 GCA_046725195.1 Acidobacteriota bacterium | reverse complement strand
AACCGCCCGCTGAGTAAGCTTTTAAATTTTATAGAGATCGTAGAGTCGAGCGCCCCTTTTGCCTCTCAGGGTCACCTTCAGCACATCTCAGATTTCACGTCGAGGACTCTCGAGCTTCCTGCTCTTAAGTCTGTTCGGCTTCTCGCTGGTTTCAACAGGTTGTATTTCCGCCCGCCAGACCCCCAGTCTCGAACACATTTTTGCGTCCGCTCGATCCACAGTAGGGAAGCGTCCAGTTATAGTAATTCCAGGGATTCTTGGATCCGAATTAATCAACTCCAAGACGGGCGAGAAAGTTTGGCCATCAGCTTTTCGAACCTCAGAAGATGGCTTGCCCATGAGTGCTGATCCTGCTGCAAATCGCGACGACCTCGTACCAGGAAAAATAATTGAAACAGTCCGTCTCGCTCGATTACTGCCTGAAGTTTACGTCTATAGAGATCTACTGGAGGCGCTGCGTCACTACGCGGGTTATCGTGAGGCTGATTGGGACAATCCTGGTGTTGACGGCGATAAGGATAGCTTTTACGTTTTTGCGTACGACTGGCGGCAGGATAATGTCGCGAATGCGCGAGAACTAATCAGACGTATTGAGCGATTAAAGGATCACCTTCACCGTCCAGATCTAAAATTCAATGTTCTAGCCCACTCGATGGGTGGGTTGATTGCGCGATACGCCGCCATGTACGGCAACGCTGACTTACCTGATGGAGAGGGGGCAATTGAGCCAACGTGGCTGGGCGCAGCTCACATAAGCAAGATCGTGATGATTGGCGTGCCGAACGAAGGATCGGCAGACGCCTTTGCAACGCTCGTTGATGGTTATTCAATCACGGAGGGCCTTCGACGACGCGTACCTTTGCTCAACAAACTGACTGCGGAAGACGCAATCAGGTCCCCATCAGTTTTCCAACTATTGCCTCATGGTGATTCGGTAAGATTTCTCGACGAAAATCTGCACAGCGTGCAGATTGAACTCTACAACGCAGAAACCTGGAAGCGTTACGGCTGGACTCCTATTAACTCTCAAGACTTTCGACGTCGTTACTCGGAGGGCCGTACGGCCGCGGGAGCCGCAGAACTGGATGCTTATCTTGTCGCAATGCTGAGGCGTGCGCGACGGTTTCATCAAGCGCTGGATGCCGTTGGGGGAGCAAGTTCACCCGTTGCGTTGTTGGCCATCGGTGGTGATTGCGAAGAGACGCTTAACGCACCGGTGATTATTCGTGATGCGAAGCAGAACCGTTGGTTAACGCTCATTCGTCCCCGAGAGTATCGGACTGCAAGTGGTTCAAAGATTTCGAAGCGACAAGCGACACAAGCTATGTACGCTCCTGGCGACGGGCGTGTCACGCGTGCATCGCTATTAGGAGAGCATCTTTCCCGGACGGGCGGCAACCAGAGGGGCTTCACTCTTCCTCTTTGCGCCGTTTTCGGTTGCGACCTTCACGGCCAACTACAACGAAATAAGACTCTCCAGGACAATGCGCTGACACCTATCGTCAGTGAAGCAATGAAATGAAATTGGGGCAGGAGCAGACGGCAGGCGGCAGCACCAAGATTTACTATAATGTATGTTTCCTGCTCCTGCACTGCTCCTGACTTATTGGTTTTTCTCGCTCATTGCCATGAGAGACGCTGGTCAATGAGTGAATCGTTCTGGATGAGCGATCATCCCACCAAGCATCCTCCCTATTTCTTCATATCCTTGACGCCATTCCATTTGTCGTTCTTCCGAAATGTAGCCGCAGGCTTGAGCAAAATCTATCCACACTTGGGTTTCCGTTGCTTCACCATCGGCATCTGACATCTTACTGACGAACATCTTTGGGTACTGTTTCTTTCTATACCCCTCGCCAATGTTTGTTGCAACGCTTCTAGAAGCTCTGCGGATTTGGTCTGTAAGTGAGTACTTCTCTTCTGGTGGGAACTTCTTGGACTCATGGAATATCTCCATTGCGAGTCTGAAAGCTAATTGATACACGCGTAACCCTCGAAAGCCTTGTGAGGTAGGCATAGTTTGCTCCTTTCGTTTGTTGAAGTATTTTGCCTTTTCCTGCTCCTGCCGTCTGCTCCTGCCCCTGTACGTATTTAAGGATTAATCAGCGCATTCAGCTTCTCGGCCCAATCCGGATCGATGTTGGTGAGTATTGTGTACTGCTCGAGAGCGGCGTCGCGGTTCCCCATCGCCAGCAGACACTTGCCGAGGTTGTAGTAGGCTTTTCCAAAATCAGGTTTCAGACGAATGGATTGACGAAATGATTCGAGGGCGTCGTTTAGACGATTGAGTTCGAGGTATGCCTCACCCATGTTGTTTGGTGCCATGGCGTCGCCCGGTTTCAAAGCAGAAAGTTGGCGAAAGACTTCGATAGCTTCCGGAAATTTTTTCGACTTCAGGTAACGCGCACCCAATCGTTCGTAAGCAACTGTGTAATCTGACCGCAGCCGAATCGCTTGCTTGTAAGCTTGGATCTCTTCATCAGGCTTACCCCAGTCACGGTAAACGAGGCCCATTGCGTAGTAGGCATCCGCCGAATTGTACGGATCGAGTTTAATCGCTTGCCTATAACTTTCAGCCGCATCGCGGTATTGTTTGAGATAGAAGTTGGCTAATCCGATATTGAAATATGATTCGGCAGAAGGCCTTAGACTGACTGCCTTTTTTGACGCCTCCAGAGCTTCGGCGTGTTTCCCTAGCTTCTCGTTACAAAATCCAGTCTGTGCCCATGCTTCGGCGTAATTACTGTCTGACTCGACTGCCTTCTCAAAATACGGCAGTGCCTTTTCGCAATCGTCTTTAGAAAGAAAACTCAATCCATCGCGGAAAAACTGAACGGCCTTGGCGCGTTTGTTTCGACCCGACGTTGCAATCAGCTCGGTAAGAGACATCACCGAGCCCAATTGCAGTTGTGAAATACGCTCCGAAGGAATTGCGAAGTTTACGCTTTGCCCACCCGTGATCTGAAGCGTAGCAATACCAATTACTTGTCCCTGCATATTGACTACGGGACTACCGCTTGAGCCGGAAGATATTGGCGCAGTGATTTGAATGATGCGACCGAACGTCGGAATGTCACGCACGGCGGAGACAATTCCATTGGTAACGCTGCCTTCCAGTCCCAACGGGTTACCTATCACAACCACGCTTTCACCTTCTTGAGGTGATGTCTTATCAAGCGGTAACGGTTGAATCTGAGGCGCAGGTGTATCGATCTTCAGGAGAGCGATGTCGCCTTCCGCATCAACCGCAAGAACACCTTTCACTGGATAAACGGTACCGCTCGATGAGTGCACCTCGGCACGATAGGCTCCCTCAATCACATGCCGATTGGTCGCAATGCGGTCGATATCGATGAAGAATCCGCTACCGCGCGACAACTTTTCGCCATGAGCGTCAAAGGTAACAACAGCTACTGCAGACGGCTTGATACGACGAACGAGTTCGGGAAGGAGATCTTGTGCGTTTGTGAGTCCTCCTGAGGCTATTAGGACAACCACCAGGAGAGCAGCGGCTTTAATACTTCGGTTCATGTCACTCGAGTGTATTAATAATATCAGATGCTCGACGCAAGGCTCTTATACCCGACGTCGTAGTCGCCTCGAGTGGAAGTACTTGATACAAACGAAAGGGATCTCTCGGAGGTGGAATTGTGTTTCTTACAAACCTGTCAGCGCCAGTTTCTGGACGCGCGTCACGACGTCACTGATCTTAATATCTTCACTCTTCTTCGTTCGGCGGTCGAAAAGTTCAATCAATCCGTCTGCAGCCTTTTTGCCGATCGTAATGCGATAGGGAACGCCTATTAAGTCTGCATCCTTGAACTTCACACCAGCCCGCTCGTCCCGGTCATCCAGCAAAACCTCAAGACCAGCGCGTTGCAGGTCGAGATATAGCTTTTCGCCCACTTCGCGCAGGTCATCCTGCTTTATGTTGGTGATGGTGACTACGACATCAAATGGCGCCAGGGATTTTGGCCAGATGATTCCGTCTTCATCATGCTGTTGCTCGATCGCCGCCGCAATAATTCTTTCGACGCCAATGCCGTAACAGCCCATAACGATGGGTACCTGTTTTCCGTCCTGGGTTAACACGGTTGCACCCATCGATTCCGAGTACTTCGTGCCGAGCTTGAAGATATGACCTATTTCCATGCCCTTAAAAACTTCCAGCCGCCCTGTTTCGCAACGCGGGCATCCTTCGCCCGATTCAACCGTGCGCAACTCGAACCATTCGTCCACATTAATATCTCTTCCGATATCGACACCACGAAAGTGAAAGTCGTCCTTGTTCGCTCCCGTCGTCATATTCCGACGGTTTTTCAGCGAGTTATCCGCAATGATTCGCAAGTCGATGTTCGCGGCACGAGCCTTTGCCTTCGCCCCCACTCCGCCCAGACTTCCGGCGCTGGCGCCAAGGAGCTCGCGTATTTCGTCCGGGTGTGCGGGTCGCACCGCTGTGGCGCGTAGACTATCCGCCAATTTAATCTCGTGCACCTGTTGATCGCCGCGAAGCAGGACCAGCACAGGTCGTTGCTCTCCATCGATCGTGGCCTGGAAAACCAGCGATTTAATTTGTCGCGATGCGTCGGCGCCCCCCGGAAACGTGATCAAATCCTCGATGGTGCGAACGCCAGGCGTCGGAAACTCCACGGGTGCCGCTGGGCCAGCTTCGTCTGCAATGACGGAGAGTCGCGAAGTCGCCTTTTCGAGGTTGGCTGCATATCCGCAGTTTGCGCAACTCACAATCAGATCTTCGCCGGCTGGAGTTTTGGCTATGAACTCGTTTGACTCGGAACCGCCCATCGCGCCAGAAGACGCTTCAACAATCAAGAACTGAATGCCGCAACGGGAAAAGATCCGTTTGTAAGCCTCGCGTTGATCAATAAACGATTTATCGAGGCCAGCTCGGTCGACGTCGAACGAGTATGCGTCTTTCATGATGAAAGTACGCAGCCGCATCAGTCCTGACTTCGGTCGTGCTTCGTCGCGAAACTTGATCTGAATCTGATACCAAACCTGCGGCAATTGTTTGTAAGAACGCAGCTCGCTACGGGCGATTGTCGTGAAGACCTCTTCATGAGTCATGCCGAGGCACATGTCGGCGCCTTTACGATCTTTGAGGCGAAACATGTCGCTACCAATTGCGTCCCAGCGACCAGACTCCTGCCAAATCTCGGCTGGCTGAATGGCAGGGAGATAGAACTCCTGGCCCCCGATCGAGTTCATCTCTTCGCGCAAAATCTGCATGACTTTCAGCGCGATGCGTTGGCCCAGCGGGAGGTAAGAATAAATTCCGGCGGACAATTGGCGAATTACACCTGCACGAAGCAAGAGTTTATGCGAAATGACCTCGGCATCGGCCGGATCCTCGCGAAGAGTCGGGATAAAGTATTGTGACCAGCGCATTGGATTCTATTTTTAACTCGATGACAGACTTGAATAAAAACGACCAGCATTCTCGCTTAGCTGCAGCGCACAACGCAAATTAGTGGGATGTCGTTCACTCCGGTGGGGCTAGCTGCGCTCTGTGGAATTTGAGGAGAGAGACTTATTGAACGCTGGAGAATCCACGTTGTTAGTAGACACGATCTGTATAATCCCCCACTGACCTGGCATTGGACTTTTTGTGCAAAGCCGTGTCGTGATGTAACATCACATTTCTTCTTTTCAACTCTTCACGAAGGTACGCATCACATGAGAATTGCACTCGCAAGTGATCACGCGGGTTACGCTGAGAAGGAACGTTTGAAACCGATCCTTACTGATTTGGGTGTAGATTTCGAAGATCTCGGTACGATGTCTGAAGACTCGGTTGACTATCCCGATTATGCCTTCAAGGTTGCGAACGAAGTCGCGCATGGCCGAGTCGAACAAGGTCTGCTGGTTTGTGGCTCAGGTACCGGCATGGCTATAACCGCTAATAAGGTTCCGGGTGTGCGTGCCGCCGTTGCCTGGTCGGAAGAGACCGCACGACTCGCGCGACAGCATAATGACGCCAACGTGTTGGCAATTGGAGCTCGGACAACTCCGCCAGCTGACATCCCAAAGATCGTCAAGGCGTGGTTTGACACGCCCTTCGAAGGCGGTCGCCACACTGCGCGAGTTGAGAAGATCAGTGAAGTAGAAAAAAATAGCAGATAGGAGCCCAATGATCGATTCTCGAAATGCGCCGCTAGCACAAATTGATCCGGTAATTGCCAATGCCATCGACAATGAAGTTGCTCGCCAAACACATGGCCTCGAACTGATTGCTTCGGAGAATTTCGTAAGTGAAGCAGTGCTCGAAGCCGCAGGCTCGGTCTTCACTAACAAGTATGCTGAAGGTTATCCGGGTAAACGCTATTACGGTGGTTGCGAATGGACAGACGTTGTGGAGCAAACGGCAATCGATCGAGCGAAAGAACTTTTTGGCGCCGATCATGCAAACGTGCAGCCTCACAGCGGAGCGCAAGCGAACATGGCTGTCTACCTTGCAGCTATACAGTATGGGGATCAAATTCTGGGCATGAAACTCTCACACGGCGGCCATCTCACTCACGGTCATCCGATGAACTTTTCTGGAATCAGTTACAAAGTAGCCGACTACGGCGTCTCAAAAGAGACGGAACAGATCGATTACGACAACCTTCAGAAAATCGCCGAAGAGCATCGTCCAAAGTTGCTTGTTTGCGGTGCCTCGGCCTATCCCCGCACCATCGACTTCGAGCGCATCGGTGAGATCTCGCGGAGCGTTGGCGCTCTTATGTTTGCTGACATCGCTCACATTGCTGGGCCAATCGCGGCCGGCCTTCATCCATCCCCCGTGCCGCATGCTGATTACGTAACAACCACAACGCACAAAACCTTGCGCGGTCCTCGCGGAGGTTTGATCCTCTGCAAGGAACAACACGCGAAGGAGATAGACAGAAAATTGTTTCCAGGCGTGCAGGGCGGGCCGTTGGTTCACATCATCGCTGCGAAAGCAGTCGCGTTTGGTGAAGCATTACGCGATGAGTTCAAAGAGTATCAAAGGCAGATTCTGCTAAATGCGAAAGCCCTTGCGAGTGAGTTGCAGGAACAAGGACTGCGATTGGTTTCCGGCGGTACGGACAATCACCTGATGCTGGTCGATGTTTGGATGGACGGCAAAGGCATAACCGGCAAAGACGCTGAAAAAGCACTTGAAGCCGCACTGATTACAGTTAACAAGAACACGATTCCTTTTGATCAGAACAAACCGTTCGTTGCCTCCGGTTTGCGCATTGGCACGCCTGCTGTTACGACTCGTGGGATGAAGGAAGCTGAAATGCGGGAAATTGGTCGGTTGATTGCTGAAGTCATTCACGCTCCCCAATCAGAAGAAGTGAAGAATAAAGTGAAACAAGGAGTGGCGGAGCTCGCAGCGAGATTTCCGTTGTACCCCAAACGACTGAAGCAGCATGCCTCAGGACACGAAGCTGGTGCAGACTAAACCTCACGTACTCGAGACCTCCGTGGATAACGAAACAAAACCAACGGGAACGATACTCGATGTCTTTGGGCCTGACGGCATTATTGCTCGAGCCCATCCCGATTACGAACACCGACCCGGCCAAATTGAAATGGCGCGCGCTGTTATGCGGGCCTTTCAGGAGAATCGACACCTAATCGTTGAGGCAGGAACAGGTACCGGAAAAACTTTGGCTTACCTGGTCCCCGCTGTTGCGGCGGCACTAGGTGGCTGCGGCCGAGTAATCGTGTCGACTGGCACAAAGAACCTCCAGGAACAGTTGATGGAGAAAGACATTCCATTCCTCCAGAGCATCTTGCCGAAATCTTTTTCGGCGACGTACATGAAGGGTCGTAATAATTATCTTTGCTTGAACCGGCTTGGTCGTGCTCAAGCGTCGCCGGTGCTCGAAGGCTTAGAAGAAGTCGACTACTTCGAAGAAGTTTGCGATTGGTCGAGAGACAGTCCGACCGGTGATAGGGCCGAGCTTGCTAATCTTCCTGAGACGCTGTCGTTCTGGCGTCACATCGATGCACGCTCCGACACGTGTCTGGGGCAGAAGTGTCCGGAATTCGATGCGTGCTTCATCACGCGTATGCGGGAACGTGCAAAGGAGTCTGATATCGTCGTTGTCAATCACCACCTGTTCTTCGCTGACCTGAGTTTGCGCAATGGCAACTACGGTTCGGTGCTACCGGAGTATACCGCGGTCATTCTCGACGAAGCGCACTTAATTGAGGACGTGGCCTCCGAGTATTTCGGATCACAGGTTTCCAATTATCAGATCGACGATCTCGTGCGGGATCTTGGAATGCTCAGTATTGAAGAGTCGGATATCGACCGAGAGGTCACGAAGAGTGTTGCTCGTCTTTCACGATTTGCCGAAAACTTCTGGATGGGTTTTCGCGACGGTCGTGGTGATGAAGGACGCTATCCAATCATTCCCGGAACGTTTGCGAGAAAAAACTCAAACGGTGACTTCGAATCTACACCACTCGGTGAATTGTACGTGGCCCTTGATGGAGCAATCGCTCGCGTCGAAACAACTTTAGATGCCCTGAAGGAAAAATCTCCTGACGTCGAGAACCTGATCCGAAGACTGCGCCAGATTCGTTTTGATCTGCACTTCATTGTCACTGGCGCGGACAAGAAGTTCGTTTATTGGCTCGAACGTCGCAATCGCGGAATATTCTTGCGTGCTTCGCCGATAGACGTTGCCGGGTTGTTGCAAGACAAGCTGTTTGATGAAGTTCCAACAGTCGTCCTGACCTCTGCAACGCTTTCCAGTGGCGGCAATTTCGCATTTATTCGCGATCGGCTTGGTCTCGATACTGCTGACGACTTGATCGCTGAGTCGACTTTCGATTACGAAAGCCAGGCAATTCTTTACCTGCCGCAAAAAATGCCTGACCCTCGTTCGCGTGAATGGACTGACGCCGCTGCCGCTGAAGTGACAAGAATACTGAATGCGACTGAGGGCCGGGCGTTTGTTCTTTCTACAAGCCTGGCTGGGATGCAGTCGCTCTTTGAAAACGTTTGGACGGAGATCGACTATCCGTGTTTAGTTCAGGGCAGTGCATCAAAGGGCCAACTGCTGAAACGATTTCGCGAAACGCCGAACGCCGTCCTATTCGCTACTTCAAGTTTTTGGCAGGGCGTGGATGTGCGAGGCGAACAGTTGTCGTGTGTCATTATCGATAAGCTGCCGTTTGCCGTTCCAACGGATCCTATTGTGGCGGCCAGACAGCGGTATATAGAGAACAACGGCGGCTCAAGCTTTTATGAGTACAGCATTCCTCAAGCGATTATCGCGCTGAAACAAGGACTTGGACGTTTGATCCGCAGCACTACTGATCGAGGAGTTCTGGCAGTACTAGATCCGCGATTACGAACGAAGGGTTATGGTCGAACGTTCTTGCAGAGTTTGCCTTCCTGCCGAGTAACGTCACAGATTGATGACTTGGCGAGTATCTTTCACCAACCTCCTGCCCGTACATCCGCAGATTGCGCAGATTACGCTGATTAAGAGCTAAAACTATTCAAAGCTTAGCCCATGACATCAGCCGGTTTTGATTTTTAAATCTGTGGCATCTGTGCAATCTGTGGATACTGGGTCGCTTGCGGCATTGGACTTTGGACTTTAGACTTTCATTACTTATGCCTGGACAATTCGAAGTGATGATTGAACGCAATTTCTCCAGCGCGCATCAGCTACGCGGCTACAAAGGGAAGTGTGAGAACCTGCACGGACACAACTACAAGATTGAGATTTATGCCCGCGGCCGTGAGCTGGATAATGTGGGTTTGTTAGTTGACTTTGTAGAGCTGAAGGCTGCCGCGGATGAAGTTGTCTTCTATCTGGATCATCGAAACATCAACGAACTACCCCCCTTTGACGAACTACAGCCCTCAGCTGAGAATTTGGCGAAGTATGTTTTAGAGCGAGTGGCGAAGCGGGTAGGAGACGACCGAGTGCAGATCTATAAAGTTCGTTGCTTCGAAACACCCACCAGTGTCGCAACCTACCAGTTGGACTAAGAAGAGTCGTGTAGCGACGTCTGAGTTTAGCCCGACGTTTCAACGTCCGGCCGCAATCGTCCGGCTTGAACGCGTCGCGTTGCCACGTCTGAACTGAGGGCAAATTGTTGTCAGGAACACTGAATTCAGATGTCGCTACGCGACAAATGGATCTGGGCGACGATCCCAGCGTTGAAACCTTGGTATTAAGCTTGGATTCCAGGTTGCTCTACCTTGTCTGATGTGTGGATCGTCACGCGCCTCACAGAAATAGGACAGTTGGGAAGGGGGCAAGCGGAAGATAAAATACCTTGCGCTGCAGGTACCGAGCGCGCCCCCGCTGGTTCATATCAAGCCTCATACATCTATTCAAAATTGGAACAACTTGGATCCCTGGCCGCTCTAACTTGTCTGATGTGGATCGGCGGGGGCGCGCTCAGACCTCCTATCGTGAGAACCTTTGATGGTCCGCTTGCCCCCTTCCCAACTGTCCTATTTCTGTGAGTATGGACTAAATTCAGACCGATGCTACGCGTCCGAAACCCAACCTTGCTAAAAGAAATCCGGACGATTCTAAAACCCGGAAGGTAAGTGATCGCTATTCCGATACCGCGCTCGCTTGAGGATCAGGGACGGCATTCCACAACGGTCCGGAATTCTCGCGGGGCTTTGGCTCTGAATTTTGGCGAGGTTTTGATCCGCGACATGTCATAAACGGTTTTTCACAAAACCAGAAGAACGTCCAAGAAAACAGGATGGTGGCAGGCAAAATCACGACAAATACATTTGCAAGTTGCAACCAACCGGGGTTGACCCATCGCCACGACTGCATGATGACAAGTTCATGAGTCAGATAGATCGAATAGGAAAACACTCCAAGCGTTGCGCAGACCGAAACAAATGAAGGCAATTTCAGCTGACGAACCCAGCTTTCTTCCGCGAGTACTGCCTTGTTAACGACGATGAAGAAGCCGACGCCCCACAGCGGGTGAAGCAGAAACCAACAGATGTTATGGAGCGGCGTATCTTTTGAGATGGATGGAAGGAAAAATGAGACCACGGAAGCTGCCGTTATCAATACGCTCGCGAGTCCGATATTACGCGTCCATTTAGGAAGGCGAATTAAACCAAACAAGGCCTCGACACCGACGGCTCCCAGTGCCCATGTGAACCAGTGTGATGCTGCCGCTTCAGGTACCGGGATTCCAAGCCCAGTTTTTACCCAAACAATGTGACTGAATGTCATCCACGCCATTCGAGCGAGCAAGCAGATGGCGATAGTTATTCCCCATCCCAAGCGCTTACGAAAAAAAAGCAACAGGAAGTAGGCGAGATAGAGTTGCTCTTCAATTGCCAGTGTCCAAAAGACGCCGTTGATGGTGTAGCACGTGTGAGGATCCAGATTATGGAGCATCAGCAAGTGCATGCCTATGTCGTAGATGAAGAAGCGAGTGACGTCAATTCCTGCGGTCCATGCGGTAAGCAGCAGATAAAGTGCGAGGGCGATCAAATAGGGAGGATAGAGCCG
>JBKOYD010000054.1:0-11880 GCA_046725195.1 Acidobacteriota bacterium | reverse complement strand
GCCAACATTGCTCGAATAGGCATACGAAGCAAGAAATTGTGTACGACCTGAGAACCGCTTCTCCAGTCGGACCAGCAACCCCGTGTATCTCGACCTGCCGAATTCGTCAATAACCATAATCGGCCCTGCAGAGCAGAACGCCTGTGGATCATCTATCTGTGCACCGATACAGAGCGGAATCACAGGTCCATGGACGCTAAAGAAATGGTTGTAGTCAGCAGGCAACACCGAGCTGTGAATGAAATGCCTGTAGACAAAGTCGGCGCTCACCACCAGGTTGCTGGCTAGCTCCCGTTGAATGCCCAGACTCAGGGGGTGGCATACGAAGTGGCTAAGTCGGGAACACCGACCAGTCCAAGCTTGTCAACTTCGATATTGCGAACCGAGAAGTCACGACCATTTGGGTCGCCGTGCTTCAGCAACAGGTCTTCACGCAGAGTAGGCAGGATCGTCATCAACTCCGAACCGGTAAACAGAGTTGGGTTTGTGAGGTTGAATGGCAACCCTGGCAACAAACCAGGGATGTTCGTCAATGGGTTCACGATCCGCGTATGCTGATAATCGGTGCGCCCGGTGCCTCGTGGGCCGAGAGAATTCCGCTCCTGGTCCAACATGTTATTTATGTTGAACGGGTCGTAGTAAATCCCACCACCGCCTCGAATCACTGTTCTTCGATCACCACTGGCCACCCAGGCAAAACCTAGCGAAGGAGTTGATCGACGGAGAGGACAAATTGAGTTCATTAAATAAGAGTAACTGTCTCCCCAACGTTGAACTCGAATCTTAAAAGTAGGATTCAGTACTGAGTGTGTTGGTGCCGTGCGTCATTTGCAGTGAGTTGCGCCGCAAGAGACTATGGCAATCGACAGTTACACCTGCTCGGTCGAGAGTCGAGAATCCCACCAGCGATTTGTTCGCCTGATCGTTGAATTTCCGTCTGCGAACCTGCCTTCGTCGCCGATTCTATGAATAAATCTCGTGCTCTCTCGTGCTAATTGCGGACGCGTTTGCCTTCACCGTTGTAAACATAAGCGGTGGTGGTGGTGCTGTCGACGTTTTGATCCGGTTCTCGGCGTTGAACACGTACGTATAGCGCCACTCCTTTTCTTCTTGCGCCAATGCGCTGCAGTGACGTACAAAGGCACCAGTGGCTGAACTATCCCCCGGAGCTACACTGACCCACTATCGCATCCTTAGCAAAATCGGTGCAGGAGGAATGGGTGAGGTATACCGGGCGCACGACACTGAGCTGGGTCGCCCAGTCGCTCTAAAATTCCTCTCAGGCGAAGTCGCCGCTCATCAAAACAGGCTGAAGCGCTTCATTCAAGAAGCGAAGGCCGCCTCGGCGCTTAATCACCCAAACATTCTTACTGTCTATGAAATTGGCCGTGCCGATGATGCAACGTTTATTGCTACTGAGTTCGTCGATGGCGTCACACTGCGACATCACATACATCTGCGGCTCAAGCTGATCGAAGTACTCGACATTGCGACGCAGATCGCCTCGGCACTCGTTGCCGCGCACGCCGCCGGAATTATTCATCGCGACATCAAGCCAGAAAACATCATGGTGCGCAAGGACGGCATCGTGAAAGTCCTGGACTTCGGTTTGGCGAAGCTGACCGAACGGCTAGATTCATCAACAGGACCCGAAGCAACAACGGTCGCCCTCGTCAATACTGAGCCCGGCTCTATTCTCGGAACGGTTGCTTACATGTCGCCGGAACAGGCCGCCGGCCGTGAGGTTGATGCACGCTCGGATGTTTGGAGTCTCGGTGTCGTTATCTATGAAATGATAACCGGACATGCGCCATTCGAGGGCGCGTCAAAGAGCCACATCATCGTTGCGATTACTGACCGTGAGCCGTTGCCCATAAATCAATTCGCGCCGGAGATACCAGAAGCGCTCGAATGGATTATCGCTGAGGCGCTGACTAAAGATCCTGAAGAGCGCTGTCAGACAGCGAAAGAACTGCTCGGCAAGTTGAGACGTTTGAAGCAGCGGATCGAGTCCGGTGCCTTGCCAACGTCGCCGTCGGATCTCAATCGTTCCCTACCGTCACAGTTCTCACTCGCGCCGAAGACAAACTCGAATGTAGTCTCACTCGCAGCGCAAGAGACCACACAGCAAGAAGCCGGAAGATCTACTGCGCGCTCAGGAGAGATCGCCGACACGCGAGCCCTCTCAAGCGTTGAATTCCTAGCCGCGGGAATAAAGCAACATAAGAAAGCGTCTATTGCGGTGCTAGCGGTCGGCTTTTTGGTTGCTAGTGCTATTGGCTTCGGACTGTACAAGCTGTTCACACAACCCAAACAGTTCGCTCCGCCAAAGATGACGGCGCTAACGACTGGCGGGAAAGTCAGCGGCGAGGACATAAATGGTCAAGTCGCGATTTCGCCTGACGGCAAATACGTAGTTTGTGCTGCTAACGATGCGAAACAGCAAGCCAGCTTGTGGCTCAGGCAAGTATCGACCAACAGCGTGGTGCGGATCGTTTCGCCGGAAAACGGTGGTTATCTGGCCACAACCTTCTCGCCTGATGGCGAATTGATCTACTACGTCGCCACGTTGGAAAGAAACAAGTTCGTACCTGCGCTCTATCGCATTCCTGTCCTGGGTGGCAGTCCGGCAAAAGTGCTTGACCGCGTCTTCAGTGCCATTGCGTTCTCTCGTAACGGTGAGCAATTCGCTTTCGTGCGCAAGAATCAGGACGAGATGTCGCTGATGTTGGCAAATACTGACGGGAGCGGACAACCCAGGACTATTGCCGTGCAGAAACAACCGAATGGCTTCTCTACTTCTGGACCGTCATGGTCACCAGACGGAAAGCGAATCGCTTGCGGCATGTTCTATGGAACGGGCGCCGGGTACTCGAGCGTCGTAGAAGTTCTGGTCGAAGGTGGAGACTCGACGCCCATCGGTTCTGAAAAATGGGCCAGGGTCGGTCGAGTAATCTGGTTGGCAGACGGCAGCGGCTTGATCATGACTGCTCAGCCTGAGTCTTCATCTATAGGCACGCAGATTTGGTTTCTTCCATATCCCGGCGGCCAGGCGCGACGAATAACGAACGACTTGAACGGTTATGGAGAAGTTAGCCTGGGGTTGACGTCAGATTCAGGCACTATCGCCACGATCCAACAGGTGAACTCCAGTAGCATTTGGATCACTGCTCCAAATACGGATGAAAATAACGCACGACAGATTCTCAAAACCAATCTTCCTGATACTGTCGCATGGACACCGGATGGGAAAATAGTTTATGCGAGTCGCACCGGAGAGAATTGGGACATTTGGATGGTCAATCGAGACGGGTCAGAAAGCAAGCAGTTGACAGCCGATGCTTTTATCGATCAGCAACCATCAGTTTCTTCCGATGGTCGCTATGTCGTTTTCCAATCCAATCGATCGGGCAGTCGGAACATCTGGCGAATTGATGCCGACGGTAACAACCCAAAGCAACTGACCGATGGCAGTTATGTCGACGAGTCTCCGGTTTGTTCTCCTGATGGTCGCTTTGTGATTTTCATGTCGATGCGCTCCGGTACATCGACCGTTTGGAAGGTAGGAATTGATGGCGGAACTCCAGTGCAATTGACTAATCATCCTTCCCAATTGCCATTGATATCGCCTGATGGCAAGCTGATCTCGTACTTCTACACGGACGAACAGGCAAACAACCAACCCAAGTTGGCAATGATTCTTTTCGAAGGCGGCGAGTCTGTAAAGAGGATTGATCTTCCTCGTACCGTTCAACCTATCGCGTTTGCATGGATGCCTGATGGGCGGTCGATCGCGTACCTGGATAACGGATCTGGGATCCTAAACGTTTGGAGTCAACCTATTGACGGCAGCGCGCCAAAACAATTAACTAATTTCAAATCAGAATTCCTAAACAGTTTTGCCGTCTCGCGCGATGGCAAAATTGCGGCATACCGCTTTTCCGCGACGAGAGACATAGTCCTGATTAAGGGTTTCCGATAAAGAGTAGTGTCCTACATCGTTCATCATTTGCCTTTTGTCACATTCATTGTTTCCAGTGCCAGTTTGAAGCCCTCAGGCTCGACATGCACTACTCCGTCGAAAGGGCGACTAATGTCAGCAATGGCAATCAACATCAGGGAGACTAAAAGCGTTAACATGATCGTGTGGATGGTGTGTAAACGCAGACTGTCAACGCCAAAGAAGCAGGAGGTTCCGACCGTGACAATCCCACCCACGATCAGAACAGCCCACAAGATGCCGGGTAGGCTCTTTTTGCTCTGAAGCATCCGAATCCTCCGGTGCTCCGTCATGCTCGTCAACTCGCTGATTAAATGATTGAGGATCTCTTGTTCTCCCGAAGTATGAACCTCCATCCGCGTGACCTCTTTCCACAGCGTTTCAATGATTTCTACTCCGCGTGCGCTTACCTCCTTTCGCCTCATCGCATCCCACTCCTCATCGATCATCACCTTTGCATACGCTTGTGCAAGTTCCTCGAGCTGGTTTCGCTGCGGATTGGAAAGACCGCTGGCCAGCCGGAAGAAGCTAACCAAGCAGTTGGCCTCCTTCTCCGTATTGACCTGCGCCGCTTCAAACTCAAGCCACACACCGGAGAGCATGAAGGCGAGGCTCACTGCGTAGATAGTTCCAATTGCACCGATGTAGAAGCCAGAGATCTCATTGGTCTCCTTTAGTTTGGTGGGTGTCCATTGCTGGCGCAGCAGGAACAGCAATCCGAGCGCGGCTAAAATGCCGGCCACGAGGATAAAACCGTCCATCAAGTGTATTTGCACCAAGAGATTATTCCTTAGACTGCCGGTTTCACACTGCCCGTTCCCGTTTGGCGACTCGAGTTTCTAAAACGGGGGGACATCAATAGAATTGATGCCGGTCCCTGTTAGCGAGACATTCTGCGGACTATCGGGGGCATTGTCGGTCAGCACCAGCGTGGCATTGCGATCTTCGATACGTGTTGGAGTGAATATCAAAGCAATGAGGCAGCTCCTTCCTGGCACCACCTGTTTTCCCGAGCAGCCATCCTTCGATATGGTGAAATCCTTCCAATTATCCCCTGCGATCGTTGCGCTGTTGATGTACAAGGGCGTGCCGCCGATGTTAGTGACAGTGACCCTTTTCGCCAGGCTGGACTTTCTGACGACCTGCTTGCCGAAGTTGAGAGTGGCGGGGGTAAGTTGGACGCCCGGCGGAGTCTGTGTCTGGAGGGCCGAAAGGAAGGCGGTTGGGAATCCGTTAATAAAAAGCATCAATAATATGAGCGCTAGCGGAAGAGCAGTGCAGGCCATGATTTCATGATCCTTTGTTGACCGACTTGACAGCGAAGCTTGGACCATAGTGTCCAACGAACTTCGCAACCCTCCTTCAAATGCTGCCAAACGGCACCTCGGCCTCGTTCGGGCAGGTATTCATTTCAGACGGCAGAAGTATCTTGCCGTGCGGACCCCCAGCAGGCGCGCTTGTGTTTGTCGTCAATGATCGTAGATGCCAAGAGTCACGGTCGAGGCGTATTTTCTTGAGTCCCTATTCGTTCATCTAAATCGAAAGTCGATTTGTTGAATGCGAGCGTCGACCAGGTGAAAACCTCTGTCCACGTCGGTAGCGTCGGCCGCTGATTACTGCCTCCTACGCAAAAGGCTCCAGTTTAGACAAGAAGGTGGGGAGAAATTCCGCCACCGTCGGATGAATATGCATTGCGCGCTGTACTACCGTATATGGCGCCTTCGCATACATGACGTCCAGCAAAACGTGAACTACTTCATCGCCTCCGGTCCCAAGAATCACAGCACCCAGAATTTGTTTCGTTTCCGCATCAACAGTGATTTTGATGAAACCTTTTGTCTCACCTTTCTCAACGGCCCGCGTCACTCGGCTCATCGGATGTTTCGTAACGAGTGCCGCGCGCCCAGACTTCCGTATTTCGGCGTCCGTCACGCCGCATCGGCCTAGCGGCGGATCTGTAAACAAGGCGTACGTCTGGATTCGGTCTGACACACGGCGATGGCCTGCGTTGAGAAGATTATCCGCGACGATCTCATAGTCGTTGTATGACGTATGCGTAAAGGCGCCGCGGCCGTTGCAGTCACCCAGGGCCCAGATGCCGGGCACGTTCGTTTGCAGTTGATCGTCAACGATGATGTAGCCGCGTTGGTCGGTCGCAACCCCGGCCCGGTCGAGACCCAGGTCGTTCGTGTTGGGAGTACGGCCCACGGCTAGAAGAACATGAGTGCCTAATACTTCCGGCGGACCTTCGTCGCATTCGACGCCCACGGCGATACGGCTGTCGCGCTTCGCCAGTGATATACATTTCGCATTCGGCTGAATCCGTATCCCCTCAATCTCCAGGATTTCGCGCACGGCTTCGGAAACATCTTCGTCTTCACGTCCAATCAGGCGCGGTCCCATCTCTACAATCGTGACTTCGCTCCCGAAGCGGCGATACATCTGACCGAATTCCAACCCAACGTAACTTCCGCCGACAATGACGAGATGCTCCGGCAAGAAGTCTACATCCATCATCGATGAGTTTGTCAGAAATGCTGCATCATTAATTCCCTTGAGCGGGGGAACAGAGGCGCGCCCACCAACATTGATGAAAATTTTGTCTGCTTCAAGGACTTCATCATTCACCACGACAGTGCGGGACGACTGTAAGCGCGCATGGCCTTGGATGACCGTACAATTTTTAAGTCCTCGCAACCATTCCTCTACGCCCTTGTTCGACCGCCCGGAAACTTCATCCTTCCGTGCTTTAACACGCTTCATATCGACGCGCACATCGCCATTGACAACAAAACCGTATTCGGCGCCTCGGCGAGCAACGTGGGCCGCGTACGCGCTGGCAACGAGGGTCTTTGTCGGTATACATCCCGTATTCACACATGTGCCACCAAACTTGTGGCGTTCAATAATGGCGACCGCCATTCCCGCGGCCGCAAACCGCGCAGCCAAAGACGGGCCTGCCTGGCCGGTCCCAATGATGATTGCATCGAAATGCTGCGACACAAGGCACCTCCCTTAAGGAAGATCGAGGCCACCATAGGCCAGCGCACCGATGCAGGGCTCGCCCGACGCGCCGAGGCCGATAACAATCACGAAGTAGTTGTTCATTGCGACAGCTCTTCGCCGGACTGCTCCGCCATCATGTACGCGGCGTACCAGTCGCGCCAGTTCGCGTCGCGCTGCCCGGTGCGCTTCTCGTGCTGGCCGTAGGCGGTCTCCGCACGCCGGAGCGCGCTCGCCAGGTCGCTTGCGGAGCCGAACGAAGTCGCGGCAGGGTCGATGCGTCCGGGCAGCCGCGTCGTGATCTCCCGCAGCAGCCAGCCGTTGCCGTCTGGGTCGCTGAACGTGGCAAAGTACGCGTGATCGGGCGTGGGCCCGCTGACGCGACCGGCTAAAAAACTCTCGCCCGCTTGGCTCAGTGGTTAAGGCGACACTCGCAAGTGTCGCCTTTTCTTATGCTTACGGACGACGCAATAATGCGTTGAGTACTTATTGGGCCTTTATATAAGGCGACTAACCGCGATTAGTTATTGGGTCAGACGTACTCGCAGAGCATCACTCTTTGTTAACTGGGCCAAGCGTTTCATCCAACCATTGATGTATTGTCGTGGCGAACAGTTCCAATGACGGCACGTGGCCTCCGTCGTATAGGATCAGACGTTTGGGCTCGCTTAAGAGTTTGTAGAGCGGTTCGGCTTCGGTCTTCCATGCCAGAGCTTCATCGTACCGACCCTGCAGCATCAAAATTGGTCCACGAACGTGGGGAGCGAAGTTTACTATGTTGGCTTCCGCAATCCGGGGGTTTTTCCTGATTCCCGTAGCCGCAAGAAAGACAGATCCGTATCGTCGGTCAACTGCAGCGAGAATAAGTCCTGTCCTCGAGCCTGAACTCGGGCCAAAGACGGCGATCTTCTTCGAATCGATGTCGTTTCTGCTCTCGAGATAGTCCAAACCATGACGCAGGTCTGTGATCCAATTGACGATCTTGTCCCGGTATTCCGCCGTGGTCGGATCCGGCTCAACAAAGCCGACGGGTCGCAACCGTTCTATATACCCCTTGAGCACAACAACAAAGACCGCTCGGCCGGATTTGATTTCTGTGCCAAGGAAGGATTCGGCTGCCCGAGTGGCGGGCCTTAGACCTGTTTCGACATCGGACGGCGGCACGAAGTGAATCACCTGGAGTGGTCTGGGAAAGTTTTTAGGTAAGTAAAGGTAACCGATTGCCCGTTCGCCATCCGCTCCATTGAATGTGATCCTTTCACGAGTCCATGCATCGGTCTCCTGCTTTTCAAGCTGAGGATCCAACGGTGACTTAAGGTAATCGTATGCTTTTGCCAATCGAGCAAAATCCTGATCACTGGAACGAGTATAGACTGGGATTTCTTTATTAATTTCAATTCTTAGATTTCCATCGTTTCCTGTGCTACCCAGATTCATTGCACAACGGAACCCGCGTTTGTTGGAAGTATAAAAGCCCGGAAATCTTCCGTAGCTTGCGAATGTATAAAACGGTTCACCCCAGGCGCCTCCGGCTGAAATGAACCCTTCCGACGTTTCGTTCAAGCACCATTCCGAAACGTTACCCGCCATGTTGTAAGCCCCGAATGGGCTCATGCCAAACTCACAACTATCAACCGGCATCGTTGCGTCGTGTTCAAAATTCGCTCGCCATTCCAACGTATTCCCGGAATAGAAAACGCCCCACGGCATGTAATTGGTTACCGCCGAAACCCTGCCATTTCGGGCTGCCTTTTCCCATTGGAATATTGTCGGTAGATGTTTGCCGCGGAACGCAGCATAAGCAGCGGCCTCGTACCAGGAAACATCAGTCACAGGATACTTGGCGTTACCCTCAGGAAAATTCTGGCCGGACCAGGTGCGCGGTCCCGGTAAGCCTGTGCGGTCCTTAAATTCCTGAATGCCCTCCTCCCACGTAAGCGTTTTGCCGTCCTTGATGAATGGATATGTCCAGTATTGTTTCTTTAAATATCCTCCTGCATTAATGAACTCCTTATAGTCTTGATTACTAACTTCATATTGATCGATGAGAAAATCGTCGAGATGAATTTTCGCATCAGTAGGTCGTGCCCAGGCTACCAGTCGATAGTCACCCCCCGTTACTAGCATCATTCCATTTGGAACTCTGTCGGCAGCGAGAAGTTTCTGTTCAATCGTCAAGCGCGGAGGAACAAACGTCGCGCCACCGCCGTACAAAAAGGCCCCGGAAATCGTTTGCACAGTTTTCGCAAAACCATCTTTCTCGACGTAAAGCAAATATTGTCCTCGAGCTACACGTAGATCTCTGATCGGTGTAGTTCCTACAAGCTGACGCGGTGGAAAATTCCCAGCCACATCGGGTGAGAAACGCTTGAGGTAAACCTGAGCACCCGATGGTTCGGAAGTAACCGTAAGCGTGTCGGAGATTGTTGGCATCAATCGAATAATGGTTGGATCATTCGAGAGATACTTCTGAGTTTCTGCTGCGAGATCATACGCCGCAAAGTAGTTACCATTACCGCTTAGCGTCTCGATTTGGGGAAGTTGTCTTTGGGCCCAGCTAAGATTCCTCCTGTGCCAGATAAACCAGATAGCAATTGATGCCAGAAAAACCGCTGCCGTCACAATTGCCACAATGCGTTTTGATCCCGATTTGTCTTGCTTTGAATCAATAGTGATTCGTTTGTCAGCAACAATTGTCTCGTTGCCAGTTTGGTTACCGGCGATTTCGACCAGTGGTGAAGTTGATGGACTTCTCAACTCCGTGGGGGTGGTACGCTCTATTTCCGCAATAACATCGAGATGGTGTTTCAATCGCTTCAGATCAATGAAGAGGTCTTTGGCTGACTGGTATCGCTCTTCTCTGTCTTTAGTCAGGGCCTTCGTCACGATCTCGTCGAGTCTTGCGTCTGCCTGGTCTGAGAACAACGTGAGCGCAGGTGGCTCTTTTTGCAGGATGCTGGAGATGACGTCGCTGTTTGTTTGACCTTCAAAGGGCAGACGGCCCGCCGCCATCTCGTAGAGCACGACTCCGAGACTCCAGATATCAGTGCGTGCATCCACGGCGAGTCCGCGCGCCTGCTCCGGTGACATATAGGTGGCAGTGCCCATAACCATGCCTGTCTCCGTCTGCACTTGGAGCGTCGGCATAGCCGAATCAACGGTGGACTGTTGTTCCGTCAGCTTGGCAAGTCCGAAGTCCAGGACCTTGATGAGACCGTCTGGCCGGATCATGATGTTGTCAGGCTTGACATCTCGATGGACCACGCCAACGGCATGCGCCGCAGCCAACCCGGAGGCAATCTGTATCGCGATGTCTAGAAGTTCAGTGAGCTCCATTCGCCTAGCTGCCATTTGCCGTCGCAGTGTTACGCCCTCGACGTACTCCATGACGATGTATTTTCGCTTGTCCTCAGCCACCTCATATATCGTGCAGACATTCGGGTGGTTTAGCGCCGAGGCGGCACACGCCTCCTGCGCGAAGCGGCGCACGCGATCGGTTTGGCCTGCTAAGGAAGCGGGCAGAAGTTTGAGCGCTACTTTGCGCCCGAGGCGGGTGTCTTCGGCCAAATAGACTTCGCCCATTCCACCCGCGCCCAGTGAGCAAGTGATCCTGTAGTGGCTGATGATTTGCCCCGGTGCCAACGCCTCAGGTTTACTACCAGCCAGCGACCTCGCCGCCACCTCGAAGGCCGGTGATTGCAGAAACTCACCCGACTCCTCATGCGCTGAGATGAGCTGGGAGATCTCGCGCCGCGCCGCCTCGTCGCCGGCACAGGCCGAGTCGATGAATGAGGCGCGCTCGCTGGGTGGGCACGCAAGCGCACCGTAGAAGATCGTTTTGATGTTCTGCCAGCGTTCGGGTGTCATGTCGCTTCCTCAGCTTAAAATCCGCCTATTCACCACTACATGCGCAAAGTGGCTGCCGCCTTCCCTCATGGATACTTTCAGGTGAAGTCACCTCAACTCCTTTCGTAACCACGCCCGCGCCAGTCCCCACTCACGCTCGACGGTGGCATGCCCGATCCTGAGCGTATCGGCCACCTCCGTGATCGAGAGCCCGCCGAAGAATCGCAGCTCCACAATGCGCGCCTGCTGTTCGTCAAAGTTCGCGAGACGCTCCAGCGCCTCGTGGATGGCGAGGATGTCCACCTCCGGCGTGCCCGCTACGTCGTCGGCATGACTCAGCGTCACAGCGATGCGTCCGCCTCCGCGCTTCTCGGCCCGGCGCTTGCGCGCGTGTTCGACCAGCACTTGACGCATTAGGCGTGCGGCGATGCCGTAGAAGTGCTTGCGCCCCTGCCACCGACCGTGCTTTTGCCCGACGAGCCTCAGGTAGGCTTCATTAACGAGAGCGGTCGACTGCAAGGTGTGGGAGGGCCGCTCGCGTCGCAGGTAGGCGGCGGCCACCTGACGCAGTTCGGCGTAGACGAGCGGAGTCAGCTCGTCGAGCGCGGACTGGTCGCCACCGTCCCAACGCTCCAAGAGCTGCGTGATTTGGCCGGGCTGATCCGAAGCGGAAGACATGACACAACAGGCGGCCCTAAGCGGTGGGCGGATTTTATCACTTCACCGGACGGCCTGAGGCAGTTTTTCGGCGGTATGCACATGTTCTGATGAGGGCGGTGACGGCCCAAGGTGGCCGCTCTGGCGCCTAGTCCGTGACCGGAGATGCTTCACGAAAGGAGAGTTCAAAAAATGATCAGAACAGCAAAAAATTCAAAGAGGTTACCGCTCGTGTCGGGTCTCGTGTCCGTCGGCGTTATCCTAGCGTTAATCTTTACTTCACTCGCGTCCGCCAAGCGCTTCAGCGAATGGAGTTCGCCCATCAATGCGGAATTGATCCCCGGCACTAGTTCCGAACTCAACACGCCGTTCAA
>JBKOYD010000129.1:0-5663 GCA_046725195.1 Acidobacteriota bacterium | reverse complement strand
GCGGTCCTGGGATTTACAATACACTGGTACGACTGGGATTGGATCTCCGCTGAGACTCAAATCAAACGGGCGTTAGAGCTCAATCCGAACAGCGCCGATGCTCGTTGGGTTTACGCTGCTTTACTTTCAAACCTGGGTAGAAACGCTGAAGCCCTCGCCGAAATAAAACGCGCCAGAGAACTAGACCCACTTAATTTGGTAATCAATGCGACTGAGGGAACAATTCTGATTCATGCTGGACAACCTGACAAGGGCTTGGACGCATTGCAGAAGACTCTCGAACTGGACCCGAATTTTTTTCCGGCGCATTTGGTTGCTTCGAGTGCTTATATGGAGAAAGGTATGTACGCGGAAGCCGTTGCCGAAGTAAGCAAGGCGAGAAAACTTAACCCCGTTAGTACCATGCCAATCGCATTCGGCGGCTATGCTTTGGCGAAGTCGGGCAAAAAGGCAGAAGCGCGAGCCGCACTTGAAGAATTATTGAAATTGTCGAGGGAGCACTATGTCCCGCCCTATCACGTCGCGGTCCTTTATAACGGCTTAGGCGAGCGCGATGAAACCTTGGCCTGGCTGGAACGCGGGCTTGAACAGCGAGACCCGAAAATGGTTTTTCTAAAAGTCGAACCGAAATGGAATAACTTGCGCGACGACCCGCGCTTTCAGGATTTACTGCGGCGAGTTGGATTCAAGCCATGAGTTCTTGATGTTAGCAAGACGGATGGTGCCGAAGGGGACACGATCTAATCGGTCCTTCTAAACTATTGTTAACATGGGCTTGCTCGCAAGTAATTATCTCCGCTAGAACTTTTCTTTTTAGTCTCTCTGATTCCCTCGCCTCTCTCTGCTGCTCTCCCATAATAGACACCAAACAGACACCCAAAAGTTATCGAGAACTGTGAGACTTCCCGAGTCTGGTCCAACGCGCTCGAACTAGCAGGAAAGTCTTAGCAACGCGGGCAGAGATTCTCTCCTTCCACTAGTTGGAGAAGTGAGTAATGGATGGACTGTTTCCTGTGTCCAGCAATTAGGCTGGGGGTTGGGGCGGGTTGCGCAACTGCGGGGTCCTGGGGCGCCTGGGCTTCTGTGGTTACTTTGTCGTGAGTCGAGGCGTTAAGTGTGGCCGCCGCCGATGGCGCCGCGTCCTGGGCGTAAGTAGCAGGACTCAACACCAACATGCTGCTAAGCATACTGTTATGACAACGAAAACTCATGCTGCGCATTGTCGATGACCGGCTCAGACCAGGCGAGTCCCTGCCTTCGAGCCGTGAACAGCGCCGCGTATAACGCGTCAGGCGTTTATACTGCGACTAATCTAGTCATATGAAGATTCTTCAGACTGCTTGCCTACGGCTTAGACGCGTTGTTTCACCTGCCGTTTTTAGGATCAAGGCTTTGCCGCGATGAGGTACAACCGGCGCGCGGTGGCCAGATAAAGCGCATCGCCGATTAGCGCCGGACGCGAATAGAGCGGCGCATCCATCTCGATCTGGGCCAGCAATTCCTTTCGCCGTCCGGCACGAAGAATGGTCATGCTGCCTTCAACGTTCCCAACGTAAAGCCGGTCGCCGGCCAGCAGCAGGCAGCCCCAGATGGCCTCGTTCGTCTCGTGCTTCCAGACGAGGGCGCCGGTTGCCGCGTCCAGACAATAAACCGTTCCGCCCAGGTCCCCAACGTACAGCAGACCGTCCTTCACCATGGGTGTTCCCACTACGCGGCCGACCTCGCGAGAAGTCCAGAGGAGCCTGCTCTCGGTGACGTCTCCCTGGCCGTTGGGACTGATCGCATAAATAAACGAAGGTCCGTTGCCGTGCCCGGGACTCTGCCCCATAGCAACGAAGACGCGGCCGTCGGCGAAGACCGGTGAAGCAATGATAGAGCTGCGCGAAAGGACACCGGGGCGCGGAAGCCAGCGGGCGTCTTTCGGGTTGCCGTCAAATCGCCAGACTTCGTGGCCCGACGCTGCGTCGTAGGCGCGCAGCCAGCCATCTCCTCCGCCGAAGAGCACCTGCATGCGTCCGTTGACGTCGGCCGCCACAGGGCTGGACCAGTTGCCGTGCAGCACTCGATCTCCTGGTCCGATGGCGCGCCAGACCACTTCGCCCGAGTGCTTGTTCACCGCGACCAAACTTGGAGCGCGCGGCGATGGGACGCGCGTATGGCCTTCATTCTGGCCGTTGGAGGTACCGACCAGCAGCAGATCACCCAGGGGCAACACTTCGCTATTGCAGGCTTCATGTGGAAAGACACCCAAGGCGGGCATATCCAGCTGCCAGATGATGTCTGCCGCAGTGTTATCTTTGAAGACTTCTTCCCGATATGGACCATTGTTCTCGCCGTCGCCGAACCCCTTCGTGTCGAGGCAACGGAGTTGACACTCGGCGGTGACATAGTACAACCGGTCGCCTTCAACATAAGGAACACTAGTCGTCGAAGGTAACAGCCAGTCCCTTAGACCGCGCTCCACTCGCGGGGCGACGTCCTGCCAAAGGAATGCGCCATCCGTCACTCGAAAGGCCATGAGCACGCCTGAGTCTTCCTGAAAGGCGGGGTTGATGTGCCGGGTATTGTCGGCACCCACATAGACCACATCGCTGGCAACCAAGGGACGGCCATACACTTCGTTTCCCAACTCGACGCTCCATACGATGTTCCGCCCCGTGGTCGTATCCCAATCGACGGGAGGATTGCTCGTTTGCGCCACAGTCGTCTCGGGTTGTGGCGCGACGGAAGCCGCGGGCACAAGAGGTGAGACGACCGACTCTTCAGACTCGACGCCAGCGATTCGATTCAACGCCCACTCAGCTTGGTTACGCAATCCGGGATCGTTTGCGGCCGCTCTCAGCGCCCCCCGGGCTGACTGTGCCTTCGGCCCGATGCTTCCAAGCGCCCCGGCCGCGCAGATACGCACATAGAGGAACTCATCCTTCAGAGCTTTGATCAACTGAGGCGCAGCTGACTGTGCGGCCGGGCCGATGCCTGCGAGAGCCTCACCGGCCGCCCATCGGACACCGGGAATCGGATCGCCCAAGGCTCTGGCGAGGTCCTTGGTCGCCGCACTCGCCTTTGGACCGATGGACGCCAAGGCCTCTGCTGCGTAAACGCGTACGTAAGGGTTCTCGTGCGAGAGAGTCTTAACTAGAGCGAGTACCGAAGGACTGGCCCTCTGGCGCAAAGCCCCTAACGCACGTGCAGCATCGCCCGCGACCCCCTCATCCTCGTCTCTCAGTGCCCGTCTCAACGCCGGCTGAATCGATTCTGTATCGGGTGCCAGGTCAATCAAGGCATCAGCGGCAAAGCGCCGGAAGGAGACCTGCTCATGCCGAAGCAGTTCAACGAGCAGCGGAATGGCCGGCGGACCGATCCGCCGGATGATTTCAAAAGTCTCCAGATGCAGGTCTTCATTGTCACTGGTGAGGAATCGTCTCAGCAAAGGCAGCGAACGCCCAGCCCCTTGGACCAGGGCGGCGATGGCGGTCGCCCGGACCTTCAAGTCTTTGGACATCACGCGATTTTCCCAGTCAATAACCTGGGCGAAGTTCCTGGCTTGATCCGAACGCTTAACTTGGCGCGGCTGAGGGAGTGAACGCGTGGTTTGAGCGAGTGCTGGTATCGCCAAAGTACAGAGCAGCGTGCAGATGAACAAGTGTCGCATGGTCGCAGCCAGACTGTGATGATTAGTCCTCAACCTCTTGTTGACTATTCTCAACCAGTTGGAATGAATTGGAACTGTTAGAAGTTACAGGTTAGGTATTTGCGCTGCGCTTTCATGTAGACTCGATGTTGCCGGTGTTAAGGATCCAAAGAAAACATCGGCACTCTGGGCACCAGGAAATGTTTATCGAGCTAGCGTGTTGATGGATTTGGAACGTCTGGCGTGTCGAGGCAGCACTCTACCAACTGAGCTACGCGCCCATCCAGATCGATTAGTCAGTAGCACCGTTCAGCGTGTTTGATTTAAAAAGGGTTAGAGGTGATTTGCCGAAGGGGGGAGACGAACTCAACTGATCTTCTAAACTATTGCCCTTCAATAAGATCAACGCAACGCTCTATCCTGCCGAAATTTACGAATGGTCTCGATCTTACTCTTGATTCTCTTTAGTCTCTCTAGTGCTCTCTCATAATAGACACCAAACAGACACCAAAAAGTTTGCTCGATTCTCGTGGTGCCGAATCAGTCCTTCGGGCCACAGCCGCATCAATCAACTGGACACTTCCGCTATCGAAACCAACATTCCTTGTTTCTCAACAAATTGTTGCTGGCATGCGCGCCAACGGATTCGAACCGCGCGACCCCTACCGTGTTAAGGTTCGTGCCTCTCGCGGCCGTTTATAAGGCGAATCGGTCTTCCAGGCAGGCATAGCTTCCTGATTGGCGATGCGCATTCCGGTGATCAAGCCAAATGCTGCCAGCATGCGGGCGCCTTCCCAGTTCCAGTCTCGCTGCACAATGTCTGTCGGCATGTGATAGTCCGTGGTCAGAAACTTTTGCGCGCGCTCAGTGATGTCTTCACCCGGGCCGCCGATCAGAAAAAGCGCAGGGATTCCGCTCTTGATAAAGTCATAGTGATCCGAGCGGTAGAACACCTCTTCTCCCGACGTATCAGGCACGATCTCAACCCCTGAAGCAGCGGCGACACCTTTGACCACCGCATTCAAATCGGATTCGTCGAAACTGAGATCGAGAATGAATGCCAGCTTGCCCCAGACGTCAGTGCCGATGCCGTCGTAATTGATATTCGCGGCCACTTTTTCCAAAGGCCACGTGGGGTGTTGCAACCAGTGTTTTGATCCCAAATCAACATACTCTTCGCCCGTCCACGCACTGAAGATGATCGATCGTCGTGGCTTGGGTGTCATCTCTCCGAAGACTTCAGCCAAAGCCAACAGCTTGCCCACACCCAAAGCGTTGTCGGCCGCGCCCGGATAGATGGTCCCGTCAGTATCGAGGCCAAAGGCATCGTAGTGAGCCGAATAAACTACCGCCTCGGTCTTCAGCTTTGGGTCCGCGCCTTCGATCATTCCGATGACGTTGCTGCCAAACCCTTCCTCGTGCTTGATGCGCAGAGAAATTGAAGCGCGCAGGTCGAGGTTGCGCGAAACGAATCTTCCGGATTCAGCGATTTCCTTTAACTGCGAAAACGTTCTGCCTGGCAAGCCGAGGATCTTTTCCGCGACGGTGTCGCCGACAAGGAGGATGGGCGCGTTACCGTACGAAGTTTGCGGGACACCAGCGAGTCTTACGCGCCGACGCGAGTAGGTGCTTGCCATCACTGAAAAAGGCAACGACCCGCGTGTGTCTTGCCAAATGAAAACGAAGCCAACCGCGCCTCGATTGGCTAACCGTTCGAGCAAGACCTCGTCGGTGCGCAGCTTCTGCCAAATTGCGGCGTCAACGTTCGCCGGTTTCCCTCCGAGCAGCACGACGATTTTGCCTTTGACGTCAATCCCGGCGAGATCGTCCCGTTTGAGTTCATCCGACACGACACCATATCCCGCAAAGACCATCAGAGCATTGATGTCCTTTGGCTGGGTCGGCAGAGGGTCCAGGATGGTGAAATCTCTTCTGAATTTACACGAGGCACCGTCGATCGTGAATGACGTTTCCGGCTGCGGTGTTTCAATCGTGAACTTGATCCGCTGAAGAAACGTTGCGCCGTCGCCCG
>JBKOYD010000105.1:0-4752 GCA_046725195.1 Acidobacteriota bacterium | reverse complement strand
GCTGACTTAGACCCGTACGGTGTTCTGAAAGAGGAGTTAAGTGCTCGTGGGCGACGGCTTGGCATCCAGCTCACCTTTCACCGATGTGACATTACGGACCAGGATGTGCGCAGTCGTCTTGAGGAGTGTGCGCCTTTCGACCTCGCCCTTTTCGTCGGGCTTTCCAGCTGGCTGCCCAAACCTGCGACACTGGTCCATCTGGCCTGGTTACGCGAGAACCTGCGTCAGGACGGCCGGCTCATTACCGATTGCTTCACACCTGACGCATACGCGCTCTCCGGCCGGTACATTGGTTACAAGGCCAACTATTACACGCCGGAGATTTACAAAGCGATACTCGACTACTGCGGCTTCGACGGCCTAAACGCCGATCTGGAGTCCGGCCGCGATGGCATCAACCACGTTCTCGTCACCTCTCCACCCGTGATGGAAGAAAGCTACAGACCGAACCAGCAACATAACAGGCGTTACGTTGAACTAAGCGCGATGTAGTCGTTGGTTGAAAGTACCACTCTTGAAATGGCGCTCGATACATTCAATAAGCATTCGCGGCCGTCTATCTTCCGGCACCTAGCGACGGAAAAGTTTGATCTCCTGGTCATCGGCGGCGGCATTACAGGAGCATCGATATTTCGCGACGCAGCCCTACGCGGAATGAAGGTCGCACTCGTCGAAGCGAAAGACTTCGCCTCGGCGACGAGCGGGCGCAGCTCCAAACTTATCCATGGCGGACTGCGTTACATAAGGAACCTGGGACTTGGCCTCGCCTGGGAGTCCTGCCACGAGCGGAACCTCCACATCCGGCTCAACAAGCGTCTGGTCCAACCCCTTCCTTTCCTCGTCCCCCTTTATCGCGACCGTGGCGAGCCACGCTGGCTGATGCGCTTGGGAATGATCGTTTACGAGGCACTTTCCGGCTTCAACAACTACCGGTTCCATAGCTTTTTGAGCCGCGAAGAGACGTTATCACTGGCCCCAGCACTGCCGTCGGAAGGACTCACAGGCGGCTGCTTGTACTACGACGCTGTGATCAACGACAGCCGCTGGACCATGGAGGTGATAAAGGATGGTGTAGCTCATGGTGGCGTCGCAGTGAATTACTCGCCAGTCAAGCAATTGTTGAATGAAGGTCAGCAAGTCAACCGCGTGAGAGTTTACGACGAGCTGGGCGGAGGTCAATACGACGTTCGAGGAAGGGTGGTCGTTAATGCAACCGGTATCTTTGCCGACCAGATTCGCCGGCTTGATGGAGACGGAAATGAGCAGCTCCGGCGACTCTCGAAAGGTACGCATCTGGTTTTCGCCGAGGATGACGTTCCCCTCTCAGTCACCATCGTGTTCTCGTCGCCGTTGGATGGCCGTTCGCTGTTCCTGGCGAAGCACGAAGGGTGCTTCCTCTACGGAACCTCGGACCACTGGGAGGAAGCTCGTCCCGAGCTGCCAATTCCGGCAAAAATAGACGTCGAGTATCTTCTGTCGTCGCTCGATCGTTTCATGCCCGAAGCGCAACTGGACCGTAGCAAAGTACAGTTTGTCTATAGCGGTTTTCGTCCGCTCTTATCTAACGGGGACCAGTCGACAGACTCATCCTCGGTTACACGAGAAGACTACATCGAGATATCCCCTTCTGGGCTACTTAGCGTAGTCGGAGGCAAACTTACCACTGCGAGAATTACTGCTATTCGTGTTTTGGACCGCGTCATCAAAATCATTGGCCGTGACCCTGCCTGGTCCGACTGTCGAACGCACAAAGTTTCCATTGGTGGAACGAACGAAGCGGTAGCTGAAAGCTTGGCTTACTGGGTGAGGCGTTGCCCGAGACTCACCTCGTATTTTCGCGTGCTCTATCAGCGCTACGGTCTCGACGCACATGAGATCTGCGCCGAGGTGACACGAATGCAGGAAGATCCCTGCTCCGACCCGACGGCTGAACCCATTCGAGCTGAGGTCCAGTACGTATGTCGCCATGAAATGGTCTGTACTCTCGAGGATCTGATCGACCGCCGGGCCGGCTTCCTCTACTGGAATGCCGAGAAACGACTCGAACGCCTGCGCTACGGTGCTCATGTTATTCGCACCGAACTGGATTTGACGGAGGAGGAGTTCGAGTCGCAATGGCTCGCCTACGCCGAACACCTCATGCGTTTTCACTCATTACCCGAGAAAGGAGAGAGAATGGATACTCAATGAGTTAATGGCTCAACCCAGTGACAGCTTTTGAGCTCGATGCGCTATTGACGCCTATTCACGCCTGCTTCAAGTCACAGCATCTCCATATAGTCTTTCCAGGAGAGACGAATCATTCCCGCTGGAGTCACTTCAGAAGCAGCCACCGATTCAATGTGCAGTGATTCTGAACCGACATTCTGGCGAGCTAGATTCTTCCAATCATGCTCAAAGATGTCGGCGAAATAGTTTGCTAGAGGGGCGTCCTCAAATATCAGGCTCGCATCGCGATTTAGCGAGACGCCGTCGTTAGACCAGTTCTGGCTACCCAGCAAAACTCTCTTGCGATCAACCACAATGCCTTTGGTGTGACAGTTCTTTTGCACCTTGATAAATTCGTCGTCAAAGCCAAACTCCTTGAGCTTTTCAAGATTTGCGCGAGCATCGGGGGGAAACAGGACGCGGAAAATTATCCGCACGTCTATGCCCGCCCGCTGCTTTGCGAGCACTGCGTCCAGCAATTCCTTTAGTTTGGTATGACTGGGTTTTGGCGCGTTGAAACTTTGATTTTGGATTAACAGTTCACTGGTGGCACTGTTAACGAGCTCGAGCACTTTCTCATGATAATTATCAGGCGTCAGCAACGGGGTAACGGTAAAGGCGCGGTTTTCGTCGAACGGTTGGAAGTACTTAAAAGCCGCAGCCGCCTCTAGAGCGCTGGGCACCAGGAACACTGCGGGTATGAGCACGTCCGGAAGCGCCAGTATCTCTTCGCCACCTCCGTCGAGGTTATTGTCGAAATCATTCAGTAGATAAGTCTCGAAAATTTTCGCCAGTGGTGCATGTTCCACGACCGCATGCCAATCGCGATTGTATTTGTCTAGCCATTTGCGCGTCTGCGGATTCTCTTTTAGTGGCTCCGCATTAGGTTGATTCGACGATTGCCAGTTGCCGCTTGATAACCAGAACGCCGTTCCGTCACGCACGCAAACTTTGATGTGATAGGAAGACGCGACCCAGCCGTTGACTCGGCCAATCTTTACCCAGGCGTTCGCGAATTTGTCGCCCAGAGCATTGCTGAGTTTTTCCACCACCTCATCGTCGCGCAGGTCGTCCACCTTGGTGCCTTCACCCACACTCTCGCCGCGCTGCATAACGAGCTTGAGGTCGCGAAAGGTGGCGTTCGCGCAGGCCTGTTCAACGGCATCAGCGATATGCGGGCCGCCAAAATCGTACATTCCAATAGTCAACCGTCGACGTGTGCCCCCGAGAAACTTTTTGAGCTGAGGCCAGCCGGCGTCGGGGCTTACATGCGCGACTACACGCATGTTCGCCGTCAACTGTTTTAGTGGGGTGCCCGTGGGCGGTACGTAAGTAATCTCCTCAGTAGTCACTGAACCGGTTGAGAAGGCTTCGGTTGCTACGGCTGGGCCCCGTGCCATTGCAACGAGGTCTTCGATGGTCGGATTTGTTACCTCGACGGGCAGTCCCTGGAACGTTTCGGGAAGCGGGGGAATGCGCGCTTCACGTAACTCAGCGAGAGAGTGTTTCTGTCGAACTGTGACGACTAAAGCTCGCTCGTCGGTAATCCACCCATCCTTGAAGACATAACCTAGTCTTACTCCGAGCACGTCGGCACGGCTTCCGATTTCGCGTTTGGCTTCTTCGAGTATTTCGTCCGAGCCATTTAGGGAGACTGTGGGGAGTGGTGAGCTCACTACATCTGAGGAAGCGACAGTTGCGCCCGATGCCGCTGCGGGTTTAGAGATGGAGGCCACATCTCCTACACGAATGGAAACCGAAATGGGAACAGTCCACGTAGCTGACCCGTCAGCTCCCAACATGAGTTGACCATTCGAAACCGGTGCCTGGACGAGATTGTCGTTACCGCTTTCGTTTGGTTGTGAAGGAGGGACTGGGGCGGGGATGAACACCTCTTCGAACAGCCGGCGCTGTTCCTGACTCATCGATTGTTGGCGCACTTGGGCCAGAAGCTTACTGATGCGCACACCCTCGTTCGAAATCCATTTGATTCGGTGTTCACCCATTGACTGCGTCCAGACACGTCCGTCAAGCGCTAGAATCTGCCCGGCAGCATTCTTTTCAGGAACGCCAGAATGATGCAGAGCGACAACTTCCCAGCGATCGTTGTAAACGGGCGAGCCCGATGACCCCGGCGCGGTATCGGTTTTGTATTGCAAAAAATCATCCAACACGTCCACGAGCTGATTCTCGCGCAGGCCGAGCTGCTTGGCCTCGCCGTTGGGGTGCTGAATGATATTTAGCCACTGCGAGATTATGGCTTTGCCTTCTTCTTCTATGAGCGAATTCCAACCAAAGGTTGGTAACTGCCGTCCTCCGCTGCTGGTCCTTTGCACAGCCACAAGTGCGTAATCGAAGTGTTGGTTGGCGAAGAAGAATATGTTTGGTTCGAAAGAGAATGTTGTGGTCGGCAGAAAGATGCCGTTAAGACCGAGTTGGTAGTCAAACTCGATCAGGGAGGTGCGAGCAACCTCGGCATTTGGCAAAACGTGATGATTGGTTAGTAACAACCGCGGCGAAACGAGAAAGCCCGTACCAAAGCCT
>JBKOYD010000141.1:0-5005 GCA_046725195.1 Acidobacteriota bacterium | reverse complement strand
ACCGTGTTCTCACCCGCACATGGCAGGTGTTTTCACCGTCCTTTCTGGAAGCTGTGAAGGCCAATTCCCCTACCGTCGTGGAAGTGTTAACGCCTGTCGCTCTTGAGTGTTAACACACTATTCGGCAATGAATTTCCAGCTTAAGTTCAGGAACCACTAAGGGGCGGGTCACTGCCAATCACGAGGTCAACGGACGATCTGCATAAGGTTCGTTTGATTGAATTGACATATTGGCTTATTGGACCAGTGACGTAACCTACTGCATACAGACGAGGTTAGATGAGGATGACAGACAACGCTCTCGGTGGGAAGAAACATAATCGTCGTCGGTTCGAGGCGCTCCAGATAAAGCGAGAGCACAATAAGAATTTAGATGATCCCCTGTTTCGACCAGTAGATGCCGACGACTTCCGCGTCAACGGAGACAGTGCGAACGATTTCTCGAATCTCGTGGAAAACGGTCTGATTCGCGTCACGATGCCTCTACCTTTGAACGTCAAACTGATGGATACAGCCACGGGTCAACCCACAGAGGCGACTACTGTGGATCTCTGGCGCGCGGTCATGCCTGTACTCAATGTTGCGATCACTGGACCAGACAACGTGTTACCGATTTGGCCGCCGGGTGCTCCTCGTCCTTCAATCATGGGCCAGGATCCTAATGGTCCTAACCGCCAGGGCGGTTATCAGCACGATGCGCGCTTCGGTACCCTTCAGGAACAAGCACGAGGCGCACTCATTGCGCATGCGCAAGTGTCTGTGGAACCCTCGCAGCGTATGCTCGACGACCTCGCGGCCTTCCAGCAAACTCTTTTCTCTTCACCCAGCCTCGAACTTTTGACAGGTGCGATCCTCTCAAGCTCCACTCCGTTTCCCGACCCCGACCCTGAACTAAGCGAACTTGAGCAACAAGGCAAGCTCGTCTTCAATCGCGCGTGCGCTCAATGTCATGGCGGAACGTTGCATCCGAGTGGATCAACACCTGAGGCTGCCTTTGTGCGTCCGGTTGTCCGCTATCACAACATTCAGACTGCTTGTCCGCGGCCAGCCACAGATGGCTTCGCGCCATGTCCGCAGCGTTTAGCGCGTAACGCGCGCTCGTACCGCATCACTCTTGCGAATGGCGCTTTCCAATTCATCACCACTTCGGATCCGGGACGCCTGCTTCTTACGGGCCAACCCGCGGATCTTGGGGTGATGGACATCACCCAACTGCGCGGAATCAGCCACAACAATTCTGCGGCGACGCTCGAAGAGGTGATTGACTAGCAAGACTGCCCCATACTTCCACTATATTGCCTTATTTACCCGCGCTGCCCGTCTGAATCCGCCGCCCAACCTGCCACCCATTCTTTCGTCGAACGGCCTTATCGTTGATCGCGGATTCGTCACCGAGGATGAGCGCCCGGCGTTGCTGGCGTATCTACGAAAACTATAGGCTGGCATATCTGAGAAAACTATAGATTCGCTGGTTTGCTCTGGCAGTAGGCCAACAGCTACCAAACAATCGGCGTACTAGGTATATCTGTGGGTAAGATTTTTTCGCAGAGTGGCGCTCCTAAGTTAGCGCGTCCAAGTTTTCGAATTCCTTCACGAATCCTTTAGCGATACCAAATTTTGCGTTTGGCCCAGTCTTAAACAAGACGCCCTTATTCTTTTCCGAGTCTTGAGACAAGCTTATTTAGAATGGATGTCGCCGGAAGATGAGATAGCCAGGCGTATCGCGTCAACAAGCTCCTCAACGCTCGAAGGCTTTGTAACATAAGCCTGAGCGCCAGCGGCGAGCGCCTCGTATTTGTCGCCCTCAAACGCAGCAGCGGAATAGAAAATTATTGGAGTTTGAATATCAAACTCCTTGATTCTTTTGCAGAGCTCAACGCCCGACATACCAGGCGTCCAGCTATCCAATAAATAGGCATCGAACTTCTGTTCATTAGCTATTCTGAGAACGTCTTGTGAACTGTCTGGACAGATGGTTTCAAAGCCCTCCTTGGCGAGAATTAGGCATACTATTTCGCGAGAGTCTGGATCATCCTCTGAGTAGAGAATGCGGAGATTGGGGGCAGTCATAGCTTTTGGCCTCTCAAGTACAGGAGAGGGAATTTACATTAGTAACGGATGAACTGAATCCCTTCGTGCATAGCAAGGCAGGGTTAGTGTCCAAATGTAAAGACTGAAATTGAATCCGTGCTTTCCTTATTAACTTTAGAAGCTGAAAGGCGCTAGGTTTCCACATCCTACGGCGGCTTGCCTAGGCGAGAGGCTGAGAAGTTCAGTGAGGATGGGTTCGAGGACGCCGTCAAACAGATGAGCGCGATTGAGAACAGTCTCGGGCTTGCCAACATCCCACAGGTCACGGCACCGGCTCCACGAAGAGGTGAAGCCCCGCTGGCCCCTCAGGTCGTACAGTTGGCATCTTACTTTGGTCGAACGGCCATTCCGCATCTTTTTGCTCACTGCGGCAGCCCTACACGCCGCAGCAAGTCCTCGAAAAGGAGCGTCCCAAGCGAAGAAAAAAGGCGGGAAGCGTCTTGTTCCTCGACTCATATCAAATCAGCTCAAACTTGCGCCAACCTCTCCGCGCGCGTATAAGGTAGCCCTGGCCAAACAATGCTCACAGAAAACCTACAGAGGCTTGCCTCATTAATCAACGACAAACGTAATGAATTGCTTGCCGATTGGCGCACGCAGGTCAGGCGACTGCCCGGTGCCGCAGACTTGGATGCTCCAACGATCAATGATGAAGTCCCACAACTGCTTGACAGTCTAGCCGAGGAGTTGGTTAGAGCCTCTGAGGAGGCTGATGCTGAAGTGAGAGTCGTATCTGCCGAACACGGATTGCTTCGATGGCAGGCTGGATTTGATGTTACTGAGGTTGTCGCCGAATACAACATTCTGCGTTGTTGTCTACAAGAACTGGCGGAGCGTAATGGCCTGATGCTGTTCGGTAAGGCAGCACGCATTGTGAATACGGTTTTTGACCAAGCAGTAGGGCGCGCAGTTAAGGCCTTTGAGACGATGATGACGATTGAACTCCAACATCGCCACGAAGAACACATCGCGTTTATGCTCCATGATTTGCGCACTCCGTTGGAGGCACTCTCACTGGCAACTACGCTCCTCGATCGTTCGCTTCCATCGGACGTCAAAAACCTGCCGGTTGAGTCGGCCTTTTCTGTCCTAGTCGCCAATATCGATCGCCTCAACAATCAGATCAGGAATGTCCTGCAAGGCGCAAAAGGAATAGGTCGGACGTTCGAGCCCCAATTCACAATGCTCAACCTACGACAACAAGTCGACAAAATGATTCATGACTTAAGTCCGATTGCGCAACTCCCGCAGACAAAGATAATCAACGAAGTGCCAGGAGATGTCGAAGTCTATAGCGAGACGCGTTTATTGGACCAAGTAATACAAAACCTCCTTTCGAATGCTGTGAAGTTCACTCCGCAAGGCACGGTTATCATTGGAGCCCGAACACAGGAGGATGGATCTACGACGTGCTGGGTTACCGATACCGGCAAGGGTATCGCACCGGATAACCTCGAAAGGGTGTTTGAGAGATTCGAAACCGCTGCATCACCTGAACAACGCGGTATTGGACTCGGGCTGGCTATAGTTAAGGAGATCGTAGAACTACATGAGGGTGAAATTACCGTGGAGAGTCAAATAGGCAAAGGTTCTACTTTCAAGTTCAGAATTCCGGGTCCGCCCGCTGCATAATTGTGATGGCTCTCCAGCATTTGGCAAGAACCACTCGCTAGTGAGAGATACCGTTGACTGGTCCATTGAGCTCTCTGCTTTCCTCAAGCAATATATTGATAGTTTTTTCTAGAACCACAAAAGGCACTGGCTTAGTCAAGAAGGCGGTACAACCAGCCGCCATCGCCAACTCATAGAGTTCCCCCCGATCGTGAGCTGTAAGCATGATGACCGGTATGCGACTCATTTTGTCGTCAAGCTTCCGCAGACGTCTAATAAGTGTCGTACCATCGATGTCTGGAAGATTGAAATCTGTGAGGACTAAATCTGGCGTTTCTGTTGACGCCAAGTCAAGTGCTTCCTTGCCGTTCCGCGCTTCCAAAATCCGATAACTCAGGCCCTCCAGTAATAATCTGATCATCTCGCGAGAATCCTTATAATCTTCCACCAGAAGAATCGTCTGGTTGCCCGAACCGCCCATTTGCACGCTTCCCGAACAGAGTCCCGATTAAATTCCAACAACAAATCCGAAGATTCCTACTTTATGCGAGCGCACTCGGCAAAGACTATGCCAACATGAATTACTACCTCTGCCCTCTTGGTTATTCTTTACGCAAGGCATCACCCTCGTAATTCGACTTCGGCGCCGGCACTTACAGCTTCGCAGCGACGATCGAGACTAACAAGAATTATGGGTTCATCAGAGTCAAAAAGCGCTCAATTCAAGCGACAAAATCGGGCGAGATTCTACTTTCGTTCGTACGGGCCAATGGACATTTTCGGGGTGTCCGTTTAGTGTGTCGATCCTATTAGGCGCGCCTCCTTAGACTAAGGCACCCAGCTGCCGTTAGGGTGATTGGAAATCTGACACTCACTTAGAGATTCGGTACGAATTGACTAAACGCGCCTTCGATTGTCTCACCGTTGAAGCGGAGGACATTCGTTAGAGTCATAAGCGATTGCGGACGGTAGTCGTCGTTTCGAAGCGCCGCAATAATCCGACTGATAAACTCTCACACCAGGTCGTCGTTACTTTCGGCACCGGCCTCGTTTCTAGTACACTGGGCTCCCCTCCAAAGCAATCATTCGGTTCCGGGCTTACTCTAAGAAAGTGTCTACGACGGTCTCATCTCATGCCCCACGGCAGGATTCAAACGGTGCTTTTAAGCGCTGGCTGTTGGAAGGTCATGTCAAAGAGATCGAGGGTCCATTCGAACGCGAGAAAGAGCATCATCGCCATCATCCGTGGCACAAAGTGATGTGTCTGACCGGTGTTGATTACTTCTCGACTCTCGGCTACCAA
>JBKOYD010000086.1:0-15759 GCA_046725195.1 Acidobacteriota bacterium | reverse complement strand
TGGATACCCAAACCGGGCAGTAGCGAAAAGCGGCCGCTGGGCATCCCGACGATTTGCGACCGGGTGGTGCAAACGGCAATGCGCGCAGTGCTGGAACCAATCTTCGAACGAAGCTTCGCGGCCCACAGCTACGGGTTTCGTCCGGGGCGAGGATGCAAGGATGCACTGCGGCGAGTCGACTACCTATTGAAACAAGGATATCACTGGGTAGTTGATGCGGACCTGAAAAGTTACTTCGATACTATCCCGAGCAAGCTTTTGCTGGAGCGGGTAGAGGAGCAAGTCGCGGATGGAGCAGTGCTGGCACTAATTGAAGCCTACCTGCATCAAGGAGTGCTGGAAGGAATGCGGTACTGGGAGCCCGAAGCGGGGACCCCGCAAGGGGCAGTCATCAGTCCGTTGCTCTCAAACATCTATCTCAACCCGCTGGACCACTTGCTGGCCCAAGTGGGACTTGAGATGGTGCGGTACGCCGATGACTTTGTCATTCTGTGTCGCAGTAAGGCAGAAGCCCACCAGGCCTTGGAATTGGTGCAGCAATGGACGGCAGCAGCCGGGCTAGTGCTGCATCCGGAAAAGACGCGAATCGTAGATGCCACGAAGCATGGCGGCTTCGATTTCCTCGGGTACCACTTCGAGCGCGGCTATCGCTGGCCGCGACGCAAGAGCCTGAAGAAGTTAAAGGATAAGATTCGTGTGCTCACCAAGCGCAACAATGGGCAGAGCCTGCAGGTGATCATCTCGCGCGTTAACCGGGTCACGCAGGGTTGGTATGGCTATTTCAAACATAGCCACTACACGACGTTTCTGCCGCTAGATAAATGGCTACGGATGCGTTTGCGCAGTATTATGCGCAAACGCCAGAAGCGTCGTGGGCGAGCCAAGAAGCGCGACAATCTGCAGTGGACCAATGCGTTCTTTGCGGCGCAGGGGCTGTTCTCTCTTGCACATGCCTATGCGCAGCCACGTCAATCCTCTCGAAGGTGAACCACTAACTGGAGAGCCGGATGCGGGAAATCCGCCTGTCCGGTTCGGAGGGAGGGGGAGCGAAACCAATCGTCTCTCCCTACCCCTATCGACGTTCCAGTAGTGGCGGTGTGTAGGTTAAAGTTGAAGCACCACGCGGCTGAAGCCGGTAGTGTCGACGTTCCAGTAGTGGCGGTGCGGTAGGTTAAAGTTGAAGGACCACGCGGCTGAAGCCGATGGTGTCAGCGTCAGGTTGGCGGCTTGGCGGTAGGTTGAAGTTGAAGGACCACGCGGCTGAAGCCGGTGGTGTCGGCGTCACTCGTTGCGCTTGGCAGTAGGTTAAAGTTGAAGGACCACGCGGCTGAAGCCGGTGGTGTCAGGACTCAGCACACTCTCTACGCACGTTAATTTCCCACTTCACTTCGCTGAGTATTGCCTTCCGACCTCACTTTTGGTGCCAGCTCATCATCCGCTTTCGTTGTACCACGGCAAAGCGCGCAAATATTTTCTCACTAGCATACGAGGGGCTAAAACTCACGACGTCATGAGCCCCACCGAATCGTTTGTCACCACCTGCAAGGGCCTGCAATTTGCCACCTTCCGAAGCGCGATAACCGTCGAAGTGGGTCCACATCTCCTTCTGTCCCCAGCCCCGCTCGTTGCCAAGGTGCGTGTAGATATCTGGCGGGATCGCGACCAAACGAAACGCTTCCGGATCCAGGCCCAGGCGCTGCTCCAGAATCTCGGGGCCCTGTTGCAGTAGTGCAGTCTCAATATCGATTCGGGACAGCCCCCAGCGTTTCTCCAGGCCAAGCGCCGATAGCAATTTTGTAAATTGCGATTCTTCTCTTGTTTCGGGCTCCGCAAAGTCCTCGATGAGTAAGTCTTCGACCACCAGGCACACCTGGTAGCGCGTGCCGCCTGAGTTGATAAATGGGTTGAGCAGGAAAAACTCGATAGCCTCCCTATTCTTGTCTGAAGTGCCTGATGGGTAAGTAAGCCGCTCCAACTGTGCCTTCGACTGGTGCCGGCTTTCGGCTTTCAGAAACCACGGTTGCCAGCCGTGCGGTAACAGATAAGCAAATTGCCGGCGCGACTTAGTTCGCACTGGTGCAAGCCCGAGCTCTGCAGCGCCTGCGAGCGTTTCTTCAGAGAACGAATACAGCAAATCGTCTCCCAGTTCTGGTGCGTCTCCATGCTGCACACCCTCCGATTCCTTAACTACAGGTTTCTCTGCCGCTTTTTCCTGAAGCTGCTTCATCAGTCGATCGAGTTGAGAAAGGTCTCCAGACTCAAGTGCGCTCAACGCCTGCTGTTGAAGCTGCGCTGGCTCAGCCCCTTTCTCCTTTTGGTTTGTAGTCGCAACTGGCGCCGTGATTCTAAGAGCTTTAAAGTCCGCTTCTCGGCGAGCGTAGAAGTCCTTTAGGGCAGTATCGTTTCGCTGTAAACCCGAAAGGATGCTCACGGCTTGATTCTTCCAGTCTTCGAGCGTCTCACCCGATCCCCCTGCAAAAACGTGAAAGCCAGTTGAGAAGGGATCAATAGGAATATCCGCTAAGCTCTCGTAAACGACTTCCGCTTGATTCATCGCTTGACCTTTGGCAGCGAGTGACTCTCTGATAGCGCTAATCTGGGCGGTGAGCTGCTGAGAGCGTTCCCATTCACCACGTTCTATACTGGCCCTTAGCTGTTGTTGTAGCCAGGGAAGTGAAGCCGCGCGCTCCTTGAGATCCGTAAAAGTTGACTCGGGCAATAATCCTCTCAATAAACCGCGGGCCCTTTGAAAGTACAAATCTCGGTAGAGAGTGTCGAGTTTGCTTATTTCGAGTAGTTGCGAAATTGCCTGGGAAGACGTGGCGGCCCGAGCAGCAGAAGTCTTGTTCATGATTCAACCTCCTTTTGATTGTTTACGCGGCAGTCGCCAACCGGTCAATTTTCCGTTTGAGAATTACTGCAGTCAGATCGTCCTTTTGCACAGTACCTTTGCAGAAATTTGCGACGGCCGAACGCAACCTCGCAATTACATCTTCGGCAGAGTAGTCACGAGACTCGCGAATCACGGCTTCGAGCCGCCTTAGTCCAAATTCCTCGCCCTCTGGATTCTCCCATTCATAGAAGCCATCAGTGATGAGTGCGAGGATATCTCCTGATTCGAGCGAGCCTTCAGTTCCTTGCCCATACTTGACGCCCGCAATCATGCCCAAAGGAATTCCCTGTGCCTCAAGGTTTTCGATACTGTCTTTCGCGTATCGGTACCAGAGGATTGGGCCATGACCCGCTGAAAGTACACTCAACCGAGATTTGATGGGATCCAGAAAAACAACGGCGAAGGTAACAAACCGGTTCGGTGAAAGATCAGCAGCCAGGAGTCGATTAAGAGCCTCGAGGACGGTGTCCTGTGCCACGCCAGCCAGGAAACTGGCGCGGGCATATGCCCGACATGATGCGCTTACGAGCGCCGGTCCAATGCCGTGTCCGGTTGCATCGCCGAGACTGATGGCCAGCCTTCCATCCGGTAAAGTTTGCCAATCGAAGTAGTCACCACCAGTTTGATCAGCAGGTTGATTCCAGCCAGCCATCTCAAACTGATCCAGGCAAGGAGAGCGAGAGGGAAGAAGGCCCTGCTGTATTGATTTTGCGATATCCAAATCGTGATTCACACGCTCGAGTTCGCCTTTTAATTCAGCCTCGCGCAGAGCCGCGGTAACGTGAACACGAATCTGCCCCGCTACGATAGCGGCCACTACGCCGCCGATAAATATCAAAGCCGCATAAACGAAATAAGAACCGAGCGGCAACATCGAGAGCGAGTCCGAGTTGCTGAACTTCAACTTCGTGTAAACGAGGACGGCCACGTAGCCAAAGGCCGACATGGTTCCTGTGATCAGTGAGAGACTCGGGCTTAACCGCAAGGTGGACAGAATAATAAAGATGAAATACAAGAGTACTACTGGCGCGACCAGCGCCTGGTAAGGAGCCAGTAACTGGCTTTCGATCAGGATGATGAGCGCTATCGTAGGAAGCTGCGTCTCGATCAACACACTCAGCAACCAAAATGACCATCCAACCTTCGCCTCCTGTTTCAGTCCTCGTCTGATCTTGGATAGCATCAACACTTCGTATCCGATTGCCAGCAAGAGAATCACGGCTTGTGCCATGAGCAGCTGAAAATCAGAGGTCACAAGAGCGCGAGCGATCGCATATGTCGTCAATGAGCCCAGCAAACCCAAAAGGCCGATTGTTCGATACCATTCGCTGTTGAGGGCAGCGCGCTCAAATGCCTGAGATTTGATTGTGTCCTCACTCACATTCATGATCTCTCCGCCGTCTGGACTCAGATTATGTTTTGGTCATTAGTAGACGCGTACTGTCAAAACTTACAGTGTTTCGTGAGAAGTGAAGCGACGCGAAGTACTTTAGCTGGTTGGTTGTGGGGCAGGCCGGAGCGCCACGATCAGCACTGTCTCAGAAACAAAATTGACAATTGCGCCGGCCTTGACTAACCACGCCACGAACGCGATTGAGGCCACTAGTAGCGCCGTACAAGCCGCGAGCGCCGCGAAACGTACTGTGTCTCCGCCGGCCAGGCTTCCAAGTGACGAGCCAACCAGCAAAGAGATTGCCGAAGTGACAGTAATAGTGGTGTGACGCGAGCTACAAAAGAGCCAGAAGATAAGCCCGGAAAAGAGGCAGGCGTATAGGCCAGCCTCAGGAGGTAATCCAGCTAAGGAGGCGTCACCAATGCCGGCCGGCAACAAGTAGGCGGACAGCGTTAATCCGGCGACAACGTCCGCGCTTAACCATCCTCGCTTGTAGGACCGGAGTAAGCCAATTCCAGGAACGAAGCCTTGGATCCTGGCGGACAAGGTCAATGAGCTCGCGAGCGGCTTTGTCATGTTAATCAAGCACTGCGCGCCAGGCGACCATTCTCGATCATCAATTCATGCCTGACGGTTTCGAGTTCCTTCAGCTTCGCCTTGTTAACTTTCGGGTATTCAAGACCGAGAGAAGTCAGCGCGTCAATAACCGACGCAGCCACCACCACACGCGTAAACCACTTGTTGTCGGCAGGCACAACATACCACGGCGCAAAGTCGGTCGCCGTGTTACGGATCATATCTTCATAGGCCTCCATGTAATCGTTCCAGTACTTCCGCTCTTTGGCGTCGTTGGGAGAGAACTTCCAATTCTTATCCGGATCATCAAGGCGAGCGAGAAATCTCTTTTTCTGTTCGGCGGCTGATAGATGAAGAAAGAATTTGCGGACGATGACGCCATTTCGCGCGAGATAACTCTCGAAGTTGCGAATGTCCTTGAAGCGAGAGTCCCAGATGTTCTTGTTGATGAGCTCGGGCGGAAGCTTCTGTGACTCAAGACACTCAGGATGAACGCGCACCACTAGCGTTTCCTCATAGTAGCTGCGGTTAAAGATGCCAATACGTCCCCGTTCGGGCAGACATTTCATGCAGCGCCAAAGGTAGTCATGATCCAGGTCCTCGCTTGACGGACCTTTGAAGGAATAGACCTGGCATCCCTGCGGGTTAATCCCTGACAAAACGTGCTTGATTGCGCCGTCCTTACCGGCAGCATCCATTGCCTGAAAGATGAGCAATACGGCCCATCGGTCCTGGGCATACAGCATGTCCTGTAAACCGCACAACGCTTCGATGCCAGAAGCTAGAGCATCTTTGGCGCGGGGCTTGTCCTCGGACTCCAGATCGAGCGTGTCGCCGGGATCAAAATTTTTGAGGCGAAAGCCCTTTCCGTTTGAAACCTGAAATGGCGCGGCGAAGCGCTTGGCTCGTTTGATTACCTCTTTTGTATTCATGTTTTTTTCCACTATTGCCAGCCGCCCCCCAGGGCTTTATAGAGTTGCACTACGGTCAGCAGCTCATCGCGGCGCACCTGGGCCAGGCTCAACTCGGCGTCAAATAGTTCCCGGTCGGCGTCGAGAGCTTCGAGCAGGTTCGCGACGCCACCGTTGTAGCGGAGGTAGGCCAGGCGGGAGCGATCCTGGAGCGTGGTCACAAGCAATTCTCGTTGTGAGCGAACCTCTCTTACCTTCCTATGTGCAATCAGAGAATCTGATACTTCCCGAAAGGCGTTCTGTATTGTTCTTTCATAGTTGACCAGGAAAAGCTCTTGCTCGGCCTGTGAGAAACGCACGTTTGACTTGAGACGACCACCAGTGAAGATCGGTTGCGTCACCTCCGGAACAAAGGCCCAAATACTCCGAGACGCGCTGAACAGGTTCGAAAGCGAGTTGCTTTCAAAACCCAGAAATCCCGTGAGCGAGATGCGAGGAAAGTAAGCCTTCTTGGCCACTTCTATGCGCGCGTTTGCAGCAATCAGGCTCTGCTCGGCAGCCCGAATGTCAGGGCGGCGCTCAATCAGATCAGAAGGCAAACCGGCCGGAACGCTTGGTGGCATCTGTTGCTCATTGAGATTGCGACCACGTGTAATACTTCGTGGATTCTTACCGAGCAGAAAGCTGATAAAGTTCTCCTGTTGCTCGCTTGCCTGCTCCAGCGCTGGTATGACTTCCGTAGCGTTATAGACAAGTTCTTCGGCCTGTCGAACGTCAAGCATGGTTGCAACACCACGCTGCTGTCTCAGGCTAATGAGTCGAAGCGACTCCTGGCGTGAAACGAGCGTGCGCCTGGCGATGTCAAGCTCAAAATCAAGCTCGCGCAAATTGAAATACGAGGTCGCCACATCGCTCACAAGAGTTGTTATTACCGCCCTACGCCCCTCTTCGGTAGCGATCAAATCCGCCCTTGCTGCCTGAGTCGCTTTTCGCAAACGACCCCAGATGTCGACCTCGAATGAGAGCAAGTTGAGCAGCACGCTGCCGAAAGTTCGGGAACGCTTGATGGGTTCAGGAATATCAAATGTGCCACTTCTCGACCGGCCCTCGGTGGTGATGTCGGAGCTACCCACTATGGTGGGAAACTGATCCGCTCGTGTGAGTCCGTAGTTGGCCCGCGCCTCGTTTATGCGTGCCACCGCTTCGCGCAAATCGTAGTTGTTAATAAGCGCAGTGCGGATCAGTTCCTGAAGCTGTTCATCTTTGAAGATGTCAAACCATTTAGTATCAGCGAGTGTCTGGGGATCCGGGGGCGCGGCCGGATTGGTCACGCCGCGGTAAACCGGTGGCGTTTCCACTTTCGGTATTTGGTCTCTTTTCTGAACCGCTATGGAAGTTGTTGAAATACTGGCGATCAATAGCAGGATTATCAATCGCTTCATGCGTGCTTACCTCCTGCTTCTGCGGTCAAGACCGCAGGTGCAGGCTCTGGCGTTGCCTCCGCAGTCTTTGCGCGTCTGCGCCTGCCCAGTCCCTCGATAAAGGTGTAGTTTCCGGGGATGAGGAACACGCCCGCAGCGGTTGCGATCAGCATGCCCCAAAAAACGCCGGTGCCCATGACGTTTTGCGCGCCCGCGCCCGCGCCGCTGGCCTTCATCAATGGCACGACGCCCAAAATGAAGGCGAAAGCCGTCATCAGGATCGGTCGGAAACGGAGTCGCGCCGAGGTAATCGCGGCATCCTCGAGCGACAAGCCCTCCTCGTTCTTGGCCTTGGCAAACTCGACGATCAGAATCGCGTTTTTAGCCGCCAGGCCAATTAGCATCACCAGTCCGATCTGCACATACACATTGTTGTCGTAACCCATTAGCCAGACACCAAAGAAGGCGCCAAGCGCTACCAGGGGCGAGCCCAGTAACACGGCCCACGGTAAGCGCCAACTTTCATACATCGCCGCCAACAAGAGGAACACTGCCACGATCGCCAAAATGAGAGTAGGCCCAGCCGGAGGGGCAATCTTCTCCTGATAAGACAAGGACGAGTACGCAAAACTCATCTCGCTGGGCATCGTGTCCTTAAACACCTGCTCGAGCGCTGCCAGTGCCTGACCAGACGTATACCCCCGCCCGGGAACGCCTTGAAGCTCTACTGAACGGAGCAGGTTGAACCTCGTCGTGAGTTCGGTGCCCGCAACGTCCTTGATCGTCACCAGGGTTGAGAGCGGAACCATCTGCTTCGTGGTTTGTGATCGGACATAGATTCTTCCGATATCTTCGGATTTCAGCCGGCTTACCGAGTCAGCTTGCACATAAACACGATAGAGGCGTCCAAAACGATTGAAGTCGTTCACGAATGCTCCGCCCATCGCGGCCGACATTGTCTGGAAGACTTCATTGACCGGTACTCCCAGTGTTCGTGCCTTCTCGCGGTCGAGATCAACTTTCACTTGAGGATAGTTGGGATCGAACGAAGTAAACACGTTACCGATTTCCGGCCGTTGCCGCGCAGCCGTTAAAAACTTCGTGGTTTGCTCGCCCAGCTGGTTGACCGTCATCGATCCGCTGCGGTCCTGGATCAGAAAGTTGAAACCTGCCGATGCACCGAACCCCGAGAGGGTAGGGATGTTGAAAGGAAAGACTATCGCCTCCGGAATGGCCGCGAACTTTCGCTGTAGTTCCGCCATGATCCCCTTAACGTGTAGCGCCTCGCCGTGTCGCTCCTCCCATGGTTTCAACCGCGCAAACAGCGAGCCATAGTTTGACTGGTAGGTGTTGGTAACCACACCATAGCCTCCGATCGTCTGATAGGAGTCGATCGCTTCAACCTTGCTAAGAATTTCTTCGACCTGTTTGAGCACGGCGCTGGTACGCTCGAGCGAAGCTGCGGGAGGCAGCTGAACACTGACTCCGAGAATGCCCTGATCCTCTTCCGGAATGAATCCGGCCGGAATTCTGCTTGCAAACCCAAGGGCGAGGAGAACCACTCCGCCCACAATCACGACGGTTATGAACGAGCGGCGCACCAGCAAACGAGCAGTGTTGACATAGCCGTTGGTTGTGATGTCGAAGACCTTGTTGAAACCGCGAAAGAAAGCACCGATTGGCCCACGCGTCGGCTTCGGTGGTTTTAGGAGCAGGGCACAAAGCGCAGGCGTTAATGTCAACGCGTTGAACGCCGATAAGAGCACCGAGATAGCGATTGTCAGCGCGAACTGTTTGTACATGCTCCCTACCAGTCCAGCGAGCAACGCTACCGGAACGAATACGGCTGACAGAATAAGCGCGATGCCGATAACCGGCGCAGAGACTTCCTTCATTGCCTGGATTGTTGCTTCTTTTGGGCTGAGGCCGTGTTCGAGGTGGTGAATGACCGCCTCGACCACCACAATTGCATCATCAACCACGATTCCAATGGCTAGCACGAGACCGAACATCGAAAGGGTGTTAACTGAGAAGCCAAGGACCGGAAAGAAAATGAACGTTCCGATTAGCGAGACCGGAATCGTAATCAGCGGAATGATTGTGGCTCTGAGGTTCTGCAAAAAGATGTAGACGACGAGCGTCACGAGAATCAGCGCCTCGACAAACGTCTTCAGAATTTCGTGAATCGATGCTTCGACTGCCGGCGTGGTGTCGTAAACGATCTTGTAATCCATGTCCGGAGGAAACAGCGACTTGGCATGCTCCATGGTCTCGTAAATAGTCTCGGAGGCCTTAAGCTGATTTGCGCCCGGAAGCAGGTAGACGGCCATCGCGCCTCCCGGTTTCCCGTTGAGACGCCCGAATGAGTTGTAGTCCTGCGAGCCGAGCTCGACTCGCCCTACGTCCTTGATCCGAACCACTGCGCCGGTGGCAGTCTGTCGAATGATTACGTTTTCAAACTCTTCAGGCGTGACCAGACGACCGGGCGCGTTGAGAGTCTGAGTCATTTCCTGATCTTTGGGCGTAGGCGCGCCACCGATTTTGCCTGCGGGCGCTTGCAGGTTTTGCTCTTTGAGGGCTGTGATGACGTCGGCGGGAACCAGGCCTAACTTGGCTAACCGGTCGGGCCGGATCCAAACGCGCATTCCATAGTCCGTGCCGCCGAAGAGATCAACCTGGGCGATGCCGGGGATGCGCAAGATCTGATCGCGCAAGTTGATGCCGCAGTAGTTGATAAGAAAGTTTGCGTCGTAGGCGTCTTTCGGCGAGAAAAGCGAAATCACCATCAGGATACTGGGACTCTGCTTTTTGACCGTGACCCCCTGCTGATTTACTTCGGCGGGTAGTCGGGCGGCAGCCGTCGAGACCCGGTTCTGCGTGAGTACGTTGGACGTATCCTGATCGGTCCCAACCTCAAAGTTCACGTCGAGGAGCATGCGGCCGTCACTCGTGTTTGACGACTTCATGTAGATCATCCGATCTACGCCGTTGACCTCTTGTTCGATGGGCGTTGCCACCGATTGCTCGACTGCCTCAGCTGAGGCTCCTGGATACGTAGCCGTCACGCGAATGTTCGGTGGCGCCAGAAAGGGATACTGCTCGACTGACAGGCCGCGGATCACCACGATTCCAATCAGCAGGGTTAAGATCGATATTACGATCGCAACAATTGGCCGTCGGATGAAGAAGTTTCCCATGGTTTAACTTCCTTCCCTCTTCAATGATTGTCGCTCGCGACCGTCGCGTTTGAAGGTTTGACCTCGCTGCCGGGTCTCGCCTTTTGCATTCCTTCAACTATCACCCGCTCTCCCGCATTGAGTCCCTCGAGCACGATGAAATAGTTGTCCGACTTGTCGCCAACCTTGATGGTTCGCAACGACACTTTGTTTTGCGAGTCAACCACCATGACTGTTCGGGCGCCCTGAAGTTCCTGCACCGCCCGTTGAGGAACAAGAATGGCGTTTTCATATTCGGCAACCGGCACGCGCACGCGGGCAAACTGCCCCGGTCGCAGATAGCTGTTGGGATTTGGGAAGCTTGCTTCCACCTTCATCGTGCCGGTTTGAGGGTCCACGGTGCGATCGACAACTTTGAAGACCCCCTCGCCTGGGTGGACGCGGTCGTCAGAAAGAATCAACTCGAATCTGAGATCGCTAGCTCGCTTCTTGGCTGTATCAGGATTGGTATCAGGATCGGTAAGCTTCAGAAATTCGATTTCACTGAGGTTGAAATCGACCAGCAACGGATTGGACAACGAAACCGTGGCCAGTAAGGTTGCGTCACCGCGGCCAACCAGGTTTCCTTCATCAACTTGAATGAAACCAATGATGCCGCTGAGCGGGGAGTGGATGCTGCAATAACTCAAATCCAACTCAGCCTGGATCACACGTGCTTTGGAGGCGGATACTTCCGCCGCTGCCCGTTGAATCGTGTACTTCACGGCGGCTTCAAGATTTGTCAGGTTTGCCTGGCGAGCATCGACTGTTGCCTTTGCCGATTTTTGCGCGGCGATGGCCGCATCTAGATCAAGTTCGGTGACCGCCTTTTCCTTAGCGAGCGGCCTGAGTCGCGCGAGATCTTGTTCGGTTCTGCTTAGTACCGCCTGCGCATCAGCCAATTGCGCTTGCGCCTGAAGGACATCCGTCCGCTGCCGCGCCTGTTCCAGATCAGATTGGGCTTTTGCTAAAACAGCCTTCGCTGATTGCAGGGCCGCTTCAAAGGGACGTTTGTCAATGGTGAAAAGCAGTTGCCCCTTCTTCACTGGTGTCCCCTCTTTGAAATAGATCTTCTGCAGGACACCTTCCACGCGCGCTCGCAAGTCAACTGTCTCCTCGGCCCTGGTCTGGCCGACAAACTCGCTATAGATGGGCACTGTTTTTTGGGCAACCTCTGCAACCACGACAGTGGGCGGGGGTGGCTGAACGTTTACCTTGGAGGATTCTTTTTTGCCGCACCCTGCGCTAATCAACACCCCGGCGGCAATCGAACTCGCGACAAAAATTGAAAGCTTGCGACTGTGCTGAATGTTCATTGTTAACTCCCGGGCAGCGGAGACCAGGAACCAGCAACGATTAGAGGTCACTTTTTCCTTGTCTTTCGTCGATACTCAGCCTCTTTGAATTGTCTTTGGTAGCCCGCCCACGAAACCGTTGCGAGCTACCGTGGGCGAATTCTATGGACGAGGTGGTGGGTGGGTAACTAGCAAAATTGACAGTTTTGTCAGTTAGCCAAAAGGAGGACTCTGGTGACCTTCGTGATCATCGCGAGTGGGGTTCCCGATGCCACAAGTAATTGGTCCGATTTGGGTTATGCGCCAGCGCCACTTTGCTTGCACCACGGTGAATTAAAATCAATGCTAAGAGAACTTCTAATATCGTTCGGGATTTTGGGAATCTGTTTGGTGATTCATATCATTGGCGTGGTCTTTGTCGGAGAGCAGGTGGTACGCCGCCGTCAAAAGTTCCAACAGCACGCGGGACCGGCGCAGGCCACCGTTCTCCTGATTGTGGTTTTTGCCTTCGTCATCCTTCTCCACATGACCGAGGCTTGCATTTGGGCGGCCTTTTATCATTGGAGTGGGCTTTTGGAGAATTACGAGACCGCGCTCTATTTTTCCTTAAAAAGCTACTCGACCGTTGGTTACGGGGATGTCTTGTTGCCGAAAAATTCACGCTTGATAGGAACGATGGAGGGCATCTCGGGAGTGCTCTTGTTCGGACTCTCGACGGCCTTCCTTTTTGCCATTGTTAACGCTCTTTTCCAGTTTCGAATCCAGAAGCTAAGCAAACCGCTGAAATTCGGTCCAACACACGTTTCAGTTGAACCACCGAAGCATTGAAATTCCGGCCCATTCATTGACAAGCACCCTCCTGTAAAAAGTGACAGTTATCGAGCCTTTCCACTGAGTTTAGACTTGCCCGGAGTTCAACGGAGGTGCTTGCTCGATTTAGCACGAAGCGCCGGAAAGCACTGGATCTCATGCAAGTTGATCGCAAACAATTAGTCACCGCTCTTCTCATTCTTTTGATGTTGCTCGCAATGCGTGATTTCGTGGCGGCGCAAACGCCGAAGTCACTTGTAGCGAGTGCCAATGGCGACGGCATCCTTAAAGTGGGTGAGGAGGAGTTCAAGGTTACGGCAGTGGTGGTAAAGCTGATCGAGGACGGCAAAGCGGAGATTACTCTGATTTCAGACATCTCAGTTTTCGTAAGTGGAACTTGGTCGCGTGGCGAAGTCCGAAACACCATAGACCTGAAGATAACCGGGGCAGCGACGAAGGGAGGCCTCGAAGGGATCGGTAAACTCGTACTCCGTGACGATGCAAAATCAATTGAGAGCTTGGCGCTGCACGTACAAAGCAATACGACAAAAAGGAAGATTGAGCTGAGCTTCGTGGCGAAGTAAACAACCCTCAAGTGTAGCTTGGCGCTATCATTTCGACAGTGATCCTCAGGTTTGCTTCGCCACCTCCCACCTTCGCAAACCAAGCTATGACTCTCCCTGGTTAGAATCTCAATCCTTAAGGGAAGCCTTATCGCGCGGATACTTTGGTTAGTTGCAATTTTCGCGTCTACGACCTCAGCCCAGGAAATGGAACCGAGAGCTTATTCACGCGCTCCCGTTGCTACCAGTGCGACTGTAAAAAGTTACAGGTTTCGTTGAAGTCAGGTAACGATAAAGTCCCGCTGACTATTAAGGAATCTCAGATCATGGTTAAGGCCCAAGCGCTGTTCGATCAATGGATTCTTCTTTTGGCAGGATTACTTCGACGTTCTTGGTTCTTCTATTCCTCGTGACGAGGATTTCCTGATGAACTGGCTTTTACGATATAGGATTCGGTACTACATCGGTAATTCGATCTGGCTTTTCCCAGCCATCAGCATCGCAGTAGGTCTCATTACAGTCGCGCTTCTTAGTCGACTCGAGCGCGCCATGGGTTGGGAGATGAACATCCAGCCCGAGACCGCGCGGATGGTTATGGGTGCGGTGGCCTCCTCAATGTTGTCGCTGGTGGTTCTCGTTTGTTCCGCCGTGCTGGTCACTGTGCAACTTGCCAGTGCCCAACTGACACCGCGGATTATTGCCATCGTCTACAGGAATACCGCCAGAAAATTCTTGCTGGCTGTGTTTGCTTTTACCTTCACTTTTTCAGTCGGAGTCCTTGTACGCATCGAAGACTCCGTGCCTTTGCTGACAAGCTATCTTGCGGCCTATGGCTTTCTGCTTAATTTGGCTCTCTTTCTTTACTTCATCGACGTCATGGGCAAGACACTCCGACCAAGCTCCGCTTTGCGAATAGTTGCCCTAATGGGATGCGAGGTAATTCGGAGTGTCTATCCTCACGTCCACGACGAAAATCATTCTTCTCCATCTGAAGCGAACAAGGATTTTGACGAAAAGCCCGCGGGTATTGTCCTAAACTCAACGGATGGGGCGGTGCTGGCATTTGATCTCAAAGGTCTCTTATCGCTTGCTCAACGTTCGAATTGTGTAATCGAGCTAATACCAGAGGTAGGAGACTTCGTTGCGGCCGGCGACCCGTTGTTCAGAGTCTATGCCGATGGCGAGCATCCCGGGCAAGACGCTTTACGAAATTCAGTCGCGATCGGCCCGGAACGAACCCTGGAGCAAGATCCGATGTTCGCCTTCCGCATCATTGTGGATATTGCGTCCAAGGCGCTTTCGCCCGCTATTAATGATCCCACTACTGCGGTGCTTGCTATTGATCAGATTCACCACCTCCTGCGGGAAGTCGGTACTCGATCTCTGGCTGAGGGGCAGGAAACAGATGGCGCGGGCCGCGTGCGACTACTCTATCGCACACCCAACTGGGAAGACTTTGTTTATTTGGCAGTGACGGAAATTCGACACAACGGCCGCGACAGCATTCAGGTAATGCGTCGTCTGCGAGCGATGCTGGAGAACTTGATGGAGACACTACCGGATCGGCGCGCGCTACCGCTAAGCAAGGAGTTGAGTTTACTCGAGACGACGACGAAACGTACGTTTACGGATGAAGACGACCAGATTTTAGCCGAAACTGGCGACCTGCAGGGCATGGGCGGCGCACCTGATGAGCGCCGCAAGCATCATCAGGTCCAACCCGGTGTGGCCAGATCGATCACTTCGAGAAGCACCAGCGCAGCATAGAGCGGCGGCTGGCGTTGATGATCGACTTGCAACTAGCTTCGGAAATTCCACTGGTCCAACCTTAGTCAGGATTGGAAGTAGTGTGAGATATGCCTATCTGGCTTTATGAAATTTCGCCGCTCCGAGCCGGATTGCTATTGATGGTTTTCATTGAGACCATCTCCCTGGTCGGCCTCTTTTTGGCAAGACGTTTTGTGTTGCCACGGCTTCGCTACACCGGAGACGTAAACGACGCGGTTAGCGGGACAGTGCAAGCAATCGGTGTCTTTTACGGCATTACAGTTGGTCTGATCGCAGTGGGTGTTTGGAACACTTACTCGAGTTCCGCGGAGTTGGTCTCGAGAGAAGCTGCCTCTATTGGGGCCCTGTATCGTGACGTTTCTGCCTATCCCGCGCCGATCAGAGATGAACTTCGCTCAAAACTTCGTGAGTACACGGTGTTCCTTATCGAGCAGGCGTGGCCCGCACAGAAGAAGGGGCGGGGGCAGATTTTGGAGGGGGGAGTGCGAGTCCTGGACGGCTTTCAGGCCGAACTGTATAGCTTTGAACCTTCTACTCCAGGTCAAGTGGCCCTGCACAACGAAACCGTCAGAGCGTATAACACCATGATTGAGTATCGCCGCTTGCGAATAGATGCCGTCGGAAGCGGACTCTCATCCACCATGTGGGCGGTAATCTGGGTGGGCGCGGTAATCAGCATTGGGGTTGCGTACTTTTTCAACATTGACGACCCAAAACTACACGTCATCCTGGTTGCGCTTATGGCAGGCTTCCTGGCCATGGTACTGCTAATGATCATCATCAACGACAAGCCGTTCTACGGTTACGTGGCTATCTCATCCGACCCCTACAAACTCATCCTGGACAGACTGATCGATCTGTCCAAGTAGCAACTAAAAACTCTCATTGAGGACC
>JBKOYD010000042.1:0-8534 GCA_046725195.1 Acidobacteriota bacterium | reverse complement strand
GTCCGCATGATATTCATTCCCGGTCCGAGCATGATTTGCTTACCTCGCTGGCGAGCTTCCTCTCCGATTACCTTGCCGTATGCCGTCGCAAGATCCGTGTTCCACGTCGCGGCGAGACCGATCAGCGCAGGCATGAAACTGGCGAAATCATCGGTGCGGCCTGCAGGCTTCCATGTATCCGGACCAACGTCTTCTCGGACACCGTGTGGACCGTCGGATAACCAGCGGCGCGGAAGTCCCAATCGAGGGATTGCAGCGGTGGTAAATTTCGAATCAGCGTGGACAAGTGCGAGTTTCTCTTCAAGCGTCATTCTGGAGAGTAAGTCTTCGACTCGAGCCTCGATTGGCTGACTGACATCAAGATAAAGCGCGCGTTGCTCTTGTGCGTTTGAGCTACTTGTCATGACCAGGGAGCCAATCGCGATGCATACCAGAGCCAAGAACACGAGCACGTAGGGTTTCGGAAAGCTTTCCATGGTCCTCCTCACAACAACGATTGGTTAAACAAAGATCTCCTTGGAGTGCGGGGACTCGTCACCGCTTTGTCAATTTTGGAAACTCGTCACCGTTTAATTAAAGACATGGTGTTTCGACACTTCTGTAGGCCGACACAACAAAGGTCACAACACCTGGGCCATCATGGACTACTAATCAGATTGCGCTGGGTTCAGAAGGTAAGACTCCTAAGCTCTAACGATGCTTGCCAACATTTCGGCCAGGGCATCCGGCGCAGACCATTGCGCGTTATGATCGGCAGTCAGTTGCAGTACGGACCAACTGTGTTCTCTGGCGCGTTGCGACTGTGGAAAGAAATCGTCATCCTTGGCCTCTTTTCCTTTTTCGACGGTCAGGATGTAAGTTGCGGCAAGTTTGCGGGCCGCCTCATTCTTCAAGACGATTGGTTCGGTAAAAGTTTTCAAAGATTGCGGGACGTCGTGCGGCGGCGGCTGATCTGGTTTCACCCACATCGGCACGATGTAATCACCCTTCGTCATCTGCTTTAACCATTCACCTCGCGTTCCCACCATACTCGTAACGCTTTCGCCGTCATTTGGCACAAACGCGTCGAGATATACAAGCCGCTTGATTCGATCAGGAACACGATCGGCGACTCCGGTGATCACCATGCCACCATAGCTATGACCAACCAGGATAATGTCTCGAAGGTCTTCATACAGAATAGTGTTGACGACATCATCGATATGCGTGCTCAACCCAATGTCGCTTCTGCTCAAATGCACGCGCTCGCCAAGACCGGTGAGTTGGGGTCGATATACGTTGAAGCCTTTCTCTCGAAGCAACGCCTCGACATTTTTGAACGCCCACGCGCCGCCCCACGCACCATGAACTATAACAATGGTTGGCTTGTTCGCTGCGACAGCCTTTTGCGTCTGACCGTTTACGGTACTGAGTGTGAGGATGATAGAGGTTGCCAATAAACTGAAACGCAGGAGCCGCTTCTTCTTCGTCATGTTTTTACCTCGCGGACTGGTTGACGTTCGAGTGCGCATCTTAACACGACGATTCCACATCCCGGGCTTTTACTGACAGTTAAACTCGGTTACTGTTCTAGTTTGTGGCGAGCACTTTTGAGGAGCATGGATGAATCGCAGATGGACTCGATTGACGATATGTTGCCTGGCAGTTAGCTATTTGGTTTTCCCGTCTGGTAGCAAATCTTCCATCCCAATGAAGTCCACCGAGAATTCGAGTTGGAGATTAGTCTGGCAAGACGAATTCAATGGTCCCACTAGAACGATCGATGCCAACAAATGGACACCTGAAGTTGGCGGATCCGGCTGGGGAAACAAGGAACTCCAGTACTACACAAATCGCCTCGACAATGCTTTCCAATCAGGTGGCAAGCTCACTATTAAGGCAATCAAAGAACAGTTTACGGGAAGCGATAACATAACTCGCGACTACACATCCGCTCGCCTTACTACCAAGAAGAACTTCTCAGTCGCATACGGCCGGTTTGAGGCCAGAATAAAGATTCCTTACGGACAGGGAATTTGGCCCGCGTTTTGGATGTTGGGGAAAGATATCGATACTGTGGGCTGGCCCAAGTGCGGCGAAATCGACATCATGGAGAATATAGGTAAAGAGCCATCGATTATCCACGGCACGATACATGGACCAGGCTATTCTGCTACTCATGGTCTCAGTTCATCCTATTCTCTCCCGAATAATCAGCCATTCGCTGATTCCTTTCACACATTCGCGGTAGAGTGGGAACCGAATGTTATAAGATTTTACTGCGACAGCATTCTCTATAAGACCTTGACGCCTTCAGATCTTCCCGCAGGCTCAGCCTGGGTATACAACCAAGCTTTCTTTATCCTGCTGAACGTAGCGGTCGGTGGCAATTGGCCCGGTGACCCTGACGCGACGACTCGTTTTCCCCAGGAGATGTTGGTCGACTATGTACGCGTTTATCAAAGGTCAAACCCTTAACGATCGACGACCGGCTTTTAATCCTCAGACTGATCACCAAACAAAATATTTTCGACCTCGCTGGCCCAATCTTCCCGGTTAATTCGCGTTACTTAAATGAAAGGGTCGGAAGATGACCAATCATGCCGTACAGGTAGATGGAGGAAGAGATGAAAGCAACGGTTTTGAGATTTACAGCAATTCTGGCCGTGGTGATGGGATTCACAGCGGTTTCGGTTTACCCACAAGGCGTCGCAAAACAGCAAACATTTGTCGTTCCCTTTGAGTTCAGCGTTGGACAGGAGGTTTTGTCCCCTGGCGAGTACACGGTCATCGGAGAAACCCAAATTGTCAGGATTCAAAGTAAGGACCGCAAACAGAGTGTGGCCGTGGTGCCCGTAAGAACTGTCGGTGCACCCCACGTACGAAGCGAAGCGAAGCTTACGTTCAGGCGATATGGCGATCAGTATTATCTTTCTCAGATCTGGTTACCCGACGGCATCGGGCGAGAATTGAAAAGGAAGCGACGTGCTAACTCCGAGTTGGCCCAAACCTGGAGAATCGTAGAAGTTTCAAGCACTCGCTAGTACATGCATCGCGTCCAAGATCAAGAATCCCACCCATGAATAATTTGGGTGGGATTTTTTAGCTTTGAACAGAAAAAGTTGCCCTATGACGCACCTCACAGAAATGGGACAGTTAAAGAATTGTAACTCTACAAGGATCTCCGTTGCGAATTTGATAGGTCAGGAAGGTGGGCTTGCCCCCGCTCTCGCGCTACAAGAATCTCCCTTGCAAATTTGTCAGTTCAGGAAGGTGGGCTTTGTTTCCGCCAAATTCTGGACCATTCATCTCCAAACTTAGTTTGATTCTGAAAGGTTGTGAAGGCGAAGCGAGCGGGGGCGCGCTCGGGATCTGTGTTGTGAGGTACTTTGATTTTTTCCGCTTGCCCCCTTCCCAACTGTCCGACTGATGTGAGGTGCTTGATATTGCCGCTTGCCCCCTTCCCAACTGTCCTAATTGCTGTGGCAGCCAGGAATCGTCGCCTCGCCTTCGCAAATTGGTCGGCTCGTTCAAAAAATGGACCCTGAATGGGAAGAGGCAATGGCATGCACCACCTCGGCGGCAAGTTTTTGATAGCTGTCACTATTGGGCATGTTGTAGAAACTCAGCGACGGCCGAGTTAACTTTCTGAAACTCGCATGAAGGCGCGAGGTGCCCACAGTCGCCTTCGAGTATCAACACCTTTGCATGGATCAACCCCGCAAACTCAAGAGCTGGTCCGGGAGTGACAACGTGATCAAACTTCGACACAACCACAAAGACTTTTGCCTTAACACGAACGGCGGCTTTTTCGAGCGAACCGCCAAAAGGCTCTGAGACGTCGAGTGACATCATGGCCTGATCCTGGCGGATCTTGTCGTTGGCGTCGAAGCCCCCGCCGTTGGCTTCCCTCGCCTTCTTCAGTTCTTCCTGAATCTTTTGCCGAGTCATTCGCTTGTTGTAGTCGGCAGGCGTGGTCAACAACAACGCACCAAACTCAAACTCGGCGGCGCGCGCCGGATTCGTCGAGTAGTTTCCGTTATTCCATGCACGGTCGTTCATAATGGCGTCGATCTGCGCTTGCCATAACAGCAGGTCATAAGGCGCAAGTCGCGGTGATCCGACGATCGAAACTACCTGGTCCATGAAGTCTGGAAATGAGACCAGCCACTGAAACGCCTGCATACCGCCCATAGAAATGCCGACGACTGCCTTTACATGGTTTAGCTTCAAGACCCGTGTGACTAGTTGATACTGAGTATTGACAGAGTCCCGCAACGTGAACTTTGGAAAGCTCATGCGTGCCTGCAATTTACTGTTGGAAGGCGATGAGGAAACGCCATTACCTAGTGCGTCTATTGCAATTACGAAATAACTGTCGGCATCAACCAGTTTGTCTCGACCAATGTTTGATTTGAGTTGCTCGGTTGTACCGGAAGCCCACGTTGGGAAAATGATGGCGTTGGAATTACTGGCGTCGAGCTTGCCGAAAGTGCGATACCCGATGCGGCAGTCGCGAATCACTTCGCCGCTTTCCAATTTGTAGTCACCGAGTTCCGCGAATTGTTGCTCCTGGCCCAAAGACTTTTGTGCTGCGCTGACCAGCACAATGCAAACGCAGAGACCAAACAAGCTAAGGCTTCTCATCCAGGTCGTACTCTTGGTCGTTTAGTTTTTAAAGAATATATCGGACACCAATTTGCGCGGTTCTACGGTCCAGTGATACTCAATCGCAGCAAGAGTTCACTATCGATGGAGGCGATTGGAATTGTCACTAGCCTCGTGTTGTAGCGATCAAAATATGCTTTTCGTTCTGGTGTCCATGGATAAGACTCTGGCGCCGCATATGGATATTGGGACATCCCGTGAAAAGGTAAAGGACTTACCTGATCCGGACTAGCCGAATTGATATCCATCTCTTTGCTAAAACCATCGGCATAAAGCAAGAAAGTGCGAGTCCAACTTTGGGGTATAGCCACTAGCCGCCGAGCGTCAAAGGTCAAACTGATTTCGTCACCCGGTCGGGCAATAACAAACATGTCATCTGACTTTGTCAGCAGTTCCAGGACATCACCTTCGCGCGTATAACGACCGGTCATCACCTTCCATGGCGAAGTTAGTGAAATGACTTGGTAGTCGTAGCCGAATGGCTCGCGCCCGTCCGGACTGATCTCTTTCGAGTACCCACGCCAGCGCAGCGTAGCTTGTACGGGATAAAGTTGGGCCAGTCTTGTGGGCAGGTTACCGCCTGATGTGTCTACCAGAATTTGATCCCAATAGATTCTCATGTTGGTAATGATGCGTACCTCACGGTTGGTACTGAGAAACTTACCGGTCAGGTCGACAGTTACAGTTTGCGGTCGTCCCACCGGAATGCCGATATCCTCGATCACGGTCTGCCATTCGCCGCGCCTGTTCTTAACCTGGAGCGCCGGCAACATCATGCTCTTTTTGCCCTGGGACGCAGCTAAGTTGTCGCTCGACCATGCGTAATCGGTCCACCCGGTGAGTAATAGAACTGTTCTGCCTCTTCCTAAATTGCCGTCGAATCCACGTTGAGGCGAATTACTGAAACGCGATCCCCGTGACACATCGGAGTTCTCTGCGTCATCCAGTTTCAAAGTCAACGTATGAAGGTCGGCATAACCGCGAATTCGATCCAGTTTGAAATCGTCGGGATAACGACGATCCAGTTTAGTGATTCGATCCAACACGTTCGTGCCGTGATTATCTACTGCACTTAGCGGAGGATGCGCCCGCCTCGTTGCAAACAGCTTGAAGGGCTTCGGCGGATCCGTCATGCCCTCATTCGGAAACACCTCAACGTCATCGGGATGATCAATGGCTATCAACCGAAATTGGTCGGCGTACACCGCCTCTTCCAACTCGTTAGTCACACGCAACTCGTAACGTCCATCGCGTTCCTTTAACTGATCATTGCGGATGCGGACATACTCAACCGGGTCGGGCTTATTGTGGCGGCCCGGTTCCTCCAGATAACCCATTTCACCGCCGCCCATGAAATCCGTTATGAATTCAAACCCTTCCCCATTCCACGTATAGAGAAATGGACAGGACGACGGTTTGCGATCGAGTTCAACTACATTCAGCGTAAGCATCGATGAGTTTGCCGCTCGTGCGATCTCTGTTTCAGCTTGGACGATTCCAGCCGGCCAAAGGATTCGAACTGCGTCGACAGTCTCGCGCTTTCCCAACCCAAAACTAATGTCGGCAGGAGCAGGTGAGGGCCACGCAGAATAGGTTTCAAGCTTTTGCACGAGACTACCTGCCCGCGCTTCAATCTTCGCGCCTACCGCACTGCGATTGCTGACCTTACCGCTAAGATTCACACGCAGCGAATGGTTATGGTTACCTGCCCCGTTACGCGCAACGCGAAGTTGACCAGAGGCCGACAGGAACAGGACATCCGTGTATCCATCGTTGTTCAAGTCCGCAGAAGCGAGCAGCCGCGAGCCACTCGTATTGTCTGGCGCTAAATCAGCTTTCAACGCGGTCGCGGTGACATCATCCCAGGCATTGCCAAGGTTACGCAGAACCACCGGTCCTTTTGCGGTCACCAAAAAACAATCAAGCAATCCGTCGTTGTCGTAATCCACAAACTGAGCGGCGCTCGCGTTTGCAGATGTCGGAGCTGCTGCAACTTTCCTGTACTTTTCATGACCGTCACTGATCGCGAAGGTGCCGGCACGATCGGCACGCCCGAAAAAGAAGTCGGTATAGCCGTCTTTGTTGACATCGCCAGCGGTAGCACAGCTCCAGTTGCCAGCTTCTCCCAGCCCCACCTCGGAAGCTACGTTGCGGAACGTTCCATCGCGTTGATTACTGAACAGCGCCGGCGGTTTACCATAATCAACAACGAGAAGATCTATGTCGCGGCGATTGTTAAAGTCGGTCGGTATGATCGCGACAGCGTGCCCAGCATCATCTAACTTCGCTGCTGCCGTGATGTTAGTGAACTTACCATTACCGTCATTGCGCAAGAGCAGGTTTGGGGCGGTCGCAAAGTCAGTTGGGAATACCGGTTCGTCAACTTTAGGCGTCTTTGTCAGGTCAGCCAGTCCAGCCACAAAAACATCAAGATCGCCATCATGGTCGATATCGACGAATGCTACAGACCCAGCTAGATATGAGTAGGATGGGATTGCTGCAGCAGTCGTAGTATCAGAAAACTTGCCGCCACCATCGTTGTGATAGAGAGTCAATGCTCCCTCACGAACTACAAAAAGGTCTGGCCGGCCGTCGTTGTCGTAATCGCCAGCGACTGCGCCTACATTTAGGCCCGCAAACTTTGCTGCGAGCGCTCCAGACGTGCTGGTCACTTCGGTGAACTTTCCTCGGTCATTTCGGTATAGGCGCTGCTCGCGCACAGCTACCCAAAGCAAGTCGAGATCGCCGTCGCTGTCGAAGTCGAACAGGGTAGTGCTGCCGCCTAACGCAGCAACAACCGATAGCTTCTTCAGATCGTTAGGTTCACTACTCAGAAACCGGCTTCCCAGCATCGACGAAGTAACCTCTTTCGTCTCTTGCGTACCGCCTGAAAAGGAAATAGCGCTCGCGTCAGTGAAAGCTACCGACGGTACGGTCTTGTCGACGAGTTCTGGCTCTGCACCAGTTGAAGCGACGGCATCGGCATAACGACCTTGCTCCAGGTAATTGTTGCCGAGTGACGATCCACTACCTCGCGTACGGAACTCCTGGAAGCGCTGTATGACTCGTTGTCCTTCTTCACGTTGGCCAGCACGAATTAGCGTTGTGCCCAGGTTATAAAGTGCCGTCGAGTTATATGGTTCGGCGGCAAGGGCCACGCGAAAAGCCGCAATAGCCTCCGGATACTTGCGCTGCTGTGAATAGATCTGGCCCAGGTTTACATTCGCACCCACGTCATTCGGATCAAGTTTAAGTACCTGTTGGAAAGGGGCGATGGCATCTTCGGGTCGCGCTTGTGATTTTGCGATCAGTCCCAGGATGTAATAAGGCTGGGGTGCGTTCGGGCTTAGCGCAATGGCCGCCTGTGCCTCCCGCTGGCTACCTGGAAGATCGGGAACATTGAAAAGCGCAATACTCAAGTTGATCCGGGCGAGCACTAACTTAGGATCAAGTTGAAGTGCGCGTCTGAAAGCGTCTGCACCTTCTTTGTATTTGAACTGCTCGAGTAAAGCGACTCCCAGATTGTTGACTCGATACGCTTCCTCGCGTGAAGCAGGACTCGCGGGATTCTGTGACTGATAATCAGCGAGTGAGCGAGAGATGAAAAGCGGATTGAAAGCCACCGAAGCAACGAGGAGCAACAAAATAACGGTAGCTGGAACTATTCGATCTTTCATCTTGCTATTCTTATCAATCTTGAATTTTGGTCGCGTCACTAAAGAATCGCGCACCGGCACGGAAGTCAATACTCCGGGTAGGCCCAGCGGTTACCCAACCAGGCCCCCCACAGATCCGGACGTGCGCAATTCGCGCATCCGGTTCGTCAGTTCACCAGCGCGTCGGCACGCGCGCTAGCGCAGAACGTTAGCTGCCCCGCAGGTGCCGTC
>JBKOYD010000059.1:0-38952 GCA_046725195.1 Acidobacteriota bacterium | reverse complement strand
ACGAAAAGTGGCCCTCTAAATGCTAAATCAAGTAACCCCTCTGATTCTGACGTACAACGAAGCGCAAAATATCGCCCGCACGCTAACCGAGCTCCACTGGGCGCGTGACATCGTTGTACTCGATAGCTTCAGTGACGATGGGACGATCGAGATAGCCTCAACGTTTCCGCAGGTACGCATCTATCAGCGGACGTTTGATTGTCATAGGAATCAGTGGGAGTTTGGACTGAAAGAAACCAATATAAACACGCCATGGGTTCTAGCTTTGGATGCCGACTACGTTGTAACGGACGAACTTGTGGCTGAGCTCAACGGCCTTCAGCCAGAGCCCAACACGATGGGATATCGCGCTAAGTTTGTCTACTGTGTAAAAGGAAAGCGATTGCGTAGTGGTATCTATCCTGCGGTAACTGTGTTGTATCGGCGAACTGCAGGTAGCTACATGCAGGACGGGCACACACAAAAGCTGTCGCTGACCGGCGTGGTTGAAGACCTGGGTTCTCCGATCCTGCACGACGACCGTAAATCACTTAGTCGATGGTTTCAGTCACAAGCACGCTACACAGAACTCGAGGCGCAAAAGCTCCTCGCGGCTGAACCAAAAACTTTAGGTTGGACGGATCGCATTCGCCGCGGGCGGGTCATTGCGCCACCGGCCGTGTTTCTCTATTGCCTCATTGTTCGTGGCGGAATTCTTGACGGCTGGGCTGGCCTCTATTACGCCTTCCAGAGAGCATTCGCCGAGTTTATGCTTTCTCTATATCTGATCGAGTATTCACTTGAACGTCGCCCTCAAACCGCGGTGACCACAACCAGCCAACAACATTTGCAGATCGGCAATCAGCAATCGGAAAGCAGCAACTGATTCGATGTACATTCTGGGAATAAACGCGTACCACGGCGACGCGTCGGCGGCTATTACTAAGGACGGTAAGCTAATTGCCGCTGTCGAAGAGGAGCGCTTCAATCGCTCCAAACATTCCGCCGGCTTTCCGACCGAGTCGATTCGATATTGTCTTGACACCGCGGGGATCGGTTTGGAGGACGTGGACCACGTTGGTATCTCAAGGGATCCTTCGGCGCACTTGCATAAAAAAGTGTTGTTTGCAGCAACGCGCGCCGCAAAGCAAGCTGCCAGAGCAGGACGCGGATACGCGGAGACGTGGAGACCAGGAGCAGCAATTGACGTCGCGAGTGGTATCTCTGAATTTGCCTTGCCGGGAGTAGTGACAGCTGACAGTTCCGTAGATTCGCGTTACTCAGACCGCGCGCCCAACGGTAATGGCGTAGGTATCTTTCGCCAGATCAGGAATCGACTCGGGAACGCTGCCAAAGTTACTGATTTGCAGGACGAACTTGCCCGTGCTTTTAGGCTTCCGAAGAGTAGCTTGCAAGGTGAGTTTCATAACGTCGAGCATCATCGCGCTCATCTGGCAAGTGCGTTTTTCGTTTCACCATTTGAACGTGCAGCGTTGTTATCGATTGATGGTTTTGGAGATTTCATCTCGACGATGTGGGCTGTCGGAGAAGGAAATTCTATCGAAGTACTTGGGCAAGTTGAGTATCCGCACTCCACGGGAATTGTATATACGGCAACGACGCAGTTTCTCGGATTTCCACACTACGGTGACGAAGGGAAAGTGATGGGTCTTGCGCCGTACGGTCAACCGCGCTTTATGAATGAGTTTCGAGAGATCATCCGAACAGCGCCAAATGGCCAATTTCGACTGAACCTTGATTACTTTAGGCACCACGCTGAAGGTATCGACATGAGCTGGGATGGGGGCGCCCCGGTAATTGGCCGTATCTTCTCGGACGAGTTTGCAAATCTTTTTGGACCAGCGCGCGCACAAGGATCGTCGCTTTCTGATCGGGATCGCGACATCGCGGCGAGTCTGCAACAGCGTTTGGAAGAGATCGGATTCCATGTCCTCAATCATTTATATGACCAAACGGGTTGCCCAGATCTAGGTGTTGCTGGAGGAGTTGCTTATAACTCCGTGATGAACGGAAAAATTCTGTTGAAGACTCCCTTCCGACGGATTTTCGTTCAGCCGGCTGCAGGTGATAGCGGGACCGCGTTGGGCGTCTGTTACCAGATATACAACGGCATCCTCAAACGCGAACGCGGAGAGGTGATGCATGGTGCCTATACCGGACCGCAATTTTCGAATGACCAGATCCGCGCCGCGTTAGAAGCGACTGAATTAGGGTTTGAGACTTATTCGGATAGCGAAGTGACGAGGCGTGCGGCACAGGATATCGCTGATGGGCTGGTCGTCGGCTGGTTTCAGGGAAGGATGGAGTTTGGTCCGCGTGCACTAGGTAATCGGTCGATAGTCGTTGACCCACGCCGAGCTGAGATGAAAGAGATACTCAACGATCGTATAAAGAAGCGCGAACCGTTTCGACCTTTCGCTCCGTCAATATTGGAGGATCGCGTTGGAGATTATTTCGAGCAGACTCATCCTGCCCCTACGATGTTGATGGTTTACCAGATCAAGCCCGAACGACACGAAGAGATTCCCGCTGTGACTCACGTTGACGGTTCGGGTCGCTTGCAGACCGTTTCGCGCGAGATTAACGAACGTTATTACCAGCTGATTTCAGACTTTGCCGACTTGACCGGTGTTCCCGTCATCCTCAATACCTCATTCAATGAAAACGAGCCGATCGTCTGCACTCCAAAGCAAGCAATCGATTGCTTTCTAAAAACACGAATGGACGTCCTTTATATGGGGAACTATGCTGTAAGGAGAAGGTCGAGCTAGTAGTCGGAAATAATCATTGGTATCACTTGCCATTTTTCATTTGTCATTTTCTTTCTTGTTTAGTCGTGGAGTTAACCAGGACTGAGGGTTGGGGCGAGTACTATCTGCCGACGGCACCGGTAAGCCGCTCATCTAAAAATGATAAATGAAAAATGTCAAATGATATTGACCAATATTATGACCAATGACTTCTTTCTGATGACTCCCAGATCGTTCACTCATTAGTAACTGACTATTACAGAGGTGATATGAGAATCCTTGTCACTGGAGGAGCTGGCTTTATTGGGTCACATCTTTGTGACCGACTCATCAATGAAGGAAATGAGGTGCTTTGCCTCGATAACTTCTTCACGGGCAGACGCGAGAACATCTTTCACTTGTTGGACAACGCTCGGTTCGAACTGATTCGCCACGATGTGACGGAACCCATCCTCCTGGAAGTGGATCAAATCTACAACCTGGCATGCCCGGCTTCGCCGGTTCACTATCAATACAATCCCGTGAAGACGGTAAAGACCAGCGTGATGGGCGCAATTAATATGCTCGGCCTTGCTAAACGTGTCCGCGCCCGCATCCTGCAAGCCTCCACGTCAGAAGTCTACGGTGATCCTTTGGTTCACCCGCAGACCGAGGACTACTGGGGTAACGTCAATCCCATCGGCGTTCGATCATGTTATGACGAAGGCAAACGCCTCGCTGAGACATTGATGACTGACTACCATCGCCAAAACAAAGTCGATATACGCATCGCTCGCATATTCAACACGTACGGTCCAAGAATGTTGGAAGATGACGGCCGAGTTGTCTCGAACTTCATTGTACAGGCGCTCCGAGGCGAGGCTTTGACGCTTTATGGTGAAGGGGAGCAAACCCGTTCATTCTGTTATGTCGACGATCTACTCGACGGACTGACTCGTCTGATGAACTCGCCCGACTTGCATGACCCCGTGAATCTCGGCAATCCGACCGAGTTTACGATTAAGCAACTGGCAGAAGAGGTGATCAGCATTTGCAAGTCCAGCTCGGGTCTCACTTATCTTCCTTTGCCGGCCGACGATCCGCGTCAGCGCCAACCGAATATCACGAAAGCGCGAACCTTACTGGGCTGGAATCCCACCATACCATTGCGCGAAGGATTGGAGAGGACAATTGAGGATTTTAGGAAGAGAGTCAAAGGAAAATAGGGTAGTGGTCAGTGGTCCGTTGTCCGTAGTCAGTGGTCAGTGATCCAAGGTGAGTAGTAAGCACTTGAAATGTTTAAGCGGCAAAGCACTTAGCAAAATGGGCAAGTAATTGACTACGGACCACGGACCACTGACTAACCAATGAAGGTCCTTTTTCTGAATCAGTGCTTCTATCCAGATGTGGTTGCCACGGCGCAATACCTCACAGAATTGGCTTCAGAGCTCTCCACGCATGGCCATGACGTAACTGTAGTGACCGGCGATCGCGGTTACGACGATCCAGCAGTACGCTTTTCACGTCGCGAGGTGTGGAAGGGCATCAAAATAATTCGAATTCCTTCACTGTCGCCAGGAAAAGAGACTAAGCGCCGCAGGGCGTTGAATTTTGCTAGTTTTCTAACGCTTTGCTTCTTGCGTTTGCTTACGCTTCGCCGGTTCGATGTCGTGGTGGCACTCACATCACCGCCGCTCATATCATTTCTCGCTTCGCTGTTCGTGAAATTAAAAGGCGGACGGTTTTGTTATTGGGTAATGGACTTGAATCCGGATGAAGCAATCGCGGCAGGCTGGCTTCTCGAGGAATCTCTCACAACTCGTGTTCTCCAGTGGATGTCAACGTACAGCCTCAAACAAGCAGCCCATATGATCGTGCTGGATCGTTTCATGAAGAATCGTATTCTCGGAAAGGGCGTCGATGCCGAAGGGCTGGCGATCATTCCGCCATGGTCACTCGATGACGCAGTCTGTTATTCCGCTGCAGGCAGGGACGTGTTTAGAAAAACTCACGGGCTTACTGACAAGTACGTTGTGATGTATTCGGGCAACCACAGTCCGTGCCATCCGCTCGACACACTGCTCGACGCGGCGCTTGCTCTCAAAGCTCAAGCAGAGATCGTGTTCTGTTTCGTGGGGGGTGGCAGCGAGCAGGTTAAAGTTATTGACTTCGCGTCGAGGCATTCCTTGCTCAATATCAAGTGTTTGCCTTATCAGCCACTAAGCGAGCTTTCAAGCTCGTTGTCAGCGGCGGACCTTCATGTGGTCGTGATGGGTGAAGGTTTCGTTGGCATTGTTCACCCGTCAAAAATCTACAACATCATGTCGATCGGAGCCCCTACTCTATACATTGGGCCTGAACCCAGTCACATTACGGACATTGCTTCGCAGAACAATGGGCGAAAGTTTTACCTTACGAGACACGGTGACGTCTCTGCCGTGATTGCAAGCATTCTAGACTCCGCACGTAATCAATCGAGTTACGCGAGCAATGGCGGCGACGAGAGTTTTTCCAAACAGACACTCCTGCCACAAATCACAAAATTGCTTGAATCAACGCCACACACACCTGCCGCGATTTCTGAAGCGGCAGTGCCGAAGTCAGCCTGATCGAGAAGCGACCCAACCAAAAGTTCATGGTGTTAGAAAGCTGGGAAGTTGGTACGCCACCTTCGTTAACTTGTTCTAGACCAATGGCCCACAGGAGGTAGACGCCTTTTGAAAACCTACTTCGTGCTCTTCGTAATAGCGACCATCGCGTCACTTGGTACGACGCCCCTCATCCGGCGTCTTTGCCAACGCTTCAAGTTGCTTGATGTGCCCGCCGATGGCCGCCGCCTACACAGCACGGCAATTCCACGTCTGGGCGGCGTGGCCCTTTATCTCTCGTGTTTGGCTCCTCTGTCTTTACTCCCGTTTGTTGACAACTTGTTGACTCAAACGTTGAGTGGCCTAAAGGCTGAGTCCCTAATCGTATTCATTCCCGCGACATTGGTTTTGCTCCTGGGCGTGTACGACGACTTACGGGGAGCGAATGCGGCGGTGAAGTTTGTAGGACTTGGAATCATAGCAAGCTTGTTTTACGCAATGGGAGGTCGAATTGATGCACTGTCGATTCCTTTGTTTGGTTCGGCGCAGTTGCCGGCCGCAGTGTCTTTCATCATTACGGTTTTGTGGCTTGTCGGGATCACCAACGCTTTCAATCTAATCGATGGTCTGGATGGACTGGCATCCGGTGCTGCGCTCTTCTCCTCACTGGTGATTCTCGGCGTGTCGATCTCTCAAGGACGAACCTTGATGATCGTCGTGGCGCTGTTGCTTTGTGGCGCTCTTGCGGGATTCCTTCGCTATAACTTCAATCCTGCATCAATCTTCCTTGGAGATTCAGGAGCACTTTTCGTCGGGTTCTTGTTGGCTGCTTTGTCAGTGCTTGGAACGCAGAAAGCCACGACTACGGTCGCGATCGTCGTTCCCATTCTCGCCTTCGGCTTCCCCATGGTCGACACCGCGATGACCATGGGGCGGCGTTTGGTGAGTCGCCAACCGGTCTTCGAGGGCGACAGAGAGCACATACACCATATGTTGCTGGCACGAGGCTGGTCCCAGCGACGAGCAGCGCTTGTGCTGTATGGAGTCTGCGCTGCTTTTGCTTTTGCAGCTCTGATATTCCCGGTCACTGGCTCGAAACTTACCGGCTTCATGCTTTTCGTGATCTCGGTGGCAGTCATAATCGCCGTGGGTCATCTTCGTTATCATGAGATCGACGAATTGAGGGCCGGTGTAAAACGAACGGTCGGCGACCGGCGGGTGAGAGTCGCAAACAATATTAGAGTCAGGCGGGCTGCAAAGGCATTGTCCAAAACGTCAGACCTCCACGAGCTGTTCGAAGCGATGCGGTACATGCTCGACTTCGGCGGATTTTCATTTGCCAGTGCTCAGGTTGGACAACCGGGTCGCGCGGAGATAACCGAGCTCGCTTTTAAAGCAAGTTTGCACCGTCACCCTAAACAACAACTCGAGTTCAGTAACGGACAGATCTTCTGGTCGTGGCCAGTTGACGGCGTTGAGACTGCAGACCTGATTCGATCGCCATCAGCGTGGTGTTTTCGCCTGCCGCTGGTGAAGGATGACGTCGAATGGGGTTGGCTCAATTTTTACCACAAGCTGAATGGTGAAGCCCTCCTGGTCGACACAAACTATTTGAGCGATCTCTTCCGTCGAGAATTCACCGAAGCCGCAGCAAGGATAATTACGCGTTTTGAGTCGCCGGCGGTTACATCTGGTATGGGAATGAAAGTGCGGGCGGAAGAGGTGGCCGGCTAGATGTCACAAACCGGCGTCGCAGATTTCTCAGTGGTCAGGGAGCAAAGCGCGCGTTTGCGGATTGCGTATCTCCTGAGCGGCGGAGTGTTTGGGGCGCTAATATGTCTCGTTGTCCTCACAGCAATACCGTATGGCACGACCGAACCGTGGTGGAGGGCCGCCTTCGTCTGCGCAATCTTTGCTATTTGCTTAGTTGCCATCATAGAAAATCTTCTGAATGAGTCGCGCGGAATTGTCCAAGTCTCCGTGTTACTGCCTATGCTGACTCTTGCTGCGCTGGCGTTCTTCCAAACACTCTCAATCGGTTCAGTTAATTTCGATTCGGGGCGCACTCAACTTCAACCGTGGAACGCAGTCAGTGCAGATCCCTATGAAACCCGTTTCTTTGTACTGCAGTTGCTGGCGCTCACTGCTTGTTTGGCTTTGCTTTATAGATATGCCGCCACCGAGCGGCGCATCCGGGTTTTGGTCCATGTCGTCATTGGAGTAGCTGTGGCGAGCGCCGTTTTTGGAATTCTACGACAAACCACCCAACAGCAAGTCGGTTTTGGGCTTCCGCTCATCAAGCCGAACCAAGGCTATGGGCAGTTCATCAACAAGAATCACTTTGCTTATCTGATGGAGATGGCCTTTGGACTCGGAGTCGGAATCATGGTGGCAGGAGGAGTAAAACGCGACCGTATTTTGATTTACGTTGCTTTGTTGTTGCCAGTATGGACCGGACTCGTGTTGTCGAATTCGCGGGGTGGGGTGCTTGCGATGCTCGCTCAAGTTGTGGTTGCCGCACTGTTGTTTCTCAGCCTTGGCATTCATTCCGGCGCGGATCGCAATCAGCGAAACTTCCCCACTATTGCGCAGTCGATTACAGTGCGAACAGTGCTGCTGGTCGTTCTTGTCGGAGGAATTCTGTTTGGCACTGTGTGGGTTGGTGGAGATCGACTCGTAACTAACTTCGAAGCAGTTGGTGGCGAGTTCAATTCAGACGCTGACGTTACTAGAGACGGTTCGAGTAGAAATGAAATATGGCGGGCTACGTTGAAGATGTTCGCAGCTCATCCACTATTGGGCGTCGGGTTAGGTGGATACTGGATCGGCATTACGGCATATCACGACGCATCCGGCAACCTAACACCGCAACAGGCACACAACGATTATCTGGAGTTGCTTTCAAGCGGAGGGTTGTTGGGCTTTGCGGTTGGTGTTTGGTTTGCGGTGATCGTTTACCGATTGGCCAGGAAGAATCTCAGCGCTGATACTGGGTTTAATCGAGCAGTTCGCGTTGGTGCTGCGCTCGGGATCGCAGGCGTCGCGGTTCACAGTTTGGTCGATTTTGGTTTGCACATGGTCACCAACGCACTCATCTTCATCATTTTAATAATGATCGTCACTGCCAAGATCGATTCGCGAGGTATGACCACTTAGATTTGAAAACAAGAAACGCTCTCAGCATCGTTGCCGCCCTGTTGATCCTACTTGGGGTCGCGTCCCTTACGTCTGTTGTCCGCTCTTTCGCAGGCATCCCGCTTTTTGCTGCCTCGTTCACGCCTTTCACACCCCAAGACATTGGAGCTTCTGGACCGTTCCAGGGGCAGGACATTATGGGCGGCGCGGCAATTATTTTTAAACGACCTGAGCGAGTTCGGGATCTTACTGGCGGCGCGGTAGCGATGTTGGTCGTGAAACGTCAGCCAAAGTCTTCCTCCGCTAGACCAGTTGAGGTCGCTCGCAACACCTCAACTGATAGGCGGCGACCTCCAGTTCAGCCTCGGGCTACAGAGCCGGCAAACGCTACAAGTTCCGAAAGTGAAAAAGCTGAAGCGTTCAAGAATCAGGGCAACACTTATTACGACCTGGGTCAGTTCGCACAGGCAGTCGCAGCTTACCAGAATTCACTCAAGCACAACTCCCAGGATGCGGTCGTCTACAACAATCTGGGAGCGGCTTATTTCAGTCTCGGTAAGAACAGAGAATCAGCTGAAGCATTTAAGAAGTCGTTGTCATTAAAAGCAGATGACCCTGATGCCCACTTCAATCTCGGTATTGCATACAGCGCCACCGATCGACTTGAGGAAGCCTTGGCATCTTTCAAACAGGCGGTTCGTCTGAAACCGAACTGGGCCGAAGCGCACAATGCCGTTGGCGATACGTCTCTCGCGCTCACTCGCTTTTCGGAGGCGGTGGCCGCGTATGAACAAACTGTTCGCTTGCAGCCTGGAAACGCTGCTGCGTATAGCAGTCTTGGCTACTCGTACGACCGTCTGCGCAAAGTGCCCGAGTCGATTGAGGCATTGAGAAAAGCTGTGCTTTTGAAGCCCGATGATGCACTGGCACAAAACAATCTCGGCGCGAGCTTGTATAACGCTGGACGTTATCCGGAAGCCATAGAAGCCTTCAGCAAAGCGATGAGACTCAAACCAAATGACGCCGAGGCGCTCAACAACCTGGGCGCGGTCTATTACGTCGTCGAACAGTATGACCGAGCTTTGGAAAGCTTTCAGAAGGCGGTTGGTGTTAAGGCTGACTCAGCCGATGCGCATTACAATCTCGGTAACACTTACTACATGACCGGCAAGTACCGGGAGGCTACGGTCGCATACCGTAGGGCGATTCAATTAAAGTCAGATTACGTTGAAGCTCGGACCAATCTAGGAAGTTTATTGATAGCGCTCGGAGAGAATCGCAACGCAATCACCGAACTTCAAGAAGCAATCCGTCTGCGACCCAACAACCCTGTTGCACACAATAATCTGGGCTTTGCGAATGTGAAGTTAGGAGAAAGTTTGGACAAATCCACAGCGCCCCAGTTTTTCCGTCAGGCCGTTGAGGCCTACAAAGAGGCGTTGAGGCTGAAACCTGAATATGTGAAGGCACTAAACAATCTGGGAGCGGTCTATAACAAGTTGGGTCAATTTCCCGAGGCGGTTGACGTGCTGCAGCGAGCCACTCGATCAAAGCCCGATTTTGCCGAAGCACGTTACAACCTGGGAACTGCGTACTATAACCGCGGACAATTCAAGGAAGCTGTGAGTGAGCTCCAACAAGCTGTTCGCCTCAAGGCCGATTACGCAGACGCTTATAACAGTCTTGGCTCGGCTCTTTACAAAGACCAACAATTCGATCAGGCAATCGACGCTTACAAGAAGACAATCTCATTAAAACCTGGCAGTGCAGAGACCAACAACAATCTCGGCACAGTCTTCTTCCGAACTAAGCGTTATGAGCAGGCGGCTGCATCGTTCAAGGAAGCGATTAAGATCAGAGCGGACTACGGAGAAGCTCATTTCAATCTTGCGCTCGCTTACGTAGCCCTTGGTGACAGAAAGAGTGCGTTAGATGAATACAACAAACTCAAGTCGCTCGATCCCCGTCTTGCAGACGACTTCTATCAGCGATTCTTGAAAAAATGAAAAAGGCCCAACTAAGAAGCAATGCTCTAAATCAAAAAGATTGACCGAATCAGTAAGGGAACAGTACACTGCCGATGAAAGGGCGATTTCGGTCGGTCGCTACTTTACTTGTAGAAGGGATAATCTTGATGAGCATAAAACGACGTAACGGTCATAAAGCGATTGCGGCGTTGCTACTCTTCTCAATCTTTCAGATTGGTGTCCAGATCGGTTTTGCAGAACCGAATCCTGCCACTACTCCGTTACCGATCCTCCAACAGTTCATTGCCAAGTTGACAACCAGGAACAACCAGCCGATCACTGTCAATGGACTGAGCGCGACCACGGGTGCTTCGATTTTGACAGGTGCTACGATTGAAACTGGCGCCGATCAGTCAGCAACCGTCAACCTTGGTTCGCTGGGCTCGTTGGATATTGCGCCCAACACTAAACTAGTTCTGACTTACGACGACCAGGGTAACGTTAAAGCAACCATCATTTTTGGCTGCGCGATCCTGATAGCTAAGAAGAAAACGAAAGGCGAAGTTGCTACGGAACAGGGCGGTTCCGCAGGCAAGACCGATCCGGCTGCCGGTGGTGTTCTTGAGATTTGCTTCCCACCGGGCGCAACTTCTCCGACTGTTGGACAGGGTGTCGCCGCCGGAGCTGGTGCTGGAGCAGGATCTAGTGGCGTCGCGGCGGGTGGTGGAGGTGGTCTCTTCGGCCTTGGTGGCGCGGCAACGGTAGCGATAATCGGAGGCGTAACAGGCGTAGCTCTATTGCCGTTAGCTTTTCAAGATAACCCCAGCGGCGTTAATCCGTAGGTACCCCACATATCAACGCTTTTGTTTATGGAGCGTGCTCTTCCATCGCGGAGAGCACGCTTTTATGTTTCAGCGAGCAACGCTTTGCCTTTGGCGCCTAAGCAAAACACTGGATCCTGGTTGCTGTCGATGAGGATTGGCATTTCAGTCCTTGCAATCGCTGCATGTATCCTGTTGATACTTGCTGCAGCAAGAATTGGCTTCTCGCGGCTGCTTTCCAAGTACGCGTTGGTCGCTGACTCCATGCCAGCCGCGGATGAGGCAGTCAAACTGGCGCCTTCAGATCCGGATGCGCATCGGGCCAGGGCTGGAGTTCTGAACCATTTGCGACTACCAGCCGAAGGGAAAAAAGAACTCGAAATTGCGGCGAGTCTGCGAAGCAGAGACGATTATCTCTGGCTTGAGTTGGGCAATGCGCGAGATCAGCTCGAAGACAGCGAAGGCGCGCTGGCGGCCGTCAATCAAGCGGTTCGCTGGGCCCCGTACTATGCGCACCCACGATGGCAGCGAGGGAATCTTTTGCTGCGAATGGGACGTTACGAGGAGGCCTTCGCCGACCTTCGAGCGGCTGCTGCTAGTAACGGAAACTTTGTACCGAATTTGATCGACGTCGCTTGGGGACTGGTAGATGGTGATGCTAAAAGAACGGAAGAGTTAGTTCAGATCAATGACGACAAGGCTCGACTGGCCTTTGTCCGTTTCCTGTCAAGGAAGGGAAAGGGTCCAGATGTGGTCGACCAGGTGCGATTGCTCAAGGTCCCGCTGTCAGAACAGAATAGGCGCGATTTGATTCGTCAATTGTTGGGCTCCAAATTGTATCGGGCAGCGTTTGATCTGGGAAACCGAAGAGAAGAGCCGGCCATCTCTGACGGCGGGTTTGAGAAACCGCTCGGATTTGACAAAGCGGATCTAGGTTGGGTTGTTTCTCGTGAGGACTCGAAAATTAGTTTGGCACTCGATGTTTCCGAACCGCTGACAGGGACGAAGAGTTTGCAAATACGCTTTGCAGGCGCGTCGAATCCCAACCTTTCGGTGTTATCTCAAACAATTATTGTGAAGCCGCAAAAACGCTATCGAATTCGTTTCGCAGTCAGGACAAAGGACCTGGTCACGGGTGGGTTACCGCTAATATCCGTCAGCGACGCCCTTAGCAATGAGCTGTTGGCAAGCTCCGACAACTTTCCTTCATCCACCAATTCGTGGCGGCCGATGGAAATTGAATTCAGTAGCTTACCAACTTCCGAGGCGATTGCTGTCGAATTGCGAAGAAACAATTGCAGCTCATCTCCATGCCCAATTTTCGGCACGTTATGGCTAGATGAGTTCTCAATAGAAGAAGCGAATTCGAAAGCGTCGAAGCCATGACTCCCAGAAGTACCAAAAGATGTCCAAAAGGGTTAAATCGGAACCATTTATTTTGAGTGTTGAGACCGCCACTCTATCAGGAAGTGTTGCAGTATCGCGCGGTGCAGAAATCCTGGCTGGGAGCGTTGGCGACTCTGCCATTTCACACTCGAATACGTTGCTAAACGACATCGATAAACTTCTGTCGAAAACTGGAATAACGTTGTCGGATATAGAGTTGTTTGCGGTTGCCTTAGGTCCGGGAAGTTTCACTGGATTGAGAATCGGCATCGCTACCGTAAAAGCTTTAGCCGCTACGATGGCTCACCCGTGCGTGGGTGTTCCCACCCTTAAGGCTATTGCACTTGCTGCGGGTGAATCCGTACGGTCAGTGGCTCTGTTGCCGGCGGGTCGTGGCGAAGTTTTTGCTCAATCCTTTTCGGTTTCGCGAGAAGGTTTAGTCATCGTGTTGGACGAAGCGTCACACATTTCGCCTCACAATCTTCTAGAGAGGTACGGCTCGCTCTCGCACGTTCTCTGGTGCGGTGAGGGGGCTAAAATTCATCGCGAGATGATCGAAGGTTGGGCCGAACAGCAATCGGCAAGGGATGACGTAGGGCCTGTGAAGGGATGGCGGTTCGCACCACAAACATTCAATCTCGCAAATTACGTTGCGTATCTGGCGTACGACGAATTCGAGCGAGATCAATGCCTGGAACCGCAGGCTCTTCAAGCGATTTACGTACGTCCATCTGATGCGGAGTTGAAAGCCTAATGGGTACCGCCGAGAAAAAAGTCGGAATTAATGTTGACGAGATCACAATTGCTCGAATGTCCGAGCATGACCTTTTGGAGGTTGTGGAGATAGAAGAGCAATCCGGCTTGAGCAGATGGGGGTGGGCCGCGTACTACGCGGAATTGCAGGGTACGAATAAAGACCTGATGTTGATAGCTGTGACACTTCGCTCACCGATAATTGAACACCAGAGGATTGCGGGTTACATCGTGGCAAGGCAGACCGCTGGAGAACTTCACATAAACAACGTTGCCGTTCGAGAGCAGTATCGGCGGCGGGGAATCGGAAGCGCCTTACTCGAAAGCATTCTGGAGCAATCCAAGCGACTGGGCATTCATACTGCTTTTCTCGAGGTCAGAAGTGGAAATAAGGCTGCGCAAGCCCTTTACGAGAAATGTGGGTTCAAGGCAATCGCCCGGCGCTCAAATTACTATTCGGAACCCCGGGAAGACGCCGTTGTAATGAGTTTAATCCTAAAGCAATTACCCGCTTGATTTGGCAAAGTTGTTGGGCTAACATTTTTACCGTGCGAGACAATCCAATGGAGGTTTCCAGGCCGTTACCTCCGAAAACCATCCTGCCACTCCCATCGTCTGAAAGGAGACATGCACGAAATGGACATCGCAACCACGGATAGTTTGAAAGAAGAGTTGATAAACAGAGATCCTGAATTTAGGGAATTAGCCAGAGAACATCATAAGTACGAAGAACGCCTTAGTGAACTATCAGCTCTTTCCTATCCGAATGACGAAGAACAACTGGAGGAGATTACGCTGAAGAAAAAGAAATTGGCCCTGAAGGATCAGATGTATTCGATGATGTTGCAATACCAGAAAAGTCAGAGCTTGAGTCACTGAAACTGCGAACGCAGTTTCTCCGAGCTTAAAGGATAGAAGGGGACGTGGAACAAAAGTTACACGTCCCTTTTTGATAAGTGGTAGAAGATTAGTATTGACTATAGTCAGGGAGAGTATTCCTTACATCGTTGTGCCGATGGCTTTAGGCCTCATCGCAGTGGCGTTTGGCCTTTGGTACATCTTCGCCTTCTTCTTATTGGTTGCCCTCTTCATGGCTTTCTTTTTCCGTAATCCCAATCGGATACCGCCGACAGATTTGAACGTTGTGGTTGCGCCCGCTGATGGACGTGTTACCAATATAAAGTCGCTTGCTCCGGGAGATGATTCGGCGACATTGATTAGTATTTTCCTTTCGCCGTTTGATGTTCATATCAACCGCTCGCCGATTCCCGGCAAGATTACAGATGTTGTGTATTCACCGGGTAAGTTCCTTATGGCCACAAACGAAAGGGCGAGTTTGGTGAACGAGCAGAATGCGTTAACAATTCAGGGTGAGAAAGTAACTGTTGTTTGCAAACAAATCGCAGGAATTCTTGCCAGGCGAGTAGTCTGTTGGAAAGGGAAGGGCGATAATCTCGAGTTGGGTGAACGCTTCGGTATGATCAAATTCAGTTCCCGTACTGACGTCATACTTCCGTCGAACGTAAAGGTCATCATTTCTGAGGGTGCAAGAGTACGGGGAGGTATAACTGTGATCGGGAGAATCTCATGATTAACGCGTCATCCGCGAAAATGCATCACGAACAACCCAATCCGACAAGACGCGGTCTCAGAAAGGGACTGTACCTCATTCCGTCAGTATTCACGGCGGCGAATATCCTAATGGGTTTCTTCGCTGTGATGGCTTCACTCCGAGGATTCCAAATGTTGGCGGGAGCTGCTCCGGATTTCAGCGGGGCAGCCGCTCACTTCGACAATGCAGCTATCGCAATTGGGTTTGCGGTACTTTTCGACATGCTCGACGGTCGGATTGCGCGGATGACAAAAACTACCACGGAGATAGGTATTCAACTGGATTCTATAGCTGACGTCGTCACGTTTGGTGTAGCTCCGGCGGTTCTTGCTTATGTCTGGGGTTACGGTGCGAGTCTTACTGAAGGCAGTGGCGAGCATCGACTGGCATGGTTCATCTCATTTATGTACCTGATGTGTGGCGCGTTTAGATTAGCTCGATTCAACGTGCAGGCATCACGACCACGAATTCTCGCAGAAGGAACCATCAAGGTCGACAAAAAGAGTTTCGTCGGGCTACCCATTCCTGTTGCGGGTGGTCTCATTGCCGCAATCATTCACTTCTCGCCAGCTCCACTGCTCAGTTATGGACCAGAGCGAGCGAGAATCTACGCCGTATTCCTAATAGTTTTGGTCGGATTTTTGAGCGTGATGATGGTGAGTACGCTCCGCTTCTCTAGTTTTAAGAGTGTCGGAACAGGAAGTCGCAGCATGCGAACGATTATTCTGGTGCTCGCCGTTGGCATGCTAATCCTTCTCTATTCCCAGTACGTTTTGTTAGGTCTTGTCATCGCCTACATCCTTCACGGCTTACTGTCACGCGTTTTAAGCATGTTTTGGCGACGTAGTGACTCGGCAGAAGCAAAGATCGAACCCAATCCCGTCCGCCGATCATCAGGACCTTAAGGACTCGGTTTTGAAGATTCAATAGACCGCCCAAAAGCCAACAAACCGTGTTCCGTAGTCAGAATTACCGTATCACCCGCCATAATAGGCGCGGCTGAACTCGTCAACTCCTCACCGGTAGGCAGGGAATTGACCTGCTTCCCATCTCTTAATCCCAATACAACGGCCGCCGAACTCGAAAGAGGCGTGAACAGCGCAGTTTCTTGAACAGCTAAAGGCTGCGAAGCGATCCGTCCCGGCAACTGCTTTTTCCAAAGCATAGAACCTTTCAGATTCAGCAGATAAGCAAAGTTATCGAGTGAGGCAGCGAGCAACGTATCTCCAACAATAGTTACAGCTTCCACGCCACCTCCCGTTCGCTTCCGCCAAACTCGTTGGCCCTTATCAGCGCTCACCGCGTACACGTAGCCGTCGCCTGAGCCAAAGAAAACTCGATTACCAGCTACAGCAACTGGTCCACGAATCGCACCCGTTGTCCGATATCGCCACAAGACTCTTCCGGTAGCCTCCTCGAGGGCCAACAGCGTACCGTCCTCGCTTCCCATGTAAACGCGACCCGTACTAACCACCGGCTGTCCGCTAAATGGAGAAAAAAGCGGTATGGACCAGAAGACACCGCCTGTCTGTTTATCGAAGGCGTAGGCCCTGCCGTCACTTCCCCCACCAAACAACTTTCCGCCGCTAATTGCCAACCCGCCGCGAAGTGGCTTCACCAGAGGCGTCATCCACTGAGTTACGCCCCCTTCGCGACCGAGGGCACGCAAAGCACCCGCTGATGCGGGAGGCCCTTGAGGTGGTCCAATCGTCTCAGAGGCCACATAGATTGCTGTATCGTCAGCGATTGGCGAAGCTGAAAGTTCGCCGCCCATATCTGAGCGCCAGTAGAGCTGACCGTCTTTCGCTTTTAGTGCAACGATAGTCCCGCCAGCGAGTGGTAAGTAGACTCGTTCGGCGTCGAAAGCAGGTGTGAGATTGATAGTAATGTTTGATTCATAACGCCAGCGCACCGTCAACGGCTGCGACAACAGAACCTCTGTACCGGCCTTGCCGCTCACGCCATTAACCAGGTGAAGCGTAGTGAGTAGCAGCAAAAACATTGCGACAACTTGAAAAACCTTCTTCGAGATTTGCTGGTGGATGACTGCTAACATGTTTATAAATGGCAATACGAAAAAGATTTATCCTTCGGTTTTGCGTTCTTCGTTTCCGAACGTATAATTTGTCACTCTTCTAATCCAGCTTTGACACCAAAACGAGCTCAGAGGTTTTCTTGACTAACGTCCTCCAGCACGAAACCGTAATAATACTTGACTTTGGATCACAGTACACACAGCTCATAGCTCGTCGAGTCCGCGAGGCTGGCGTCTATTGCGAGATTCTTCCCTATAACGCGTCAGTTGAAGCAATTAACTCCAGGTCGCCGAAGGGCTTGATCTTCTCCGGTGGTCCTTCTTCGGTTTATGACGCGTCTGCTCCCAAGCCTCATCCGGAACTCTTAGACTCAATCGATTGTCCGACGCTTGGAATTTGTTATGGCTTTCAAGTCTTCGCGCGCGAACTTGGAGGAGCTGTCGCTGCTTCGCCAAATCGTGAGTTTGGTTACGCAAGGTTGAAAATTCAGGACGTGACGAGTCGTTTGTTTCAGGGACTGCCTGAAGAGATGGATGTCTGGATGAGTCATGGTGATCACGTAACAAAAGTACCACCTGGCTTTCGGGTGACCGCACTTACTGAAGACGCGCTTAACGCCATGGAGGATGAGTCGCGGGGCATCTTTGGAGTGCAATTTCATCCTGAGGTAGCGCACACCCCTCTTGGCGCCCAGGTGCTGCGCAATTTTCTCTTTTTAGTTTGCAGATGTCGTGGGGATTGGTCGCCGGAGGCAGTTATTGAAGAACAGGTAGAGCGAATTCGGGCGCAATTGGGTAAAGACGCGCGGGTAGTATCAGGCCTATCGGGCGGCGTCGATTCGACCGTGGCTGCGGCCTTAGTTCACAGGGCAGTTGGCGATCGACAGACATGTATCTTTGTCGACAACGGATTATTGCGCGAAGGTGAGTTTGAGACGACTCTTGCGCTTCTTCAGCAAAGCATGAACTTGAATATCGCTGGGGTACGCGCAGGCCATTTGTTTCTCGAAGCTCTGCGAGTTGTAACTGACCCGGAAGAAAAGCGTAAGCGAATTGGAAAAGTGTTCATTGATGTGTTCGAAAAGGAGGCCAAGCGCCTGGGCGACGTTGGTTATCTCGTCCAGGGCACGTTGTACCCGGACGTCATTGAATCCGTTTCCGTGCGTGGACCATCCGCAGTGATCAAGAGTCATCACAATGTGGGCGGCCTTCCCGAAAAGATGAATCTCAAGTTGATAGAGCCTCTGCGCGAGTTGTTCAAGGATGAAGTACGGCTAATCGGAAGGGAACTCGGAGTACCGGAAGCTATCCTGAGTCGACACCCATTTCCCGGACCTGGACTGGCAGTGCGGATTCTAGGCGACATCACCGAGGAAAAAATTCGTCTGGTTCAAGCAGCGGATCGAATCCTCGACGAAGAGTTGCGGCTTGCAGAGCTATACAACTCGGTCTGGCAGGCTTTCCCAGTACTCCTACCAGTGTCGACAGTCGGCGTCATGGGAGATGAGCGTACGTATGAACGCGTAATCGCGATCCGTGCCGTAACCAGCATTGACGGGATGACTGCTGACTGGGCACGGCTGCCTCACGATCTTCTCGCTCGAGTCTCAGGCAGACTTGTTTCTGAAATAAGAGGGGTGAATAGAGTTGTCTACGATATTAGTTCCAAGCCGCCTTCGACCATCGAGTGGGAATAACTGTTAGCTGTTGTATATTGTAACCATCTCCAAATCTTGATTTTCATTCGTGCGATCTCGTCGTACGAACTTAAAGGAATAATGCAGGACCGCCAATTCGTACACCTCCACCTTCACACTGATTACAGTCTTCTTGACGGCGCGATTCAGATCAAGCCTCTTTCAAACCGGGTTGAAGAATTGGGAATGCCGGCATGTGCCATGACAGACCATGGAAACATGTATGGCGCCATCTCCTTCTACAACGCAATGAAGAGCCACGGCGTGAAGCCCATCATTGGTTGTGAGACCTACATCACGAAGGGCAGTCGCAAAGAAAGGGCGGCGAGTGCTCCTGGTGAGAAAGCGAACTTTCATCTGATCTTACTGGCGCAGAATTACGAAGGTTACCAAAACCTTGTGCGTCTCACGTCAAAAGCCTACACCGAGGGCTTCTACTACAAACCACGTATCGACAAAGAACTGCTCGCAGAGCACAGCAAGGGATTGATAGCGCTATCGGCCTGCATGTCTGGAGTTCCCTCGGCAATGCTGGCTCAAGACAAGTGCGATGAGGCGGCAAAGGCGGCGATAGAGTTTGAAGAGATTCTTGGAAAAGGGAACTACTTCCTCGAAATCCAGGAGCATGGGCTTGAGCCGCAGCAGCGCATCAGGAAGTCGTTGGTGGATCTCTCAAAACGAACAGGCGTCCCGTTGGTTGCCACTAACGACGCGCATTACCTGATGCCTGAAGATGCAAGAGCACACGATGTTCTTCTTTGCATCGGTTCCGGCAAAACGGTAAACGACACGAATAGGCTGCGATATGCCAGTCCAAACTTCTATGTTCGCTCGGCTGAAGAGATGTGGCGCATCTTCGGAGATGAACTTCCCCAAGTTCTCACGCGCACGGTGGAGATCGCAGAACGTTGCGATTTGAAATTACCGGAGAACGTAAACCATCTTCCGCAATACCCAATCCCGCAGTCAGCAGAAGGTCTGTCGGCTGACGATTACTTCGAAAAGGTCGTGCGGGAGGGCTTCGAGCGTCGGCGCCAGCAGGTCTGGGAGACGCAAGCGTTGCGCGGGGAGTTGAAGCAGCCCTTAACGGATTATCAGACCCGTCTCTCCAGCGAGATCCAAATGATCAAACAGATGGGTTTCGCAGGTTACTTCCTAATCGTGTGGGATTTTGTCCGCTACGCTAAAGAGCACTCAATCCCGGTAGGTCCTGGGAGAGGTTCGGCGGCTGGTTCTCTCGTGGCCTATTGTCTCGAAATCACCGACGTGGATCCACTTCAGTATGATCTTATCTTCGAGCGATTCCTCAACCCTGGTCGAGTCTCACTTCCCGATATTGACATTGATTTCTGCGTTCGGGGTCGAGGTGACGTTATCAACCACGTAGCTGACCTATACGGACGCGATTCCGTATGTCAGATCATTACCTTTGGAACATTGGCTTCGAAGGCCGCAATTAAGGATGTGGGTAGGGCTCTCGAAGTTCCATACGCGGAGGTTGAGCGTATCGCCAAGCTCATACCGCCGCCAGTTCGAGGACGTAACGTCACGCTTAGTCAGGCCCTTGAACAAGTACCTGAACTAAAACGTGAGATGGAAACGAACCCTCAAGTTAAAGAGATACTTCAGATTGCCCAGCGACTCGAGGGCTGCGCGCGTCACTCGTCGGTCCATGCGGCTGGTGTGGTTATTTCACCATTGCCACTTCAGGAACTCATTCCCATCGCGGTCTCGGGAAAGGAAGAATTAACGACTCAGTATGTCATGTCGGACTTGGAAAAGACTGGCATGCTTAAGATGGACTTTTTAGCGCTTACTGCTTTAACTGTTATAAATGACTGCTTAAGTAGCATTAAACAATCGCTTGGGGAAGAGATTAAGTGGCCGGATATAGCGCTTAACGACGCTAAAACAATGTCAGTGTTCGCTGACGGGAGAACTGAAGCAGTCTTCCAGTTTGAATCATCCGGGATGCAGGAGATCTGTCGCAAATTGAAGCCAAAAGGGCTGGAAGATCTCGCTGCGCTTAACGCACTTTATCGCCCTGGACCGCTTGACGGCGGTATGGTGGACGAGTTCATCATGAGGCACCACGGTAAGAAGAGCGTGAGATATCTCGTGCCCGAGATGAAGGAGATCCTCAACAATACCTACGGCATCATCGTCTACCAGGAACAGATTATGCAGCTGGCGCAGAAGCTTGCGGGATACACACTTAGCGAGGCTGACTTAATGCGAAGGGCGATGGGTAAGAAGAAGCGTGAGGAAATGGCCGTCCAGGAGGAAAAGTTTATAAGCGGTGCAGTTGAGCGCGGAATCAAACGCGAAAAAGCCGAGAAGATATTCTCGCTGATGGCTCAGTTTTCCGATTATGGGTTCAATCGTAGCCACAGCGTCGCCTACGCCTATCTTGCATTTCAAACAGCTTATCTGAAGGCTCACTACGCTGAGCATTTCTATGCTGCGGTCCTCTCAAACGAAGCTCAAGACGCCGCCAAAGTGTTTAAGTACTCGAAGGAGCTGCGTGCCCAAAAGATCGACCTACTTCCACCTGATGTGAATGAGAGCAATTCGGGCTTTACGCCCTTAAGCGGGGCTATCAGATATGGCCTTACAGCGATTAAGGGCCTGGGTCAGTCAACTGTTAAAGCGATTTCTGAAGCAAGGGAGACGGGGCCGTTCAGATCGTTCTATGATTTCGCCGAGCGAGTTGACTCCTCCACTCTAAACAAGCGAGTCTTTGAGAGTCTCGTGAGTGCTGGAGCTTTCGACTCTCTTAAGGATGGTCGGTCTACCAGTCATTGGCGAGGTGCCTTATTCAGCTCAATCGATCCGGCACTCTCGCGAGCACAAAGGGCGAAGCGGGAAAGATTGCAGGGACAGAACGGGTTGTTCGGTGCTATGCCTGATGAGGTTGACTTCGCTAACGAGGTATCGCTGACGCTTAAAGGTTGGACTCACAGTGAACTGTTGGCGGCTGAAAAGGCCGCTCTTGGCTTCTATATTACCGGTCATCCTCTTGAAGGCTATCTTGACCTGCTCCAGAGTTTGAAGGCCGTGAAGTCCTCCGAACTTCCTACCTTGAACAGTGGTAGTCGAGTAACGTCTGGAGGCATTATTGCTGAACTGCAGTTGCGCACGACGAAGAAAGGCGACAAGTTTGCGCTACTGCGTTTGGAGGACGAGACTGGCGGAACCAAATGCGTCCTGTGGCCTGAAGTCTATCGGAAGCATTCGGCCATCCTTCAAAACGATCTGCCTGTCGTTGTCACGGGACGACTGGAATTGAGTGAAGACAATCCGCCAACCATAATTGTCGATCAGGTCCAAAGTATTGATGCGGCCACGAAGAACAGTGAGTTCCTCGTGTTGCGCACACCGCAACAGGAGGACTTTGCGACACTGTGTGATGCGATCTTGAGCGTCTTGAGTGCAAACCCAGGTGATTGCGACGTTGCCCTTGAGACCCTAACTGACAATGGAACAGTCGTTCGAATAAAGGCCAACAACGCTTTGCGAGTAAAGCGAAGCGCGGATCTGGAAGAAGCCTTAAAAAAATTGGGGTGCGGCGTAAGTGTTGAGAAGGTCTCAAATCAGGCCCGCGTCTGATAACGTAAAAGGCGACAACAAAGACAGCCATGCGCGATAAGAAAGAGAAACCACAGTCCGAGCCGGCTAAGAAAGTGGATGAATCAAGGACGGCTTTTGAGCGCGTGCTTCTTGCGCGACATGCGGACAGACCGTACACGCTCGATCTTATTGAGCGACTGTTTGAGGATTTCGTTGAACTTCATGGCGACAAAAGGTTCGCCGAAGACCCGGCGATCGTTTGCGGCTTGGCTCGCTTTCATGGTCTGCCGGTGATTGTTGTTGGTCATCAGAAGGGACGCGACACCAAACAGCGTAGCTATAGAAATTTCGGTATGCCTAAACCTGAAGGATATCGGAAGGCTCTTCGCGTTATGAAATTGGGCGAGAAGTTTGGCCGTCCCATTTTTACTTTTATTGATACCCCGGGCGCTTATCCGGGAATTGATGCTGAAGAACGAGGCCAGGCAGAAGCGATCGCCTATAACCTGCGCGAGATGGCAAAGATTAAGGTACCTATCATCGTCACAGTTATTGGCGAAGGAGGTTCTGGCGGCGCGCTGGCGATCGGAGTTGGGGACCAGGTTCTAATGCTCGAAAACGCCACGTACTCCGTAATTACCCCCGAGGGCTGCGCTGCGATCTTGTGGAAAGACTCATCCCAAGCCGATCGTGCTGCCGAAGGTCTGCGGTTAACAGCACAGCATCTTTATGACGAGGGAATAGTCGACAAAATCATTCCGGAGCCAGAAGGTGGTGCGCATAACGACTACGACCAGACTGCGCGCTATCTCGATTCAGCATTGAGTGAACGTTTGGCAGAAGCAGTAAGTTGTTCGCAGGAAGAGAGGCTAACCCGTCGATATAGCAAACTCCGGCACTTCGGTCGTTGGGGAACAGCTGATAAGGAAACTAATCCAACACCGACAAGCTAGTATTTGTTCCAACCGTCTTTTCTCTTCAGAAGGGAATATCTTCGTCAGACAAGTCTGGTTGCGGCTCAGCGTGTCCCGCACTCGCTGAAGCAGCTCTCTCGGCCACCGGTTCGTCACGTTTCGACCCGATGAACTGCATATCTGTCGCAAAGACTTCGAGAGAGTACCGCGGCTTTCCATCGCGATCCGTGTACTCTTCGACACGTAGTCGGCCTTCGATATAAACCGAACGTCCCTTTTGCAGATACTGTGAGGCGTTTTCTGCTAGCCGGTTCCATAACGTGATTTTGAACCACGTCGTATGGTCCTGCATTTCGCCGTTCTTATCTTTGCGCCGTTCATTTGTCGCCATACTAAAGCTGCAAACGGGCGTTCCCTGTGGCGTATATCGCAAATCTGGATCGCGACCCAGGTTTCCCACGAGAATGATTTTGTTGAAGGACATGAGGAGCCTTTCTTCTCTACGAGATTTCGTGAACGCTCGAGATCCTACTAGCGCAGAAGCAATGGGTCAAGCGAGCTTACTTTTGAAAACTACCAAAAAGTATCGCTATCGCGTTTCGTAAATGATTTCTGGTAGACTGTCGGCACATCGACTTGGTTTTGTAGTATGAAGCCGCGAGTATACATAGAAACTTTTGGCTGCCAGATGAATGTGGCCGATTCGGAACGTGCCGCTACTGGCCTCCGACAATCTGGGTTTGATCTTTGTGATTCTGAGGATGACGCAGATGTCGTTTTGCTCAACACTTGCTCAGTGCGAGAGAAGGCTGAGCGAAAAGTCTACACGCGTATCGGAGAAGTACGTGCTGCTCGAGCCAATAATCGACTACCGTTGGTCGGTGTAATGGGATGCGTGGCACAGCTTGAGGGCGAATCGGTCTTCGATCACGCACCAGCTGTCAACATGGTGATTGGTACTCGCGCCACAGATCGCATCTCGTCGCTAATTGAACGCGCACAGGCCGGCGAACGAAAAGTTATAGATCTTGGTGAACGTGGGGAAGACGAATCCTGGGATGTTTCGCCGGTCGAACGGCACTCGCCGCACGTAGCGTTCATTCCGATCATAGAAGGCTGCAATAAGTTTTGTTCGTTCTGTATTGTTCCTTACTCTCGCGGACGCGAGCGCAGCCGACCTGCTACTGAGATCATTGAAGAAGCGAAGAAACTTCGAAGCCTTGGTTACAAGGAAATCCATCTCATAGGACAGAACGTCAATAGCTATAGGCCCAGGGCTGAAAACGGACTCGAGGGTTTCCCCGGTGCTACGCCATTCTCCCGATTATTAAGAGCAGTGGCGGCCACTGGAATGCCGCGAATCAGGTTTACAACGTCGTTTCCGCGTGATTTTCATCCAGACATCGTTTTGGCAATCGAAGAGAATCCGAACCTGTGCGATTGGATTCACTTACCGGTTCAGTCGGGGAGTGATCGCGTCTTGAAGTTGATGCGCAGGGGGCACAAGCGAAGCGACTATCTTGAAAAAATCGATCGCATTAAGAACTCCAGCAGGCGCCTGGCACTTACCACCGACATCATCGTTGGCTTTCCCGGCGAGACTGACGAGGATTTTCGCCAGACTGTGGAGTTGGTTGAACGATGCGAGTACGACAGTCTTTATATCTTCAAGTATTCAAGGCGCGCCGGAACCCCAGCCGCTAACTTTGCCGACAATGTCTCGGAGAGGGAAAAGACGACGAGGTTTCTGGAGCTGGAAAAGGTACATCGTAAAGCTCAGCAAGGAATTCATAAGTCATATATCGGCCGAACGCTCAGTGTCCTTGCTGAACGACAAAGTTCAAGATCCGACACGGATCTGACGGGACATTCTACGTGCAATAAAGTCGTCAATTTCCCAGGCGAGAGCAGTCTCGAAGGCGAGATAGTTGACGTGTTGGTGACCGAAGCTAAAACAAACAGTCTTTACGGGACGTTGTTGAGTCGCTCCGCGGAAGCGTAAGGGGTATGGGTATGGAAATCGAGGTAAAGATTCGAGCGCTGATGATGGATCCCAACAGCGGAACTCCTATTATCATTTTGAAGGACGTTCAAAGTGATACTATGTTGCCAATCTGGGTAGGCGCGTATGAAGCAAACGCTATAGCCTTGGAGATCGAGAAGATTGCACCACCGAGACCCATGACTCATGATCTCTTGAGGAATTTAATTATCGAGATGGGCGTTCAAGTCGAAAGAGTGGTGGTTACCAGCTTGCGCGATAATACGTTCTTTGCCGTGATAGAAATGCGAAACAGCGAAGGCGACCGAATGGTTCTGGATTCCCGACCATCTGATGCGATCGCCCTGGCGCTGCGTGCCGACTGTCCAATCTATGTCGACATGGAAGTCATCAAAGCTTCGCGTAACACATTGCCAACAGAAGAGAGCGAGGAAGGTGAGGTAAGTTCAGCTGAAGAAGAATGGCCTGACGTAATCGGCGAAGCCGGCGATCTGCCGATGTGAAAATATGGTTTATCGGTCTAAGTTAAAGAATCCCTGGAGCGCGAGTTTGCCACTGTGCAGCGAATGGTAATTGCCATCGCAAATCAAAAAGGTGGAGTAGGGAAAACCACTACTGCCATCAATTTGGCCGCCGCATTCGCCCGTCAGGGAAAACGTGTCCTCCTGCTCGACCTCGATCCTCAAGCTAACAGTTCAATTTCATTTCTGGATCCATTGGCAGTTGAGAGGTCTGTTTACGAGCTGATGATGGATGGCCAGGCTCCAATAGGCGAGACGGTTTACCAAACACCGGTGGAAAACCTCGAACTCGTTCCTGCTCGAATAAACCTGGCGAAACTCGAATCGAAACTCGTCGGCGACTTCGACGCACCCTTTCGACTGAAAGATCGCCTTGAGCCTTTCAGGCAACAGTATGAAGTCATTGTTATCGACACTCCACCAACACTCGGATTGATCACAGTCAACGCCCTTGTTGCTGCATCTCACGTGCTCATTCCAATTCAGTCGTCCTACTTCGCGCTGGAGGGTACTGACGATCTCCTGGAGACGATCGAAAAGGTCAAAGCTCGTCCGAATCCAAACCTGGAGTTGTTGGGAGTGTTGGTTACCCTGCACGACAAGCGTACAACGCTTGCACGCGAGGTTCATGAGCAGATCAAGAATGTATTTGGTCCCAAACTCTTCGATACCGTAATCACGAAGAGCGTGAGGCTGGAAGAATCGCCGGCCTACAAAGAATCGATCTTTAGTTTTGCACCGAATTCATCCGGAGCAATTGAATACGGAAAACTTTGCGAAGAGGTAATGAGCCGTGTCTAAGAGGGGACTTCCCACAGGACTGCAAATGCGTCATGACGCGCATTACGTCGAGGAACTGTCACAACACCGGCCAACGCAGGTTGGCAGAATGATTGCCATAGATAAGCTGGATCCCAATCCGGAACAGCCGCGCGTTGACTTTGGTGATCTCACTGAACTGACGGCGTCGATTGCCGAAAAGGGCGTGCTTGAACCGTTACTCGTCAAACCGAACCGGCTGACTGGTCGTTGGATGATTATTGCCGGAGAACGTCGCTGGCGCTCCGCGCAAAAAGCCGGTCTGAAGGAAGTGCCTTGCGTCGAGATGGAAGTGGATGACGGTACCGTTGCGGAGATTGCCCTTATTGAGAATATGCAGCGAAAAGACCTGACCGTTTGGGAGGAAGCCGATGGTCTGTTGGCTCTCTGCGAACGGTTTGGTTATACCCACGACGATGTGGCTCGCAAAGTCGGCAAAAGCAGGACTACTGTTACCGAAGCATTGGCGATAGCAAAAATCCCTGACGACGTTAGAGAAGTATGCCGCGCCGCGGACATCAATGCGAAGTCATCCTTGCTCCAGATCGTCCGCCAGCCCGATGATGATTCCATGCGACGTTTGGCGAAGCAGATTGCATCAAAGGGACTGACCCGCAACGACGCAAGAGAAATGAGACGTCAGGAAATGGGACCTCGAGTAGTTCCAGATTCCAAGCCTTACACCTATAAGTACGCTTCGCCTGAAAAGGATTTCAATCTCGAAATACGTTTTCGCGCTTCTGAGGTAAGCGAAGCTGACGTGGCTCTGATTCTAAGAGCTGTTGCGGACGAGATCGATGATGAGCCGGCGGCGGCAACTTGAGTCTTGCGATTAACTCTACAGATAAGTTGGCCTGGCTACTTCGAAGCCAGGCTTTTCTTCTTCTCGGCAGCCGCTCGTTTTTGCAAAGCTTTAGCCCAACGTTCAAATGTTGGCTGCAAAGGCTTGAATAACCGCGCTCTAAAACTATGCTTCTTTTCGTTCCAAATCTTTAGCTGCTTCTCGGTATACAGGCGAACAGCAGGCTCGAGCTGAGTCTTTTTAAGCGAGTGTCTGAGCGTAAGGTGGTAATGCTGACCAACCAACGAAAAAATCAAAGCTGCAAGGTTGCTCTTAAACGAAAGTCGCGGGACTATTCTTTTGTGGAAAGGCTTGTTAGAAGGCAGCAGAACGTTCACTGCAATTTCAAGCCATGGCCCTTTAGGTCCCTGACGGGGATGGTAGAGTCCCGGTAATTCCGACGCCTGAAACTGTCCTTTAATTCGCGGCTCGGAAATGAATGGCACTAATCTTACGCGTTCGATACCGCGCGTATGTTCTCTGGGCAAACTATCGAGGGCATCCTCGACTTGCTGCAATGACCCCTTGGGCAAGGTCCCTTCATATTGGTTTTCAATGCGTATGGCCACAGTTATTGCTTCCTAAAAGTGATGGACTATTCGGGATCTATTCGAAGGCAGTCACTTTAGGTGGAAGGTGCCAGATCGGTCAAGTGGGGTCAATGGAGCAAATGTTCCCTGGTGCTGGCCTTAGATACAAGAAGCGTACAGTAAGTACAAGTTAGCACACAGGAAAAGGACAAGTTGGGAAGGCGGGCAAGCGCAGCGCGCCCCCGCTCCAGCTTTAGCGTCATTTTGTCAATTTTCCATTAGCTTGATGCGAGAATCTTTTTGAAACAACTGAGATTACCAAATAGCCTCTTAAGGAAAAGAATGACGCTAAAGCTGGAGCGGGGGCGCGCTGCGCTTGCCCCCTTCCCAACTTGTCCTTGTTGGAGGTCCTTTTTGAATCCAGCGTCCAGGGAGGAGAAAAAAAGACGTTAAGCTAAAGTCTAGTTTCCGCTATTAGTTCTTACTTAGTCCGTAACCGCTCCAAGACTGGCACTCGTCACAAGCTTTGCATATTTCGCGAGTACTCCGCTTTCATACCGCGGAGCAGGTGGTCGCCAACTCTCATGTCTGCGCGCCAACTCGCCCTCGGACACATTTAGCTGAATTAAGGCGTGCTCAGCGTCTATCGTTATTGAATCTCCTTCATGGACGAGAGCAAGATTGCCTCCGACTGCAGCCTCGGGCGCAACATGGCCCACCACCATACCGTAAGTGCCGCCTGAAAACCGACCGTCTGTAACGAGGCCAACCGCGTCTCCGAGTCCGGCCCCGATAATTGCTGAGGTGGGGGCGAGCATCTCGCGCATCCCTGGTCCACCTTTCGGGCCCTCGTAACGGATGACGAGGACATCACCGGTCTTGATACTTGATGAGAGTATTGCCTGCAAACAGGATTCTTCGGAGTCGAAAACTCTTGCAGGTCCAGTAATTTTCTTATTCTTTACACCGGAAACTTTCGCGACAGCACCTTCAGTTGCAAGGTTGCCACGCAGAATCGCGAGATGACCTTCTGCATAAACCGGATCATTCCACTGACGGATTACGTGCTGACTCTCTGGTGGATCGTCAGGCACGCCTGCAAGTACTTCCGCGATAGTCTCGCCAGTGATAGTCATCGCGTTACCATGAAGCAGCCCACGCGCCAACAACATCTTCATCACTTGCGGAATTCCGCCGGCTTTGTGCAAGTCAGTCGCCACATATTTGCCGGACGGTTTCAGATCGCAAATCAACGGAACTCGCTTCCTGATATCTTCGAAATCGTCCAACGTGAGTTTGACTTTCGCGGCGTGGGCGATCGCAAGGAGATGTAACACGGCATTCGTTGATCCACCGACTGCCATTACCACGGCTATCGCGTTTTCAAAGGCTTCGCGAGTTAGCAATTGTCTCGGAAGGATCTGTTTCCGCACGGCAGCGGACAAGACTCTTGCGGAGAGCGAAGCACTTTCAGCTTTTTCTGAATCTTCCGCTGCCATCGTGGATGAATACGGCAAGCTCAACCCCATCGCCTCAATCGCTGAAGACATTGTGTTGGCCGTGTACATGCCGCCACACGAACCAGCTCCAGGGCAGGCTCTGCGTTCGACTTCTATTAATTCTTGTTCGTTAATTGTGCCTGCGGAATACTTGCCAACAGCTTCGAAGGCGCTGACGATAGTGAGGTCTTCGCCCTGAAAGTGACCTGCCTTGATAGTGCCGCCGTAAACGAAGATTGAAGGAATATTGAGACGAGCGATGGCGATCATAGCGCCCGGCATATTCTTGTCGCACCCGCCAATTGCCAATAGTCCGTCGACGGCCTGGGCTTGGCAAACCGTCTCAATCGAATCGGCAATTACTTCACGCGACACGAGGGAGTATTTCATCCCTTCAGTTCCCATCGAGATCCCATCACTGACGGTGATCGTGCCGAAAGTCTGCGGCATCGTCTGCGCTTGTTTGAGGGCCTCGATCGCGCGCTCCGCGAGTAGATACAGACCAGCATTGCAGGGTGTGATTGTGCTATAGCCATTGGCCACCCCAATGATTGGCTTCTGAAAGTCGTCATCCTGAAACCCAACGGCCCGTAGCATCGCCCGGTTAGGCGTACGTTCCACACCGCGAGTTATGGAATGACTTCGTGCCTCTTCGCTTTTCCTAAACCGTTGTGATAACACCGCACCCTCAGTTTTTCGCTTTGTCGACAAGACGACTCTCCGAAAGCCAGGGCATCATCTTCCGCAACCGAGCACCTACTTGCTCGATGGGATGTTCTCGAGCTTCCTCGTCTAGTTGCTGAAAGCGAGGACGCCCATTCCGGCTCTCCTTCATCCAATCGCGCGCAAAAGCTCCCGACTGGATTTCCGCCAACAGGCTTTTCATGCGGCGTTTGGTCTCATCGTTCACGACGACAGGTCCGCGGGTCATGTCGCCATATTGCGCAGTGTTTGAGATCGAATAGCGCATCTCTGAAATGCCGCCTTCATAAACCAGGTCGACAATCAGTTTCATTTCGTGCAGACATTCGAAGTAGGCCATCTCAGGGGAGTAGCCGGCTTCGGTTAACGTCTCAAACCCGGCTTTGATTAGCGAGGTCAAGCCGCCGCACAACACCGCCTGCTCACCAAACAAGTCAGTTTCGGTCTCTTCGCGAAACGTGGTTTCGATGATTCCGGCGCGACCGCCACCAATCGCCGAAGCGTACGATAGACCGATCAGCTTGGTGTCACCGGTTGGATCTTGATTCACAGCCAGCAAGCAGGGAACACCGGCGCCACGCTCGAACTCACGACGAACAAGATGGCCCGGACCCTTCGGCGCGACCATGAAAACGTTCGCATCAGCGGGCGGTTCTATGAATTTGTAGTGAATTGAGAAGCCATGGGAGAACGCGAGATATTTTCCAGGTGTAATCGACTCCGCGACTTCACGCGCATAGATGTCCGGTGCCAACTCATCAGGGACCAGCATCATAACAATGTCGGCCTCGGCTGCAGCCTGGGCTACGGGCAACACTCGCAAGCCTGCTTTCTCAGCCTTGTCCCAGGAGGCGCTTCCGCTGCGTAGACCAACCGTCACGTTGCAACCGGAGTCGTTGAGATTGTTTGCTTGCGCAAATCCCTGACTACCGTAGCCTATGACCGCGATCTGTTTTTTGCGCAGGAGATCCGGACTCGCATCCTTATCGTAATAAATGTTCATGCCAAACTATCCTTTCAAAATAGAATTGCCAATTGCGAATTGCGAAATTTCGAATTTCGGATTTAGTTGAAGTCAGGTGACAAACTTCTTTTTAGGATTTAAGACCTGCAGCCTGCGACGAAATCCGCATTTCGCAATTCGCAATTCATCACGACACAAGTTCCTGTTCCTCATCGTCAATCAGCGATTCAACGGAACTGGCTGACAGCCTGTTAATAGCAATATGCCCGGTACGTGTTATGTCGGTGATGCCAATCGGGCGAAGCAGTTCAATGAAAGTGTCAACCTTTTCCTTGTTGCCAGACGCTTCAACGATGAGTTGCGTGTGAGAGATGTCGACAACCTTAGCTCGGAAGACGCCCACCAGACTTAAGACTTCCTGTCGCTCGGCGCCGGCGGACGCTGCTACAGTGATTAACGCCATCTCTCTTTCAATGTGCGGACGAGTAGTTACGTCTTGAACCTCGCGTACGCGTGCGAGCCGCTCACATTGTTTAACTATCTGTTGAATTGTGCGATCCTCGCCACTGGTAACAATAGTGACCCGAGACCATCGCGGATCCAGTGTTTCACCAACGGAAATCGTTTCGATGTTGAAGCCGCGAGCGCTAAACAAGCCAACGATCCGTGAAAGTTCGCCTGGCTGGTCAGCGACGATAATTGAAAGTGTGTGACGCATAGGGAATTGCGAAATTGCGGGATTGCGAACTGCGAAATTTCAGAGCCCGCGCTCGAGGAATTGCGAATTGCGAAATTTTGTTACTGCGATCTCGCACTCCTATGTTTGAGAGATTTCAACACAACGAGCGCTGGCAATGAAATTTCGCAATTCGCAATCCCGCAATTTCGCAATTCTTCATACTCCTTCGGTCTGGACGATCATGTCGCGAGCGTTGGCGCCTGCAGGGACGATTGGGAAAACGTTCTCCTCCTTCGACACTACTATATCAATTACAGCTACGCCTTTGTGATTAAGCGCAGCGACCAGCACACCTTCGAGTTGCTCCGGAGTCTCAGCTCGAAAGCCTGCAGCGCCATATGCTTCTGCCAGCTTTACAAAGTCAGGTGCTACTGAAATATCAACCTCGGAATAGGTCCTGTCGTAGAACATCTCCTGCCACTGCCGAACCATACCCAAGTAGCCGTTATTCATGATCAAAATCTTCACGGGCAGCCCGTATTGCACCGCAGTCGATAATTCTTGATTCGTCATTTGGAAGCCACCGTCGCCCACGACTGCGATCACTAACTGGTCCCGAAACGCCAACTGCGCTCCAACAGCAGCGGGCAAACCAAACCCCATCGTTCCTAATCCGCCACTGGTTATCAATTGTCGCGTTTTGGTAAACGGATAGAATTGGGCCACCCACATTTGATGTTGCCCTACATCAGTGGTGATGATTGCTTCACCTTTTGTAAGACGGTGCAACTCACGAATAACAGCTTGCGGTTTGATCTGAGTGGAGGATCCAGAGAATCGAAGTGGTTGCGATCTCTGCCACTCTCGTATCCGATCCCACCAACCTTCTCGTCGTGCAATACTAATCTTCAACTCTTCTTGTGGTAATTCAGAGGCGACATTAAGAAACTCGACCAGGGCTTGTTTTACATCAGCAGCAATTCCAAGACTCGGCGCTACATTCTTGCCGATATTGGCTGGATCGATGTCGACGTGAATGACGCTGGCATGCGGAGCAAAAGTCGCCAGCTTGCCGGTTACGCGATCGTCAAAGCGTACCCCAAGCGCAACCAATAGATCACTTTCCGCAACGGCCATGTTTGCCGCATACGTGCCGTGCATTCCCAGCATTCCAAGGCAAAGCGGATGTGCAGAACGAAATCCTCCCAGCCCCATCAGCGTCGGCGTAACGGGCAATCGGAAGGCCTCGGCGAGCGATTGGAGATATTCCTCAGCGCCGGAATTCGCTATTCCTCCGCCGACGTATAGAACGGGGCGTTTTGCTGTCAGAAGCGCGTCCATCGCGCGCCTTACCGACTTTTGCTCAGGTTTTCGCGCCGTCTTCGAGAAAGGAAAGCTAACGTGATCGAGCCGCGAATAAGAAGCTCGTGCTGCAGTAACATCTTTTGGAATATCAATAACAACCGGCCCAGGTCTTCCGGACCGAGCGAGGTGAAACGCTTCACGAACAATTGCCGCAAGATCTCGAACATCACGAACAAGGTAGTTGTGCTTTACGCAAGGTCGGGTGATACCAACAGTGTCGACTTCCTGGAAGGCATCGGTTCCGATCAAGTGATTTGGTACCTGGCCCGTTATGACCACGATGGGGGTCGAGTCCATGTATGCGTTCGCTATGCCCGTTACTGAATTCGTCGCTCCCGGGCCAGAGGTGACAAGTACTACTCCTACACGTCCAGTAGAGCGCGCGTAACCTTCAGCCATGTGGACAGCGCCTTGCTCATGTCGAACCAGGTAGTGCGTGATTCGATCTCGAGCTCGCCATAGCTCATCGTAGATGTGAAGAACGGCGCCTCCGGGATAACCAAAGATCGTATCCACACCCTCAAAAACTAGGGCATCAATTAGCACCTCAGCTCCTGTGGGAGAATCCGTCACCTCATTTGGAATGGTGGGTTCGTGACTTACGATCGATTTCTCAACAATCATTGGGTAAACAGGATTATGAACCTGCCTCAGTTATTTGCCCCTAGGCGCTTGGACCGGATGAATCAATCGGGCCATCAACCAAAAGCTGATGGCCCGCCGTTGTTGAATCTCCCCTTTTCGCAATCAGTTAAGCTATGGTCCGCAACGCTGCGCCCTGGTTGGGCGTACGCCAAAACTCTAGCTCTCGCAAATAGGCTTTGTAAAATTTATTCTTTTAAGATAATAATAAATCCGGTTCATCGACTAAGACCGGGAGATGTGGTAATAATTCAAAGCTATGGAAATGGCCCAGTTAGAATACTTTTCGAAGGTGGTTCAGGAGAAAAGCTTCTCAAAGGCTGCCGATCGAGTCTATCGCACCCAGCCTGCGGTTAGCATCGCAATCCGGCGGCTAGAGGAGGAGATTGGCTTACCCCTTCTGGATAGGACTCAAAAGACTCCGGTTCTGACTGACGCAGGGCAAGTGGTTTACGACTACGCGCAGAGGATTCTCGGACTTCGCGATCAGGTTGGGCAGGCGATTGCGGAGTTGCAAAGTCTCAAACGGGGCCGAGTTCGAGTAGGAGCGAACGAAAGCACCTCGCTCTATCTGCTGCCTGAGCTGATTCTTAGCTTTCGGGAACAACACCCTGACGTGAAGGTCGAAATATTTCGGCATGTCTCGAGCCGCTTGCCGCGTGAGGTGCTGGAACGCAACGTCGACTTTGCTCTGATGGCCTCCGAACCATCGGATCGGGAGCTGGAAGCGTTCCCCGTTTTAAAGGATGAGCTTATTCTCATACTTAGTCCCAAGCATCCATTGGCGGGACGGACTTCGGTGAAAATCAAGGATCTTGGAAAGGAATCATTTGTCGCCCACAACGTTAATTCAGGATCGCGAGTCAAGGTTATCGAAGCGTTCGCGAGACAGCACACACCGCTGAACATCACTCTGGAATTGGCGACCATTGAGACCATCAAGAGATTTGTGCAGAAACAGGTAGGGGTGGCCTTTGTGCCGCGCATGTGCGTCCGTGAAGAATTGGAACGAGGCGTATTGGTAAGCGTTCCCGTCCGTGGTCTTACACACAATCGCACTCTGTGGGCCGCCCATCGGCGGGGCGCAAGTTTTTCACCTGCCGCCGCAGCGTTTCTCAAAGTCCTGCGAAAGCACACTGGGGTGGGTTAATCGTTAAGCCGCCACTCGACTTCTGCCTACTATTGTGAGCAGGTAATGCTCGATCGCCACCTCGAGTGCGCCACCCAATTCAGAGCCGTGTAATTCGCCGGCCTCCAACGACCAGCGTGACAAGCGGCCGCAGAGCGACATTGCTATCGCCGCGCGCGCCGATTCATCAATGAATTTCCAGCCGTGAACAAGATCACCGCTTAGGACAACATTCGGCACTCCAAGCCCACAGATCACGTTCCCAATACCAATTCCCAGGTGTGTACCGACGCGCTCGAGTGTAACTCGCGCCCGTCTTTCTCCCGCGTGAGCCCTTGCGACCAGATCAGTGAAACGTAAAGTTGACCGGAGCTTCGCTCGTTGACTATCGCCTGTATACAGTTCGACTGCACTGGCAGCCGATGCGTACCGTTCCCAGCATCCGAAGTTCCCGCACGGACATGCCTTTCCGCCGGCGACGATTGTCATGTGTCCAAACTCACCCGCAATGTCTGCATTCGTAGTGCCGCGAAAAACTTCCCCACCCAATACCAACCCGACTCCGATTCCCGTACCGGCTCGAACTAACACGAAATCATCGGCTTTGGCAGTTGAAGTTCGTACTCTTCGTCGCTGCGACTCATAAATGGCAGCCGCGGTCGCGTTGTTCTCAACTAACACCGGCAATGGCAGTCTTAACTTCTCCTTTATGTCGAGGTCGCGCCAGCCAAGGTGCGGAGCATAGAGCAGACGGCCCTGTTCCGCGTCTGTTGGCCCAGCGACGCTAATGCCGATCACTCTCAATTCCTGATCAGGCAGCCTGGCTTGCTGACGTTGAATTGATGATTTGATTTCGCTAAGGGCGACATCCGGATCGCGAGGAGTGGGGAAGGCTTCATCGAATAACAATCGGCCGTCGACGGTTGCGGCTCCTATTTGCGTCTGACTCACGCCAATGTTTACACCTATCAGAAAGTCAGACTCTGAACGCAGTGACAGCCCAATTGGTGGTCTGCCCACACCGCGCACCATTGTCCGGTCGGGTGTGCCTTCTCGCAGCACACCTGAATCAAGGAGAGGTTTCACCAAAACTGTAATGCGGCGTCGATGTACCCCCAAAAGGCGAGCTACCGCGACACGTGGAATTGGTTGAGCGGCGCGCACTATCCGTAAGAGTTCGTGAGTAGTGCCGGCGGGAGCAACAGCGGCTCTGGTTCGTTTGACCCGAGCAACTCGTTTCTGACGGCCTAAATTTGGTTCAGTTGCAGCTGGGACTTCCGCCACAACGTCATATAGCTTGGACACCCTTAATCCTCCTTGGAAACAGCTATCATGGATTTTCCTGGCACATTAAAGAACTTAGCGGCCTAAGATCAGTCGTTAGCAAACCGGTGGCCATGAGTTTCAGCCACAGCCCGCCACACCTCTAAGTCGATAGCTACATCGTAGTAGACAGGTCTTACCTCAGTGTTACGCGAGAGCACACTCGGAAGGCCTTTAAACCTGTGGGGCCGGGAAGGGGAGTGATAGGTCTCGGTTATGATCGGAAGCGATCGCACCTGATTCCATATTTCTTGACCTTGTAACCTATGATGCGCTCAGTGCTGTCTAGAAGCTTGGCCGCCTTTGCTCGGTTTCCCCGCGACGTTTTTAGTGCGTCTTGAATTAGATCTCGCTCATAAGCCTCCATGGCGGCCGTAAGCGACAGCCGGGTTACGGTGTCTGAACCTTCTGCGGTTTGTAGTGATGGTGGCAGATGATGACCATGAATGACGCTCGACTCGCAAATTAATACCGCACGCTCAATGACATTCTCGAGTTCTCGCACGTTACCCGGCCAGTGATAACTGGTCAGCATGTCAATCGCTGGCGTTGAGATGCGCTTGATGCGTTTTCGGTGTTCATGCTCGAACTTTTCGACAAAATGTTCGGCGAGCAAAAGGATGTCAGGCTTGCGCTCTCTTAACGGAGGCATGAAGATTGTAAACACATTGAGTCGATAGTAGAGATCTTCTCGAAACTGAGCTCGAGTAATTGCTTCCTCGAGATCCTTGTTCGTGGCGACGATTAACCTCACATTTACTTTGATCGTCTCGATACCACCAAGGCGTTCGAATTCGCGTTCCTGCAATACGCGCAGCAGTTTTACCTGAGTCGACAAATCGAGGTCGCCAATCTCATCAAGGAACAACGTGCCGCCATCGGCCAGTTCAAAGCGGCCTTTTTTCCGTCCCTGGGCTCCGGTGAACGCGCCCTTTTCATAACCAAAAAGTTCTGACTCAATTAGCGTTTCAGGCAAAGCGGCACAACTTACTTTCACGAACGGTTTGCTGGCACGCAACGAGTTGTAATGAATCGCGTGAGCAATCATTTCCTTGCCCGTGCCCGATTCACCTCGCAGCAGCACAGTCGTATTTGTTCGCGCGACTTGCGTGACCTGTTCGTAGACCTGCCTCATTGGGTTGGAGTTCCCGACGATGTGGCTGAAGTCATAACGTTCGCGCAGCTCTTGCTTCAAGTGAATGTTTTCATCCAAAAGCCGTTTCTTATCGTCCTCAATCCGTTGTTCCACCTTGAGTGCCTGGGCCATCATCGACGCTATTACACTTAGGAACTTGGTGGTCCGGTCATAGTCACGTTCTTCTTTGTAGAACAGGTCCGCGCCGATAACTCCGGCGGCCTTCCCGTCGATGAGAATGGGAACGCAAAGAAAGCTGACTTCTTTTCGGCTCGTACCTTCTTCGTGCATTCCCAACCGATTAAGGAGCAGAGGTTCTTGACTCGTTTGGGGTACAACAACAGGCTTTGCACTCTGCACCACGCGCCCAATTACTCCTTCACCGACCCGGTATGTAACCCGGCGGGCGGCATCGGGATTTAAACCGTAGGTAGCTTCGATTCGGATTCGCTCGCTTTCAGAATCCAACAACATCACAAAGCTGCGAACCATCCCATGATGACGTCCCAGAATTTCGAGGGCCCGCCCAAGAGAAGTCTTTAAGTTATTGGTGTCCGCGAGTATGCGGCCAAGTTCGACGAGGGTGGCCAACTTGCGAATTTCGCGGCGTTCTCGAGAAAGTAATTCTGGCGGCTTATAGGTAGTCTTTTCGCTTGCAACCATCCGTAGTGTTCGGCTCGGCCAAGTCGTCTCTTTGCGTCAATCCGTGACGAGGGAAGCATCTTAGAAGCGTTGAAATTTGGCCGTCAAGGTGAAAACTTTTATGAGGACATAAACGCGACGCGTTAGATCATAGCCTTCAAGAGCTTACGCATTTGTAGGGGACAGTCTTGAAAACTACGAAAATGTAATTTCTGGCACTTGAGTCCCCGAACGGAATTAAGAACTTCACGCTTGAGCTCTCAGCTCAGGTTTAGATTGGGCGGTCCACCGAACAAACGGGAAATCTCTCGTGTAACTGGCACGAGGTCACCCAAGGTTCGCCCAAGGTTCGTCGATTCCATCCGCATGATCTCAACATTCAACTCGGTAGCTTATAGAGCCATCTGGTGATTTGGCCGGCTCCGATGTTGGTTGCCTACATTTTTGTCGCAGGGGCTATTAGTTTTCGACAATTTTGTTGGCGACAGGGCTCACCGGGCCACGAGCCCAGCAGCTTGAGAATAACCAGAAACCACCTTCTGTCATAGTTTTACCCCGCGCTGGCACTTTTACACTTAAGCATCAAGCGTTCGCGGCACAAAGGTTGTTGATGCTCGCGATGAATCTTCTAATTTGCCTGCGCGGGAGCACCAACAAGCGAATCCGAAATTTGAATTGAACTTGCACGCGAGGAGCAAATCAGAGGGCAGACTTTCTTAAACCGAGAAGGAGCTAAACGATGATCCAAAAGTTTCCGGATTTAGCGAGGTGCGTTCTTGCTAGTTGCCTTTGTCCAAGACGGTCAACCACCTGCCGCGCAACTCAACTTCACAATACGGGGAGATTTGCGCGGCCTTGGGTGTTAGCCGCTTTTATTTGCGTCTTCCTGATGGCGTTGCCCCTTGTGGCGCTAGCAGGTGACCCTGCCGGTTCAGCAACTGGAACGGCGAAG
>JBKOYD010000027.1:0-7774 GCA_046725195.1 Acidobacteriota bacterium | reverse complement strand
GACGGGCAGAAGCTCGAAATCTTACTGCATCGAAATGTTTGACAATCCGCTTGTGACTTATATACATGTGCACTTCGCCCGACCGGGATGTTTCGCGTGCAGGGCAGATCGTTCGTAGTCGAAACATCCCGTGACGCTCTTTGATCTTCCACTTCGTTTCAGCGGGCCGTCATCCTAGTTCAATACAAATCTCGCGCTTTCTGCAGCCTCGCTCATCGCCATCATTTGTTGCTCCGCCTGGGGAGTCATCCGGGCAGTCTTCAGATAGCTGCCGATATAGGCGTTACCGGTTAGGCCATAGTCGGTTACGGCGAGGATCGTCATCTCCGTTTCGCCAAGGTTCTGCGACTGGTGCATGGCCCAACGGGGAACAAACACCATGTCGCCAGGGGCTACTTCGATCGCCGTCTCGTTGATCAAGACGCGTCCATGCCCGTCGATGATATAAAACACAGTTTCGTGGGCATGGCGGTGCTTCTCGTTGTATTTCCCGGCTGGAATACGGATGAGCCGCGGATCCAGAACTTCCGCAGCAAACGGCACACGATCGACCGCGAAATCGATATTCAATCGCCCATTCGTGTTGCTGTAGAGTGGTATCCCCAGCTGGCTGCTTCCGTGGAGAAAGTGGGCAGGATCCGGCGATTCAGGGGCCAAAGGCTCCCGTGATTGGATGCGGTCGAGCAGGCCTTGCACCCGACGCTGCCGGATTGCCTCGTAGAGATTCTCGAAGAACCTCTGACGTAGATTCAACGCTTGGTTCATGGCGTGCCGACAGGTTTCGGACCAATCCGGCTCTCCGCTGTAAGACAACATCATCTCCTCGAGCGTCGCCGCGTGCTCGTCATCGCACTCCATGTGAAGGCGAAAGAATTTCAGGTGCCTCTCCTCAATCCCTGCCTGTTTCAACCCAGCAACAAAGACTTCGTATATTCGCGCCACGATCCCTTCGGTCCCAAGCGAGAAGAAGGCGCTGGCAGCGGCGGGAGTAGCGCGGCGGCAGAAGTCCAAATATGAGTGCATGAAGTGGTGGGTGAAATCGAGATATTCGATTTCAGCAATATCAATTGATAGACCGTCGCGCAAGAAGGTGCGGAACATCTCAGAGTGACGGTTTTCCGGCGCAGCGCCACCGCCCTCCTCCCACATATTCTCTGACAGTCGGGCGCGGAAATAGTCGTTGTCGCAATTGGCCATGATCGCTGCCAGGTAGCGAGTGAAGTTCTGCGAGTAGAGGTAGTATTGAGAGAAGATGAAGCGAAAATCCTCGAGTGTGAAATGCCCAGCCCTGCAAGCCCCGAAGAGACGATTGGTCCAGAACGGATGCTCTTTCTCCGCCTGGTGCAATTGATGCAATGCACACATACGGTCTATCGCTGAAGTTGACACGTGGGATTCTGGGTTGCCTTGATCGAACTCGAAATTGAGTTCGGATGCTGGTGCCTTAACAATGGAATCGAGAACTGCTACAGACACTGCCATAACCTGCTTTCCTCCTAAATGATTTCAATGGTGGTGTCGGGGTCTCGACAGCTTGAACTACTCGCCGAGCGTGCAAATGAATACTTCAGATAGAGATCGCTGTCACCACGTGTGAGCGTAGGTAGGTGAGGCTGCAGTGTCATGAGGTCATCAGTACCGTAACGCGGTAAGCGGCGTAGTGCCTCAACTTTCAGCTAAGGACAGCGCTATGTAAGACAGGACACCACCGGCTTCAGAGGGTGTGTGAAAACTCAGTCAAACCATTCGGCAATTGTTCTCGACTCGTTAGCGTCGGCCTGAATTTAGCCGGGCTTTTTTAAAGCCCGGTGGAGGTACCGAAAGATTCTCCGTCGCGTTAGCGACGCTTGAATGGAACAGATTTCAGCCGTCGCTGACGCGACGAGGCCACAAGGCTTTCCATCCCGGCGTTGAAACGCCGGGCTAAATTCAAGCTGACGCTACGCGTCAAAAACCTTCAGAGCGCTTCTCGGCGTCAGTTTTTACACAGTAAGTGATGAATTCAGATTCGCCACCGCGAATGAAAATAGAACGAGAGCCGTCAATCTGATTCAAGGCAATTCTATTTTCATAAGAGTCTCTTCAGCCGCGTGGTGCTTCAACTTTGACCTACTCAACCACAATTCTTTCCTCCGGCGCGGCGGAGCCGCGCTGGAAGTTCTGTGCTGCTGCGTAGGTTGAATTTGAAGTACCACGCGGCTGAAGCCGGTGGTGTCGGCGTTGCTTGTGCGCTGGTTGTGGTAGGTCAAAGTTGAAGCACCACGCGGCTGAAGTCGGTGGTGTCGGCGTTGCTTGGGCGCTGGTTGTAGTAGGTCAAAGTTGAAGCACCACGCGGTTGAAGTCGAATGATAGGTTGCACTTTCAGACTTTTGAGGCAAGCCTAGACGAGTCTGTCGCGGAGCGCTATCGCAACTGCTTCGGTCTTTGAGTGGACCTGTAGCTTCTGATAGATGCTGCGAAGGTGGAAGTCAATGGTGTGGACACTCACGCCCAGTTCAGCCGCAGCCGTCTTGTAGTTGTGGCCCCGTACGAACAGCTTCAACAGCCGCGTTTCGTGAGGAGTCAGATCGTAATCCGCCCTTTCAGGCGGTCGAATCTCTCGAAACAATGAGATCACCCTGCGCGCCACCTCCGGGGACATGGGCGCCCCGCCTGCTACCGCTTCCTTGAGGCTTTCCAGCAGCCGCGCGGGAGGCGTCTTCTTCAACAGATAACCAGTCGCCCCCGCGCACATCGCATCGAAAATGCGCTCGTCGTCGTCGTAAACCGTTAGCATCATCAACAGCATACCTGGATACTGTTCCTTCAGTATGCGCAGGCCCTCGATGCCGCTCATGCCCGGCAGACCAATGTCTACAAGCGCAACATCGGGCAACTGACTGCCTATTTTTGCTAGTGCATCCTCCATCGAGCGATAACTGCCGGCGCAGAGAAAACCTTCGGTGCCTCCGATGAGTGTCGCCAGAGCCTCGCGAATCTCGCGACGGTCTTCGATAATCGCTACCTTGATTGAGGCAGGAGGAGACGATGTTGTTGGGGAAGTTATCGAGGCTTTGTCGTCAAGCGCCATGGGTGGCCTCCTGAGATACGTTTCCGTAACCTGTAGCCTACAACCAAATCGGAGGCTGAAGACTACGAATCTTCGTAGTTGCTTTCCAGCATACGGCCAAGAGGGACCCTCAGCGAAACGGTCGTGCCCTTGCCGCCATTCGAGGTGATTTCGAGTTTACCGCCAATATCTTTCGCGCGTTCCCGCATGCTCGTAAGTCCATGGCCGTTTGCACTTGCGGAAGAATCGAATCCTTTGCCGTTGTCACTAATCCTTAGCACGAGATGCTGCTCGGCTACCTGGAACTCTATCTGCGCTTCAATGCAGCACGAGTGACGCACCACGTTATTCACGCTTTCTTTAAATATGAGAAAAACCTCGCGGCGGATGTTGGCCCCGAGCCGGACATCTTGTTCTTCGTCGGGCTCGCAAAGGCGAAACTGGATGTTGCGCGCAGTGAAGACATCGCTTGCGAAACGCCGCATCCGCAGCGTGAGATCGCTGAGGTGATCTTTTTGAGGATTGATCGCCCACACTATGTCGCTTATGGAATCCACAAGCTCGCGCGAGGCGCCGGCAATCATTGAAAGCGGCTCGGTCAATCGCGAATCGTCGCGGTCAACTGTGGTGCGCATGACTTCGCTCAGGAGTGAGATCTGCGTCAGGCTCGATCCGATGTCGTCGTGCAGGTCTGCGGCAATTCGCCGTCGCACTCTTTCAAGTTCTGCGAATCGCTCTTCGCGACTTCGGCGCAGTGCTTCTTCCGCGACTTTACGCTCGGTGATGTCACGCGCTACGCCCGTGAAATAGCGCCTGTCGTCTTTGATGAACTCGCCGAATGAAAGCTCGAGCGGAATCTCTCTTCCGTCTTTGCGCAAACCGGGAAGCTCAATTGCCGCCCAGGAGATATGCCGCTTGCCTGTTTCCTTGTAGCGCGCAAGTCCTGCCTGATGAAGATGGCGCAAGTATTCGGGCATCAGCATAGTAAGCTCTGCGCCAAGCATATCTGCGGTTGCATAGCCAAAAATCTTTTCTGCCGCCTCGTTGACCAGCACAATGCGGCTCTCTTCATCGATGGTGATGATGGCGTCAGACGCAGCTCCGGCGAGCGTGCGAAATCGGTTTTCGCTCTCGCGCAGCGCTTCCTCCGCCCACTTGCGTTGGATCAACTGTCCAAGATGGCTACCAATGGCGGACATGATTCGGGTCTGATCGGCATCCGGCTCGCGCGGCGACCGGCTGAAGAATTCCATAACTCCGATGACCTGACCCTGCAGCAGAATTGGAAAGCCGAAACCGCTATGCAATCCTTCTTTCGCCGCCACTCCGAGCCGTGGGAAATTCGTATCCTCGCTCAGTTCCGCTATCCAGTGCGCCTGGCCGCTTGCCAGCACGCGCCCAGGAAGTCCTTCGCCCTGCAAAAAGGTTGTATCGCGCGTGAGCGCCTCGAACTCGCCCGCCTTTAGTTCGGGCCTATGCCAGACGTCAAGGCAGCGCAAGACATTGGCCGGCTGTGCGACATTCCAGATGGCGCCCATCTCCCAATCCTGGTCCTCACAAATGAGCTGCAACATTCCGGGAGCCGCCTCGGCTGGAGTGCCGGATTCCGCCAGGACGCGGATGATGGCGTACTCCAATTCCAAAGCTTGATTGGCGCGTCGCAACTCCGCGCGTTGCTCAGTCAACTCGCTGGTCAGCGTTCTGGATTTGTCGAGGGCCGCGCTTAGTTCTTTTGTGCGGGCGACACGATAACGATCAAACACAAAGACCGCCGCGCCAACCAGGAAAACCACAAGCGTTAGGAACCACCATCGTTGCCAGAACGGTGGCAGGATCGTAAAGCTTACTGCCGCGGGCGTCTCACTCTGTGTGCCGTCTACCCGCACGGCCCGCACCAAAAAACGATAGCTGCCTGGCCCAAGGCTCAACTCAACGGTGCGTTGCTGGGTCGGTGGACTCCAGTCTTTGCCGGCGCCTTCCAGCTTGTATTGATATAGGAGCGGCTGGTCCACTGTAAGGTCGAGGCCAAAAAAATCGATGTTCATCTGGTTCTGGCTCGGTTCCAGTTCGAGTCTGCCGACCTCGGTCTGGCCGAAATCGGAGACTGGGTAAGACTCGCCCGCGATGCGCAGTCCGGCGATGAAGACTGGTGGCGGTGGCTCCAGTCGGTCCGCGGGTGGGATTAGCCGCGACAGCCCCTTGATTGCGCCGAACCAGAGCATCCCTTCCCGATCACGGAGGGCGACATGGGGAGAGACCGCTGCCAGCCCGTCGTCGGGGGTGTATTGCTTGATCTGACCTGTGCGGGGATCGAGCCGTTCCACGCCAGAAGCGGTCCCAAAATAGATGCGCCCTTCAGAATCCTCGGTGAGCAACAAATGGCGGGGGCTTAGCACCCCCTCTCCGTGGGTGTAGGCGGTAAAGCGTGGTCGCTCCGCTTGCGGATCATCAATTCGAGCCAGGCCACCCGTCGATGATGTGAGCCAGAGTTGGCCTGTTGCGTCCCGGAGTATTGAGTTGATGGGGCCCAAGGGCAGACCGTCAGAAGCGTCAAACCACTTGAACCGACCCGCGGCGTAACGCGCCAGGCCGCCTTCGCGGAACGAGACCCATACCTGCTTTCTGGCATCTTCTTGAAATCGGAGGGTCGCGTTGGTGGGCCGCAATCCGTCATCGTCGGAGTAGCGGTGAAACTTGCCAGTGGCGCGCTCCCAACGGGTCAGAATCTCGCGTGCTGGAGCGAAGGTGCCGATCCACACGTCACCGCGTGAATCTTCAAATAGGTAAGTCACATCGTCGCTGACCAGGCCGTCCCGTGCGGTGTAGATTGCCTTGGGCCGCGCACGACTGAGTTGTTCGATTCGCTCGACCCTCGGAAAGCGATACAACCCCTCGGTTGTAGCGACCCACCACTCGCCCGCGTGATCCCGGATGATCTGCCGAAAAGGCCGCCACATCTCATTCGTGATCCGGGGCGGTAGGTTCAGCCGGACGCTGGTGAAGCGCATGCCTTCCGGGCGCCTCTCAAGATGGTTGACCTGCCAACGCGCAGTGATCACATATAACTCGCCAGCGTGATCTTCGAAGATTGCACCGATGCGATTGTCGCCCAACCCATCGCTTTCGGTGTAGGTCACGAATCCAGTGCGGGACATTCTCATTGCGCCGCTGCCCGCAACGCCCAACCAGAGATCGCCGCTATGGGCCTCAATTAGAGTATTGGGGGCGATGGTGTTCCCGCTAAGGCCGTGGGCTGTTGTGAAACGGCGGAATCGCGCGCCGTCAAACTCCATTAGCCCGTGTTCCTCAGTGCCGATCCAGATGGTCCGATCTGCTGATTGGCAAAAAACCCGCGGGGCTACCGGGTAAAGTAGGGCCTCGCCGGCAACGGCAGGCAGCGTCACTTTCCCCTCCGGAGCACCGCCATTCTGAAGCCGGCGCCACGGAAATTTTTTCTCGAAGTCGCGAATGGCTCTCTGCGGTTTTTGAACTGCGGACGGCTGTGACGGAGTTACGGCAGCGGGCAAGGGTTTGAAGATAACCAGCCACGACTCGTGCCCCACCCACAAACGGCCTTCATCGTCGAGCAGCATGGCGCGCACCATGTCTCTGCCCGATGCCAGTGGCCGCACTGAGTAATGCAGCATCCTCCCATCTGCCAAACGGCGTACAAGACCAAATTTGGTGCTGATCCACAGACTGCCTTCGCCATCCTCGACAAACGACCACACTTGCACTTCCTGCTCAGGATGCGACGGGACACTCAGCGCGACGGGAAGAAACTTGCCAGCCCCATCTCTATCCAGCCGAAACAGCCCCGCATCCGTGCCTGCCCAGATGTGCCCGCCGCGATCTTCATAGAGATTGTTCACGCGATTGGTGGCTGGCTGGTCACCTACGCGATAAGCCGTGAAGCGCGAGCCCGCTTTGCCATTCGGGTGAAACCGGAAGACGCCTCCGCCATTGGTACACACCCAATAGGCGCCATCGCTGGTTTCGATCAACCCGTTTACGTTGGGGTAAGACAAGCCATCCTTCTCTGCATAGTGGATGAAGCCATAGCCGTCAAAGCGGCTCAGGCCGAATGACGTGCCGAACCACAAGAACCCACGTGAGTCCTGCACTATAGAGTTGATAGAGTCGGAAAGCAGACCGTCGGTGGTGCGGAAGGACTTAAGCGGCAACTGCTCGGCGTGCGCCGCGGCAAGCATGGTTAGCAAGAGAGCAAGTAGGGAGGCGAGTTGACGCAAAACTGGGTTCGCTTTGCATTGATCTGCCCGCATGCTCCTCCTCGATGAGTAGCGAGTGATTAGCGCATTACTCAGGACATCACTCGACGCTCACTGGCACGGCTGGCGCGCAATTATCGATGTTGCTTTAGCTTCATCTGCCTCAATCCCGATCGGCGAGGTGGTGGCAACAGCCGAGATTGGGCGCAATATTTCAACGAGAAGGCCACAGGGGGTTGAACAATACAACCAAGACTGGTTGACCCAGTCACAAACTCTCCTGCTTAACTATTAACGGTCGCTGCCCATATTAGTCTCGAAAGAGCTTCATGTAAAACATTGTTACATTGGTTCACTGCTGATTGCATGATTTAAATTAAAATGATTGCGACCGATCGGCAATTACCATTTGGCAATACTAGATTTTCCTGTGAAGGAGGGTTTGAGTATCTTGATGAAAAAGGTAAGTGGGTATTGATGGAGTTCAGTAAGGAAG
>JBKOYD010000165.1:0-35080 GCA_046725195.1 Acidobacteriota bacterium | reverse complement strand
CGCGTCGAAAAAGGGCGATGGGTTAATCATCAGGGACGAGAATGGTGTTGAAGTGTGTTACGCGCTTTTCAAACGGAGCTTTGAAGATCAAGGAGACCTAAGCGCCATCACCTTGTTTCAATGTGAAATCGCTGATAAGAGTTGAGAATCAGTTCAGAGTTGACTTGGGTGAAATCAAAAAACTGACGGACAACAAGACCAGAGTGCTTCTCGTGAATACACCTCATAATCCGACGGGCGCCACACTTAGCAACGAGGAGTTGCTAGAGTTGCACGACTTCGCTGTAGAGAGAAGTATTCAGTTCGTTTCAGACGAGGTATATCACCAGATTTATCACGGCGCCGAAACCGAATCCGCTGCGGTGCTACCCCATGCCACCGTGTTGGGCAGTTTCTCGAAATCACTTGCTTTGAGTGGACTGCGTACAGGATGGATTATTGAACGCGATGAAAAGCGGCTGCGGCAATACACTGATGCGCGGGGGTATTTCACGATCTCAAATCCGCCACTCGCCGAAAAGTTTGCGATTATCGCGTTGCGAAACCGAGAAATGATTCTCGCGCGCACACGTAGCGTTGCCGCCAACAACCTCAAGCTTCTGGATCAATTCTTCGGTGAGCATTCCGATAACCTGGGTTGGGTGCGTCCCCGCGGCGGCCTCACTGCTTTCCCGTGGCTCAAGGATAAGAGTGACGCCCGTGAGTTCTGCCGTAGCGTTGCGGAGCGCGGAGTTTTACTTGCTCCGGGCGACTGTTTTGCGATGCCTAATCATTTTCGGTTGGGATTTGGGGTAGCAGAAGAAGGATTCGCCGAAGGTTTGGCTCGCGTCGCTGAGTTACTCAAGGTGCGAACTCTTCGCGCCGCGATGAGATCATAGACAAGAGTGGTTCGCCTCACATCCAGCGTCAAACCCGATGAGGCAGTTGCTCGAGAAAACAAGATCTCACCACTCCTCACAAAACTCTCTTGAGGCTGGAGTCATTGACGTTATGGTTTCGTGACGTTACAACGAAACGCTCCCAGCAACCACGATCAGAACTCTTTCACACAAATTTCAGCCTGCTTTCAAGACACCATAACTGCAGTCGCGTAACCTCTCCGCCGCTTTTAGCTAGACTAAGATGTGAGAATTATGCAATGAGTGCTATTACAACACCGGGTCAGACATGGGCAGAAAATAGGCCACGGACTGCGTTCGGACGAATCGCCTGGACTGTCATCATATTTATGGCGTTGTACTTCTTCCTTAAGGCAGCCTTTCATTACTTTTTCCTGACACAAGAATCTTATGGCCCTTATTGGGCACATCGCGGAGGTCTGTTACTACACATCTGCGGTGGAACTATCTCCCTGTTTCTCGGACCTCTCCAGTTTTGGTCTGGGCTCCGTCGAAAGTATCTCCGCTTTCACCGTTGGACCGGACGACTGTATCTCGCGGGCGTTGTTATCGGCGCGGCGGGAGCTTTCTATCTTGCCTTCCACTCAGTAGTGGGTCCGGCTTTCAGCATTCCTCTCATGATGCTTGGACTGATGTGGGTGCTGAGCTCGGCAATAGCTCTTGTCACAATTCTTCGCGGTAAGGTTGCTGTTCATCGAGAGTGGGTAACCCGAAGTTACGTTTTGACCTTCGCCTTTGTCATTTTTCGCTTACTTGCTGACTCCCCATTCCTGACAGGCATTGGCAGTGTGAAAGAGCGCTTGATAACCATTGCCTGGTTATGTTGGACCATTCCCCTACTCATTACTGAACTCATTCTCCAGCGCAAGCGTTCTGCACGTGAAACTAGCAATGTGTGGTGAAGCGGCGTCATGCGCTGAACGCTGGAGCGAGGTCAGGTCAATGGAGAGTTTCCCTGTGTCGCCATTCGACTGCCGGGAAACTCCCGGCCTTTCAGCAAACAGCTCAATCAATTTTCCCCACTGGCCAGTTGCCGGAATCGCGTCTGCTTTACAACAGACGTCTCCGGCGAAAACTGTGTCGCGGATTATTTTTGTCAACAAAGTTCTTCATGAGAGTAGGGTGCAATGAAAGAGATTAAGGACATATACAACTCCAAAGAAAATATTACGACGAGTTTCAAAAACGAATTCACAACCATGCGCGACCTTCCTGCGGCTGAAACGCTCAAAGTACTTCCTCCGAATCCTGCATTTCCGCAACCCACTATCTTGGCGCAGACGTTAGAGACGGCATCGCAACCGGAACCTGAGACTCAGTTACTGCCCAACGATCCGACGTCTGCATATCGAAATACTCAGGTGGAGCAGACCTACTCCTTACTTAATAATGCCCAGACTCAGTTATTGACCGATCAAGAAACGCGCGGCGTCGATCCCGCAGACCCTTCATCACGTCTTCATAAGGTGGTAGGAAAGTATGAATACATCGACGAGATCGCACGCGGCGGCATGGGCCGTATTGTCTCTGTACGGGATCGTTCCCTGCGACGCAAAGTGGCAATGAAGCTACTTATTGCGCCCAACGGTAAGCCCACCTCTTCTCAAATAGATCGATTGCTGGCCGAGGCTCAGACAACTGGACAACTCGAGCACCCCAACATCGTACCGATCCACGACGTTGGCGTTAATCAGAGCGACAACTATTACTTCACAATGAAACTTGTGAAGGGAACTACGCTAAAAGAGGTTTTTCGCAAGTTAACGAATGCTGATACACAGACCAGCGAGCAGTACTCACTTCACCGCATGCTGGCGATCTTTCAACAGATCGCGAACGGATTGGGTTTTGCACACTCTCGCGGCGTGATTCATAGAGATCTTAAACCAGACAACATAATGATTGGTGAGTTTGGTGAAGTGCTGATCATGGATTGGGGAATCGCCAAGCTGGTTAAGCCGATGCCAAGCTCAGGCGTGGGCGCTAAGAATGTTGAGGATCATTCTTTTGCCCACGAGTTCAAGGGCATTGAAACATTAGAAAAAGACGGAACTGTTGTTGGAACAATTGCCGGAACGGTCGGCTACATGTCGCCCGAGCAGGCTCGAGGAGAAGTCGATCGACTCGACGCGCGCACAGACATTTTCAGTCTGGGCGCACTGCTTTACGAGATGCTCGCCGGCTCACCACCTTATAACCAGCCCACCATAAAGGAACGCCTATTTTCAGCGGCGCATGAAGAGGCGATAGAAGGACCCGCAGTTCGCGCCCGCAAAATGAAATCAAACCTAACCATATCAATTCCTCGCGAGGTCGCAGCCATCGCTATGAAGGCTGTCGCGCTGAAGCCTGATGATCGCTATCAGTCGGCACAGGAGTTCGTGGATGACATTCAGCGTTATCTCGAAGGTCACTCGGTGACTGCTTGTCCCGATACATTGGTCCAGCAGGTGACAAAATGGACGAAGCGCAATCGCGTAATGGTACGCACTGTTGCCGCGGTAGTCTGTGCCGTGGTGTTAGCTGCATGGGGCGCACGCTTTCTGATTCGCCATTCAATGATCGCCGGGCATAAAAGCGAGGGCCAAAGGGTTTTTACCGCAGCACAGACCGAACGGGAGAAAGGAGTTCAGCTTGTTCCTAAATCTAACTCGGTGGACGACGGATATGCGGATCTCAACAGACAACGGGAATTGGACAGTTTAGATGAAAAGTATTCCGGACAATTGAGTCAGGCGGCGAACTTCTACTCACGAGTATTCGATTACGATCCGACAAACGCCGAGGCGCGCTCGGAACTTGCCAAGATCTACATGGAGATGTGGCGCTCTGCCCAACGACGTAATAAACCGGAATTGATGAATGCATATGCGCTGGAGGTCGCACGCTTCGCCGGTCCAGATGATTACAAGCGAATTTACGAGGCCGAGATCAATGGAGATGGCCAATTCAAATTGATAACAGGCGACGTGCGGGCCGAAGTTTTTATTTTTCGCAATGTTGAGACCGGAAAATGGGCGCGACTGACTCCTGCTCCTTATCGCTTTGCCGAGCGAAAGGTTGACGATGAAGCGCTCGCTGAAGCGGCGTCCAGACTGCGAACCTCGGCAGATGGGCACGGCGGGGAGTCGGTCTACTTCCTAAACATGGATCCAAAGTTTGGTCACGATCTCGGCCAGACTCCGTTAACTGTTGAACGGATGCCCGTTGGCAGTTATGTGCTTGTCCTGCGCGCGCCAGGATACGAGGAACGTCACCTTCCAGTAACGTTGGCTCGTCAAAAGAATCTTGAGTTGAACGTAAGAATGTTGAGGACGGGAGAACGGCCGGTCGGGTTCTCCTACATCCCGTCCGTTTGGGCGAAAGTCGGTGGCCCGGCGGCAGGGACCAAGTGGGCCAACTATACATGGAAGGCTGTCAACCCATTTTTCATTCAGACTTTTGAAGTGACCTTTGGTGAGTATGAAAAGTTCTTGCAAGACTTGATTGCCAGCGGCCAAGTCGCCGAAGCCAAACAACATCTTCCGCGCGATTTCGGATTCTATTATCTGGAAATCGTGGGCCGACACCTGAAGCCGCACTCGAGTTTGACAGAGGGTTGGCGCAAATGGGCCATCCGTGGAGTGAGTTGGTTGGATGCGCAGAGTTACGCCGAGTGGCGCAGTCGAAAAGAGGGTGTGACTTATCGTCTGCCCAGCGAACTGGAATGGGAAGTGGCAGCGCGGGGCACGGATGGACGACGTTATACCTGGGGCGAAGCATTTTGGCCTCAAGCGACGCGGCTCTCGCAGGGCTACACTTCTGCGAACAATACGGGAAAAACGGGACAGTTTGCCGATGAGTCGGTATTTGGAGTTTGGGATATGACCGGTGGCCAAGCGGAATGGTGTGCCGACGAGTTTGGGGGTCGATCTGGGGAACGAGCGCTGCGTGGCAATGCCTGGGCGCTTCAACCTGTCGGGCTCGAAACGGCGTTCCGCACGAGCGGACCGCCCGATTACTTCCATTCAACGACAGGTTTCAGATTGGCGACGAACCTCCGATAGGTTGGAATTGCGAAAATTGAGGAAGTGCGAGATTTACTAAGCACGAAGCACGAAGTACGAAGCACAAAGGAAGTAATGGCATTGAAACTAGCGATCGGGTTTTTCTTATTCTTGGTTGTCGGAGTCTTTGTCCACACGAGCGAGTCGAGGGTAGACCTGCCGTCTTTCTCGCCCGTGATCCCAAAGGTATGGGATGACGAAAATATGTCGACGTTGCAAGTCCCGCTGGCAAATTCGATTGCTAGTCCAAGGCAGGTTTCGTCTGAGTATTACTACCGCATTCCGGTGCGCCCTATTTATAAAAGCTATCCGGTTTATGCTCCAGGGAAAGAGCCCCAGGGATATTTCGAATGGCTCAAACAACAGCAGCCGGAGTCGGCTTTCGATACTTCAAAGCTCAAGACTGAAGCTGATTGGATCAAGGCGGGAGAGGTCGTGTTCGATGCGCCAACCTTTTACGACGTCCTGGTGAGAGCTTCCGATGTGCAGGACCCATCGTGGCACAAATCTACCGGTCTTCAGGCGGCAAAAGATGGCACGCTCCCATGGTTCCGTTACGTCGTAAGGGAAAAGGGAAAAGTCGAGCTGGGAACGCTCTCGTGCGCGATGTGTCATGTGCGAGTGATGCCCGATCAGACAGTGATCAAAGGAGCGCAGGGAAATTTTCCATTTGAAAAGGCTGGCGAAGTAATCGCCAAGAACAGTTTCACACTGGAACGTCTTCAGCGTTTCGAGCGCTCTTTTTTTGGTACGCCGTGGGTCACTCCTGACCCACTTGCAGGATTGGATCGGATGTCGCTCGAACAAATTGCAGAATTGCACGGTAGAATCCCGCCAGGAGTAATTGCCCGCCACGGCACAAATCCATTTTATCCGCCACAGGTCTCTGATCTGATTGGAGTCAAACATCGAAAGTATCTTGATCATACTGGTCTGCAGCTGCATCGCTCGGCAGTGGATATGATGCGCTATGCCGCTTTGAATCAGGGCGCTGACAATCTTGCAAGCTACGACGGGTTCATCCCAGCAGCAAGAGATCTTCGAACTCTTCCCAATCCCGAAACGCAACGGCGGTACAGTGATGAACAACTCTACGCGCTCACGCTCTACATCTATTCACTCAAGCCCCCGCAGAATCCAAACAAGATAGATCGCCTGGCTTTACGCGGTCGGAAGGTCTTTGAGAGGGAAGGCTGTGCCGGATGTCACACTCCGCCGCTCTATACTAATAATAAGCTGACGCCGGTTGACGGTTTTGAAGTGCCCGACGATCATCGTGAGAAGTACGATGTCTTGTGGGCCTCAGTCGGCACCGATCCCCGTCTGGCTTTAAGCACGAGGCGAGGAACCGGCTACTACAAGGTGCCATCGCTCCGGGGTGTTTGGTACCGCGGGCCATTTGAGCATAACGGCTCGGTGGCAACACTCGAAGACTGGTTCGATCCACGTCGTCTCAGAAGTGACTATGTACCAACCGGATTTCGTGGTGTGGGAGTGAAGACGCGCCCCATCAAAGGTCACGCTTTCGGTTTGGATCTTTCGGTGGACGATCGCCAAGCGCTGATAGCATTTCTCAAGACTCTATGAATTCGTATGGAAGAACATTTTCGTAAACTCGAAAACCTGTACCGGCTGGCGCCAATCAGTCAATGGTACGGAGCCCTGATACGAATCTGTGAAGGACAGGCCGAAGTCAGGATATCCTAAAGAGTAAGCAGTTTTGCATTGTCAGTCCGCAAGGGCAGAAGCGATAAAATAGGGAAGCTTTGATTGAGTGCTTCGGCAGGGCGGCCACTCGATCAAACCTTTTTCTTTGACGTGTTGCTATTACTGCTTGTTTTGTGATGTCCGTCGGTTCCGGAGCGGCTGCGTCGTAAGGGTTCCTGGTACCAGCGGGTGCCGGTCCTATATTCCTGTTCTGTGCGGCTCAACATGGCTAGCGCGCGCTTAGGGCGCAGGTGAGCACAGGCTACGATGATCGTATTTATCAGGGCCATCGGAGCAACGTAAGAACCCGTGAACGAAGGACTGCTCGTAGAGGCCACAAGATAGTCATCACAGTGTAAGGCAATCGGTGTCGTGTCGGTGTCCGTTATGCCAAACGTGGGAACGCCCCGCCCATGAGCTCGCTCAACTGCTTCTACTGTCTCTCTAAGGCATCTGCCAAAGCTAATTGCGACGATTAGATCCTTTTCGGTCAACAGATCGATCTTATGTTGCAGATTTCCAGTGCTGCCAACCGGAGCCTCTGCGTCAAATCCGAGCGGAGTCAGACCATAAGCGAGAAACCAGGCAGGCGAAGCCGCCAGATCGACGCCGACTACCAAAATCCGACCCGCTCCATGGATTCGCTTAGCGAGCTCCACCACCCGATTGGCCTCCAAGCTCGATCTTAAAACACTCAAACTCTCAACATCTCTTTCGAGACAATGCTGAACCTGATCGGTAACACTCCTTTTCTCTTGCGTAGCGGCTTTCAGTACCGTGTAAGGGGTGATGTGATTGACGAAATGTTGGCGAAGATCGGCGGCAAAGTCTGCAAAACGCTCGTAACCTAAAGCTTGGACCGTACGCACGATCGTGGCAGCGTCAACGTTGTAGCGTTTCGCCATCTCGCGAGACGATAAAAAGAAAGTCTCTTCATGATTGTCCAGAATTGCTCTGATTAATCGGCGACGAGTACCACTCAATGGTGATTTGGCGAAGCGGACTTCAAGCGAGGTCAGAGAAGACTTGGAGCCATCCTCGTCGCGACTGTTGAACGCATTTGCCGCTGCCATATTTCTGCTCCTTGGTATGTCGACCGAACTAGAGTTTCATTCGCGAGATGTACTCCCGAGTTTCAGTTCGACGTTCGATAAAACCCAGATCAACTTCAAACCCCAAACCCACGCCATCGGGAACGGCTACCGTGCCATCCGAAGCCACTGTGACCTCAGGTGAAATAATATCGCGCTCAAAGTATCGTGAGCTCGCTGAAATATCGCCAGGTAAAGTAAAACCTCTTAGACTTGCCAGGGCTATGTTGTGTGCCCGACCTATGCCTGACTCAAGCATGCCTCCACACCAGACAGGAATATTTCGGGAGACGCATAAATCGTGTATGCCAAGAGATTCTGAATACCCGCCGACGCGTCCGATTTTAATATTTATTATTCTACAACTCTGCAACCTCAGGGCCATCTCCGCTTGTCGCTGGCTGACAATGCTTTCGTCGAGACAGATCGACGTGTTCATAACTTTCTGCAATTGAGCATGGTCCAACAGGTCATCATTCTGCAGCGGTTGCTCAACCATTAAAAGGTCGAAATCATCGAGCTTCTTTAGGTGATCCTGATCATTCAGCGTATATGCTGAATTAGCATCCACCGAAAGCAGGATGTCAGGGTGCGCAAGCCGTACTTGGGAAACCACGTCAACATCCCACCCGGGTTTGATCTTCAGTTTGATTCGCTGATAACCAAGATTGAGATAGCGTTCGACCCGCTCGAGGAGCCGCGACAAAGTGGGTTGGATTCCCAGACTGACACCCACCGGCACACGCTTTAGCTCACCGCCAATCAGTGCAGATAGTGACTGTTGATTCACTTGGGCGAGCAAATCCATGAATGCCAACTCCAAACCGGCCTTGGCCATATTATGGCCGCGAAACGGCGCTAATCGTCTTGCAAGATCATTCAGGCCCGTGATTGGTTCAGACACTAAAGCTGGGCCAAGGAAATCTCGAATGACATGAAAAGCAGTACCTACAGTTTCATAGCTATAACGAGGTTCCTCCGACGCGACTACTTCTCCCCAGCCCCTCAGTCCATTAGCTTCAAGACACAACAGAAAGATGAGCCTCGAATCAATCTTTCCAAAGCTTGTTTCAAAGGGTTCGATCAAAGGTAAACGGATCAAACGAATCTCTACACCATCGACTTTAATGTCGACTGTTCGTTGTTCTTGTTGATGATCGAAGATTTTGGAGGAACCCTGCATGGCGCGCCAGAAAATAGCACACGGACTTTGTTTGATGCAACAAATGTTGTACAAGAATTGACATAGTGCAACGGTCGATGTTATATAGCGCTACGCTGATCGTCCAGGCTTTCTGTTTTCAGATTTCTGATTAGCGCGTTGCTCTTCCAAACAGCCGACAGATTCCAATCGCAGGACAGTACAACTACATGCCAGAGCTGGGTTCCAACAACTCTCTTTCTAAGGAGGCGGAATCATGAAGGGGATAGGCCTAATTTCAGATAGTGAGCGGTACGCAGAAGGCACACGGGCCATTAGGAGAATACCTGGCTCGTTGTCGGTGGTCCTTTGTGTTGTATTTCTATTTCCTCTTGTTATGTCTCCGCCTGCGTTGGCCCAAACAACAGTCTCTACGATTGAGGGCACCATCAAGGACCAGAAGGGTAGTGTTGTAGCAGGAGCTCACGTTGTTGTTAAGTCAGCTGCGCTCGGTATCGAGCGTACGGCAACCAGCGATGAGAACGGTTTTTACAGAATCACAGCGTTGCCGGCGGGTAATTACTCCCTGGCAATTTCTCATAGCGGATTCGCAAATCGAGACTTCGATAATGTTGAGCTGACGGTCAACAGGACACTAAGTCTCGACATCCCACTCGAAGTAGGGGCCGTTCAGGGGCAGGTCGATATCGTTGCGTACGCGCAATTGTTGAATCCTACAACTTCTGCGACGGGCGCGACGATTACACCGCAACAGATCAAGGAGATGCCTACAAACGGTCGTAACTACCTGGACTTGATGCAACTAGTTCCGGGCGTGGTTATTAACCGGCAGGCCAATGTGGGAAGCGACAATTCAACGCCGGTGCTGGGAGAGCGGGCGGGCAACAATAACTTTCTCATTGATGGTCAACCGAACAAAGATACTGTCAATGGCGGCGCCGCTTCTCAGTTCAACCAGGAGACGATCGCAGAGTTTCAAGTGTTGACCGCCGGCTTTCGGGCAGAGTTTGGTCAGGCATCGGGCGCGATCGTTAATGTGATTACACGTAGTGGCGGGAACGCCTATCACGGACTAGCTTCCATCTTCTTCCGAAACAACGTGTTTGACTCGTCAAATTCGCTGGATCCCACTCAGGACGAAGCTCCATTCCTACAACGGTGGGACTACAGTTTCGCCATGGGCGGGCCTATTGTGAAGGACAAGGTTTTCTTCTTTGGCTCAGCGGAAAGAATTAGAGAGAATCGCCGTTTGAATTTTGCCTTTCCTCCAGGCACGCCACAGATCGCCAGGGATTTCGAGACCCGGTTTGACAATCCATCCCGTATCTTTGATACCCGGGGCTTCTTCAAGTTTGACGAACAGCTTGGACGGCATAGTCTCAGTCAGGCGGTGAGTTATACCAATGGCAATGTGAGAGAGTTTCTGCCGCTTTCAAATGCCACTGATTTACCTTCCAGAAGAAATGACACGGGGGCGCGCCACTTGTTACTGGCGTTCAGCGACACCATCTTGGTCGGGGACGACAGCAATCCCTGGGTCTTGACGCTACGCGGCGGTTATCGCGGCGACACCTCTGAAACTCGTCCTGCGCATCCCGATGCTGGTGTGGGCACCACCTTTAACATGTTTAGTTCGAATAATACTGGGGGCCTTTTTGGAGACCTCGGTTCATTCGCTTTCGGCAATAATACGTCGCGGACAGCGTTGGACCAGAAGTACACTTCGCTATCAGCAAACGCTACCAAGCTCTTCGGTGATCACAATATTAAATTCGGTTGGAATTACTTACGGACGAAAGTCGATGGTATTGAATCGCAGATTCAAAACCTCCAACTTTTTGCCACCGTTCCCGACTTCACCACGCTTGGACCTTTTAACGCTGGATTCTTCACTGTCACGACGGCCGGCGGACTGACACCTCAGGCTAACGAAATCCACTTGCGTAACAACTACAACGCATTGTTTGCTCAAGACGACTGGAAGTTTCATCCGAGACTCACCTTAAATTTTGGGATGCGCTGGGACCATGACTCTGAGTTCGTTACCAAGAGAAACCTTTCGCCTCGAGTAGGCTTTGCGTGGTCAGCGACATCGAGCACCGTCATTCGCGGTCATTATGGGCTCTTTTACGATCAATTTCGGCTTGGTCTTGTTCGAGATGTGCCGACGTTTGGGGGCGCTGACCGACGGGTGGTCCAGCCTTTTTCTTATCCCCGTGGATTCTATGGCGTTCCCACGCTTGCTCCAGCTGCAGTCAACGCTTCGCTCTTTCCCGGCGGACTGTGCGTCTCCCCAAATCTAACTGATGCTCAGATCACAGCCGGCAACGTGGCTTGTCCATTTTCGCCGGGTCTGTTTATCGGGATTGACAGGCTTAATCGCGTAGTTGCTGCCGGTCACGCGCTCATTCCAGCCAACTCCGTGATTAATATCAGCAATGTTCAGGCGTTGTCTGGCCTTTCTCCAGATCAATACCTGACCCAGGCCAGTGCGGCGGTAGGAAAGGCACCAGGTTTCTTCTTCTGGGGTCCTTTCGGGGCGCTGTCTCATGCCGCTATACCCGCACAACTGCTTCCAACCGATATTGACCGCAGCTTTAAGACGCCGTTTACGAGAAGCGTCAGCATCGGTGTGCAGCAAGAGATCAAGAACGTGGTATTAGAGGCGGACTATTACCATCGGACAATGAACAATTTGCTTGGCGTTCGCGAGGCTAATATTGCCTTTTCCTCAAGAGCTTCCAGTCGTACCTTTTTGCCGCCATTTGTGGCTGGTCCAATCCAAACATTTGGTCCGTGGTATGAGGGCACGTACGACGGATTCGTGGTCAGCTTTACCAGGCGCTTTAGCAGACATTTTGCGCTAAGTGGTAATTATGCTTTTGCGGACGAAACCGATAACCAACTCGGCATAAACACGCTGCCTTCCGATAGCTTTGTGGGCGTAGCGCCGATAGTTACTGAATCAACCACCGGTAGAACAAATGAAGGCGGCTCATTTGTCCGCGCCAATGGACGGTTTGTTGCCAGGGCAGGCACATTCGTCAACGGCCCTGATCTGGATAAAGGCCCATCGGATCTTTCAGTGGATCACACGTTCCAAATTAACGGACTGTTAGAGCTTCCCTGGCAGTTTCAGATCAGCGGAATTTTCCGAGCCCAGAGCGGTTTTCACTTTAGCCGCCAAGCCCTTGCGCTGGAGGATCCTGACGGAGATGGAACTTTTAATGCCATCGACCATGGACCGGGTGCAGGACGCAACGCCTTTACCAGCCCACCTTTCGTCAATCTCGACATGCGTATTGCCAAGAGATTCAACATCACTGAGCGTGTAAAGCTACAGGCGTTATTCGAGTTCTTTAACTTATTCAATCGTCAGAACCCCGCCGCTGTTCAAGCCCAACAGAACATTGCCAACAGTCCATTTGGCTCACTGAGGCAGGTGCTTCCTGGGCGAGAGGGTCAAGTGGGATTGAGGCTAGAGTTCTAACGGCTTCTAATAGTTCAGAGTATTTTCTGCGTGATCTCCGCTCGTCTCCGTCTGGGGTGAATGTGTGGTAAAGGCAAGTAACCACCCAGATCGCAGAGGATGAGCAGATTTACACAGTGATGAAGTCAGATACGCCTGGGATCCCTTGTCTATGAATCAATCTATGGTCCTTCCAAAACTTGCGTTTGCATTTCTTCTATTGCTGTATGTGTCTATCTATACTATCGCCCAGGGTACCCGCCTACTTCGTCATCCAACGACAAGTCGCGATTCCGTGGCCTTCGAATATGCGGGCGATTTGTGGATCGTATCGCGAAGTGGTGGGACTGCTCGGCGACTGACCTCCACTCCGTCGCTCGAAATCGATCCGTACTTCTCACCAGATGGTTCACAAATCGCCTTCACGGCCACGGTTGCCGGGAACACTGACGTCTACGTTGTGCCGGCGGCCGGAGGTGATCCTAAACGACTAACTTACCATCCCGCGTTGGATCGAGTTCGTGGTTGGAATCCTGACGGTAAAAGCATTGTCTTTGCCTCGAACCGAACGGGTGCGCCGCAACAATCTTATATGCAACTTTGGACCGTTAGTGTGGATGGTGGGCTGCCCGAGATGTTGCCCATACCTCGCGCGTTTTCCGGCGCGTACTCACCCGATGGTACTCGTTTAGCTTATGAAGAATTCTCGACTGCTTTCGTTCCCGAGTGGCAGGAGACAAGTATGTGGCGACATTACCGAGGGGGTCGCACGCACCCAATCTCCATCATGAACTTGTCTGACTACTCCGTACAAAAACTGCCCTGGACCAACAGCAACGATACTTGGCCGATGTGGGTTGGTAATACAGTTTACTTCCTTTCAGACCGTAATCACACTGTTAATCTGTTTGCCTACAGACTTGATACAAAGCAACTTACACAGATCACGCATCATGAAGATTTCGACGTCATGACTGCTTCAGCAGGTAATGATGCAGTTGTTTATGAGCAGGCGGGCTACATCTACCTGGTCGATGCTAAGTCGGGTAAGACGCAAAAACTCAACATTGAAGTGACGGGAGATCTGCCCTGGGCTCGTCCACAATTCAAGAAAGTTGTCGGCATGATTCGCAACGCAACGCTCTCTCCGAGTGGAGTTCGCGTTGCTTTCGAGGCTCGTGGCGAGATTTTCACGGTACCCTCGGAAAAAGGCGACTTCCGCAACCTTACACAGAGTTCAGGAGCGCATGATCGCAGTCCTGTATGGTCCCCGGACGGAGCGCAAGTAGCATGGCTTTCCGACGCGAGCGGTGAGTATCAACTCATGATTGGGGAACCAACTGGTGTCAGCCCTGCTCGCGCAATCGCATTGCCGTCGAATGCTTTCTTCGATAGTCCAGCGTGGTCGCCGGATGGTAGTCAGATCCTGCTCGAAGATAACCACGACAACCTTTGGGCAATCGAGGTTGCGACTGGTACTTCCACCAAGATCGATACGGATACATATCCTGACCCGATAAGAAAATTCAACGCAGCCTGGTCTTCAGATTCAAAGTGGATCACATATTCAAAGAATCTCGCCAGCCACTTAAGAGCGATCTTCGTTTATTCCTGGAGTGATAAGAAGGCCTATCAGGTTACCGATGGACTGGCAGATTCCATTTCACCGACTTTTGATGCCAGTGGCAAGTATCTCTACTTCATGGCGAGTACCAACTATGGACCAAGCACTGGTTGGTTAGAGATGAGCTCACTGGATCGACCTGTTCGTCGCGCCATTTATTTGGTCGTGCTGAATGCGACGGAGCCTTCACCTCTCTTACCAGAGACAGGAGACGAGCCCAAACCAGCAGTACAAGAAACGTCATCTCCTCAACCGAAGCCTGATCCAACGGCTAAGCCACCTGTTCGGATAGACGTTAATGGGATCAGCCAGCGCATCCTCGCTGTAAATATTCCAGCCGGCGACTACAGTAACCTCACTACCGGTGCAGCGGGAACGTTTTTCTATACGGAACCGTTTGTTCCCGGCAGTCCTGGAACATTTCGCTTGCAGCGTTATCAATTGAAGGAGCGAGCTGCGGCGCCGTTCCTTGAAGGCAGCATCCGTTCTTATTCCATTTCAGCAGATAAGAAGAAGCTACTTTATCAGGCGGGCGATGGCGCAAATCGTTGGGGAGTTGTGGCCACCGAACGGCCGGTGAAGGTAGGGGAGGGACCACTGAATGTTGCTCAATTGGAAATGCGGGTTGACCCGCGAGCTGAGTGGGCTCAGATATATCGCGAAACGTGGCGAATTCAGCGTGAGTATTTTTACGATCCCAAAATGCACGGGGCGGATTGGCAGGCGGTGTATGAGAAGTATAAGCCACTGCTTGCTTTTGTGGGCCATCGCGCAGATCTGGGTTACCTGATTGCGATGATAGGCGGCGAGCTTACGGTGGGCCACTCTTATCTGCTTGGAACCGGCGACATTCCGAGTGAAGATCCAGTATCCGTTGGTTTACTCGGAGCTGATTTTGCTGTTGAGAATGGTCATTATCGAATCAAGCGCATTTATACAGGGGAGAATTGGAATCCTGATTTAAGGGCACCGCTAAGCGCCCCGGGTATTCAGGTGGCTGAAGGCGACTACCTGCTCGAAGTCAATGGCCGTCCTCTTGTGCCGCCAACTAATCCTTATAGCCTGTTTGAAGGAACCGCAAATCGGCAGACACTGATCCGAGTAAGCAAGAGTCCATCGCCTCAAGGCTCACGTCTAATTACTGTAGTGCCCATAGCCAGCGAAGATACCCTTCGTACAAGAGCCTGGATCGAAAACAACCGCCGCATGGTAGACAAACTTTCAAACGGAAAACTGGCATATGTGTGGTTGCCTAACACTGCGAATCCGGGCTACACCTCATTCACGCGTTACTACTACGCTCAGCAGGACAAAGAAGGGGCAATAATTGACGAACGTTATAACCACGGAGGAATGGTTGCGGACTACATTGTCAACGAGCTTGATCGGAAACTAATGGGATACTTCGCCTTGCGTGACGGCACTCCTAGTACGTCGCCGATCGCCGGCATTTATGGTCCTAAAGTGATGGTCATCAATGAGTCGGCCGGTTCTGGAGGAGATGCTCTGCCCTACTATTTTCGCCTTCGTAAGGTTGGACCACTTATCGGAACACGAACTTGGGGCGGACTAGTCGGCACTCTAGGCACTCCGTCTACGATTGACGGCGGCGGTATCACGGCGCCAACCCTGGCTTTCTATAACCTAAAAGGGGAGTGGGATGTGGAGAACATTGGCGTATCCCCAGATATTGAGGTCGAGTACACCGCATCTGAAGTGATCAAAGGGCGTGATCCACAATTGGAGAGAGCTGTGCAAGAAGGTTTAAAGGCGCTTGAGCAAAATCCAACGCGACGAGTACCGCGGCCTGCTCCGATTGATCGAGTCTCAAAGGGTAGGGAGAAATAGAAGTGCAACCGCTGTTGAGCTTGTCGGAGGTCTGTAAATACGATGGTGCTGTCGCGATACGTCGTGGCAGAACAATCGTTGCCTTTCAGTTGGTCTGTCTTGCATTTCTGATCCTCATTTTTGCCACAGATATTGAGGCTCAAGTAAAAGCTTCCGACTACGTTCGAACAGAAGCGATGATTCCAATGCGCGATGGAGTGCGACTTTACACTCAAGTCGACGCTCCTGCGCACGCGACTGAAACGCTTCCGATATTATTGCTGCGAACACCTTACGGTCTCGGTGATTTGAAGCCGGACCAGGTGGCGGCTGCTCTCACAGAACTTTCAGAAGATGGATATATCTTCGTTCGACAGGACATACGCGGTAGGTTCAAGTCTGAAGGCGAGTTCGTAATGCTCAGACAACCAAGAGATCCGAAGGACAAGAATGCAATCGACGAAAGCACCGATACCTACGACACGATCTCGTGGCTACTTGATAAGGTGCCGAACCATAACGGGCGAGTTGGTATGGCTGGGACCAGCTACGGCGCATGGCTGTCGGTGATGGGGATGCTTGATCCTCATCCAGCGTTGAAAGCAGTTGTCCAGCAAGCTTCACCGGCTGACATGTGGCTGGGTGACGACTTTCATCATAACGGAGCCTTTCGGCTGAGCTACGGTTTTGAATACGCTTACATGATGGAGTCTTCGAAAGAGATCGCAAACGTCTCAACGGTCATTGATCGACTCGATGCCTATGAATGGTATTTGAATCTTGGCCCTCTTTCGAATGCGGATAAGAATTATTTCCACGGTAAGCTGCCTACCTGGACCAATTTTGTTAACCAGCCAGACTACAATGAATTCTGGAAACGACAGGCCTTCGCTCCGTGGCTAAACCGAGTTACCGTGCCAACGTTGAACGTCGCAGGATGGTGGGATCAAGAGGACTTCTATGGTCCTATAAAGATCTATGAGTTGCTCGAGCGACACGATACTTCCAAACAGAACTTTTTGGTTATCGGTCCGTGGAATCATGGAGGGTGGTCAAGAGGAGAAGGCAGCAAACTCGGTCGCATCGATTTTGGCAGTCCGACGGCCGCCTACTACAGGCGGAACGTCCTGGCGCCTTTCTTTGCGTATTATCTGAAGGGAAAAGGAGCCGGCGAACGCCCTGAGGCTTTGACTTTCAGGACGGGTGAAAACAAGTGGGTGCAACATAACCAATGGCCCCCGAGAGGTGTTACAGAGCGACGGCTCTACTTTCAAGCGGACAGGAGCTTGTCGTTCGAACTCCCGTCCTCCAAAGGTTCACAGGATTTTGATACCTACGTTTCTGATCCGGCGAGTCCTGTTCCATATCGGCCGCGTCCGATTCAGGTCCGCTCAGGTTGGCCAGTTTGGTTAGTCGAGGATCAGCGTTTTGTTGATCGTCGTCCCGACGTCCTTAGTTGGGAGAGTAATACACTGAGCGAGGATCTCACTGTGTCGGGAAAAGTCATCGCAAACGTCTTCGCGTCAACTACGGGAACAGACAGTGACTGGATCGTAAAGCTCATCGACGTATATCCGGAGAAATATGAACCAGATCCGAGCATGAGCGGATATCAGCTCATGATAGCCGGAGACGTTTTACGCGGTCGCTATAGAAAGAGCTTCGAGAAGCCAGAACCACTTACTGCAAACACAATTTACAACTACCAGATCGGTTTCCCCGCAAACGATCATACCTTTAAGAAAGGCCATAGAATCATGGTGCAGGTTCACAGCACCTGGTTTCCCGTGATCGATCGAAATCCACAGAGATTTGTTCCCAACATTTTCCTCGCGAAGGAGTCTGACTTTCAGCCGGCAACTCAACGAGTGTTTCGTTCGGGCACGCATGCGTCATACATTGCGCTGCCAATTGAGACGAAGTGAGAACTGGTTTTTAATTTATTTATTGCTCTTAAGAAGTATATGAATCGTCTTGTCGTTCACACTGGGCTTTAACACGGTGTGAATGAGAAGATCTTCAAATAGTGGTTCAACACGTAATGTCTGCCGCGATTGAAATTTCCAACATCACAATCCGCGAAATTGATGAACTCCCGCAGATGCGTGCGGTCGAAGAACTGCAGAAGGAAGTATGGGCTATACCCGATCTTGATGTTGTACCGCTCACGCACCTGGTAGCTACAAGAGAAGCGGGCGGTGTCTTGATCGGTGCGTTTGATGATCGACGTTTAGTCGGATTTATCTACGGTTTCCCCAGCTTCGAGCATGGACAGCTGGCACATCATTCGCACATGTTAGCGGTCAAGCCGCGTTATCGGAATTTTGATTTGGGACGACGACTCAAACTTGCCCAACGAGAGCATGTGATCGCGCAGGGTATTCGATTGGTGACTTGGACTTTCGATCCATTGCAAAGCCTGAATGCGTACTTCAACTTCAGCAAATTGGGTGTACTGTCAGACCGTTACCTGCCGAACTTTTACGGTGAGGACGCCTCAAGTTTTCTGCATCAAACCGGGACTGATCGTTTGTGGGTGTCATGGTTCGTTTTGACCGACCACGTACAGCGGCGAATTAATGGTATTGACGAGCACGAAAATCTTAACCTGGGCGTTCCGTTAGTGCAGGTTAATGCGGATGATTCCCCGCGACGAAATGATTTGGCGCAAAGTTTGGCACAGGAACCCGCGTCAATCGAGATTCCTGCGGATATTAATGCTTTGCACCAACAAAGATCAGATACGGCTTTGAGGTGGCGCGAAGATGCGCGTTGGGCATTCACTGAGGCGATCAAAGCTGGTTACCTTGTTTCTGGATTCCTTGTTGAGATCCGACACGAACAACGAATCGGAAAGTATCTGCTCACCAAAGGGAAGTTGCACGACTTTGCTTAAATCTTAATTGGACGATGAAACCTAATACTCATCTTATTACTCGGCGCGACATGCTCAAGCGGACAGGCGCCGCAGCAGGTGCAATACTCGCAGCGCCAATGTTCAATCGCGGTCGCTTCCGGCTTTTCGCCGGTTCGATCACCGAGTATTCCCGGCAGGCAATTGATCTAATTGCGCGGACGACAGTTATCGACATGCTTAGTCCGCTAACCCTTGACTTTAACAAACAAGCTAAATGGTTTAAGGATCCGGAAACTTTTACAACTTCTGACTTACAGCCGTACAGAGACTCGGGCATTAACGTCTTTCATCCGGCGATTGGAATGGGAGGTCCCAACGCCTACGACAGCGCGCTTCAATTCTTCGCGTCGTGGAACGGTTTCATAGCAAACGATGACGAACATTTTATGCGCATTGACAGTGCATCTGACTTCAAGCGCCTGAAAAACTCGGGCAAGATTGGCATTATTCTCGGCCTTCAGAATTCAGAACAATTTCGCCGTCCTGATGATGTGGACTTTTTCCGCGGACTAGGCCAACGAGTTTCACAACTTACCTACAACTCGCGAAATCTTATTGGAAATGGTTCAACTGAAAGACGAGACGAAGGTATTTCGGACTTCGGCGTCTCAATCATTGAACGCATGAACAAAGTTGGAATGGCTGTTGACGTATCGCACTGTGGCGATCGCACTACCCTGGATGCATTCGAGATCTCGAAGAAGCCTGTTTTGATTACTCACTCAAACTGTCGTGCGCTGGTGCCCGGTCATCCGCGTCTGAAGACCGATGAAGCGATTAAGAGGGTAGGCGAGACCGGAAGCGTTATCGGAATCACTGGAGTGCGTATGTTTGTGAAAGGAGATGAACCAACAACCGTGGAGCACGTTCTCGACCATTTTGATCATGTCAGAAAATTGATTGGAGCTGAGCATCTGGGTGTTGGTAGCGACATGGACCTCTACGGCTATGACGCAATGCCCGCTGACCTCAACAAACAACTCCGCGCTGGTTACAAAGGAAGTTATAACTTCCGCGAAAAGATCGACATTGAAGGTCTCAACCACCCGAAACGGATGTTTGACCTGACTGAAGGGTTGATTCGCCGCAAGTATAGCGACACCGATATTGAAGGAATTCTCGGCGGCAATTTTGAACGAGTACTCGCGCAGATCTGGCTTGTATAGTGACTACTAAGGGAAGATAGTTTTGCTTCAAAAAGTCGGAAATCCGTGTCCGCTCCTCTCTGCAATCCGTTGGGATTACTTAAATGCCCACGCCTCCTTAAGAGAAAGCCAGGAGAAACAAAAATGAAGAGTCGGTTTTTCATGATCGTGTTTTTGCTTCTGATATGCTTACAAATAGTCTCTGCCCAACAAGTCACCGGAGCAGAGTTTGATGCTTACGTAAACAAATCGATCAAGGACTGGGGTGTACCTGGCGTTGCCATCGCAATTGTGAAGGACGATCGCATCGTTCTGGCGAAGGGCTTCGGCGTACGCGAACTCAACAAACCACCCATGGTTGATGAGCACACTTTGTTTGCGATCGGATCGTCGTCCAAGGCCTTCACCGCAGCGTCAATCGCCATGCTGGTGGATGACGGAAAACTCAAATGGGACGATCCGGCCACAAAGTATCTACCCGGATTCCAACTCTTCGATCCTTACAGCACTCGCGAATTGACTGTTGCTGACTTGTTGAGTCATCGCAGCGGCCTCGCGCGCGGCGATTTACTTTGGTACGCGTCCGAATACGATCGCAACGAGATACTTCGTCGAGTGCGATATCTCAAGCCATCCTGGAGCCTAAGATCTCGTTTTGGTTATCAGAACATAATGTTTTTGGCGGCGGGCCAAATCATCCCTTCAATCACAGGTAAAAGTTGGGATCAGTTTATTCGCGAACGAATCTTCACGCCTCTTGGCATGAAATCGACGAATGCGAGCATTAAGGCTTTGACGGCCTCAGCCAATGTTGCCTCTCCACACTCCAAGATTCACGACAAAACTCAGGTAGTGCCCTGGCGCAATATCGATAACATCGCTCCAGCGGGATCGATTAATTCAAACGTTGAAGATATGGCCCAATGGCTGAGACTACAGTTGGGCGGGGGCGTCTATCAGAATCAACGTCTGCTCAGTACGGCTGCAATAAAAGAGATGCACACGCCGCAGACGATCATTCGTCTTGAAGGAATCCAAGCAAGCCTCTATCCCGAAGCTCACTTTCTCAGTTATGGACTGGGATGGTTTCTCAGCGATTACCGAGGAAGAAAACTAGTGGAACATGGCGGTGCCATCGACGGAATGAGGGCGGAAGTAGCGATGATTCCAGAAGAAAAAGTGGGAGTCGTCATCCTTACAAACTTGCATGGAACGATTCTTCCTCAAGCTTTGATGTTCAAGATCTTCGACTTCTACCTTAATGCACCACAGCGCGACTGGAGTGCAGAAATGTTGAAGGCGACGAAAGGTCTTGAGGACCAGGCCAAAGCAGCGGAGAAAAAGATTGAGTCGGACCGGGTAAAAGGTACGTCACCGTCTCTCCCGTTGGAGAAGTATGTTGGAACCTTTCAAAGCGAGATGTACGGTGAGAGTAAGGTTGCGATTGAGAACGCAAAACTGGTGATTCGTTTCGGTCCGAATTTTACGGGCGACCTACAGCACTGGAACTACGATACGTTTCGGGTAACGTGGCGAGATCCGATGGAGGGAAAAGGATTCGTCAACTTCAGATTGAATACGCAAGGCAAAGTAGAGTTGGTGAATATTGAAGGCATTTCGGAATTCACACGCGTAACGGAACCAACTGGTCCAGTGTCGACTGTCCCGATGAGCGAGGCCGATCTGAAGAAGTTCGTTGGTAAGTATGCGCTTGCGGCCCCGCCATTAGAGATTAGCATTGAGCTCATCAGCGGTAGTTTGAAAGCAAACGTACCGGGTCAACCTCTTTACTCGTTGGTTCCTGTCGCGGCCAATCGCTTCCGTTTGGAAGGCGCTCCAGCGGGGTTCTTCGCGGAGTTCGAACTCGCCGATGGCAAGCCGAAGAGTCTGACACTGGTGCAAGGGGAAAGGCCGAACATAGTCTTGCTTCCGAAATCGTAGTTGCTAAAGCAGTCATGATTTAATCCCGCCTTCAAGTCTGGCCAACCGCGCAAATACATAGCGATTGACAGAAGAAGGCCACACATAATTCAGGAGTCCGAACCGTGAGAAAACCGATCGCATTACTGACGGTCGCCATCATCTTTGCCTCGTTCGTCATGGCCCAGGTTCCCAATAGCCCGGCACCTACGAAGAAAGAGTCATCAGTACAACCGACCGTTGAGTCGGCTCCCAATGCTGCTCATGAGATGACCGCGGCTGATGTAGAGGCATTTTTGGATGGAATAGTTCCGCTGCAGCTCCGGCGCGACGACATCGCGGGCGCCACAGTTTCAGTTGTAAGGAACGGCAAACTGCTCTTCGCTAAAGGATATGGTTACGCGGATGTCGAAAAGAAGAAAGTTGTGTCGCCGCAAGAAACTTTGTTTCGGCCAGGTTCGACTTCAAAGCTCTTCACATGGACCGCGATAATGCAGTTGTTTGAACAAGGAAAACTTAACCTGGATCACGACGTCAATGACTACCTTGATTTCAAGATCCCCGAGGCATTCGGCAAACCGATCACCCTGAAAGACATAATGACGCACACTCCGGGCTTCGAGGAGCAGATCAAAGACTTGTTCAGTACTAATTCCACCAAACCCAATTTGGGGGAGTATCTAAAAACGCATATTCCCGCTCGCATATATCCTCCAGGAACAGTTCCTGCTTATTCAAATTATGCCACGGCAATCGCGGGATACATTGTGGAGCGTGTCTCAGGCCGTCCTTTTGACGAATACATTGATGAGAATATTTTCAAGCCGCTGAACATGACCCGCTCGACCTTCACGCAGCCCCTTCCATCAAATCTTGCTGCGTCAATGTCCAATGGTTACCGGTTGGCGTCAGATCCGCCACAGCCGTTTGAATTTGTTAACCCGTTCCCAGCGGGCAGTCTGAGTAGTACTGCGACCGATATGGCCCAGTTCATGATCGCTCACCTGCAGGACGGACAGTTGGGCGAAGCCAAAATACTCAAGCCTGAGACTGCGCGCCTAATGCATAGCCGGCTGTTTGCTCTCGACGACGCAGCCAACGCGATGTGTTACGGATTCTACGAAGAGTCGCGCAATGGACACCGAATCATCGGTCACGGTGGCGATACTGTTTACTTCCACACTGACCTGCATCTCGTGTTGGACCAGCAGGTTGGTTTTTTTGTTTCGTACAACAGCGCGGGTCGAGGCGAGAGTCGTGGAAGAGTAACTTTATGGGAAGCATTTCTCGATCGCTATTATCCATACAGCGTGCCCGCTGCAAGTTCTGCGAGTGCTAAAGACGATGCCAGGTCTGCATCCGGTACCTATGTCTTAAGCAGACGCAGCGACAGTTCGTTTTTGAAAACGGCGTCGTTAATTAATCAGTTCGCGGTATCACCAGTTGGAGATGGTGATATCGAAGTACCGGATTTGACAGGCGCGAACGGTAAACCCAAACGCTGGCAGGGCATTGGTCCAATGACATTTCTTGAACGAGGTGGCCAGGACAAACTCATCTTCAAGCCAGATCAGAATGGTCAAATGCAGATGATCCTGCCATACCCATTTTTTGTTGGGCAACGAATCGGCATGCTTCAAAATGGAAAGCTTTTAATGGCTGTACTTGGCATTTCACTCTTTCTGATGCTATTGACCCTAATACTCTGGCCTGTAGCCTGGTTTGTAAGAAGACACTACGGTCGGAAGTTGGAATTGAGCTCGGTAGAACTATTGCTTCGGGTGGTTGTTCGGATTGTTTTTGCACTCGATTTGATCTTCATCGCAGCTCTGTTCGGTCTTGTAATCTACGGCCTTACGCATCTGGAGATTTTCAGTGACCGGGGCAGTATCTGGTTTCGCCTGATTCAAATAGTCGGCGTTCTGGGAGCTGCCGGAACGCTGGTCGCAGTCATCAACGCCGGCTTGGCGTGGATTAGCAAACGAAGAAGTATCTGGGTCAAGCTACAAGCAACGATAATGCTGCTCGCGTGTCTTGGAGTGCTGTGGTTCGCTGTCGCCGGCAATCTCTTGCACTTCAGCTCAACTTATTAGCGTGATCGATAACCTTACTTGAGGTAAGGTCCGCCATTATTACATTCTGTTTATGCAAAGAATAGCCAGAAGGGAAATGACGCCAAATACCCGAGCTGAAATCAGAACGATCACCAGATTGGTCCCGCCAAGCGGAAATCTTGTACAAGGACAATCGGAGCTGGCGATTAATCCAAAACTCGCACAGGCTGCGAGTGAATTGATTAAGGCAAGTCGGAATCATTATAGCCCGGCAGAAGGTGTCAGCGAGTTACGCGAAGCCGTTGCTAAGAAGATCGCCCGTTTCAATAAGCTCCAAGTTGACCCGAAAGCTACACCGTTGGAGTTATTGATTACACCGGGTGCCACTGCGGCGCTTATAGCGATTGCACATACTCATCTAAAACACTATTCGGCACTTGTTTTTGAGCCCTACTATCCCTACCACCGTCGGATAATTGAAGAGCTGGGCGGTCGCTCAAATGTTTTGCCTCTGCATGGCGCTAATCTCGACCTCGATGTAGACCAGCTACGCTCGCGTTGCCGGGAGTGGAAGGATCGTCAAGACTTTCCCTTGCGAGCAATCATTGCGTGCAGTCCTGCGAATCCTACGGGCAAAGTATTCACCAGAACTGAACTCGAAGCGATAGCTGCGGCATGTCAGGAGTTTGATCTTCTGTGCATAGCCGATGAAGTGTATGAACACTATGTTGTGAGTGATACAAGGCACGTATCAATTGCGACGCTGGAAGGCATGTGGGATCGCACGATCACTGTTAACTCATTTTCTAAGTCATGGAACATTTCCGGTTGGCGACTTGGTTACGTTTTCGGCGCTCACCGCCTTGTCGCTCCGATGAACAATGCCAACAATGTCTTTTATGTCTGTTCTCCAACCCCGCTTCAACTGGCTCTCGCGGAAGTGCTGATGTCAGATGCGAATTATTACGCTGCCTTGCGCGAGAGGTTCGCTATTAAACGACGCGTCGCTGTAGATGCGCTGGGCCATGTGGGCTTTGAAATTTACGACTCTGGTTCAGCCTTCTATGTCTGGGCGCGAATTCCGGCCGGCTACAGCGATGCAGTGGAGTTCAACGAGATGTTGATAGGCAAGGGCGTTGCGGGGGTCCCAGGAAATGCTTTTGCTGATAGCGATGAGCATGACAATTACATGCGCTTCTGTATCGCGCGTGAAGACGAAATTCTTGGGGGCGCACTCGAAAAAATTCAGAACGCGGTGGCGAACAGAACGTGAAGCGGTTGAGGTCAAGATCTAACAGAAACTAACCGCTCACCGAAGCTTAGAATCTCTCCTTGCGGAGTTTTCACACAAGTGGTGAAAACGTCAGATTCGCTGAGATTGTGATATCCCAGCATTAGGTGCAGACCTTTTTTCCAGTCAAAAATGAAAATGAAGCCGCTCTTAACAGTTACCCTACACATACTAATGCTCGGCTTGTTGCTTTCACCGACGGCGGGCGCGAGACCTCTAATCGCTCCAATAGCCCAGGCAGCAGCCAAACCCGTTGACGCTCCGGCCCGATGGAGAGCTCTAATTGGCGAGTACGTTCTGGATAACGAGACTATCATCATTCTTGAAAGCCAGGGAAAACTCTGCGCGCTATTCAAGCGAACCGAACTCAATCCGTTGCAAGAGATCTCAAAAGACGTGTTCCAGTTTGCGCCGTCTTCCGCCCGCGCCGGCGATCGCGTAGTTTTCTCCCGCGATTCAAATGGAAAGGTGACGCAAGTCGAGGTCGGAAAATCAGTATTCAAACGCAGGCCACTTGGCCCGGAAGAGGGTTCGAATCAACTTCGAGTTGAGCCATTGCGTCCTGTCCCCATCCTGATCAAGGAGGCACGCACTGCTCAACCACCTGCGGAGTCCGGAGATTTTGCGCCTTCTGACTTAGTGGAACTCAGAAAATTGGATCCGACGATCAGGCTCGAGATCCGCTACGCAACAACCAACAATCTATTCGGCACAGTTTTCTATTCTGAACCGCGGGCCTTCATGCAACGTCCCGCAGCTGAAGCGCTCGTTCGCATTAACCGTAAGTTGAAAGAGTCAGGTTATGGCCTACTTGTTCATGATGCGTATCGCCCGTGGTATGTAACGAAAGTGTTTTGGGACGCAACGCCAGATGACAAAAAGCTATTTGTCGCCGATCCATCCAAGGGTTCGCGCCACAACCGAGGCTGCGCAGTTGATCTGACGCTCTATGACTTGAAGACGAGAAAACCTGTGGAGATGGTGAGCACCTACGACGAGACGACTGAGCGCGCTCACCCGGATTATCCCGGCGGCACCTCGCTGCAACGTTGGTACCGCGATCTCTTGCGGGCCGCGATGGAGTCGGAAGGATTCACTGTGTTCGAAGCTGAGTGGTGGCACTTCGACTACAAGGACTGGCAGAAGTACCGGATCGGAAACGTGCCGTTCAACCAGATAGGTCTTCGAAAATGAATGAAGAAATGACCAAACTTAACAAATGGATGCCCGCAATGTTCAGTCTCATTCTGTTCCTGTTCGCTGCATTAACTCCCTCGATTCTGGGTCAGCAATCAGTGCCGGCGGCCAATCCTCAAGCATCCGCAACGACGCAGCAGACTTATGAAGTAAAGATAGAGTTCAATCGCCGCGTCCGCATGCGCGACGGCACAGAGCTGTCAGCCGACGTCTACAGGCCCAAAGCGCCTGGTCGCTTTCCTGTCCTTCTCAATCGCACCCCTTACACTAAAACGAGCACCAGCACCTTGAAGATCGCGCAATCCTTTGTTTCTCACGGTTACGTAGTAGTGGCAATGGATGTACGTGGGCGGGGAGACTCGGACGGCACGTTCGAGCCTTACCGGAACGATGGGCAAGATGGCTACGACGCCATCGAATGGTGTGCCGCACAAGAGTGGTCAACAGGCAAGGTCGGTACGCTCGGCGGTTCTTACAACGGCGCTATCCAGTGGCTCACCGCCATAAGGCAGCCACCACACCTCGCAGCGATGATCGTGCTCGCTACGCCGTCAGATCCGTTCGTGGAGTGGCCGACGGGTCAGCCGTTGCCGATGGACATCAGTTGGTATCACTTCACGTCAGGCCGCGTACTCCAAAACATGGAGGCAGTGGATTGGAAAAAGCTCTATGAACATCTGCCACTCATCACTATGGACGAGGCGATGGGCCGGCCAAACAGACTCTGGAAAGAAGAGGTCGAGCATTCGAAGCTGGATAGCTGGTGGGAAGATCTGCGTTACCAGAACAAGTTCGAGCGTGTCCGCGTGCCGGTACTTAACATCTCGGGCTGGTACGACGATGAACAGGTTGGGACACCGCTGAACTTCATTGGCGTAACAACCAAAGGCGCGACCGCCGAGGTTCGCCGCAGTCAGAAACTTTTGATAGGACCGTGGCCGCACGCCATCAACTCATCCACCAAGCTCGGACAACTCGATTTCGGCCCCACTGCCGTCATCGATATGAACGCCTACTGGCTGCGTTGGTTCGACTACTGGTTAAAGGGCAGCGACAATGGTCTACTTAACGAACCGCCTGTGCGCATCTTCGTGATGTCAGAAAATGTTTGGCGAGATGAGAACGAATGGCCTATGGCGCGCACACAATGGACGAAATACTATCTCCACAGCAACGGGAACGCGAACACTCTTTCCGGCGACGGCACACTATCAACCTCAATCCCCGCAAACGAGACTACCGATAATTACGCTTATGACCCGGCGAAGCCCGTTCCATTCATCACGGACCCGAGCTTCGCGCAGGTCGGAGGACCAGACGACTATCGCACCGTTGAGCAGCGCGCTGACGTGCTTGTCTATACAAGCGAGAGGCTCACGGAGGATATGGAAGTATGCGGGCCAATCCGCGTCCGGCTTGCAGCAGCATCTTCCGCGCGCGACACCGATTTCATGGCGAAGCTAATAGATGTTTGGCCCAACGGGTTCGCACAACGGCTTAATGACGGCATGGTGCGCGCTCGCTTCCGTGAAGGAATGGACAAGCCTTCCCTAATCGAGCCCGGTCGCGTCTACAATTATGATCTTGATTTGTGGAACACTTGCCAGTTGTATCGAAAGGAACACCAGATCAGACTCGAAGTCTCTTCCAGCGCGTTTCCAAAGTACGACCGCAATCTCAACACAGGCGATGCCCTTGGCCAGTCAACGCGGATGCAGGTAGCCCAGCAGAAAATCTATCACGACCGGGAACGCCTATCGTATGTGATCTTGCCGATTGTGCCCCGTAAGCGTTAATAATGCTTCACTTCAACTCGGTTATAAAACAAGTCATCGATTTTTGTGCCAATGACTGATCGCCGCTTGTTCCTCAAAAAGCTGATGTCTGCTGGCGCCTTTTTAGGCGCCGGACCATGGCTCCCGCGCATCGGTTATTCGCAAACTTCGGGACGAGCACGAGCGTTGATAAATGGTTCACGGTATCGCGCAACTTTGGATCGACGACTTCTAGGCGCCTTTTTGGAACACCTTGGAAGAGCAGTTTATACAGGCGTCTACGAACCGGGCTCAAAACTCGCTGACACCAATGGCTTCCGAAAGGATGTCATGGGCGAGATAAAAGGACTTCAAGTTCCGATTATGCGATACCCCGGTGGGAACTTTGTCTCCGGTTACAACTGGCTAGACGGGGTCGGCCCAAAAGACAAGCGTCCAACAGTTTTGGAGCGGGCTTGGAATTCTCTTGAGACCAATCAGTTTGGAACCAATGAGTTTATCGACTGGTGCAAGCTGGTTAACACCGAACCTTTGCTGGGCTTTAACCTGGGCACGGGCACTCCGGAAATGGCCGTGGCGTATGTTGAGTACTGCAACGTGGACAAGGGGACGCGCTGGAGCGAGTTGCGCAGAACTCACGGATATGCACAGCCCCACAACGTACGGTACTGGTGTCTGGGTAATGAGATGGACGGTCCCTGGCAGATGGGCCGTATGACTGCCGGAGAATACGGTCGTAAAGCGCGCGATGCGGCACGTCAAATCCGCGTTATAGATCCCTCACTGCAGTTAATCGCGTGCGGCTCGAGTAATACGATTCTGCCAACGTATTTGATCTGGGATCGCGAAGTACTTGAAGAATGCTACGACCAGGTCGATGGCATCTCTCTGCACAATTACTATGGAAACACGCCGCAGTTAACGGCCAACAGCAGTTCACGTTTTCTCGCGATGAACCTGGATATGGAACGACAAATCCATGAAGTTGGTGCAGTCTGCGATTATGTACAGGGATTGTTGAAATCGCCGAAACGGCTATGGCTATCTTTCGACGAGTGGAATATTTGGTATCGCGCACGTAGCGCCCCGTTCCGGGACGGTAAACGCACGTTTGCACCCAGGTTGTTGGAAGAAGTGTACAACCTGGAAGACGCGTTACTGGTAGGAGGTTTCGTGAATACACTGTTGCGTCAGGCCGAACGCGTGCGCGTTGGATGCCTTGCGCAAATAGTTAACGTGATCGCGCCGTTGGTTACTAATGAAACTTCGGTACTGCGACAGAGCATTTATTATCCGTACGCGTGGGCGCTCAAATATGCGCAGGGAAGAGTTATCGACCTGTGGGTGGAATCGGAGACATACGCGATTAAAGCAGAAGGCCTGCGAGCGGATTTTGCGCGCGATGATGAGGTCCCGTTTCTCGATGTGGTGGCCACAATCAATTCGCAGGGTCAGGTCAGCCTGTTTATGCTGAATCGCGATCTTAATAATGAACGTGACTTGGTTCTGGAGTGGCGTGATGTTACGCCCACAAGCGTTTCGAGATTTGAAACGTTGACTGGCTCTGATCTGAAAGCCTTCAACACGTTTGAGAAACCTCAAGTAGTAGCGCCGCAGATTCTTGAGTCGCCGAAAGTTGCCTCCAGGATGACCTTAAAATTACCGCCGCGATCGTACAGCGTTGCAGTGCTCACGACTTCGTGACCGAAAGCGTTTTGGTCCAAAACCTGGAATGTAGTTCCGAACCGGCAGGAAGAGATCGAAAATGCGAGCATCGTTCTATATTTTGGCTTTCGTATTCGGTTTAACTTTCACGGGTACTCAGCAATCCAAGTCGATCGCTGTGGCACAAATGAAAAAGTCGGGTAACCCGGAACAGCATCTACCTCCCAATATCATTCACCTCAGTGGGTTCGGTGAGCGAGCGGCTTGGTCCCCGGATGGCAAGCGCATCGCCTTCATGGAGAAGTCGTTCAAGGATGCCTTTGAGATTGATTTGAACACCCGCCTCACGCGTTTGCTCACAGGACACTTTCCGCATGAGGGTTTTCTTCGCATCCAGTACTTGCTCAATGGCGACTTCTTTTTGATTGGCGCCAGGAAGTTTACCAACATCAACATCACGCGTTCGCGTGACCAGGAGATGTGGATCATGAAAGCGGATGCGCGAACACCTCCTGTAGCTCTCAACCATAAAATCTCCGAAGGGGTCGCAATCTCACGCCGGAGTCTGAAAATCGCCTGGTCGAATACACATGGTCAATACCCGGAAGAGTTAGCGGAGGGTGAATCCGTAATTTACACAGCTGACATCGAATACAGAGATGGTGTGCCGGCGCTAGTGAACAAGAAAGAGGTGTTGAGAGCAAAGCGTCCGGACTGCACGTTGGAAGCACAGGATTTTCGACGCGACGATACAGAGCTTATCTACACGTGTTATCGGGAAGTTGAAAAAGCTGATGTTTTCGGCATCGATCTAAGAACCAATGCGATTACGACGTACAGGAAAATAGCCGACGAGTACAACGAGGTCGAAGGAATCTCACCTGATGGCGAATGGACACTAGTTGAATCAAGTCGCGAGCAGGGCGGGCCGGAGCGCCAGAACTCGAAATACATCGACATCTGGAGACTGAATCTCGAGCCCCAGGGCAGGGACTTTGTACGCCTAACACGATGGGGCGACTACGAAGGCTACAAGGCGTCGAACCCTGTAGTAAGTCCTGATGGAAAGTGGATGGCTTTCCAATCTGCACGGAGCATTGATCCCGCGGGAGTTGGGTATGGAATCTTCTTGATGCGATTGAAGTAGCGAGTCAGAGAGAGACCGAGTGGAGTAAAAGGAAGGTGTATAATCTGTCCGTTTTGAAATTAACCTAATCATCTGAGTGAGGTGTTATGCCCACGCCCTCATCAGTGGGTACTAGGTCAGCTGCTCATTGATGGCAACGGCGACAAGAGCGGATGCTCGTCAAGGTTTGCTCCTCTCGTTATCAAGATGTATGTAAGCTGACTTTGTTATCACAGGCGACGAGAACGCGTGGGCCACGTAGTCTCATCGAAACCCCTGCCTTCGAGATTGCGGCCGATATGCGGGTGTGCGATCAAGCTGCCTTAGCGCCGGGTCAGGTCCTCGGTCCATACAAGATTCTCTCTCTGCTTGGAGCGGGCGGAATGGGGGAAGTCTATTCCGCTGTAGATGCGAGACTTGGCCGGCAAGTCGCCATTAAACTGCTGCCCACCGCTTTCTCATCCGATCGAGATCGGTTGCGGCGCTTCGAGCAAGAGGCGCGGGCGGCCAGCAGACTCAATCATCCGAACATCCTGACAATCTACGACGTCGGCACACACGACAGAGTGTTTTATATCGTCTCTGAAATGCTCACCGGCCAAACGCTGCGTGAGCGATTGCGTGAAACGCTGCCGCTCCAAAGTGCAATCGACTACGCTCTGCAGATCGCGCGTGGGTTGGCAGCTGCGCACGATAACGGGATCGTCCACCGTGACCTGAAGCCGGAGAATTTGTTCCTCACCAAGGATGGAAGGATCAAGATTCTCGATTTCGGACTTGCGAAACTCAAGCCACCTCCTGAAGCGCTCGATGAGAATGTTTCGACTCAACTCCTCGCCACTGCACCCGGCGTGCTTGTGGGTACAGTTGGGTATATGTCACCCGAACAAGTGCGGGCGGAGGACGTTGACCACCGCTCGGACATTTTCGCCTTCGGGGCGATCCTCTACGAGATGCTATCCGGAATTCGTGCTTTCCGGGGCAATTCCACGATCGAAGTGCTACATGCAATCCTGAAAGAGGACTTCCCAGAAATTCCAGAACAGGAGCGCGAAATTCCTCCGGCGGTTGTCCGCATAGTTCGACATTGTTTGGAAAAGAGCCGGGAAGATCGGTTTCAGTCCATAGCCGATGTTGCCTTCAACCTCGAAACTCTCTCCGCCGGTTCGAATAGTGAGACGTCGGCCGCTGAAAAAACACAGCCGCGAAACCGATGGTCTCGTTGGATACCCGTGGCGGCTGTGGCTGCGGCCATCGCCCTGGTTGCCGCAGTCGTCATCTGGCAGGTTCAGCGATCTGACGAGCGTTGGGAGAACCCGCTTGCCAACGCACACGTCGAGCGGGTGACCGATTTCCCGAGCACGGAAACCGACGCCGCCATCTCGCCCGATGGGAAGTTCATAGTGTTTCTCTCCGACCGCGACGGAACCTTCGACGTCTGGCTCAATCAGGTCGGTAGTGGCGCATTTGTGAATTTGACGAAAGGCCGGATTCCCCAAGGGGACCACGAAGAAGTTCGCTCAATCGCGTTCTCCACCGATTCTCGGACTGTCGGATTCTCGGCCGATGCATCGCATGTTTGGTTCCGGGTGAGCCGGATAAATGCGCCGGATATCATGAGCATCTGGCTCACGCCAACGGTAGGGGGTGCAACGCCTCGGCCCTTTCTCGAAGGTGCGGTCTATGCAGCGTGGTCCGCAGACGGCCAACGGATTGTTTATCACACGGGTACGCCGGGTGACCCGATCTTTGTCATCGACCGCAACGGAGGTCAGCCGAAGCAGATCTTCATCGACAAGCCCGACGTACACTGCCACTACCAGGTTTGGTCACCTGACGGCCGTTACATCTATTTTGTGCGCGGCTTTCCGCCAAACGAATTGGACATATGGAGGATTCCTGCTGAGGGCGGCACGCCGGAACGACTGACGCGCCACAACTCCAAGGTCGGTTACCTGGCATGGCTCGACAATCGCACATTGATCTATTCGGCCACTGCGGAGGACGGGTCGGGGTTCTGGCTGTACGCAATGGACATCGAGCGAAGGATACCTCATCGCGTGAGCTTCGGCGTGGACCAGTACCTTTCGGTTTCGGCCGCGGCTGGGCCAGATGGTCGGGCTACTCGTCTGGTTGCAACTGTGGCTAATCCGATCGGAGAGCTTTGGACGGTCCCAATTTCCAGCCAGGTAGCAGACGAGTTGGCAGTCCGTCGATTTCAGGTACCTCTTACTCGAGCTGGTACGCCTCGGTTCGGACCGCATTACGTGGTCTTTCTCTCGTCGAAAGGAGCCGCTGAGAGCCTATGGAAAAACCAGGCGGGTGAGACTTTAGAGTTGTGGCGAGGCAATGACGGGGGCGTGGTCGCTCCCCCAGCCGTGTCCCCCGACGGGATGAAGATATGCTTTTCCATTCGTCGTGAGGGACGAAACACACTCTACGTCATGAATGCAGATGGCTCGAATGCACTCCCCTTGGCACCCTCGCTGGATGTACGCGACGCACCGTCGTGGTCTCCCGACGGGAAGTTCATAGCTGTGGCGGCAAACGACGGCGAAGGCACCCGCGTGTACAAAGTTCCGGCGGACGGAGCTGCGCCGGTTCGGCTCCTGGATGGAATTTCACGTCAGCCTGTCTGGTCTCCGTACGGCAGCTTCATCCTCTATACCGAGCCCATCCAAGGTCCGCAATATGCAATTAAGGCGGTGACGCCGGAAAAGCAGCCGCATCCCTTTCCAGAGTTGTCGGTATCGCGAGGAAACAGTTACCAGTTTCTGCCAAACGGCAAACAGCTGGTCGTACTGCTTGGTAGATATCCGAGTCAAAACTTCTGGATGGTTGATCTCGAGACTGGCCAGCGTCACCAACTCACCAACTTGAAATCGGGCGATTCCATCGGGAGCTTTGACGTTTCTCCGGACGGCCGTCAAATTCTCTTCGACAGGGTGCGGCAAAACTCGGACATTGTCCTTATCGATTTAGCTCGTAAGTAGGCGCTCGCTGGTGCCGAGTTCATCGAGCAAGATTGTGAGCCCACAGCGAATGTGCCGTGCTGTGCTGTTCCTCCTTAACGGGGTTCTTCAGCGTTTTTTATCTGAGCCTTGAAGACGCGCACGTCGGTGCGCTTCTGCGAACAATGCCTCGTTGTCGATAGACTCGAGTAAGGGCTTATTCTCCTCAAGCACTTCCACCGTTCTCTTTTGCTGCTCCTCGCCTTTGTCTTCCGACTCCTCCAGGCCCTCTGATGATCCTCTGGGTCTGCTTCCCAATCAAGATGATCGGCAATAGATAGTACGACTTTACACGTTGCTTTCTCCACGCCGATGAAGTCAACTACATCTGATTCTGTTATAGACATCTTTGTGCTGCGACGATGGGCTTCATTATCTCAAGTGGGTTGGGTATCCTGGGTAATCGCCGCAATCGAACAAGCTTTTGCACCGAGCCGGCATGCCCGTGCGTCTTCGTGTAGTTGAGTGGGCCCGCCTTGAAGGGCCGACGCCTGGGACGACCTGTATGTAAATAGACAAATTCATCCATGAATCTTCCTGCCTATTTGAAATCACTCGGATATGTAGAAGTTCCTTTCACTGTGACACGCGTCAATCACATTGTGATCCATGCCAAGATAAATGGTGAGGATGTTGTTTTGATAGTTGATACTGGTGCTTCTCGGACCTGCATTGCTGAAAGCTGCGCCGAACGTCTCGGGTTGACATCCGGGAGATTGGAGAAAGTAGCAGTGAGCTTCGCCTTGCCGAAGAAGACAAAGGCACTAAGCAAATTGGAAAGCCTGGATATTGGATCGTTGCGTCTGACAAATTTTGAAATGTGGCTCGTTGATTTCTCTTACATAAACATGATTGTCCAGATGAAAGGTGAAGAATTCTGTGACGGTGTCCTTGGAGCAGATATCCTGAGGCGGACGTCAGCGGTGATCGATTACAAGGGCTGTAAGCTATACCTAAAAGGAGCGTAGTTTATTCGAATAATCGATTGCAGCGGGCTTGTTGCGCAGGCCTGTTTGGTAAGTTCTGGATCCAATGCGGGAACGATAGTGAACCACGGTTAGGAATGTTTATAAGGGCATTAGTAGCCTTTCTCGCATTGCCTGGTGTCGTCGCTGGGCTCGTGCCTCTCTTGATTGTTGGCCGAGACGCTCACG
>JBKOYD010000091.1:0-85772 GCA_046725195.1 Acidobacteriota bacterium | reverse complement strand
GAACTCCATAATCCACCGCCAGTGCTCCGCCGAATGGGGTTTGGAGTCGAAATCCAATGCCGAAGGTGTTGCTCCAGTGTGCTCGAAGGTTTATAGCATTGATGGCGGCCAATGGATCATCGGGTGGTATCGGTGTAGTGTCTTTCTTTCCAAATAGATCGCCGACTCGCCGAAATACATTTCCGCCATCATAAAACGGCACCAGCTGCACAGATTTTTTTAATGGGATTCGCGCTTCCAGATTCACAATAGCCAATGCATTGCCACCGACTGGCACAGTGAATGGATTGAGGAAGACGACGTTTTTGTCCTGATCCCTAAAAGGTCCAAGCGGGATCAAAACCTGTCTTGGGCCAGCCTCTTCAAAGTTAAACCCGCGCAAGGTCGTCGCACCACCAGAGAAGAATCGCTCACTGATCGGCAAAGTCAGGTCAATCTCATCAATTGTACCGTTACCGTCGCGGTCGCGCGGGTTGAACAGGTTTGCGAGTCCCAGCGTGAAGTTGCCCGCCAGCACGGTGTCTCGCAGACTACTTACTTTGTAATAGCGTCTGTAAGTCGTCTGAAAGCGGTTGAACGAAATGTTCCCGCCAAGCTGCCGAAGCGCAATTCCGTAGTCGACACTCAGAAAATCCCCGCGAGTCGCATCAATCTGATTGTAACGACAGACTTCGCCGGGCTTGCCTGGATTTTCATCATCAGATTCCGCTCGTCGCAGACCCAGCAGCCCACGTTCGCACCTCTCACGCGTGTCTCGGACGAAAGAGACGCCGAAACGAGACAGGCGAACCTTCTTGTCGGGCTCGAGAATTGGCCTAACAACTAAGCTCTCCAGGTTGTAGAGGCGAACATCTTCATAGCTATAGCGTCCGAAAATAATAGTGCGCGACTTTTGGTCAAGAATACGCTGCGTTTCAACTGCCGCCGTGAAACGGTTGATAGTTGGCTCGTCTACTCTCACACCAAATATATTTATGGGGTTACCGTCTTCGTCGAGTCGCTGGACGATACCCATCGTCCCGCGATCAATTGCGGAACGAAAGAATCGTGTAATCGTCGAGTCACGCAGATATTCGACAGAAACAGCGAGTGGGGCAAACTGTGTCTTGCTGTAACGGGCAAAGCGCGGATCGAGGTATTCGAGACGGACCAATTGCTGTCGTCCGCTAGCGCGCAGGCGCAATGCACCATGCCGGAGCCGATTCATAAGATTTACGTTGCTGATTTCGAATAAACCCAAAGCGCCAAAGTCAGTCGAGAATCCGCCACCGTAGTCCATAACCCTCGGCTTTTTTTCTTCGACATCGATGATCACGTCTCGTCTCTGATATCCCGATGCTGTTTCTCCTGCGGGCTCGGTGCGGATGATGACCTGGCGATATGCATCTGTCAGATAGAGTTCTCGTTCCGCATCCGAGATTCGATCGGCTCTGAGAACGTCGCCTTCGATTAGCGGGATCGCCCGCAGTATTGCTCTCCGCTTGGTGTTTTGAGTGTTGGCGCTGCCTGTAACACCGTTGACCACGATCTGATTGATGAAGACCTTGTCGCCCTCATCGGCAATTGAATAAACGAGTCGGACTTGCTCCTCATCATCCTTCTTCGGAAACTCAATAACAGAAAACTCGACTCGAGCGTTTACGTAACCTTCACGCGAATAAAGCCTCGTCACTCGGTCGCCGTCTGCCCTTGCTTGGGAACGCGAGAAAGGTGCACCAAGTACCGTTCTGAGTTCCTCGCGAATTCGCTGGTCTGTGTAGATCTTATTGCCTTTGACTTCTACACCGGCGATGCGGGTTAGCGGCCCTTCCGTAACCTGAAAGGTTATGATGAGATTCTCACCGTCGATTGAAACGCCCTGCAAAACCTCCGCACGAGCTCTTCGATATCCGAGGTCCCGCATAAAGGCTTCTATGGTCCTTCTGTCCTGTTCGAGAAGAGTCAGGCTCGTGTACCCACGGCCGTACCCGAGAAACGGAATCAACCCAATGGCGTTCGCCTTCTGACTCTTTAAGTCGGCCTCAACATCCTCGAAGGTCAGTTTGTTCGTGCCCCTGATCCGGATATCGTTAAGACGAAAACGACGCCCTTTTTCTATCTCATAGGCGATCTCGACTGAGTGACCCGTGAGTGTGGTCGGATTAAGATTCTGACAGGTTTCCTCGGTACCATTCGGGCCCAGTTCTGCGGGAGGATTGCCGACTGTACAAAGTTGAGTTACCTCAGCAAAAAAGTAACCATCCTCTTGTAGCTTATTTCGGAGTCTTCGCGCGCCTTCCACGATTGCCGAGAAGTCAACGTTTCCCTCTCGCTTGACAGGCAATAGCTCCCGGGCAGTCTTTTCACTGATTTCGAAGTTCTTAACTATAACGGTGACCTTTGGTCCAACATCTCCCTTGAGGAGCAGCTTAATCAAATTCTTGTCTGGATCTCTTTCAACTCGCGGATCTTCAAGGATCGGAGAAAGGTAACCAGAGGCGATAATCGCATCGCGGACTCGTAGCACGTCGGCTGAAAGGGCATCGCGAGTAAAAGGAGTTCCAGCCTGTAACGTAAGCGAATTACGGACGGCAGCTGGGTTCAAGCCATTAACCTGAATCTCAAAGGATCCCACTCGTGCTTGCTCACCAGGCGTCACCCGGTAAGTAACAGTTGCGCGGATACCATTGGGATCCAAACGCTCTACCGGTTCGACCGTAGCATTGAAGTAGCCACGATCGCGTAGGTATACCTGAATTTCATCAGCGTTGCGGAGAATGAGTTGTTTCGAAAGACGAGTACCGGGTTGGACGAAATTCAATCTCCCGCGCAACTCATCAGTTGAGATCGGGGATCCGGTGACTGGTCCCAACTCAATCCGAACGTCCCCAATCCGAACCTGTCTTTGAATGACGAAACGAAGTCTTATTGGACCAGACTTATTGGATCCTTCTTCCACTACTTCAACGCGAGCGTTGGCAACGCGGCCGGAGTCGAATAGAGACTGCAGCGAGTCGCGCACGCGAACCGCAGAAAAGTCGGTATTTGGGGTGACCTTAAGTAAGGAAAGAAAACTATCCTGCGCAGCCGTGTCCTGTGGAGATCCTTCAATGACGACTTCGATTGAGGTAATCAGGCGGCCCTCGTACTCTTCGATCCTGGTGTCTCGGCCAGAACCTGCCTGCACTTCGACGAGAAAAAGGCAGATCAGAACCAGGATCAGCAGCGACCGGGGGAAACGTCTACTTGCAAGGCGGCTTTCACCATTGGGCGCATCCAGCATTCTGCTTTCCGCTTCCAGCGTCTGTGGCAACAATTGCTTAATCTACCCCTTGCTCAGAATCTCTTTCTAAAACGAATCTCAAAACTGAAGTTGTTGTTTCGAGCGGTCAACGTCTGTGTTGAAGCCTGCTCATACTGCGCAATAAACGACAGTCGATCGGAGACTCGATACTCGAGCGCAAGAATCTGATTTGGATCAGAAGTCACGTTTGTTGAGTAAGTTACAGTAACTTCTTTGCTAATCCTTCTTCCCAGGGTCAGGCGAGCGGCAGGCGTCGACCCCGTGGTTCCACCGATAACCGGATTGATCTCAAAGCGCGTAAGACCGAAGAGCTTACTCGTGGCGCGTTGGGCGGGCGCATTAATGAGTGCATCTGTCAGCAGGCTGGTTGCTGCTCCAACCTCAGATTGAGACAGGATTGAAGCGCTTGTATCGCCCGAAGAGAGCTGTCCGGTTGTGATCAGGGAAACGACATCTGCTTGAGGCAGGGCTGGCTCGGAGCGAACCGAAGCCTGGGGTTGGGAGAGTGGTCCCGTTAGGCTAACAATTACACGATAGCCCTTGATCTCCGATTCTCCCTGGATATTAAGAATTGGATCAGCGTTCGGACTTGACGGCAAATCCAATAGCGCTCGAGTGATTTCGTACCGGTCATTTCGGAAATTGAGTGTCCCACTAGTAGCAGTAATCCTGCCAGAGATCGTCGGATCCTTGACTGGGCCATCCAACTGGAGCGAAACAGAACCAACCAGGTCAGCCAGATTGTTTCTAACGACCAGAGCGTTTCGTCCTTCAACTCGTAAGGCTGCGAACACTGCGGTGCGGGTAAGCGCAATCTCCGAGCCTTCTTCAATGGATTCACCGCGTCTTGAATTTATCAAGTCAGCCAACTCAATGTCTTTGGTGTATTCGGTTCGGCGAAGGTTCACGACGCCGCTGATAAGCTGCTCTCGTGACGAGCCTTTAATCTCTACATCTGCGTCCAATGTGGAACGAAAATCAGGCGGGAAAGGAACAGTCACGTCATCGCCGTGAAGATTGATTCTGAATCCGGAGACTGTAAAGCCCTCAAGCAACGCGCCGCCCGTCGCCCTGACACGACCACCACCGAGCGTGCCGGTAAGCGAATCGATCTCCGCTTGATTGGCAGTAAACCTGAGAGCCGCTTTTAGATTCGACACAGTCCATCGCTCATTACCTAACAGCACGGACACAGAAGCACCGTTGAGTGAGGCTGTTCCAATCACGCGCGGTGCTTCATAACTGCCGTTAATGCGGACTGCGACTTCAGCCGTTCCTGAAGAAAAGAAATCGGGCGAAAGACCGGTCAATACGCGCAAATTCAAATCGCCGGTGACGTTCAGGTTTTGCCTGCCTCCGCTGCCGCTCGCTAAAGTTCCATCAAGAACGATATTTGTGCCTGGTCCAGTAAATCGAGTCTCATCAAAACTGATTTCGTTTGGTGAAAAGTGCACGACAAGGGGTGTAGCAGCCGTAAGCTGAATATCCTCGACACGAAAACTGAGTTCCGAGAAGCTTGCCGTACCCGATAGACCTGCAATTGAGAAGTATCCATCCTCATCGAGTAGGTTGCCCGACGCTTTGATCGTACCGTTCGCCGAACCAGAAACCCTTACGTTGGTGACCGGCAATACAATTTGAAACAACCTCGTCAGGTCCGCATTACTGAGCGTCGTTTCTACATTGGCTGGTAACCTACCAGCTAGATTTATCTGTGCTGCGATTACCTGAGGTTGACCCAGCACACTCGTGGTTAAGGAAATGTTGAGCTGTTTGTTTTCTGTTCTGCCGACAAGCGCAATAGTTCCGGCAGGACGGCCGTTGATGGTCACGTCGCGGCCTTGTCCGTCCAACGTAACTTGATACGCTGAAAAGTCTTTTTCCGAAAAATTCCCTGAGAGATGGGCCGAGAAGTCGGCGAGACCCGTGACGTGTGGGAAACCGGGCTTATTGGCAAGTGCCGCCAGCCGCGCTAATTGAATGCTTTCAGCTTTGCCTTGAAAGTCAAAAGCTTTGCTGGCTGTATTGAAAGTGCCGTTGGCGATGATATGACCGGCACCCAGACGTACATCGATGCTTTCAATATTGACATTAGCGCCGTTAAAGGCAGCTCTGGCCACGAGTCCTTCAAGCGGTTCCCCACCGAGTTTGCCTGGGCCAAGACGTAGGTCGGCGCTGCCGCTCATTGCATTAGGGATTCCAGCGACTTTTATTTGTCCAGAAACATCTGCCTGCGTGTCGGAGGTCAGTTCTTTGTTACTGTTTAGTGGCGATAGAGCAAGTAGTGTTCGAGCATTTACTCGATCAAGGGTTGCGTCGAGCCTGATGTTGTTTTCGCCTCTTCGTGGCGCTACTAATGAAAACTGCACCCCCCCGCCATCTCTCTCCGTTAGACGCCCATCAGAAACCGTCGTTTCCGAGCTATTCATCGCAATCGATGCTGAAAGCGATCCGAGCTCGTTGCCGTTCACGATGAGAGAACCAAGCGAAAACCGACCGTTTACATCTGGAGAACTCAGTTTGCCCCGGATGTTCCCGTTGAAGACGAGTTGGCCGGCTAGATCAATGCCATAACTACGCATCTGCTCTTCAACTTCAGGCAAGAGTCCGGATGAAATCAAGACGCTCTGAAGTTCAGCTGCATCCGAAGAAGCTAGATCGACCTGTAGATTGGAATCGTTTTCAACGGAAAACTGACCCGTTGCCTTCAGGCTTGTGGCTGGTGTCTGAAGATTGACTTGCTGGATATCGAACCTGCCTCGATCCGCACGTACGGCTACTGCACCAGTGATCGGAATTCTGTCGGCACTACTTTCACCTGCTTCTGCTGACAGTTGAGTTGTAACAGTACCTGTAGCAAGCTTGAAATCGGTTCCAGGAAATGTCACATCAACTTTTCCGGTCGCTCGACCCGCAAGCGGTACTGCACTACCGGCCCATGCCGTAAGAGGCCCAGCGATATCCAGATCGCTGAAATCCGCGATCACCTGCGAGGTGCCGCCCCGGGTAATGGCAATTCGAGCGTTTCCGTTGGCGCGTCCCCTGAAGACGTCAGCGGAAAAGTTATTGACTTGGATATCACGGTTAGTTGCCACCAGGGTGGCCCGCGCCTGGCCCATGTTCATCCGACCCAGAACTCCGCCGCCAATACTCAGATCGGCAGTCGCGCGATAACTACCGGCAGGTTCAACAACAAATACCGGATTTGTGAGTCGAACACTATCTGCCTGGCCATCAGCAAACTTCACAGTTCCCGCATCGATGTCAGCAGTGGAGCCTTCAATTCGACGATTACGCACCGACAATCGCGCTCCTGCAATGTTGAGATTACCTATTTCGGCGCCGGCTGCACTGGTGGCTCCCACTTGTACATCCTTAACAACAACGCTGGTCACTCCATCGCGGTCAACCACATCTACGTTGTTCGCAGTGACTCCTTTCACTTGGGCGCCGGAAGCAGTAATGGTTCCTGCCTTTACACTCGAAATCGAAGCGGTAGTGACATTCTTCTCGTTTCGCACCCTAAGATCTGACGCCGTAATTCCGTCAACCTTAGCACCGGAAGCAGCAAGTGCATTTGCCGTGAACTGACTTGATGAGGCGGTCAACACACCTTCATTCATTTCGGCGCGTGCATCGCGCAGGATCAATCCGGTAAGTGTCGTTCCATAACCCTTCTCAGCTACGGCACGAAGCTCACCGACCCAGCGGAAATTGGTTCCGGTTCCCATCACTTTGCCGGCAAGTTGCAGCGAATCGAGCTCAAAATCCCCCGCGTTCAGAAGAGCGGCGACAGCTTTTCCGTTGATCTCATAACTCTTCCCCTGCCCTGACCCGCTCGCACTGACGTTCAAACCCTGCAGCCGGACTCCATCAGCGGCGAGGGCGTCTGACTTGATTCCACCGTTTATTTTGAACTTATCGCCCTCGCCGGTGACGGTACCCGAAAAATTGCCAACTCCACGCAATGTCGGACCTTTCTGTATAGTGTCGGATAGTTGCGTGAGATCAACCGATGAGGTGACGTTCATCTGGTAACGGAGAGCGCGCCAATCGTCCATGGTTCCCTGCAACCGTGCCTCTACGACTGGCGACTTCAACACGAGTTCCTGGATCTCCGCTCGTGTTTGATTCACACGACCACGTCCAGTTAACTCAATGTTGTTAACCGGCCGCCCGTCGTAGATGAAACTTGAATTCGAAAGCCCAAATGTGACTGTATTCATCCAGCTCGCCGCGGGAGCGTTTGGATCGTCCGGTTGGATTGTCGCTTCGAGGTTTCGAGCTTCACCCGAGATTTCGTGGCGGGCATCACCGTAGTGAATGACTCCATGCTTTATTTCCACATGAGCAGTGGAATAGGCGAACAGGATTCGCCTATTTGGCTCGGGCGGCGGTATGTGTATGTTGCGAAAATTCGAACGTCCTTCATTATCAAACGTTATCCACGTTTCAAACCCTTCGATCTTCAGATCTTTGAGATTGATATTTCGTTGCAGGTTCAAAGCATAGAGATCTTCGACCCTGATTGTCGCTAACAGACGATCGATCTTTCCAAGCTTCTCGCCGGTTTGTGCATCGAAGAGTTCTACACCTGCCATTTCGACCGTCTGCGGTGGGAAGGTTGCACGAAACTCCTTGATGTCAGCTCGAATCCCGTAATTGGCAAAGGTCCGCTTGATCTGACTGGCGACGTACCGGTCGATATAACCAAAGCGATAGAGAAAGAGTACAAGCAGGATAAATGCCAGTATGCCGACACCGATGACGAGTCCGGCGAGAAACGCGTGGCGCCGAGTGAAGTAACGCCAGCGCCTGCTGACAGAGGGTTTCTCGGACGGAGGCTGCTCGGGCAGATCTCCTGAGCTTTTGGGATTATCTACACTCATAACCTACAGCCGTCGCGCGGCTCGAGGGACTTCGAATTCTAGAGGGAGAGACCGAAAGTTGAAAGAGCCTTTGCCCGTTTTTTGGGAGTCAGGTACTAGCCCGTGGTCCAAAATCAGATGGAAGGTACAGGTGTCAGGTTGTGCTGCACCGGGTCCACATTGAGATAAACTCCTAGAACCACACTTCGGATGGCAGAACACTCAGGTCCGTTGCTCTGTATTATCCACCTGCGAGGTCTCCTGATCTTTGAGAGACGCCGGCTCACCAAGCGGAACATTACCGACAACCGAGAGCTCAAAACCTTCCAGCGCTGCTACTTTGGGGGGATGATTCGAAAGAAGTAATATCCGACGCAAACCAAGGTCGTGAAGAATTTGCGCCCCCACGCCATAGTCGCGATCAATACCGTAGCCGGTTTCCAAACTTGCCTCGCGCTTGCTGAGTCCATTCTTCTGCATCAGACTGTAAGTGCGCAATTGAGTAACGAGATCCAAACTATGTTCTCGTTGGCGCAAGTACAAGACCACACCTCGCGCTGCAGCGGCGATCTTTTCCAGCGCCGTGTGAAGTTGAAAACCGGTATCGTCGATCAAAGATCCGAACATATCGCAAGTAACGTTTTCCGTATGGACTCGAACCAGAACCGGATCGTCCGTTGTCACATCACCCATCACCATCGCAAGGTGGACATCGCCGTTAATAACATTTTCATAGGCGATTGCACGGAAACGACCGTAGACAGTTGGCAGATGAGTTTCGACAACTCTTCGCACAAGCATCTCTTTGCTTATGCGATACCTGACAAGGTCAGCGACCGTAATCATTTTCAGATCATGTTGCGCAGCAAACGCCTCGAGTTGAGGCATCCGTGCCATCGTCCCGTCCTCGTTCATAACTTCACAAATCACGCCCGCGGGATAGAGTCCGGCTATGCGTGCAATGTCGACGCTCGCCTCCGTTTGTCCAGGACGAACGAGGACACCACCATTCTTAGCTCGTAATGGAAAAATATGACCGGGTCGGGCCAGATCCTGGGGGCGCGACTTCGGATCAACCGCTACCAGAATCGTTGTAGCGCGATCGGCGGCGGAAATCCCTGTGGTAATCCCTCGACGCGCATCAATGGAGACAGTAAAAGCAGTGCCGAGGTAGGAAGTGTTATCGGCGACTTGCGTCGTAAGGTGGAGCTCGTCACAGCGCTCCTCTGTAAGGGGCAAGCAGATTAAGCCACGGGCATGCCGCGCCATGAAGTTGATTATCTCGGGGGTTACCTTTTCAGCCGCGCAAACGAGATCGCCTTCATTCTCACGGTCCTCGTCGTCAACAACTATGATCATCCGCCCATCGCGTATGTCGGCAACGGCTTCTTCGATGGTCGCAATAGCCACAAAAACGTCCTAAACCCTGTCTCTGGCGAGAAATAGCAAAGCGAAGGTATGTTAACCGAAAGCCCGAAATTGACAAACCCTGCCCCGTCCGAACGCCATTGATTCATAAGTCTGCTCAACAGGAGATCAACCACGAAGACACTAATACACAAAAAGAGATTTGGCTAAGGGTACCAATAATATCTTTTCTGATTTAGTACCTTGGTGTCTTTGTGATTAATCCTCCAGGCGAATCACTGATCTTCTGCTTAATCCGCGGGATGGAAGGCCAATAACCTTTCAACATACTTCCCAATGACGTCGACTTCGAGATTTACGCCATCGCCAGGTTTCAGGTAAGAAAGGTTAGTTACTTCCCAGGTCTTAGGGATGATGGCCACTTCGAAGTAGTCCTCGTTCAAATTAGAAATCGTCAGACTAATTCCCTCAACCGCGATTGAGCCTTTGAATACCAGATAACGAGCTACTTCTTTTGGATAGGCAATGCGTACAGTCCATGACTCGCCGTGGTCTTCATGGGCGGCAAATATGCCGTGGGCGTCGACGTGTCCCTGAACAAAGTGTCCACCCAGCCGGGTCGTAGGAGTTACAGCTCTCTCGAGATTCACCGGCATTCCCGGCTTTAGACTTCCAAGCGTGGAACGCACCAAGGTCTCTCGCGATACGTCAGCTGCGAACGAATCGTTTTGCAGGTCGAGCGCAGTCAAGCAGACGCCATTTACCGAAATCGAGTCTCCGTGCTTTGTGCCCTGAGTAACTAACTGAGCATCGATCACAATACGGGCATTTTCACCGCGTTCTTCGATGCTGCGGACTGTGCCGAGCTCTTCAATGATACCTGTGAACATAAAAGGAATTGCGAAATTGCGTGATTGCGAAATTGCGAATTTTCCCTGATTGCTGAATACCTGGCGTCATTCCGCTTCTGCCGCACCGGACTCAGCGAGTCAGCCAAAAGATAAGTGCCAGCAACAAGCCAACAACAAAGGGAGCAAGATTGATGAGGCCCATCCATTCGGCCTCTCTCTTGAAAAATCCCGAATCTCTACTCCGTCGTTTTCGCACAGCTGATGCCTGCTTCCTGCTCCTTCCTGCCATCAATTTCTACTCCTTATTCCTTCCAACATCAGATCAAGAACCTCCTTAATCGATAGTCCCGTTGAATCAACTACAATGGCATCGTCTGCGATCTTTAGGGGAGAGTCGGCGCGGGTTGAGTCTCGTCGATCACGCTCGGTCATCTCAGCAAGAGTCTCAGCAAAGCTACCAATGCAATGCTTCAATTGATCTTCCCTAAACCTGCGTTCCGCTCTCTCCTCTGCTGTGGCTGTTAGAAAAAATTTGATATGCGCATCGGGAAAAACAACCGTACCAATATCGCGGCCATTCAGTACTGCGCCTCTTTTGCCCATTTCCCTCTGTCGCGCCACCATAGCACGCCTTACACCCGGAATCGTTGAGACGATAGACGACATGTTAGTGACACGCTCACTCCGAATCTGTTCAGTTACGTCGCACCCATCGAGTAAGACCCTCAACGAATCGGGATCACCAGCAAGATCAATCTCGAGCCGTTGCGCCAGCTCACTTACAGCTTCCTTATCGTTTGGGTCAAGCGCGGCTTTGATGACTCCGAGTGCTACTGCGCGATACATCGATCCGGTGTCGATATAAAGGAGGTTGAGTTCGCGCGCCAGCATCCGACCCAAGGTCGACTTGCCGGAACCCGATGGCCCGTCAATGGCGATGATAAGGGAAATCACAATCTAAGATTTGGTCTTTGGACTTTGGACTTACATGAGCGCAGCGAAGACCTCGTTTGACAACAAGGCTCCTGCTCTAGTGAGCCGAATCACGTCGCCGTCAAACTCCACCAATCTCGCTTCATGAAATCTTTCCAGCTCCTCTCCGTGCTGGTCACGCAAATCAACTCCAAAGGTTTGGCGATACTGACGAAAATCGACGCCTTTCATCAGACGCATACCCAGGAACAAGGCCTCCTCGCGAATCTCGACTTGGCTGAGTTCCTGTTCTTCCACAATCGGAGATCTTTCATTCTCGATCATTTCCACATACTGCAGAACATCGCGTTCGTTGGACCAGCGTCGTCTAATACCATCATAGGAATGCGCAGAACAACCAAAACCAAAATACGGACCACCCGTCCAATACTTAGTGTTGTGACGGGACATGAAACCAGGCCGGCACAAATTGGAGATCTCGTAATGCAGGTAGCCTGCTTTTGACGCGCGCTCGAGCATGCGTTGATACATTACTGCTGCCAAATCGTCGTCAGGCTTTGGCTGTAGTCCACGGCGAATGTGTTCTGCCAAAGGCGTGCCTGAATGCACCTCAAGCAAATAAAATGAAAGGTGCTCAGGTTGCAACTCTAGCGCCTGCTCGACGTTCCGTTCCCAACGCGCAAGAGTCTGCCCGGGTAGGCCGGCGATCAAATCGAAACTTACATTCTCAAAGTCTGCTGCACGTAGATCCTCAAAGGTCTGCAACGTCTGCGACGAAGTATGCGACCTGCCTAAACGTGCTAGTTCTGCATCATCAAATGTCTGAGCCCCAAAGCTGGCGCGGTTGACGCCCAATTTCCGGAACGCACGGAGATTATCCAGAGTGACAGTCCCGGGATTCATCTCTATCGTAATTTCTGATGCCGGCTCGATCGTGAAATGACCGTGCAAGGCATTGAGGATGCATTCCAACTGGGACGGGGAAAGCAATGAGGGCGTACCGCCTCCAAGGTACACAGTATCGACAGACCCCATGTTTGCTGATAACTCTACTTCGACGACGAGGGCTCGAACGTAACGGTCTGCGAGTCCACTTTCATAAAGACCCGTAGCAAAGTCGCAGTAAGAACAACGCGAACGACAGAAGGGGATGTGAATGTAAATGCCTGCAGGGGTCATCGTTGCGGGGATAATAACATTCGAGCGTCTTCAGCTCAGTGTAGAACGGTCATGTGTGTATCGTTTCATCTGCTTGTTGTATCGTTTTCAAAACTAGCCCGGGTCGTCCAGACTCGCCGAATTAGCGTTATACACCTGTTCCTTTGCCTGGCACGCATGTTGATTCTTCCCAGTAGGGTACTAACTGGTCGGAGAAACGAGAACGTTGCACTCCGGGCAAGTCATTAACCAGCGAACAATGGGAGGAAAAGAAAAATGGCAGACGACAGAATAAAGAACGACGATCTCAACAAAGACATGGGTCGCTCGGGCCCTAAAGGAGACGATTTCGGCAAGCAAACACCTGGACGCAATCCACAACAGGACCGATCAAGCGATCAGCGTTCCGGCGAGAATAAAGAAGCATTCGGCGAAGACGACGACTTTGACTCGGGTTCGTCCGGCCAATCCGGCAATCAGGATTTCTAACAATATATCTCTTCTTCTCTGCTTTCTGGCACGGCGCTCACAACGCCGTGCCTTTTTTCAGCCCTCAGCGTAGCAATTGAAACATCACTACTTAATTCGACGCACGCTTCCGTCACCGCTTAGTGACTTGCTCATCGTGCGCGCCACTTGTTCAGCCTCGCCGAATGCTCGCAATACGTTTTCTCCCAGGATCTTCCTGATATCCTGCTCGCTATAGCCACGTTTCAGGAGTTCATATGTAATATTCGGCAACATGGAGACGTCTCGCGCGCCTTCCGGCATGTCGTTGGCGCCGTCGAAATCAGCTCCGATGCCCACGTGATCAATACCAGCAACCTTCACGATGTGATCAATATGGTCGATGAGTTTCGATATCGGAAGTGGTGGTAAAGGATTCGCGGCTTCCAGTTTGTCATTTTCTTCGGCCATTCGTTCCGGATCGTCTTTGTACTTTTCGTTAATCGCATCTTGCTGGGCCTTTAACCGCACGTCGCGTTCAGCGCTCTGAGGCGAAACAGTATTTGTATCGACAAAGACACTGTAAAAATTCACTTGCACGACGCCACCATTCTTAGCGATCCGCTTGAGCAGATCATCAGGAATGTTTCGCGGAACGTTGCTTAGCGCGCGCGCTGACGAGTGCGACGCGATTATCGGTGCCTTAGAGATATCGAGTGCGTCGCTCATGGTCTCATCTGAAACGTGCGAAACATCCACGAGCATCCCCATTCGATTCATCTCGGTCACAACTTCACGGCCAAAATCGCTCAAACCGTTATGCCTCTTTTGGCCTCGACCAGCGTCGGCCCAGTTGTTGGTATTGTTCCAGGTTAGAGTCATGTAACGAACGCCAAGCCGGTAGAACTCTCTCAAGGTTGCTAGTGAATCTTCGATCGCATGTCCACCTTCAATTCCCATCAAACATGCAATCTTCTTCTGTCGTTTTGCCCGGCGAATATCGGCAACCGAAGTTGCAATCATCAGGTCGTTAGGATGGCGCTCGACCGCGCGATAGACCGAGTCGATCATGTCGAGCGTACGGCGAGCAGCACCTCCATGTTCGACGTACCAGGGTTTAACGTAAAGCGAAAAGAACTCTGCATTCAGTCCACCTTCTTTCATGCGCTCGATACTTGTGCGGTAGGGTGTTGGTGGGGTTCCGCTGAGGTCGTAAGCATCGTTAGTCATTGGTGTCGTAACGTCGTTGTGCGTGTCGATTACGATTGCTTTGCGATGAATCTCAAGGGCTCGCTTCCAAAGTTTTTCGTCACGTGGTTGATTTGTGCCGGTTGGTAAGCTGCTCTGTTTGTCAGCCGTACGCAATCTCGCTGGAGTCACCCTAATCGAGAATGTAAAGAAAATGAGTGCGCAAGTCGCACCTAGATATATGAGTCGTAGGTTCATCAGACACCTTCCAAAGGAAGCAGAAGCGAGAATTTCAGAACGGACTCATAGTCGACGCAAGGACAAGCCATCGTCAAGTTCACCAACTATGTCCAGACTTTAGGAATTGCCTTCACTGGGACCGCAGGCTTCTCGCCTGCCACACTTCGCCAAACAAACCTGTCGGTTCGTAAGTAACTTTCATTGCACCCCGGCAGGCGAGGCGCCTGCGGTCCCAAGTCTATTCACCACGACAGGGGACACGGCGAGGCACCCCTCTAAGCTGTGGCGCGCCACATTGCTGCTCCAGTTGAATGTTCTAAGATTTACGAGATGAAAGTTGTCTCATAAACATAGGTGACGGTGACCTGGTTGCTTCGGCGGGTATGTCTTTGTGAACAGAGCCGCTTATCCTGCAGCCGAGAATCGATTTTACGAGTGCATTTACAACATCCCTGAACTGATTTGGAAAGCTGAGCACCCGAGCATTATTATCAATCAACATGTCAATCCTAATTGCTGAAGACAATATGGCCCAGCGCCATTACTTGCGTGAGATTCTCGAAAAAGAGTTCCCTGCACACGTTCCCGTATTTGAAGCAGGAGACGGCGAAGAAACGATTAAGCTTGCACTTGATGAGAAACCCGACGTTTGCATTCTGGACATTCAGATGCCCAAGCTCTCCGGGGTAAAGGCCGCGCGCGCAATCTGGCGCGACTTCCCTACGGCGCGGATCATTTTCTGGACGCAGTTTCCTCATGAGATCTACATCAACGAGATACGCAAGATCGTGAAGTCGGTGGATCCACCACCTGCCTACGGTTTCATACACAAGAACAATCCAGAGTCGCGGTTTCTTCGTTTCGTCGCAGCGGTCCTCGAAGACGGCGCAGACATGATAGATCCGGCGTTTAAGGATTCTTTCAAGCGACCGTTGTTAACGGAGTTTGAAGCTGAAGCGCTTTACTATCTCGCGCTTGGACTATCAAACTGGGCAATCGCACGCAAGTGTTCCTTGAGTCTGCGCGGCGTCGAGAGCAGGCTCGCCACTCTCTATGAAAAGCTTTTTGTATCAGTCGCAGAGGGTACTGACCAGGAAGCGTACGAAAAGCTCGCCTACAACATTCGCACGCGCGCTTTCTTTGAAGCGCTGCGGCGTGGCTTGTTGAATAGCGACGAACTTGAAAAGGCATCGCAAGATCTCGAAGCCTGGTTGCAACGTGATCAGAAGCGATTTACAGAGGAACAGAAACGAGAAGCAGCGCCGAAGAAGAAATAGACTTGAGTTCATGGACAACCCGGTTCCAATCTATCGCAAAGTTACGGAGCTTCCTTTTCATAAACTTCTGTGAATACTCGAGCCGACCAACCGTTTCAGATTGGGTCAATAGTCGCGGGCCTATCACGCTGGTTAATATCTGCCGCTTTCTGCCTCGTGGTTGTCGATATCTTTCTTCTTCCACTCGCTAACAAGTCGTCAGCCCAAACAGGCGAGGCTCAAACATTACCGTCCCCTTCACCTTCTCCTTCGCCCTCCCCGTCACCATCTCCAACTCCTATAACAGGCCTGCACCAATGGGGTGCGATAACGTTATTTCATGGGCTCCCTTCCGATCGCGTGCGCGCGATTGCGCAAACAAGCGACGGTGCAATGTGGTTTGGCACGGAAGCCGGACTCGCAAAATTTGACGGTCGCAGAACCCAGACAATCAACGACCCTACGTTGCCGGCCGGTCGCGTGCTGGCGCTCCAAACTGACGAGGATGATGCTTTGTGGGTCGGAACTGAGGCTGGAGCTGCGCGGTTGAGCGCAGGCCAGTTTGAAACGGTAAAGGAGACTGCGGGACAAACTATTTCCGCGATCGTTATACGCGAACCCGGCATCGCAGTGATGACCACCGAACAAGGCAGGGTCTTTGAATGCCGCGTCAAGGTCGTGACTGTAAGCACCGACGCCAGCCGCAGCCGGTTCACTGAGGGCACCATTGAAACCCACACGGTCCTTGAGACTCGCAGTCTATTGAATCAACCGCTGGAAAGTGCCGATCGGGAACATCCGGGTCCACTGGCGATTACCAGTTTGACGTGGGCCAATAACCGGCTCCTTATTGGAACACTCAGTCGCGGTGTATTGGAGGTCAGCGAGGGGGTGGCTAAGGAAGTTCAAATGCGGCCGTTGACCTACTTCGTCAATGCGTTGGAGCGTGACAAGAATGGCACGTTATGGGTGGGGGCGCGAAGCAAGAAAGAAGAGCCCGGAACTTTGTCGGGCAGCGGGCCATCGAATTTAAAGAGAATTGAAGCAGCGACTGGTCCGGTGATGGCACTGAAATCTATCGGCGACGAGGTGTGGGTCGGAACAGACGGTCGTGGTGTTTTTCGGGTGTCGTCGGCGAAAACAGAACGCTTCACTTTCGATGGCACCGCAGGCGGTCTTCGTTCTGATCATGTCTATGCAATCTTCGCCGATCGCGAAGGCGTCATCTGGTTTGGCACCGACCGGGGTGTTTGTCGCTACGACCCTCACGCACCCCGAGTTGAATCAATCGGCGATAATAGCGACAGCAACTTTGTACGCACACTTTACCAGGCAAGCACTGGAAGAACTATCGCAGGTACAAACCGCGGACTATTTGTTTATGACACTGAAACTTCGTCGTGGAACCCCGTTCCAGGGCTTGGACGGAATATTGTTTATGCAATCGCCGAAGATAAGTCTGAACGCTTGCTGGTGGCATCCGCGAGTGGTTTCTATGTAGCGCCAAAGCAATCGACTCGCTTGGAGGATCAAACGTTTGCGCGACTCGAATCGAGTTCCGGCGGCGCCGACGCTGTCGGCAGTGTCCGGGCCATAACTCAGTTTCGTGGTGCAACCTTCTTCGCCATCTTCGGTCGTGGAATCGAGCGTATGGATGGCGGGCGCAGCAGTCTCACCTGGCCGAACAACGAGGCTAACACTCGCGAAGTTATCAGCCTCCTTGCTGACGGTGAAGACAGATTGTTGATAGGGACGGCCAAGGACGGTGTGTTGTCGTCAGATGGAAAGAGCATTCAGCATGAACCTGCCTTTGCAGACTTGAAAGGTCCGGCAATTCGATCAATGACGCGTACGCCTGATGGTTCACTCTGGTTTGGTACTTCCGCCGGAGTTTACCTATGCAACCAGGGCACTAGCTGTAAGCTCACGCTTCCCAATATCGACACACGCTTCGTTCTCGCCAGCCACTCGGAAAAGGCAAATGAAATCTGGTGCGGTACGCGTGGCAATGGAATGTTGCGAATTTTGCTTGATCCGGTAGTCGGTCCAGTCGTTTCTGAACTCGATTCAGAACAGGGGCTGCCTTCGCAAAATGTCTTCGCCGTCTTGCCACAGCGCAAAGCGGATGGAAGTGAGGTTTTACTAATTGGCACCAATCGAGGGGTCGCCCGCTATGAGCCCGGACGGTTGGAGCCCTCGTTGTCCGTGACGCGCATAATTAGTAAGCGAGTGCATGCTGCCAGTGAGCTGCAAGCGGGCTTGACTCTGGAATATCCACAGAACAGTTTGCTGCTCGATGTAACAGTCATTAGTAGCCGAACCTTTCCCGAGCAGTTTCAGTACGCGTTTACCCTGGTCGACAGTAAGGGGAACTCGGTCAAACAAAAGTTATCGCGCGAGTCGCAGTTCACAATGGAAGGTTTGAAGCCGGGCAGGTACACGGTGACTGCACGGGCTTTCACAAAAGATCTTGCGTCGTCCCCGCCGCTAACTTTTTCATTCAATGTCGACAAAGCCCCATTTCCGTGGACATCTACCGCCCTGGCGATTTTACTGGCGCTGGCATTATTAGCTTTGCTATGGGCAATTCTTGAACGACGAAGAATTGTCGCGACCAGCGCTGCATTGGTCGACGCAAACCGCGAACTGGCAGATGCCCGGCTAAATCTAGCTAACGAAGCAGAACGTGAACGACGCAGAATCGCTCGTGACCTTCACGATCAAACACTCGCCGATTTGCGGCACCTCGCGCTCTTGACTGATCAAATCAAATCCAACGGCGAAGCTGACAAGCAATCGCAAAATATAGTGTTACGCAGTGAGATCGAATCGATTTCTCAGGAGGTCCGTCGCATTTGTGAAGACCTGAGCCCGTCTGTTTTGCAAAACGTTGGCTTCGCAGCCGCACTCGAATTTGCCTTATCGCATGCAGTGCAAGACGCTCCCTCAGAGAAGCGGTTCGAATATGAGTTTGATTGTGCCGATGCCATTGAGGAGAAAAGCGATTTGGCGCCCAGTGTGCAAATGCAGATCTATCGCATTGTACAGGAGGCGGTAAATAACATCTGGCGACACGCTGATGCTACGCATGTGAAGATGTTTGTCACAACTTCTGGCACTAGTGAATTTGTGTTGAAGATTGAAGACAATGGACGCGCATTCAACGTCCAGCACACAAATTCGGAAGGGCGCGGACTTGCCAACATGCGCGCGCGCGCCGGCCTAATTGATGCCCAGATTTCCTGGGATCAGCGCGAAGCGGGAGGCACTGTGTTTACTTTGAGAAGGAAGGCTACGGCGAAAGAACAGAGTCCTCTGGATAAGGCTGGTGTTTAAAGATCTAGAAAAACCACTTACCAATGTTACAGGAGCTCTTGCACATCTCGACTGATGTCTCTTCTGCTCTCCAGGCTAACAAGCCTGTCCTCGCACTTGAATCTACGGTCATCGCTCATGGCTTGCCGCGTCCCGCTAACCTGCCAGTCGCTCATCGTTTGGAGGGAATTGTTCGTGATGCTGGAGCGGTGCCGGCGACTATTGCAGTAATTGCTGGCCGTTTGCGCGTCGGACTCAACGAGACTGAACTTCGATTGCTCGCCGAAGCAAGCGACATCAAGAAGATTAGTACAAGAGATATTCCGATAGCCGTTGCGGAAAACTGGACCGGCGCGACCACTGTCGCATCAACTTGTTGGATAGCTCATCGTGCCGGAATCAGGGTGTTCGCAACGGGCGGTATCGGAGGAGTCCATCGCGGTTCGTTGCCGGATGTGTCGGCAGATCTGCCGGAGCTTGCGCGTACGCCAATCATTGTCGTTTGTTCAGGTGCGAAGATCATTTTGGACCTTCCAGCAACTCGCGAATGGCTCGAAACGCACGCTGTAAGTGTTGTGGGCTATCAATGTGATGAAATGCCGGCGTTTTATTCACGCCGTAGCGGACTGCCGGTTGATGCGCGCGCAGACTCGGTGCAGGAAGTCGCGAGAATCTTTCGGGCCCAGGAAGCTTTGGGAGTTTCATCGGCCTTAATGGTTGCGGTGCCGGTACCGGAAGAGTTTGAAGTACCGTCGGAACAATTAAGGATTGTCCTTGATGATGCTTTGGAAGAGGCGCAGCGCAACAACGTCGGCGGGCGGGAGCTGACACCATTTCTATTAAGCGAAATGGTCCAACGCAGCCGAGGCGCCACCTTACGTGCGAACATCGCCTTACTCGAAAATAACGTGAGAGTAGCAGCCGAGTTAGCGCAATCGCTGTTAGTCTCTAAGATCGGCGATCTGAGATCGGCGGAACCTCAGATCTGAAGTCTGAGACTCGTTTACACCTCCACATGCAAGCGTTTCTAATCTCTCCCTTGCCAATGCCGCTCTAAGATCCCGTTTGCGAAAGGGCCCGCACCATCTGTTTCAAGAACCTCTTCGCAACCTTTCCTGCCACAGTTCCGCCCAGCGAGCTGAGCTTGCCTGTTGCCACTACGATACTCGTATTTGGATCGATGGCCGTATAGACGTACATTGTGAAGAGATCATGCTTGAGCTCTAGAATCAGATCCGCTGCTTCCCAGTCTCTCGTAATGACCAACCCCATCTGCTGAAACTCTGAACGTTTGCGCAACTTCGCTTCGATGACTGACTCCCCTACCATGATTGAAGAGGATTTGACGTAAATGGTTTTTGCCGAACGAAGAATCGCCGTGGGGTCACGTACGGTCGCAGGAGTTAACGACTTTTCCTTCGCAATTGCCGGCGCAGTCTTACCATCGAGCACGATCTGGCTCGCGTCCTTAACAGGCGCCTGTGCCTGACTAGTCGTTGAACAAAGTGCGAACGTGAACAGCAGTGCGGCGGCAGGAAACGCGGTGCTTGTATTATGCGTTTTCGAGTGTTTCATACTGGCAGTATCAAACTCTCGAGCCTCTTACTCCGCTGCGTGTATGACAGTTTGAAGAGCTTCACAGGTCATCACTGGGACCGCAGGCGTCTCGCCTGCCGTTGCGTCTAAGATCACTGACGATCACAAAAAGAGACGTTGGTGATAACTGCTCAGGTTTGAGAAGCGACGAGCTTACGAAGTTCCGCTGCTTTCCTTTATCGCAACGTTGGCAGCCGAGACGCCTGCGGTCCCAGTAGTTCGTTTGCGCGACTACAATTTTTTGTGTCGTGCAACAACCATTCGCACAGGGCTTTGCATCTCAAACTCGAAATCAATGTGAGCACCTCCCCGGACTCACGACCAAGACAAAAGGCATAGCGGTAAGTAAGTGAGGTAGAGAGCGGATTTCTCCCCGGCGTCGAAGTCTGTCCGTTGACTGAGGACTCAACGAGTTCTCCGGAGGCTGCCATGAGCCGCACATGGTTTCGCTCTGCGTGTTGGTTGGTCGAGTGGGCCAATCGAGCTGGAACGGTTTTGTGGTTTCGGATTCTCTCCTTGCTCGTCATGTCGCTGAGTGGGGCAATGCGAGTTTTCACGACCGTTGAAGACGAACCAATCATTTTCCTGCAAGAAGAACTTATTCATGATTTCACCCCACGCAACCGAGCGTGTTTACTAAAATCCCTCCGCAGGAAATTACAACCCACCGCCAACAAACATGGTCGATCACGAATCGACTCCAACCTCAGCCACAGCATAGATACCTGGAACATTTCAGTAATCGGCTCCAATAACGAAGCTGAAATTCACCTCTTCCAGCCCTCCTTTGCCGAACTTGGCCCACCACGAGTGTTTAATGAGGGCGATCAAATCTCACCCGCGATCGTCCCACGCAATCATTTTAATAAGCTTCGAACCGAAGCGACCGGGAATGTCTTGAACTGCCAACACCCAGTCGCTTCAACACCTGGAACGGAGTCTCTCTCCCCAGGCTCTCCAATCAACCCCAACTTGAAAGGAGACAGCCTATGTCAAGCAAGGATTTTTCCAACCAGATCCGAATCACTTCACCCTGTAACACTGATTGGGACTCGATGCTCGGAAACGATCGAGTGCGTTTCTGCCAACACTGCCAGCTATCCGTCCATAATCTCGACCTGGCAAGTAGAAAACAGATCAGACGACTAATTGCGAAATCCAATGGTCGTCTTTGCGTGAGTTACTTACAACAGGCTTCTCGAGAAGAAATTGTTTCGCTTGCTCCGGTCCTGCATAAGATTGGCAGGCGTACTTCAGTGATTGCCGCTAGTGCGTTCTCTGCGAGCCTGAGCCTTTCCACTGCTGTCGCCGCAGACTCGAATCTGAAACAGGCCACGCATCCTAACGAACTCGTAAAGGCAGCACGGATAAGTAATCAGTTTTCTAATTCTGGAACTGGAACGTTGCGAGGTCACATTTTTGATCCCAACGGCGCCATCATCACTGGAGCAACGGTGTCACTAACAAATTCTGAGACGAACGAACAGCTCTATTCCGTCTCAAACGGCGACGGCGAATACCGTTTTGAAGGCCTCAAGCCCGGCAGTTACCACTTGAAAATTGAGACTCGAGGGTTTGATACACGCGAGGTTCCAAGCATCACAGTGCGAGCCGATGATAACAGTCGAATAGATCAAACCCTCAGCATTGCTCCTGTCACTGCGGAAGTTAATATTCAAGCCCCGGAGGGGGAGAGTCGAGAAACGATGATGGCTGGCGGTGCCATGATTGTAATGCCCGTCGATCCGCTGGTGAAAGCGGCGATGGAAGACGATTTGGAGTCACTCAAAGACATTCTAACCAAATCCGATCCAACTGTACGTGACAAGGCTACGCAATCAACAGCGCTGGAGCACGCGGTCCGTAATGGAAATCGCGAGATGGTGCAAGTATTGCTTTGGGCCAAGGTAGACGTAAACGCAAGGGATGACGACGGTCAAACCGTACTCATGATGTTAAGTGAGAAAGTCACGAGCGACATTGTCTGGGACTTACTCAATGCTGGAGCAAAAATTAACCTGCGCGACAATGACGAAAACACCGCGTTGATTACTGCGGCGGAGGTAAACAACGTCGAAGCACTCAAGACTCTTCTCGACGTCGGAGCAAAGGTAAATATGAGCAACAACGAAGGCCAGACCGCGCTAATGATGGCAGCGTCAAGTGGCTTGGTGAATAACGTGCGTGCATTGATCCTTGCCGGCGCGGACGTCAACGCACGCGACAAGAAAGGAAAAACAGCGTTGATGTACGCGATTAGTAACCATGAACCGGCTGCTGCGAGGCTCCTAAAGGCACACGGCGCGATCGAATTTGAAGACAAACAAGAACGATAGCAAGTCGAATCTGCGACGAATTAGCCTAAAACCCGTTATCACGCCGACGTTTTGTGCTACTCTTAAGCTTCCCCGAAACGCAGATAGTGGAGGACCAAAATGGCAGACGATAAAGGACAGGAGAAGTGTAAGAATCCAAGCTGTACCTGCCCACCACAGCCCGGTGGCAAATACTGCAGCGCTTCCTGCGAAGGCGCCGGCAAGACGATCGAGATCGATTGCGATTGTGGGCACGATCAATGCGGCGGGAATTTTTAGGCTTCCGTTTCTAGCTTGGACGCGGTAGATGGACTTTCGCCCCTCAAGAACTTAACTGGATAAAACGCCCTGCCAGTTTTGGTCCGGTACCTTCGTCTTCGTGTTTAAAAAAGACATACGCATGCTTCCACTCCTGAGCCCTCACGCGGTCCAACCAGTCGGATAGATCTGCATCAGAATAATTGACACGCCGTAAACGCAAGTACCCCCAGTCAGCAGTTCTGTCGATGTGGTTTACAGGCAGGTCGTCAGTGTCTGAAACACAAAGGGCACGGTTGTGAGCGCGAAGCAACTGCAGGATGTCGTCGTCAAACCAGGTGGGATGTCGAAACTCAAATGCGGCCGGCGTCGTTTCGGGCAGATGGTTAAGAAACGTCTGCAATCGCTCAAGATCCTTTTTCATGTTCGGCGGTAGCTGAAAAAGAACCACACCTAAACGATCTTCCAGAGCGGACACCGTCTCTATCATATACTTTGTCTCAGCTTCCGCTTCTTTGAGTCTCTTGAAATGAGTAATTCTTTGCGACGCTTTCACCGAGAAACGAAAAGAATCCGGCACTTGCGTTTTCCAACTTTCGACCATTGCGCTTTGCGGCATTCGGTAGAAAGTGTTGTTGAGCTCCACGGCCGGCAACTTTGACGCGTAATAAGAAAGCATCTCCTTTGCACGTAACTTTTCAGGATAGAAGCTTCCCTTCCACTCCTTATAACTATAGCCGCTGGTGCCGACGTAAAAATTCATCTGCTAATGGTTCGTTCGATTAGTGGATCAGCTTGAGAATACCACCAACCTAAGAGAAGTAGGCACTACAATCAAGGCGCTATCTTGAGTAGTATGACCGTATTGCTACCGTCGACGACAATTGTTGCGGTGGTCTTATCGTTCTTGAGTACCACGCTTGTCGCGTTGAGCCGCATCGTCTTTTGCGGCTTCAGAGTGTTCTGATACCACTCCTCCACTTTGTTAAAGGAATCCGACGTCTGTAACTGAAGTGCACGACCTCCACCTTCGTTAGTCATGTCCACCACTGTCTGGGCACCAGGATATACCAAGCTGACGTCAGAGGTCGTTCGACGGTTATTTCGTATTTTGACGAACGCTGCGGCGCAAATCGTTCCGACTATTAGGACTGCCAGGACTACTATCGCAAGCCATCGCCGTTTTGATCCCCGACCATCAGCCACAGCCGTCGAGTCGGTTTGAATTGGCGCGGGCAAGCGAGCACGATCTGGGCTAGTTGGTCTCGGGTCAAGCCGCTGAGTTGCCACGCTATTAGTAGGATCGAGAAGTGCGGTTGTCTGCTCGGAATTAGGGTGTGCGGCATCAGCGATCGCCGAACCACATTGCCGGCAATAACTTGTTCCCGGGAGCCATTCAGCGCCACATGTTCGGCATTTGAGTTCATCCATGTCGAGTTTCCCGCCGATACTGCCTTCAATCTGTTGTCGCCTCAAGCAATTCTGTGGTACACAGGCACCCAAAGCAAGGCTTAAGAAACGCAGAAAACTTAACCAGAGAGGGCCAGTGTCGACATCCACAACCAATATCGAGTCAGTACTTCACGAGGAGCGGCTCTTTCCTTCGCCCGAGTCATTTTCACAACGCGCACATATCAAGTCGATGGCAGAACTTGAAAGGCTGCGTGATGAAGCATCTGCCGACCCGGAGGCGTTCTGGGGTCGCATGGCAGAAGAACTTCATTGGTTTAAAAAGTGGGACAAGGTCTTGAAATGGGAGCCGCCTCATGCCGAGTGGTTTCTTGGCGGACAGATCAACATTTCCTACAACTGCCTGGATCGACATATCTCTACCTGGCGTCGAAACAAAGCAGCCCTTATTTGGGAGGGCGAGCCCGGCGACACCCGCACTTTCACCTATCAGCAACTGCATATCGAGGTCAGCAAGTTTGCAAACGTTTTAAAGCACGCCAACATCCAGCGGGGAGATCGTGTTGCTCTTTATATGCCGCTGATTCCCGAGTTGGCAATTGCCATGCTGGCGTGTGCACGCATCGGAGCTACACACTCGGTCGTATTTGGCGGATTTTCCAGTGCGGCTTTGATCGATCGAATGAACGACGCAAGCTGCAAATTAATTGTTACTGCGGATGGTGGTTGGCGGCGTGGTAGTGAGGTACGGTTGAAAGCCGCAGTCGATGAGGCGATGAAAGAGACCCCGACGGTCAGAACTTGCATCGTTGTGCGTCGTACAGGATCGCCCGTGCGCATGCAGCCCGGACGCGATTTTTGGTGGCATGAGTTGATGGAAACTGTCGGCGCTAACTGCGCCGCAGAAGCATTGGATAGCGAACACCCTCTCTACATTCTGTATACATCGGGGACGACGGGTAAGCCCAAGGGTATTTTGCACACAACGGCAGGTTATCTCTTACAAGCTCACCTGACGACTAAGTGGGTCTTCGACATCAAGGATGAAGACATCTATTGGTGTACCGCAGACATCGGTTGGGTTACAGGGCACAGTTATGTTGTTTATGGGCCACTCTCGAATGGTACAACTGTTTTGATGTACGAAGGAGCACCAAACTATCCCGAGCCCGATCGCTTTTGGAGTATCATCGAACGTCATCGTGTCAACATCTTCTACACTGCCCCCACAGCCATAAGAGCGTTCATCAAGTGGGGCGAGCACTGGCCTCTTAAACATGATCTTTCAAGTCTCAGGTTGCTGGGTACCGTGGGTGAACCGATTAACCCCGAGGCTTGGATGTGGTATCGCGAGCTGATCGGAAAAGGCCGCTGTCCCATTGTGGATACGTGGTGGCAAACGGAAACAGGCGCGATCATGATCACGCCGATTCCCGGTGCAACACCAACAAAACCGGGTTCGGCAACAAAGCCGTTTCCCGGAATCGATGCGGACGTAATGACTCGCGACGGAAAGCCCGTTGCAGCAAAGGAGGGTGGCTATCTCGTAATAAAGCGTCCCTGGCCTTCAATGCTCAGAACCATCTGGGGTGACGACGAGCGTTACCGGCAACAGTACTGGTCTCAGATCGAAGGAATTTACTTTGCGGGCGACGGCGCGCGGCGCGACCAAGACGATTATTTCTGGATCATGGGTCGCATCGACGATGTAATTAACGTTAGCGGCCACAGGCTCGGCACCGCTGAAGTCGAGAGTGCACTCGTTTCACATGGTGCCGTGGCTGAAGCTGCCGTCGTGGCCCGTCCGGATGACTTGAAAGGATCAGCAATAGTTGCTTTTGTAACTCTCGAAGGGTCTCACAGCCCGTCTGAGGCCCTAAACCAGGAGTTACGCGCTCATGTAGCAAAAGAAATCGGAGCCCTCGCTCGGCCTGATGAAATTAGGTTCACTGACGCACTGCCGAAGACGAGATCCGGCAAGATCATGCGCCGTCTATTACGAGAGATAGCGACCAGCAACTCAGTGGCAGGAGATGTGACCACACTGGAAGATTTTTCGGTACTGGAGAAGTTGAGAACTGATGAAGAGTGAAAAGAGCCTCTGTGACTTTGAATCATCTTCTGAAGTGTGCACAAACCGGAGATCAAAAAACCTAGACGAAGGAGATTAGGCCATGCCCCGGCAAGCTGAACCCGACAATCGCTCTGGACCACGTTACCTCGCTAGTCTTGAGGTCAAAGCAGAGTGGGATGAGCCCAGCGGCACGCATGTAGTTGCCGAGGGCACAACAGAGAACGTTGGCCCGGAAGGAACTCTTGTGCACTTGCCCCGACAGTTGCCCGACGTCGGCAGCCGCGTACGTCTCGAAGTCCTGGGTGAAACGGGTGAGAGATTGCATGTCATTGCGGAGGTGCTACGTATAGAACGAAATCCCGGACACCCGTTGGCAGCGCTTCAACTGCTGGGCGAAACAGACGAATGGAAAGGACTTGTTTGGGAGCCGGCGGCTCCTCGGGTTGCGCCGCCCCCGCCGGCAGTAACCGAAGCCGACTCAGATGAGGAGCCGGATGAGGATGAGGACCTAACTCACTGAGGACTCTTTTAATGACACGCCCCGACACTAATGAGTTACCGGCTTATGATCGCAGACGGTATCCACGTTATTACGTAACAACACGACTTATGCTGGCTATTGAAGACGAACGCATAAAGGAGTCAATCGGCATAGGCGAGCCGGGGGACATTAGTCTCGGCGGTGTAAGAGTCCGAAATCTGCCCGCATGCTCCAACGTCAAGGTCGGTGATCAGTTGGGCCTGCTATTGCTGGATGCCGAAGATGCAATGTCGTTACGAGGTGAAGTTGTTCATCATGCAACACACGACACGTTTGGTGTTCATTTCCTCGAGATGACAAGTCATGATGAAAGGGCCGTTGGAGATTTGATTGGGCGGCTGCATGCACGACTATGACCAGCATAAAGCGCTTCACCCTGATGCCGTAACGATCCCCCACTTCGAACGCCAGTGAGCGAGAAGAAACAATCAAACAGTGAAGCAGACGGAACTGCCACCAAGGTTGCGGTCGATGTTGCAGGTCCGCCAACTCGCGTCGTTCTCCGGGTAATTGTCATCATCCTGACTGTTGCCGTGGTCCTATGGATAATCGCCAAGCTGACAGGGATCATTCTGCTGTTAGTCTTGTCGATCTTCTTTGCATATCTAGTCTCGCCGCTGGTTGAGTTTCTGCGACGGCCCAGACACATTGGCAATCGGGTTGTGGCGATACCAAAGTCTCTTGCAATTGTCCTTTCCTACCTGATCATTCTTGCAGCAATAGCGGTTGCGTTTTTTATCGTTATTCCGAGTCTCGGTAGTCAGTTTCCTGAATTCGCGGGACAAGCCAAGAGCTATTGGAAATCACTCGGCGACAAGACACAGCAACTTATTGAATATTCTCGATCTCGCCGCATGCCGGGACCTCTGGTTGATGCCGTTAACAACGCTGTGCCCAGACTGGTTGAGAAAGTTAGCGCTACCGTCACGGAATTTGTAACCGCCACATTGTCCTACCTTGTTTATCTACCCTGGCTAATTCTAATCCCGATTCTGGCTTTCTTCCTCCTGAAGGATGCGGAAAGTTTTCGGAGTTCTGCGTTGAGGATGTTACCGCGTGGTCGTTGGCGCTGGCGGGGTGACGAGTTTTTTCAGGACATCAATAGCACGTTAGCAGCTTACGTTCGCGCTCAATTGACTGCATGTTTGTTTATCGGCGTGGTTTGCGCGATAGGCTTCACGGCGCTCGGTTTGCCCGGTGGTCTGGTGATGGGTTTTATCGCCGGTGTCTTCGAATTTGTCCCTTTGGTTGGACCTCTAGTTATCGCGCTAACTGCAGGGCTGTTGGCTGTGTTTCACGCCGGACCCTTCAACGCATTCCTCGTCCTCCTGTTTCTTGGTGTGCTTCGCATCGTACAAGACTACTTCATTTATCCACGATTGATCGGACAGGGCATTCACCTGCATCCACTAGCTGTTATTTTTGCGATTCTTGCAGGAGCAGAGTTAGCAGGGGTTGCGGGAATATTTCTCGCGATACCGGTAGTAGCAATTCTGACGGTCAGCTACCGGCACTGGATGGAACATCGTGGCAGTGAAGGCATTGCTGATTTGATAGAACCAGGCACGGCGACTTCAGTTGAGATATCTGGCGATGAGGTAAAGGCAATCCCGAAGCCCGCTCAAATCGAACCTCATCCCGAAGAATCGACGCGCGTGCGTTCAGATCTGACAAAAGGCGAACTGCAGGTGCGGGTGAAAGAGTAGCTGAACCTCGTTCAATTCCAGCGCTTACTCGAGTCTATCCACTTAACGCTCAACCCGTGCTCGTTCCATCAACTCGACAAAACGCTGGAAGTGATGTTCTGCGTCGTGTGGTCCTGGCGCAGCCTCCGGATGGTACTGAACTGAGATGACAGGCAACGTTCGATGCCGCATTCCCTCGACACACTGATCGTTGAGATTAATGTGAGTAACTTCAACTTCAGCAGGCAGACTTTCGGCACTTACAGCGAAGCCATGGTTGTGCGAGGTGATCTCAACTCCGCGGCCCGAGATTTCTTTGACCGGCTGATTGCCACCTCGGTGACCAAACATTAGTTTGAACGTCTTTCCGCCAAATGCGCGCCCCAGCAGCTGATGGCCAAAACAGATTCCAAAGATCGGCACAGTCGCTTTCAACAACTTCCGGATCTCTTCCACTTCTCGATTCATGGAAGCCGGATCTCCTGGTCCATTCGACAAGAAAATCCCGTCGGGCTTGAAAGCCAACGCCTCGGCTGCTGAGGTGGAAGCCGGAACCACGGTTGTACGGACACCACGTTGGGCCAACTCGCGTAAGGAATTTGCTTTCACCCCGAAGTCGTAGCACACGATGTGAAAACGTTCCTTGCCTTCTGCCGGAAACTCGTAATGCGTTTTAGTCGTGACTACGCTCGCCAGCTCGCGGTTTTCCATAGGGGGAGATTGCCGCGCCTTCTCGACAACGCTCTTTTCATCGAGGTCGATCGTTGAGAGACACGCGCGCATTGCCCCCTTGTCGCGAATGTGCCGCACGAGTGCTCGCGTATCAATACCTTCGATCGCGACGATCTTCCACCGTTTCAAATAGGCGTCGAGACTTTCCTCGCTACGCCAGTTGGAGGTGATTCGACTCGCCTCGCGAACCACAAATCCTTCCACCCACGGACGGGAGGACTCCGCGTCGCTCTCGTTCACTCCGTAATTCCCTATTAGCGGGTAAGTCATACAAACAATCTGTCCCGCGTAGGACGGATCGGTAAGCACTTCCTGGTAACCCGTCATGGAAGTGTTGAAAACGATCTCGCCGCAAACTTCGCCCTCGGCCGCCCAGGAACGTCCTCGAAACATGCGACCATCTTCAAGGGCTAATACCGCTGGCTGCTTCGGTTTTGGTGACATTAGTCGGTCTTGGTCTTTGGTCTTTGGTTTTTTGGTCTTTGGTCTTTGAGGAACTTGAGCTTTGGTCTGGGCCTAAGACCTAAGCCAGGATCCAAAGTCCCATACGCTTATTGACTACTCTTAATAAACTGCTGCGCCTCGTTGAGCCACCTCTTACTGGCCCGATATTTATATGCTGGCGCCGTCTTAACTGCATCGATACAAGCCTGCATCAAACTTGCTGCTTCGCGATTATGACCAAGGCCGGCATGAGCCCGACCCATAAGGTAGAGTCCTTCAGGATCCGATGGTCGATGCTCCAAAAACTGATCCAACGCAGTCCGGGCGTCCTCAAACTGGCCCGCAGCAATGTACGTGGCAGCAACTTCACGCCAGATTTCATATTGTGCGTGTGCCGGATCACGCGCGACCACTTGTTCAAAGTTGTGAATCGCATCGCCGTATCGTTTCTGTTGCCGCGCAATGCGCCCAAGTTGATAACTGGCGTCGATTTCGCCGTCATCGATCTGAATGGCGCGCTCAAATCTCTCGCGAGCTGCTTCCAACTCACCACGCTGCTGATGAATCAGGCCGAGGTTGTAGTGGGCTGAGGCATCGGCCGGGTTCAGAGTTGCGGATTCGAGATTCTGTCGGAAGGCCGCTTTGGCGCGATGTTGGCCCATAATGTCGCTGAAGTAGCCTCGAAGCAACATGAACAGCAGGAACAGTAGGAAAGGTGAGCCCAGAACGCGAGAGAACAAGTTTGCCCAAAGCGGTGAGATAACGACAACTCCGAGATAAGCAAGCACGGAAATCGCAAACGCTCGAAAGAGGGAGATGCGAAACGCCTCTCTTACGCCTAGAACCATCCCAATCGTAAAGAGCGTTAGTTTGGGTAAGAGAAAGAGGCCCTCAGAAAGCGCCGCCGGATCAGCAAGTTGTTGGTCCACAATCGCGTTCCACTGGGGGGAACCTCCAAACATGGCGCGAATTTGATCCGCCTGTTGGGCAGTACTGGCAAGGTGAGCAGCCTGGATGCCTGAGTAATGAAAAAATGCAGCAATTAGAATCGCGCCTATATTAGCTGCCGTTAGAACGTAGAACATCGTCGCTGCTACAGGCGCATACTCCTGTGTGAGAACGACTCGAAAGCTACCGCGACGATCGAACATGTTGGCAATCAATGTAAGCAGTGGGACGAGAACCACGGCCACTAACACGACCGTCATGGCTCCCTGGAAAAGCTCCGAAGTTATCGCGCCGCCCGATGTCAAAACGCTTCCGGCAAATCGCTTAGTAATTAAACTATAGGCAGCCTGACTAAAGAACGCGATGAAGGCAATCGGCGCCAAAGTTCCGCGGTCGCGTACTTCGCGCATGCCACGCAAGGGAGCATAGAAGATCATCACTAGCAAACGCAGCCAACTAATCATAGATAGAGTCTCGCACGGAACTACTGAGGCGGGTCGTTAGAGGGCACATCCTGAGTCTCCGGACTGAAACCTTGCGGCTGTGGCGATGGTGGGGTGATGTTTTCGTGGTGTATTACACTTGCAGCGTTCAGTGGCCAATAGCGGAACAGTGCTTTTCCGTAAATGTACTTTTTAGGCACCAAACCCCAAATACGCGAATCACTTGAGTTATCACGATTGTCGCCCATCACAAAGTAATAATTGGGTCTGACAAAAATTTGCGCCTGGCTCCGGTGCGATAGGTTCAAACGCTGGTCGAGGTAACTCTCTTCGATATCACTGCCGTTTACACGTACGATCCCTTCGTGAACTTCCACTGTGTCACCAGGTAACCCGATCACGCGCTTGATGTAACTCTTGGAAGGATCGTCTGGGAACCAAAACACCACGATGTCGCCGCGCTCGAGTTTAGGCGCCCAGCGATACTCGTCGTAATAGATCAACTTGTTAACAAAGATGCGTTCCCCGTCGTGCAAACGCGGCAACATCGATGTGCCTTCCACTTTAACTGGTTGCACGATGAACACAACAACCAGAGCCGCGATCATAAGCGCGAAGATGAGGTCGCGAAGCAGTAGGCGCGCTTCCGACCACAGGTCACTGCGCGAAGACTCTTCGGGTTTCTGTACCTGAATGTCTTTGTCGTCGTCGATGTGAACACCACCAAACGGTGGCGGCCGGCGTTTTCGGATTCCAAACATAAGATCAAATGAACTCAGGCGTGATGGCGTGAAAACGGCCCGCTATCAGCCGGATGTTTGAGGTTAGCTTTCACTCTCCTGCTTGTCAAACGTGTATTTGCTAGCTGTAACAGTACATCCTTGACAGGCTTTACCGGGCCTCTCTATCATCCTCCCCTGCACCGTAAGCCCAGAGATTGTCCCCAGGGGGACCAGAAAAGAGGCCCCGAGCCGTGATCAAGTTAGATATTATCAATCGGGTCGCTGACAAGACCGGCGTTCCGAAAATGAAGGCCGAACAAGCAGTCGAGGCGCTGTTCCATTCGATGAAGGAGGCCCTGACGAGAGGTGAGCGAATCGAGTTGCGGGGGTTCGGTGTCTTTGTGGTCAAACCGAGGAAAAGAGGAGTTGGTCGCAATCCTCGAACAGGTGAGGAAGTGGCGATTCCATCCGGCAAAACAATTCGTTTCAAACCCGGCAAAGAACTTCAGGCTCACGAGGATGGTGATACAGGAGCGGATGAACCGACTGACGTCGGATATTAGTTACTCAAAAATAGCGGCATCTTATTCGAGGCTAGAGCTGGAGTTGCGGGAGCATCCAAACTCTGGCCTTTGATCTTCTAAATGGCGATATGGCTGAAGCAATTAGAACAGTGACGCCGTCACTTGATGTTTTCCAACGTCATGCCGGTCGTGTGTCGGCTCGTGAGTGGCGGCTACATATTGCGCTCTTCGCTCTCACAATCATCACGACGACCATTGCCGGAATAATGCTGGCGGCTCCAGAGCTGACTCCGGCAGATCCACCATTGTCTGGTCCGATTGATTACTTTTTCTACATTCCCCACGCTTATTTCAATTCGATTGTCGAACTCTTCAGGTATGCGCTGGTCCATCCTCGGTTGATCGGTGATGGTTTGACTTTTTCCTGGGCGCTGCTGGCAATCTTGTTCTCGCATGAAATGGGGCATTATCTCGCTTGCCGCTATTACGGAGTAAACGCAACGCTGCCATATTTCATTCCGGCGCCGCCTCTGTTTCTGGCGGGTACCTTTGGCGCGTTTATTAAAATTCGATCTCCGATTCCGACCCGTCGTGCACTTTTCGACATTGGTCTCGCCGGGCCCCTCGCGGGATTTGTCATAGCTCTTCCGTTGTCGGTAATCGGAGTTTTGACGATGGGCCCACCCTTACCGCACGAGGGGTCAGCCATCTTCTTCAACGATCCATTTTTGTTCCGTCTGCTGGCCCGGGCGTTAGGGGCGCAGCTGGATCCTAACTCCCCTACTAACCCTTATTACATGGCTGCCTGGATTGGCCTGTTGGTAACGAGTCTGAATTTAATGCCGGTAGGCCAACTTGATGGTGGACATGGGACCTTCGCATTGTTTGGACTGCGAGCTCACAAGATCATAGGGCGAGTGGCATTTGTGACCATGTCAGTGCTGGCGGTACTCGGCTTCTGGTGGCACGGAAGTCCGAGCGGATTTCTTTATGCGGTTTTGTTGGGAATCATGTTGAAGGTTCAACATCCGCAGCCACCGGAAGTGGAAGCTTTAGGAATGAAACGAATCCTGATCGCGATTCTGACGCTGGTGGTATTCGTTTTGTGCTTCTGGCCTTTCCCAATTACGATTACTTAGCAGGCTTACAACCACGTTCAGACCGCACCAGCCGGTAGAAGGCCTTTGATCTCTCGAACAACTCGCGCCACCTCTTCCTGATTCGCGAGCGCAATCATGAAAAACTTGTAACCCTGATGGAAACAGATTACCCCGTTTGCAAATAGCCAAACTCCGTCAAGAAATGGATTGCCTCCCAACAACCAACTGATCGGCGCGCCTGTAATTGCTCCCGGCTGGAATATCTGAGCCCACATCGCTGCTCCCGCTGCACAACTAAACGCACCCAGCAAGGGAGCTCCAACATACTTTGTGATGTTGCGCTCAAACTCGGCGCGATGCTGTTCGGCTTCCGTGAGCTCGCCGCGGCCCAGAAGTTCTTCTTGCTTTTTCAAGTAGTTATCAAACTTCTCACCCGCTTTGCGAAGACCGTAAACCGGCAGTGCAGAGTGAGTCAGCCAGTGTGGATGCGAGCCCAGGAGAACAGCGTCCAGACTAGGAAACGCCGCACCAGCTCTAACACCCAGGACTAACGAAACGGAGACAACTGCCGCCTTACCGGGATTCTCCTTGATCCAATTTCGCGCCTTTAGGAGACCTGACGTGGCTGCAGTTGAAGCGCGTGTGAACTTCGCGCCTGTGCCATATATCTGCGATGCCCGGTCGTAATAGTTCTTGGCCTCATCAAAGACTTCGCCCGCCTTTTTGGTTGCATCGTCAGCTGCACCTCGGAAAGCTTTGCCAGCCTTCTTAACGTTTCGAACAGTTTCCGTTGCGGCGCGGCGAGCAGCTTCGCCGACCTCTTCGTCATCAGCCAGTTTTTCGGCCTCGGCACGCAAACGCTCAGCCCCGCTTGCCATAGTTTCCGCACCACGTTTCGCAGCCTCGCCCGCCACTCTGGCACTCTCACCCACGAGATCCGAAATCGCAAACTTCTCGTCTAATTCCCGGGCCTTGCGGCGCGCGGCCTGCTGCCATTCTTCAATCTTTTCCTTGTAATCAGCCATTCTTATCCTCTGGATGCCAAGCGTCGTACTCCTTCGTTTTGTACGTCGTCAGCGCCTGTCGAGTTCGACTCGAGAGGTTGTTTACTCATTACTCGGTCTCGGCCATTTCGCTTTGCCTCATACAGCGCGATATCAGCCGCCTTCAGAATATCGGCAGCAGTCTGCGCGTCAAAGGGACATTCTGCAACCCCAAAGCTTGCAGTAATGCGGCCGGCCTGAGGAATCTCGAGACTCTTGATTGCAATTCGCAAACGTTCGGCTACCTCCAGCCCGCCTTTCTCCCTGGTTTCAACAAGGAGTACGGCAAACTCTTCTCCGCCGATCCTGGCGGCCAAGTCGATACCGCGTGTTCCCTCGCGCAATACTTTAGCGATGCGACGTATCGCCTCGTCACCGACATCATGCCCGAAGGTATCATTGAGGTGCTTAAAGTTATCAATGTCTAACATCAGCAAAGTGAAGGGATGACCATACCGAAGAGTACGTCCAACTTCTCGTTCCAGTTGGCGTTCGAATCTCCTGCGATTCGCCAGACTCGTAAGGTGGTCGGTGAACGCCGCTTCCTCGCAGACGTCGAGATAGGCCTTGAATTCAAGAAGTGTCCTGGTGCGGGCCAGCAACAAATCGAGGTCGGTCGGGTCGGTGATGTATCCGAGAGCACCCACTTCCGATGCCCTTCGCAGGTCTTCCACACGCCGCCCAGCTGCCGTTTGCATTATGACGGGAATGAACTTGGTTGCAGGATTGGCCCTGATTCGTTGGGCCAATTCGTAACCGTTCATGCGTGGCATCATTACGTCAGTTATTACCAGATCCGGCTGATAGGAATCGATGGCAGCTAGCGCTTCATCGCCATCAGTGGCGGTCGTGACGTCGTAGCCGGCCAGGAGTAAAGCGGCCTCCAGCAGACTCAGTTTGTCAGGGTTATCGTCGACGACGAGTATTTTGGATTTGGGTTCCATAAAAGGAGAATGTTGGTCCGTTATTGTCTTGCGCCGGTATAAGCTTCATGCTACAGTTCGGGGCATTCGGTTAAGTCATTTTGAGCCGGCACTCGCCCAAGCATCGAGTCAAGATTCAATCGCCGAGAAAGTACACTAGCCCGGGAAATATCACGCGGGTTCCTTACAATCGTTCGTAAATATCCGCATAGACCACCTTGGATAGAGTAGGTACGCTGCAAGCAATAATCGATTCGACTGAGAACCTTTACTCGACTCCCTGAGGAACAGGTAGATGAAAGCCGTGCAGGAACAGAAGCGCGCGCGAGACCTAACGCCACTCGATCGCGCTGAGATAATCCGTCAACTGGAATGTGGCTCATCATTGAATGACACCCTTGTCACTGATCTTGCACAAAGTTCAGTAGTATTGGATTTCCGCCGCCGCCGCTTTGTTTACCGCGCCGGCGAGCCGGCGGATTGTCTGTACGCCATCATTCATGGTCGAATAAAACTCTGTCGCATTGAAACTGATACTGGTCGGGAAGCCGTGATCGACATCCTTCCAGAAGGATCGCTTTTTGGGGAGTCAGCTCTATACTCAGCTGCGGGGCAACGAGCGAATTCCGCAGTTGCCTACGAAAACTCCAGGCTCCTGCGAATTCAGGTCGGGGATTTCAAACGGGGGATGGCTGAGGATGCCGGACTTCATGATTACACTTTCCGTTTGATCGGTCAACGGCTTGAACATGCAGAGCGTCGACTGGCCGACTTCGCACTAAATGCGATTCCCGCACGCCTGGATAGGTTGCTCGCCGAATTCTCAGACCGATACGGCGTCTCCGAACCAGAAGGTGTTCTGATTGACATACCCCTTCCTCATCGCGAAATCGCCTCTATCGTGGGCTCAACTCGTGAAAGTGTGACCGTACGCTTGAATGCCATGCGCCGCGAAGGTACGATCGAATTCGTCAAACGACGAATATTGATCAAACGACCAGCGCCGCTTGCGTAACGAAAGAGCGTTGCGGGCTGTCAAGATTCATGAATTGCCCAACCTGCGGTAAATCAATCGAGTGGAAAAACAATCCCTTTCGTCCGTTCTGTTCTGAACGATGCCAGCTTGTTGATCTCGGCCGTTGGGTCGAAGGTGAGTATCGCGTTCCAGGCGAGCCGCTCCCGCAGGATCATAATGAAACACCAGCGGCGGCTAATGATTTCGACAAAGAAAGCTAAACTCCTCGTGTGGTCTGGCAGCCTTACTGAACCAACAGCGAAATCTTTACAGTGATTTCACTATGCTAGATACACGACTTAACCTGAACCGATTCTACTTAATCGCGACTCTGTCCTATTGTCTGTTGCTGGCTGCCGCCTGCTCTAACAGGGAACTCGTTAACTCCAATCAGCGAACGGTTCGCCCCGCCGCACCACCAAGTACTACCTTTCCAATGCCGCCGTTGTCAGGCGCATCCCTCGGTAACATGGGATGGAAGCTTTCGGATGGAAAGCACAATGTGTTCTCGGAATACAAGGGGAAGGTTTTGGTACTCGATTTTTATGCCACTTGGTGCGTCCCTTGCCGGGACAGTATTCCGCATTTGATCGACATACAGAAAAAGTTTAAAAGCGAGGGAGTCGTAGTTATCGGTCTTAATGTTGGCGGCCCCGGTGACCCCGAAAGGGCTTCTAATTTCGCCAGGGAACTCGGCATTCAATATCCACTTGCTACGCCTGATGACGACTTAGTCAGCTTTTTGCTTTCGGGCAACGACGCCATTCCGCAAACATTTGTTTTTGATCGCCAAGGTCAACTTGTGGAGCGCTTCATTGGTTTTGGAGCATCCACTGCGGAGAGAATAAAGCTCGCTGTGGAAAGCGCACTGCAAACGCCGTGATAAATTTCTCCGGATCCTTTTCAGCCTTGTAGATGATCGTCTTAATAGGTAAACAGGTCTAATTTTGAGAAAAGCAAAAATCCTTATTACTTTGGGACCAGCTTCGCGTGAGCCTGAGGTCATTGAACAGCTTCTTGCAGCAGGAGCCAATGGCGTTCGCATAAATATGTCTCATGGAACTCATGAAGAAAAAGCGATCGACATTGATCGCGCACGCGCGGCTGCGGGAAAAATGGGAAGACCGATCGCCGTCCTGGTAGATCTCTCCGGACCTAAGATTAGGACCGGAGAACTAAAAGAAGATGAACCGGTGAAACTGGTTGCTGGGTCTCTCTTTACGATAACTACGCGACAGGTGGTCGGTGACGCGCAGCAAGTATCTACGAACTATCCTGATCTGCCTCGCGTGGTCCAGCCAGGTACTCGGCTATTATTAGACGATGGCGCAATCGCCCTCATAGTTGAAAGCTCGACTGATGCCGATGTGATTTGCCGTGTTGTCGACGGTGGATTGCTCGGGGAGCGCAAGGGGATAAATCTGCCAGGCGTTTCGCTGCCGATAGACTCGCTGACCGGGAAAGACATTGTCGACCTCAAATGGGCCGTCGCGCAAAATGCCGACTATATCGCGCTGTCATTTGTTCGACGCGCAAGTGACTGTGAGCATGCGAAAAGGTTGATCAACGAAGCGGGTGGTCACGCGCCATTGATTGCAAAGATCGAGAAAGCAGAAGCTATCGATCATCTCGACGAAATCATCGCTGCGGCTGACGGAATAATGGTTGCTCGCGGTGACCTTGGCGTGGAAACGAGCGTCGAGTTAGTTCCTGTCTACCAAAAGCGAATCATTGAGAGGTCCATCAAGGCCGGAAAAATGGTGATCACGGCTACCCAGATGCTGCAGTCGATGGTTACTAATCCACGACCTACGCGAGCGGAGGCGTCGGATGTCGCTAATGCCGTTTGGGACGGCACTGATTGTGTGATGCTGTCAAATGAGACAGCTGCGGGTTCCTACCCCGTCGCTGCTGTCGCTACGATGGCGCGCATTATTGAGTCAGCCGAGTTGGGTGCAGAGAAGCAGCCGGAGAACCTCGCCAAGTGGGCTGGCAGGCAATCAGGTCGAGTTAGTCGCGCGTTATGCGAAGCGGCGGCGTTCGCGGCTGAAGAAATGGGTACATCGGTAACTGCAGTGTTCACAGCTTCGGGCTTAATGGCCCGAAGACTTTCCGCCCTCCGTCCAGAACAGCGCATAGTTGCTTTAACTCACAATCCGGAGGTTCTTTGCGAGCTGGCATTGATCTGGGGTGTAGAACCTCTGCTCACTCGGAAGGCGCAGACAACCGAGGAGATGCTGAAGTCCGGCGAGGAAACGTTGCTTGAGGCCGGCGTCGTGGAAAAGGGAGAGATGATCGTGGTGATGGCCGGTCGCTTGTCCGGACTCGGTCTTTCCAGTTCTGTAACCATACTGACCGTTGCAGGCAGTTCTGGCCCGAGACGTCTGTGAGCTTTCGACTCAACATGTCGGCGGGTGAGTTCTTTGAACTCATTCGGCCCGCCGTCATGATAGTTTCCGCATTAGTTTCGACGTGGGTGCTCGCTTCTGCTCGCAAACGGTTCCTCCTGTACCAGTCGATTGCGTGGGCTGCCGGAACCCTGCTGTTTCCGTCGATTGTCTTCCCACTCTATTTGGTAGCCATCATGGCATGGAGTCACCCGAGACGTTCACCTGTGAGGTGGCGCTTTGCCTTACCACTACTCTACGCAACGATAGTCCTCTCTGCAATTGCCGCGTTTGTATATCGCGATAACCGAAGTATTGATGCGCATCTAGCGCGAGCTTCACGAGCAAAGCTGGCAGACGACAAAGCGACGACAATACGCGAATACCAGGAAGCACTAGCGCTTGAAGACAACGCACACACTCACAAACTGTTAGCAATCGAACTGGAGCGGTCTGGCTATTGGGGTGATGCAATTTCAGAATATCGCCTTGCAGAGAAAGGTGGTGAGCCAGACGATTCGATTTCGTTCCGACTCGGATTACTGCTCGAACACCTGAATCAAGAGGGTCAGGCGAGACTCGAGTTTCAGAAGTTCTTACTCAGCGAAACTTGTCAGGGGTTGGATATGAACTGCGAGCGTGCTCGCCAGAAACTCGCAGACGGTAATCAGTGAGGTTGACTAATCGGCGCCTATCATCTCACCGACGCCCTTGCCGTTCTTCTGTTCTTGAGCCATTTGTCCCGGTGACTTTTGCGGGTCGCGCCAATTATCGAGTATGCCAACCTGGTGTACACACTGAAGAGTGCAGGTTGGCGCGCACCACTTCTCGGTCATGTACTCCCGATCAAAATCTTCCATCGTGTATTGCTCGAGTGGAATACCGGGATATCCGCGTTGCTGCGAACACCAATGCACTAGGCCGTCCTCGCAGATATAGAGGTAGCGAGCTCCGGCCCGACAGCGCCAGTTGTAAGTCTTTCCCTCAGCGATACTATCCTGAAACCAGTTCAACCGGGCGTGATCTTTGTTTCCCAGTTTCTTCACTTGTTGAAAGATGTCTTTCTCTTTTGCTGACAGGGGCTTCAATGTCCCATCGCTGTCATGAATAACACCTACCGTGGTCGAGAAACCCAATTCCACTGCGCGACGAGCAACTGTCAACGCATCCTCTGGATTCTTGATCCCGCCGCCAATCACTGAGTTGATATTGACGTGAAAGTCAGCGTACTCCGAGAGGTAACGCAGCTTCTTATCAAGCACGCGCAGACTCTTCCGCGACACCTCGTCAGGTTCAACGTTATCGATACTTATCTGTAGGTATTCGAGACCAGCTTTGTTGAGACGTTTGATTCGTTCGGGAGTGAAGTAGTAGCCATTTGAGATCAGGCCGGCGATCATCCCGCGCGACCTGATGTGATGAATAATCTGATCCAGCTCTGGATGCATCATCGGTTCGCCACCAGAAATCGTAACGATTGAAGTGCCTAAATCCGCGAGCCTGTCCAAACGAGCTTTGACGAGATCAAGATGAATGGGTTTCGACGTGTGGTCGTATTCGTTGCAATAACCACAGGCTAAATTGCAACGACGCATCGGAATAAGGTGCGCGAGAACAGGATGCCGGCTGGACAACAAGGCTCGACTGATAAAGCTCGCCTCGCGAAGTTTTAATTTTAGAAACTTGGTCTTTCTCATCAGTGGAGACAGTCTATAGAGTCGATGGTCCTTCGAACTTTTGACGCGAAGAATATGCGACGGAACTTCGAAACGCAAGACGAGACGATAGCGCACAAATAGCGAAGGGCTCTGTTGAAACGACAGAGCCCTCCAGGCTTTTGGTTGTTATCGTGTCCTTAACCTTTAACGATCTTTACGTTGCCATCAAGCTTGACATCGAAGTCAGAAGGAGAAATCTTTAGATTCTTCTCAAGCGCCGTCAAACGCAGCGTGGTTGTATCGTCGTTCTTCTCGACGATCTTCGTTTGCACGGGCATGCCCGATGAATCGATCCAGACTTCGGCGTATTTGTAGCTGGCGTTACCTTTGGGAACGAGCGTGAGATGAATGGTGCCGACGTTTCCCCAGAGAGTCTCTTCCCGAACATCCTTAACGGGTTGAAAACGAGCTTCAAGTTGCTGGCGCGACATATTGATCATTTCCACCAAGCTACCAGCCTTTTGATCCTTCATCTTATTAGACGGACCAGTGTAAGCAACCCCGAGCGCAGGACGAAACAGGACATACTTGCCGTTGGACACCGCCAACGTTTCACGCCGTGGTTTGCTCCAGTCGATGCGAACAGAGGCTTGCCGTCCTGAGATCGGCACGTAGATGACTATGCCACTGTACTTATCCTCAATCCCCAGCTGCGAGTTGTATTTCACCACACTAATGCCTGCTCGAAGCGCCTTCAAACTCTGACGATTCTTCTCCAACCGACTCAATACAGAACTCACCAACCCCGCGCCCTGACCTTTTGTCGCCGTCGGGGAGACAATAATGATTGCGGATACTATGAAAGCTGTTGCCAGGACCAACTGAACAAATCTCTTCATAAACGCTCCTTACCTCAATTCTCCTCTCTCCCCGGGTTCGCAAAAAACCTCGCAATTATAGGGAAAGGCTACCGTATGTCAACCTCGAAGCTACGAGTTCGTCCGTCAGGACCGACTAGTTTTCGAACAGCCACCACTTCAATGTCACCGCGTCCTGTTAGTGCCTTGATTTGCTGTTCGATTTGCCCTTTATCTGCTTCACTAGCAATAACTTCCGGACTCAATACGAGGGTCGTGGCAATGGGGCTTTGATGCGGTGACATTCGGGGCCGTTCGCCACTCGAAATCCAGCTTTTTGGTGTCAAAAAGATGAAAATAAGAATGACCACACACAGAACATCCCATTGCCAAGTGTTTCTCTCGTAGTTCCAGAAGAAGATCTTCTTTAGTGTGGTAATCAGGCCTCGCACGTTTCAAGCTTGCAAGTAAGCAGCCACGCGATCCGTGGCTGGCGGGTAAAATAGATTCTAGCCTCCGAGGAATATTCCTGTAAACGGGATTCTTACAATCGAACCGTTGGCGGATGGTCGACAATGTGTCCGTCGCGCATCTGGACGATCCGACGACACATCGCAGCGGCCTCCGGATTGTGCGTAATCATTACAATGGTCTGGTTGAAGCGATAATTGAGCTCCTGAAACATGTTAAGCACAAGGGTCGAGTTTTCGGAGTCGAGATTCCCCGTGGGTTCGTCCGCAAGGACGATGGCCGGCCGTGTCACAACAGCACGAGCCAGCGCGACTCTTTGCTGCTCGCCACCTGATAATTCCAGCGGCTTATGGTGAAGTTTGTCTTCCAAGCCCAGCAGGCGAAGCACTTCCCGACGAAGCTGGGGATCTCCCACTCCGTTGCCGTGAATTCGCTCCGCCAGTCGGAGATTTCCTTCGGCTGTAAGTGTTGGAAACAGGTTGAACCTTTGAAAAACAAAGCCGATCTTTTTGCGTCTCACCGCGGTTCTTTTCGCGTCAGACGCGGCAGTGATGTCTTCCCCATCAATCACTATTCGGCCGCTAGTAGGAGTCAGTAGACCTCCCAACAAGTGAAGCATGGTTGACTTCCCACAACCTGAGGGTCCCATGATCGCTAAGAACTCGCCTTCCTCAACTTCCAGCGAGACACCACGTAATGCGGGCACGTCTACCTTTCCGATTCGATAGACCTTGACCAGGTTTTCAGCTTGTAGAATCGTTCTCATCGAAATGCTGCGTCAGTTCGTAATCTTCGGCCGGCAGGCTCGTAGATGGGTCTCAACGAACAGAGGGTCTCAAACTTACACAAAAACTGGATGCCAGATTCAAGGACAGATGTTAATACATCGGCACTCTCTTATCTAGCATCCGCGACTTGCTTAGTGATTTGCCGTAACCTTCTTTATGTTCTGCGCATCTAGATCAACTTCCGGTAGTTGCCACTTATTCTCTAATACAAAGGCTTCCGGACGGTATTCCTTATTAACGTCAACGGAAGAGGTGTCCTGATAGCTAATGCTTAGTTTGTACTGGTCCTGCGGCCGGGTGATTTCGATTCGACTCGGTAACATCGCAATTGCGTCACTACCGAAGGGTTTCTCATTAAAGTATCCGACGTCGGTAATCAGTAAACCTCGGTCGTCAAAAGTTTGAAGCCGAGCCAAACGGATACCGTTGACTCGATCAAACCACATCCGTCTCAACAACTGAGATGTACCCGCTTGAGGTTGCGAAAACTCCTCCAGCAGATAGTAACCGCGCATGACGCGGGCACCTTTCTTGGCTTGAGGACGGTTATCTGGTTCTTCCTGAAAAAACTCGCTGTGCGAGTAGACCAGTCCGCTATTGGTATCGATCGGGCGAATCATAAGCGCGTCAGTCAGATGTTGAGGACGAAGATTAGAGAGCGCACTTACCGTCGCCTTTTCGCTCTTCTCTTTCTCTTTCCTCGGAGGAGCAGCGGGATCCTTGCCGTTGTTGTTCAGCTTTGGATAAACCGCGCTGTTCGTCCCCTTTACGAAACGCTTGTATTTTTCGTCGCCCTGCAATACCGCCACGCGAAAGCGTTCGCCATCGGACGCCATCTGCGCGATATCAACAAATGTGAACTGAATTACTAAATAGATTTTGCCTGGCCTCTGTAGCGTTACGGATCCATCGACCTGACGGTATTTATCTGCCAAACCTACAGACGCAAAGGAAGTATCTTCAAACTGTATATCTACTTTTCCGTGTACTGATTTGACCGATGCGAGTCGATTTACTTCCTGGATCAATCGATCTCTATTAGCTCCGGTCAAAGGCAGGAGCTCAGGAACTTGTACTCTCTTGTGCGTACCGAGAAGACTACAGCTTGTATTAAGGACTATGGCCAGTAGTATGGTGAGAAACAGAAACACCCGGAGCGTAGCGATTCTGGCGTTGAGATACTTGAGCATTAGACAAGCCTTAAGGCGCAAATCATACGTCAAACGCCGAAGGATCGCGACTTGGGCGTTCAAGCTAGCAAACTAGAGTTTTTCTTGTCAACGCTGCACTTTCCCCGGCTTTTAGGCGTTAGACGTTACTTTTGCCTTCCCTTTGGCAGCACGTTTTGCACTGACCTCAGTCAAGTTCAAGCGGAGGTTTTCCAAATCTATTCCGCAGTCGATTTATGGTCCTGACGATCTCTGGTCTGCTTAACAACTTCTGTTCCAGACGGCGCTTACCCGGAAAGTCGAGCAACATGATACCAAGCAGAACCGTGAGTAAGCCCTGGCCTGGAACACCAGGAAGGGACAAGACAACGCCAAGTGCAACTAAGAGAACTCCCAGAATGTTTTTGCCAATAATCCCGGCCGCTCGAAGGGCCGGACGGGGCCCCGACCAGAACTTTGTCTTATGGTGTGTACTGAAATGGTCTGCGGGTAGCCTGACTAGGATAAACGAAACAATCGCGAGGTTAATAAAGAAGGTCGCTGCGAAAATGAGAGCCCCGAACAAGACCCCGCGCCACGTCAACGAGCTTATGAATTCCGACAAGAAATCAGACATGGTCAGGCGGTTCATTCATGTTACTTCGCGCTTCCAAGAGTGACTGAAAGAGTGTTGCGACAACTGCGTGAGCTACACCGTCGAGCTGGAATTCAGGGTTCTCCGCAACGGCCCAGAATTCATCCAAACCACGCGCACCAGCCTTCTCCAGGGCCAGGGCCTGGACCAGTAAATCCAGGACGTCGGCTGCCTTCACCAACCGCGCCTCGAGGCTGTGACGCTGTTCATAGTCGTCATGCAGGCTTGCGTACAACTCTTCCTGGTCAACTCGATTTACAACTTCGGCAAATGCGGCGCTTTCAGCTTCCCTTCTGATCGCAGCGCCAAAATAGCTGGTGGCTATCCGCGGCATATCTCCTACACGGACTTCAGCCCAATCATGTAGCAAAGCTATTCGCAGTACCTTTTCGACGTTAACGAGTACTCCATGCTGACGCAATTCATCAGCGAGTAACATGGCGGTGACTCCGACGCCGAACGAATGGGAAGCAACCGATTCGGTTCCGTTCGGCTGACCCCGCAACGTCCAGCCAGTGCGATCAAGTCGCTTCAGACGCTGCAGCTCGATTAACGTTGAGAGAATTGCAGACATATGATTACGCGTGATCTCAAAAGAATCGTTACTTTAACTCGCGAGTGAGTTGTCTGCAATCTGTGTTGCGAAGAGCAAGCGGCACCACCGAGGTTGACTGAACGAATTCAAACTACGGAAAAGTGATCCGAATAAATCACCTGGTGGGCCTCGCACAGTAAGGCTGTAAGGGGAAACTTGGAACCGCCTTGTGGGCAACGTGAGAATTAACCTAACGGCAAGGAGGATGCTCGCAACCGCAGCCTATTTCTAAAACTCCCGACTTCTCCGCATTCTTGCAATACTCGCTGCAGTACTTGCTATCGCTTTCAGCCATGCATTCACATACCCCATGTGCGCATTTTTCTTTCTCGGCCATACAACTTTCCTGCTTTCAACATCAGACTTCGTTCTGATTATGGCTAATGCTAAGACTGGCAACTTTGACGGTCAAGCCGCATGCACGACGTCAAGGTCCTTCGCGAATAATGATTGTCAGCTGCTTGTCACCAACGTTGATCATCATTGGTTTGTCTAACTGAATTGGATGCAGTTCCCCGTCGACACTAATAACGAGTCTAGAACTGGATCTAATCACCGGAGTGGCCGTGGGATTTGGCACTGATCGGGGCAACAGACTGGTGGCGACAATTCGCCAACTGGCGGGTGAACAGCGGATACGAATGCCAGGAGCGTCAGCTTCAAAAGATTCGTTTACAGCAAGTGCATCGGCTTTGAATATTGCTTCGCCACAGCGAACGCCAGCGGCGTCGTAGAAAGTAACAATTCCAGATACAAACGCATATGAAATCGGACTGGTATTTCTGACAATCATTCGAATGTTTGTAACTGGCGCATCGGGTGTGCCGTTAATACCCGTCGTACTTAACGTTGCTTCGATAGCCGGCGCGGCGTTGGCATCGAGGGCCGCTGCTGTTTCCGTTAGCGGCACTCGCTTCTCGTTTGAATTAGTTGTGGACTGTTGCGCGCTGGCACACAACGTACCAAATAGCATTACCAGGCCGATGGCGATTCTTTTCATGACTTTGACTCCTTCAGACTCGTCAAACGTAAGATACGACGATGGATCAATTTCACTTGTGTGGGTCGCGAATCACCGCATACATGAGCTGGTCAATTGTCTGGCCGTTCTTTGTCACGCTACTTCTCAAGCGTCCTTCAAAAACATAGCCGGCCTTTTCGAGTACGCGGGCGGAGGCCCCATTCCAATCAAACACGTGTGCGTACAAACGACATAGATCGAAGTTGGAAAAGGCATACTCGGTCACAGCAATCAATGCTTCAGTAGCAATGCCTCGGCCCCAAAAGTTCTCTCCAAGCCAATATCCTATTTCCGCTGAGCGGTAGGCGACGTCGTGTTGGATAACGAAACCAATGCCTCCCACTGCCTCACCAAGCACTGCAATCGCGAAATTAGTCTCTGGTTTGAGACCAATAACACTCTCTAGCCAGCTTCGAGCGTCATTCGCAGTGTACGGATGAGGAAACCTGTCGCGAAGATTAATCCAAACGTTTCTATTGTTCGCGTGGTGCACAAGCGAATCACGATCTTCCCATTCCCAACTGCGCACGCTGCATGTCCTTAACTTCAGTTCCATCCTGTTTGCTAACTGGGCCAGGTAAAGTCTTCATGATTGCGCCTCGATGCGTGGCAATACGGCAGCGCCTCGAGGCATGATGAAGCCTCCTTCACAACCACCCGACAATTCCAACGCATCCGCCAGGGTTCTAGCGGGAAACATCCGCATCTGTCGGACGTCGTCGTCCGCTAGTTCTGAGACCAAATAGATCTTGTAACGCTCGGCCTTCGTCAACAAGGACCATGCAGTCTGACCATTCACTTCGTACTCGTTGAGAAGTCGTACTTCAAGCGTGCGAGAATCTGGTGCGTCGAACCACTTCATGAAGTCGGACCGGCCCAGACCATCGCGACATTCAGCGAGCAAAATAATCACGCCGCCGTCGTTACAAGCATGGGCCGCCATGTCGAGCGATTTATGTGCCTGGATTAGATTAATGTCATAAGGAAAACCGCCACAGCTCGCTATTACCACATCCCGCTTTCCTGGAATGTAAACCGAATGAGCCCTCAAGTAATGTTCGCAAGCCGCGCGGTGAGCAAGTCGCCAATCTCCGCAAAAGACGCGCTCAGCCCGTGCATTCTTATCAACAATAGTATTAATACCAAAGGTCGGCCGAACAAGTTCGGCTACGCGCTCGCATTCTTCATGGACGACATTTCCGTCCAGTAGTCCGGTGCCGACTCCTGCTTTGCGGCCGCCTATTTCGAAATCCAAAGCCAACATGTGTGTGCTCTTTATCGTGCTTGCGGATGCGAGCCCTGGGCAAATGGACTTACGCCCGCCAGTAAATCCAGCGAAGTAATGAAAACCGATCCCGCCAATGACAATGACGCGAGAAAATTCTTTCAGCGCACTATTAACTTCGACTGAGAAACCTTTTTCCGTCATCCCGAGAAAGATCAGCCTCGTGCTGTCATAAGGATCATGTTCCAGGATTCGCAACCGTTGAACGATGAAAGGAGTCAGCAATTCAATCTTTTCTTGCTCAGTCACGCGGCGATGGATTCCAGTCGCAAAGATCACCGCAAGGTTACCAGGTGAGACGCCAGCCTGAATGAGCCGTCGGACCAGTAAGTTCACGATTTGAGCACTGGCAGTAGCGCGCGTCGCATCCGATACCACTATTAGCACTGAATCGGTGCTGCCAACGATTTCATCTATTGGTGGTGAGGCTATGGGGGAGTCCAGCAGCGAACCTATTTCTACGTCACTCAACGGCTTTTCCGCCGCTGTTTCATTTGTAATCACTGAAAAACGGCTATCATCCAAGATGAACTTGAACGATCTCTGTCCATAGGCCAGTTCAATCTCGCTCATAGATGTTGTTTCCACAAGGCTCAACCCGAGCGATCACAAACCAAAGTCGATCAGGGCTCTTTCAATTACACGCAGCGACGCAAAATCCGTTTCACCAGCGGTGCGGGCTTCTGCAAGCCACTTACGAAGCTGTCGTGCTTCGTTGATGGAGGAAATGCGGCAAGCACCAGTCAGCGCTAGCGTAACAAGAGCGTCCGGGGCGCCATGAGTAACGAGCGCTGCCTGCAGGGCCGCTTGTTCGCGGAGGTCCAAAGTTAGCAGAAGGTTTAGTTCCATTAGGCAGAAATGGGAACGGAGATCATTAATGATCAACTACCTTCTTTCCGACCTGAAGCATGCAGTCCCAGCATGACAAAAATGAAAAGTCTCATCTTCAAAGTCGGGGGTTTCCATTTGGATTGTGAGGTGATCGACGCCAAATCGATCGTGAAGCTTGGTGCGCAACTCTTTCAGCAGGTCTGGCTGTGAAATGCTGTGAGCATGGATTACATGAGCACTGAGTGCGTCGCGACCTGAGGTGATTGTCCACACATGGAGGTCATGGACATTCGCAACACCCCTTGTATCCAAGATCGCGTCTTCAACCGCAGCGAGATTGATATGGGCTGGAGTGCCCTCCAGTAGAACATTCGTCGATTCTCGAATTAGCCTGACCGAGCCCCAAATTATCAGCAAGCTAATGACAATACTGAAAACAGCATCAGCAGCGTACCATCCGAACAACACCATGCATACGCCGGCAAGGATCGCAGCCACTGAACCGAGAGCGTCACCCATAACATGAAGCCACACACCTCGAATGTTAAGGTCGACTTCGTCACGGGCGTGAAGGATCCAAGCACACGTCAAGTTTACGACGAGACCACCAGCCGCCACCAAGATCATGGGTACGCTCCGAACGATGGGCGGCGAAAGCCAACGTTCGTACGCTCCATAAAAAATAAGAAGCGAAATCACCACCAGCGCTACCCCATTGACTAGTGCTGCGATGATCTCCAGACGGTAATAGCCGAAAGTCTTTTTAGAAGTTGCCGGACGAGACCCAAACCAAACCGCGGTGAGCGCTAATACGAGAGCGGCTACGTCAGTGAACATGTGGCCCGCATCAGCTAACAAGGCGAGCGACCCGGTCCACCAGGCCCCGAGCACTTCCGCGAGCATATAAACCGCCGTTAGAAACAAAACAAGGCTCAATCGCCGCCAGCTTTCAGACGAACGCTGGTGCTTGTGGTTGTGCCTCTCACGACCCAGCGGATTCTCCTGGAGTTCCCCTGAAGCCTTCATAGTCCTAGATTAGAGCTTGGCGCGTAAGAGTAGCAAATTACTACTTGGCAAGACAGTAGAACCATGAGTTTTGATACTTAATGTAAGTCTGCCGTCTGGAAAAAATTTGATTCAGCCTTGGACTGAAAAGTAAAAGGACCACCTCAGTGGCCCTTCCTGTCTTTCAGCGTCAAGCGGAGACTACAATGCGGTGAGATTGAGGGCAACATTGAGCTCCCGGTAAAGCTCATTGTAGTCACGCAATGCCACCTCCATGATCCGAGGTAGTTCTTGAATATCATTGATGTTGACTGTCAGATTGGCGTTGGTTAGAAAAGCTGCATGAGCGTCGAGCGTGCGCAGCGACGAAGACAATGTGGCGAAGAAAAGGCGACGCCGTTGAGCCGGCCTCATTACGTTAATCTCCCTGACAACGAACGCGACGCCCTGTTCGGCAGGATCAAATTGCTGTTCGAGTAAAACGACATCCATCTGATTGGCCCGCATTGTTTCAATTGCTTGCCTGGTATCCTCCGCAACAAAAACCTGATAACCGCTTTCCGTAAGACGCCGGGCAATCAGTTCCCGAAACGCTTCACTTGAGCAGACCAATGTTTTGCGGCGATCCCACGCCGGACGCGCACCTGAGTTGTCCGTTCCGCGAATAGTGTTCTGTGACAGAGCTTCTGCCAACATGCGAATGGCCTCATCTGAAGGAGACGTCTCACCTGGCCCAGTGGTTGTGGTCTCAAGCTCATAAGCGCGGGCGGTTGGTTGCCCGAAGCGCGGGTGATCAGTTGAAGGCGATTCGCCAACAGTGAACGCACTTTGATCACGAGGCCGAGTAAGTGGTCCCGAACTATTTGTACTGTTGCACTTTGGACATCGAACGTTGAAAGGTCGATTCGGTGACTTCTCTTCGTCAATCTGCAGGCGGGTCGAACACTTTTGGCAAACAATAATCATGGCATGAAGTTATCGAGACGGATTTATTCAATTAAACCCAACATGGAACCGGAATCTGAAAAAGCCCCAACTGGCATCTTGTCAACTTCTCTTCGAATGAAATCCTCAGCGGCTGTCATCCCTTTGAGTGAAAGCAGCAAGTTGTTTTGGTTAGTTGCAAAGGCGAGACCATCCTCCAGGCTAACCGTGTTCGATTCGATCAGTCCCTTGATCACCGTGTCGAAGTCCTGCATACCGTCCAGCTTCCCGTCGCGCATGGCATCCAGCAAAGATTTTCCTTCAACCTCTCCCGTCTCGATATATTCGCGAGTTCGTGGACTCGATCTGAGGATCTCAACTGCTGCGGCACGTCCACTGCCGTCAGCTCGAGGAATCAATCGCTGGGAGACGATGTAGCGAAACGTCTGAGCCAGTCGAGTTCTGATTACTGGCTCCTCATTCTTCGGATAGAGACCGATGATTCGATCGACGGTCTTCGAAGCGTCGATCGTGTGAAGAGTTGATAGTACAAGGTGTCCTGTCTCTGCGGCTTCCAACGCGATTTCGGTGGTTTCGTAGTCTCGCATCTCACCAATGAGAATTACTTTTGGCGCCTGACGGAGCGTTGCGCGGAGCGCTGAAGGAAAGTCTCTAGTGTCGTGTCCAACCTCTCGCTGGTTGATAGTCGAGCTCTTGTGCAAATGTAAGTACTCAATTGGATCTTCGATAGTCACAATGTGGTAGTGCTTTTTCTCGTTGATGATGTCGATGATTGACGCCTGAGTTGAACTCTTGCCGGAACCGGTAGGACCTGTAACAAGCACGAGACCATTCCGGAGCTCGGCTATCGCTGCCAATTGCTTAGGTAGTCCCAATGACTTGAGGGTAGGTATGTCAGTTGGGATAACCCTCATGACGATGGAGTAAACCCCACGTTGTTGAAAAATATTCACCCGGAAACGGGCTCGCGACGGAAGTGAATAGCTGAGATCGGCAGTGCCTGTGCGGGCCAGGCGTTCGGCTGCATCAGGATTCCCCTGCATAAGGGTCAATGCAATTATTTCGGTTTGATAAGGTGACAGCTTCTGCATGCCGAGGGGTTGGACTGGCGTCAACTTGCCATTAATTTCCACTTGAGGAAGTTGCCCGACTGAAAAGTTCAGATCACTGATCTTGTCGGAAATTAGCAGCATTCGCTCAATTATCGGCGGTAAGTCGAAGAAGCTCATCTGGCTCGGAGACTCCGAAAAGTGGTGGTTGCTAAGGCATGTTCGCTTGGTGAGAGTGCGACTCGAACGAGCGGCACCTTCGAATCATTTTCGATTCTCGCGCATAACAATGATAAACGCAAGCGAATAATGTTGGCTAAAGGGATGGGAGAGAATCAATTAGAGATCGAAGGTTCTGTGCAACGGCGTCGGGGTCGCACAGCACAGCACTAATTACCGCAACGCAGTCGGCGCCCTCCTCAATGACGTCAATCGCATTTGTCATGGTAATTCCCCCAATCGCAACCAATGGGAGCCTGCCGACAACGTGTCGAACTCTTTTGAGGCCTGCCAAACCCAGTTCTGGTGCTGTATCAGCTTTTGTTGTCGTACGGAAGATGGGGCCAATCGCGATGTAATCTATCGGAAGTGTGGTGGCGACTCGAGCTTGTTCCAAAGTGTGTGTTGAATATCCAATTATTGCGCCGTCTCCGAGGAGCCTCCGAGCTGCTTCAGGCCACAAGTCGTCCTGCCCTAAGTGAACGCCATCCGCGCCGACTGCAAGTGCGACGTCTACTCTGTCATTAACGATGAGCTTCACGTTGCGCTGACGAGCTACCTTTAACGCAGCTGCGGCGTGTTCGTAATATTGCAGAGCCGGCATCTTCTTTTCTCGCAGTTGCACAAGCGACGCTCCGCCGTCGCTCAGTTTTGCTACCTGATCGGCGTGGGTGAGACCCGAGATTTGGGTATCTGTTAGAGGATAGACCCTTGGAAGGCGGAAAGGATTTGGCATCCTAAAATTCGCCAGACTCTTTACGTTTCGGTCGCAGGTTTGGGGCCAGGACTCGCTTGCGCAAGCGAATTGTTTGCGGAGTCACCTCTACCAGCTCGTCATCGGCGATGAACTCCAAGGCCTGTTCAAGCGACAATTCCTTTGGAGGGACTAACCGCATGGCTTCGTCGGCCGTGGAAGCTCTCATGTTGGTGAGTTTCTTTTCTTTTATTGCGTTTACATCCAGATCGACGGCGCGTGCGTTTTCACCAATTATCATTCCTTCATAGACTCTAGTTCCGGGTCTCACGAATAAGGTACCCCGCTCCTGCAGATTGTAGAGTGCATACGTGGTTGTCTCGCCCATACGATCAGCAACGAGAGCACCAGCTGCGCGGCCTCTCATCGCTCCCTGCCACTCGCCCCATCGCAGGAACATCGTGTTTAAAAGACCAGTACCCTTCGTCTCGGTCAGAAACTCATTACGGAATCCAATCAGTCCTCGCGAGGGTGCTTCAAACTCCAGGCGAACGCGGCCAGTTCCGTGATTCACCATCTTCGTCATTTGCCCCTTACGTCTTCCTAACGCTTCGGTGATAACGCCTATGAATTCGTCGGGACAATCGACCACCACCGCCTCGATCGGTTCCAGCGTCTTGCCTTCCACGTAGCGCGTGATAGCTTCGGGTTTTGACACCTGCAGCTCATAACCTTCGCGACGCATCATTTCGATGAGTATTGCGAGCTGCAACTCCCCGCGGCCCGACACCTTAAACTGATCAGGTGATTCAGTTTCTTCGACTCTGATCGCGACATTCCCGAGGATCTCCTTATCAAGACGTTCCTTGACTTGTCGGGACGTCACGAACCTTCCTTCCCGTCCCGCGAAGGGCGAGTTGTTGACTCCAAAGATCATTGCAATCGTAGGTTCATCGACCGCGATGACAGGTAATGGTTGCGGGTTTTCAACTGACGTTATCGTGTCGCCGATATTGATGTACTCGATGCCGGCGAGCGCCACAATCTCACCACAGCCGGCTTCGTCCACCGATTCACGTTTTAAGCCTTCAAAAACGTAGAGCTGCGAGACCCTTGTTTTTTGAATCGACCGGTCAGGCTTCACAACGGCGATCTGGTCACCGACTTTTATACCGCCGGAAAAGATTCGCCCAATAGCCAGCCGACCAACATAGTCGTTGTAATCGAGGTTGGCGACTAGCAACTGCAGCGAGTCTGTTCTGAGTTCTTTTGGAGCCGGAATGGTCTCAACGATCTGCTCGAAGAGTGGTTGGAGATTATTGGAGTCGTCTTCCAACTTCTGCTTCGCAAGTCCCTCTCGAGAAATCGCGTAGAGAATTGGAAACTCAATTTGCTCATCGGTCGCGTCGAGGTCCAGGAACAATTCATAGATCTCGTCCACCACTTCGCCTGGGCGAGCGTCGCTGCGGTCGATCTTGTTGACAACAGCGATAGCGGGCAAACGCGCTTCCAAAGCTTTCCTCAGTACGAATCTCGTTTGCGGCAAGCAACCTTCAGCCGCATCGACCAAAAGCATGACACCATCAACCATCTTCAGAACCCGCTCGACCTCACCGCCAAAGTCAGCGTGGCCTGGGGTATCTACTATGTTGATTTTCACGTCCTGATAGTGGACGGCCGTATTCTTCGCCATGATGGTTATGCCACGCTCTCGTTCAAGATCCATGGAGTCCATCACACGTTCGCGTACCTGTTCATTCTCACGAAAGGTACCGGATTGACGCAGCATCGCATCAACGAGGGTGGTCTTTCCGTGGTCGACGTGGGCGATGATGGCGATATTTCGGATGTCTTTTCTTTGCAGCATCACAAGCTTCGAATTCACTTTATGGGAAGTAATTATCTTAACACCTGGGGAAGGAATGCGCTGACAAGCAATAAGTAGGGTCAACTGCGGTGATGCTATTAAATCCGACCAGTTTGTCTCAGGGCTTCAAAGAGTACTATGGCTACAGCCGTAGCCAGGTTCAAACTTCGTACATTAGGGTTCAGCATAGGAATTCTCAAACAATTGTCAGAATGAGCACGCAAAAGATCCTCGGGCAATCCTCGCGTTTCCCTTCCGAAAATCAAACAATCGTTGAGCTGAAAGTCCCACTCGGTATAGAGCTGGCGAGCCTTAGTGGTCAGATAAACGAATCTGGCATCCGGCAACGCTTCGTAGAGAGCTTCAAGATTTCGATGACGAATTAGACTGACCTCTGGCCAGTAATCCAGTCCTGCCCTTCGAAGGGCGCGGTCGTCCATTCGAAAACCAGGCACGCCAACAATGTGAAGCGGTACGTTCGTCGCGGCACACAGTCGCGCGATGTTACCTGTGTTTGGCGGAATCTCTGGTTCTACCAGCGCGACGTTGAGCATGACTCGATCCACTCGGCTAACTCAAGAGGTTATCAACAACAAAAAGAAACGACGAGCTTCGCTTGAAGGTCTCGTCGTTTCTTGTAAGGCCCCTTGGCCTCAGATGTTTGTGTGCGCCGGTGGAAGGTTCGTGCTGTAACCTGCTGGTTCGAGTTATCTCTTCTTTGCGGCCTTCTTGGTTCCGCCCTTCTTTGCGGCTTTCTTAGCTCCGCCCTTCTTCGCGGCCTTCTTTCCACCTTTTTTAGTTGCCATAGCTTCTATGTGCTCCTTCTTTCGAGATTGGATTTTTTGTTTCTTCGTGACCACAAGATACTGTGCTTGCTTTTGTCTTGTGGGCTAGAGTAAACGGCGCACAACATCTTGCTATATAAACGCAAACAGTGCGGATGTCAATAACTTATTACTCCAATGCAGAAATATTTTTCGCGCCGTTGAACGCGACTTTGCAACGCTCACGCTGCTTGAGCGCACTACAAAATCATCGCTCAGCGCTTCGATCTCAAGAACTCAACGTACCACAGAATCGATTCAGATGAGTTTAAAAAACTTTATCGAGAGGCGAACAGCATTTGAAAGTCCGGCGAGTAAGAAGGAAGTAGCGGTCCAACTTCAATTGCGAAACAACGGAGTGAAGATCCATTGATCGTGACGTTCGATTCCATAGAAGGTAAGCACTGAAGAATTTCTGCTTCGACTCGCAACACCGACGAATGGTCCACTTGAATCGTCACCCGCCGACGATGAGGAACTCGATCTGGACGCCAATCCCAAGTTTGTTATGCTTGTGATTTGTGGAACCGCAAACTGTTGCAGCTGAGCCATTTGCGGGTCGCGTGGAGGTGGAAGTAGATTGCCGGCATAGAACATAACTGCCTGTTGAAAATCGATGAGCGCCTCGCTGCGGGGATGAATAAAACGCCACTCGGCTTCTTTCGTCAGTGGATCACGAGTAGCAGACACACGAAGAATTTGTCGGTTCTTAGATCCACCTTGAATTGGTATTCCCTCGAGCAACTGGTCCATAGATGAAGGTAACGCCGCGTCGCCAGCGGTGCGGAAAACACCTACGCGATAACGGTAGTAAGTTCGGATCGCATCGGCTACTTGTTCCCCGCGAAAGATGGCTTCCTTCTCACGCTCTCTCTGAGATTGTTGTTGGATGCTGGGCGCAACGGCCATGGCAAACATGGCGAGTACCGTCATAAGAGCCAACAACGCCACGAGCGTGTAACCGGCCTCTGACTGCCTCGATGCCGCTAAATTGTCCCTTAGCCTCGAGGCCGAGCTCTCTGAGGCCGACCCACATATATTGTGGTGGGCTGCTGGTCTAAGGTTCGTCATCTTCGGCGTCAACTTTCGGAGTCGGACGTGATAACGGAGAGCCGGCACCCTTCTCACCTTCGGTCATAGTAAGACTGTGTTTGATCTTGAGATTCGTGTCGACCATGACCAATTCCTTCTCTGAGATGCTGGTGACACGGAACCTCCCACTCAGAATATCGCCGCGGTGCACGTTGAGAATTTCCTTGTTGCTTCGATCCTGTAGCAGAGCAGTATCCACAAAATTCTTAGGGCCGATAATTCCAATGTACGAATAATTCGGAGTCGGCGGAGCGGCGACACTCAACGTTCCCGGATTTGAGTAGAGTCTGTTGTCACTCGTACGAACAACAACCTGACGTACTCCGGGATTCGCAATAACTGAGGCAGGAACAACGGTCGAAAGCTGTTGCGGACCCTTATAAGTAGTCACTAGCTCTCTGCCATCCACAAAAATACGAAGGTCGGGTGTATACCTATCCCCTGAAACTTCAAGCGTAAAGTCCGCAGTGCGAGCATAAACATTCGAGGGCGAAACCGCTGCAAGTAGCAACGGCGGAGTCGGCGTCGGTGTGGGAGTCGATACCGACGCGGCAGGCGTCACAGGCGGCGGTTCATAATAGGCGAAGATGTTCCGTGTTGCTTCGGGAACATTGTAAGTCGCACGCGTGTAAACTACCTCCCGATAATCAGACAGCGTACTCACGTTTTCGGTCGGACGATCCGTACTAGGCCTGGCAGTCTGCGCCGCTGAAGCGGCAACGGGTTTTGCTGAGCGGCCTGAACTCTTACCAAAACCTACAAATGTCCACCAAAGAAAGAGAATTGCGATCAAGCCCAAAACTGCGGCCCAAATCAGTTTCTTCTTTTCACCTGGCTTGCTGAAGTCGACTATTTGCATCTTCATTTACTGACCGAGGCCGGCATTACTCTCGGCGCTGTCACGCTGAAAGTACGTGGCCAAATTCAACTGCAAACTAACGAGTGATCCCCGCGAGCCTGCACCCGATTCACTAGACGAAGGCGTATTGCTTTCGGTCGCCCTTTGCAATTCGACCTGGTTAATGACAACAAACTGCTTGCTGCGTTCGATGTCTTGAATGAACCGGCGAACGTTTTGATATTGACCCTCAACCGTTACCATCACTGCAATGCCGGGATAAAAGCTTTGCCATTTGGTATTCATCGACTTTCCAGGTGTTACCTTCGTCCCGGCAGGGTCAAGTGCCGCGTATGCAGGACCGGATGTGTTGCGGACCCCGTTCTTGACGATTAACTGATTGAGCTCGTCGTACAAGGCCAAGCGACCCTGATCCTGTCGCATTAAGTTCCGAGTCTGAAACTCGTTCAGGCTCGTGCCAATCTTCTCGACTGTCTGTTTCGTGTCACGGCCTTTGCTCACAACGCCATCGAGCGTTGCCAGATTTGTCTGCAATTGCGCGCGGTCTGCTTGCAGCGAGGCGAGACGTGAGCGCGCTGGCACCCAAAAGTAAACGTAACTAAGCAGGACGAGCGCCAAAATCAAACACGAACCCGTCAGAGCAGCGATCTCTGTGAGGCCAAACATCTTGTCGCGACGCGAATCTACAAATGTGCTCACGGTTTCTTTGTATCGGTACTGGACGGTGCTCGAAGATCGAGGTCCCGCAATCGGTTCTTCGTTCATTTGGGCACCTCGTTGTTTGCTTTCGATTGCGGAACTTCTGCGACGCTCTCAATCGAGTAACCCGAGCGGGGCCGGTAAATCACGTCCAGCTCGTATTCCGTTCCAGTTTCACCACGACCCTTCTGAAGATTCTGCGAGCGCAGCTCTGGCTGAAAAACGCCCTCCCGATGCATAGACGAGATCATGTCAGTGATGGTCGTCGGACTTTTAGCAAAGACTGCCAACTCCAGTTCGGCGATGGTCTGATTTGAGTCCGTCGTAACGTCGCGCACAGCAATTCGAGAAACTTTGACATTCGCCGGAAGTGATGCTTCGAGATCCGCCAGTAGCCTCGACCATGAGAAACGTTTTCGATCGATCAACTCGTGAGCAGCAGGAAGCGCCTGCTTCTGGTCGTCGGTCAATGAATCCTTCACCACCTCAGCTGATTGAAGTAGAGCCTGCTCCTTTTGTTTCAACGCATTGGTTTCGGCTTGTAGCAAGGCTGCTTGCTTGTTCGCTTTGGTTATCAGGTGGACTACCAAAACTAAACCGATGATGGAGAAAAACAACACAATTGCCGTTAACGTCCACGGTAGGATGCGATTATTAAAGGGTCTAGAGGCTAGATTAAGATTATTGTTCACTTACAGAATTCCTCGCCCATGCCAAATTGTTGGCGGACGTTGGAGAGAAGCATACACGGCCAAATGAAACAATCGCAAATCAGGCGTTATCCCATTTCGGCAAATGATGACAACCGGGAATTTACACGTCGAAGGGTGAGACGTGTTGCAGAAATAATTTGAGCGAGAGCCGAGGCGGATTACGAACGTCTCGAGCGCAAGGGCTTCTCCGTTGCAGCAATTGAGGGTCGATAAGCACAGATTAGGTTTCTGCCGCTTCTCTTGGCCCGGTAAAGTGCAGAGTCGGCCAATTCCACCAGCTGAATCGGGTCCTTTGCGTCGTCGGGATAGGACGCCACACCAATACTGATAGTGATATGAAACCTTGTCGCAGTTTCCTCGCCGCCCTGAATCGCAGCTGCAAACGAATGTTGCTCCACGGCTCTACGAACTCGCTCCGCAGCAACCAGCGCCTGAGCATAATCTGCGTCCAGCAAAAACGCGGCAAACTCCTCGCCTCCAAACCGAGCGGCCACGTCACCTGAGCGCAGCGCCGCCTTAATTATTATTCCGACGTCCTGAAGCGTCCGACTGCCAACCAAGTGACCATAGGTGTCGTTGACTGTCTTAAAATGATCGAGATCCATCATCAAAACACAAAACGGAATTGAGGCTTCTTCGGCCCGAGCAGCTTCACGTCGCAATTCTGTAAAGAAAGATTTGCTTGTGAGAAGTCCCGTCAGCTCATCATGTCCTATAAGACGATGGATCTGCTGTTGAAACTCGCGATCAATCTCGTCGAGCAATTCGAAACGAAAGAGATGGTCGCCTATCAGAACCTTGTCGCCGTTGTTCAAAACAACCTCGTCGATTGCCTGTCCATTAACAAGCGTACCGTTAGTGGATCCTAGATCTTTGATCCTAAAAAGGTGACCACTTGCCTTAGGATCGACTTCGGCACTAATACTGGCGTGAAGGCGTGAGGCTTTGGAGTCGTTCAAACGAATGTCAGCCTCCAGTGCCCTACCTAGTGTTACTACATCTCTTTCCAGGGGAATGGGAGTCGCTAAAAGTTCGCCCCTTAGCGATATCAGTACTGGGCGACGCTCCGAGTTTGCAAAGCTACTTACGTTGATGTCGTCGAGGAGTTGGGACTTGACCGACGTCTTCTCGTTGCTATCGCGCGGCATGCAGGTCTCGACGGGTTGGATAGACTGGTCTTCTATTGTGATTCACACAAGACGCTAGGCGTCTGTATCTTAGCGCGCCAATTACGGCTGCAGCAAGATTTGTTGACCGTTCGACATCAACTGCTCCACTTGTGGCCCTTCATCTGTTACTTTTATAATTGTTTACCCAATTCATTCGCTTACGATTCGTCTAGGTAATTTGTGTATGGAAGTTCACGCGTTAGAAAAACCAGCGGCAGGAAAATGTTGCGACTCTGTTGAGACCGGCACCGTCGAACGGGTTGCGGTCGCCAGTCTACCCACGGAATGGGGAGACTTCCAGATTGCGGGCTATCGGTCTTTGACTAGCGACGAGGAATTTGTGGTTCTCTTCAAAGGGGAACTGAGCCGCGACGTGCCGACGCTTGTCAGGATCCACTCTCAGTGCCTTACTGGTGACGTGTTCGGCTCCACCAAGTGCGATTGCGGCAGACAGCTTCATAAGACAATGGAGATAATCCAGAGAGAGGGTCTCGGAGCGATCGTTTACCAGCAGCAAGAGGGGCGCGGCATTGGTATTCTCAACAAGATTCGGGCTTACGCACTCCAGGATGAAGGAGCCGATACAGTTGAGGCAAATGAGAAGTTGGGACTAGCTGTTGATTTGAGGGACTACCGGCAATGTGCGGAGATCCTTTTCGATCTCGGACTTTGTAAGGTTAGAGTTATCTCGAATAACCCTTTGAAGCTTCGCGCACTTGAAGAGGCAGGCCTGAAGATTGTCGAACGCGTTTCGATCGAGGTTGATTCAACTGAAGATGCCGCAAGTTATCTGCGAACAAAGAAAGAGAAGCTCGGACACCTACTCGATCTGAAAAGAACATAGTTCCCTGTTATTCCAAAAAGAACCGAGGCCGCGAGTTGTTTTCGCGGCCTCAAATCTTTAACGATGACCCTTGCTTAGGGTTTACTTCGTAAGTCTTTTATTGTGCCTTTGATACGTTCGGCGTCGGGTGCTTTGGGATCAAGTTTGAGGTACTTCTCTAACTCGTCCGCAGCCTGCTGATTCTTTTTAGAACTCATGAAAATACCACCCAGATACTTATGAGCAAGTGCCAGGTTGTCCCCGCCTTTACTAATAGTCAACTCAAATTCCTTTTGAGCTTCATCATACCTTTTCTGACTAACCAGAGTTAGCCCAAGGTAATAATGCGCTGTCGGACCTACATCACTTATCGACAACGCCTTACGCAGGTGAGTCTCGGCCTCATCGAACTTCTTCAGATTGAAATACGAGATGCCCAGGTCCAGATGAGCTGGACCATCTGTGGGTTTCAGTTTCAGTAATGTCTCATAAGTTGCGCTGGCCTTCTCCCATTGAAGCAGCTTCATATAATCTAAGCCGAGCTCGCTGAGTGCAGCAGGAAAGTTCGGATGACTTGAGATAGCGCTTTCGAGAAATCCAACGGCTGCCTTCGTGTCTCCCTTCTTTTCGGCAGCAGCGGCCTTTTGATAGAGGTTCAGAGCGTTCTGCGGAACACCGGCAAAAGCCGGATTTGACGCGTCCACCTTGAGGTGAAGTTGGATTGCAACCTGGACAGTGCGTCCTCCGGGGCTCGCTTCCCGATCGATATTGACCGATTCACGCGCCTTCTCGTATTCATCACCAGCATCTACAACGATCGTATAGCCACCGGCCTGGAGGCTCCTGAATCGAAATACACCATCCTGATCGGTGACCGTGGACATAGATCCGAATGAGCTTACGCTTTCCAAACTGACCTTGACCTGCTTAGTTCCGACCGACTGCCCCGAAGGAAAGTGAACTCGGCCCTGAATCATGTTAATGCCGTCGCCACTTGCCAGCCCGCGGGAGCTGCCCGGCGCCTGTGCTCTTCCCGGAAGCGCAGAGGCAAGGACCAAACAAGTTATCAGAATAAGATTTGAAAAACAGAAAGCCGTTAAACTAGAAAATGCCTTGATCCCACTCATGAATGAATTAGTGTCCTTTCTATTTAATACTAATCACGTGTCCGACCACGAAGGTCCTTAATGGTTGCCCTTACACGATCCGCGTCGGCGGCGTCGGGTGTCAGGCGAAGGTAAGTTTCCAGCGCCTCAACCGCCCGAGGGTAGTCATGCTTTCTCCAGTACAGTCCACCCAGATAGTAATGCGCCAGGCCAAGCTGCTTGCTGCCCTGAATCGCTAAGAGCAATTCTTTTTCAGCATCGTCATAACTACCCTGGTGTGCCAGCGACAGCCCAAGGTACATGTGGGCTGTTGCAGCCGATGTGTTTCGCTTAAGCGCCTCCCGCAACTGAGTTTCTGCTTCATGAAACCGCTTTGCTTCCAATAAGGCAACACCCAGATTGAGCATCGGAGTAAAGGCACCCGGACTAACGTTTACTGCACTCGTGAGCGACTCCACCGCTTTTTCTGCTTGCCCAAGCTTTAGATACTGCACTCCAAGTTCGTTAAGAGCGAGTGAAAACTTAGGGTACAGTGCGACAGCGGTTTTCAGGCTATCCACGGCTTTCAAGGTCTCGCGCGAATTGGCAAGTTCTAATCCCTTCTCGTAGAGCTTACGAGCCTTCTCCGGCACTTCAGCCAGCGAAGCGTTTATAACTGCTGCCTTGGCATGACCGACGGAGGCCTTGGGCTGCAGATGAACCATCACGGTGTATCGGCGAGATGTGCCGGGAACGCGTGCACCCATTCGCGACAGGTTCAAATCGCTATCGATAACAACAGTTTCACGCGAGATCTCATATTCGTCGCCGGCATTCACCACAACTGTGTAGCTACCTGGTGCCAGCGAACCGAATGTAAATGATCCACTTGTGTCGGGTATTACGGAGATCTCTGCAAACGAGAAGCTTTGCAACTTGACCACGATAGAACCCTCGGCTCTTTTGCCTGATGGGAAAAATACATAACCCTGGATCACATGAGTACCACCAGTTCCGGTTGAAGCCCTGCCGTTCCCCTGAGCTCGCACGCCCGTTGGCAAAATGAGAACGCCGACGATGATTAGGAGAAGGCAAGTCGGGAGGCGATCGTGGCGGGCTGAAGAACTTGGCATTGGAGAACCTCCTTGAGAACCCACGAGGTATCCAGATTTAACTCCCTGAGCGATTGAAGATCAAGTTGTAAACAACGTCCAAAAAAGAAGTGGGGAGAGGGGCCATTTTAAGGCGCCTCTCCCCATCACCCGCAATGGCTATTGCCAAGGCGGAAGTTAGTATTTAGAAGGTGAACTTAGCGCCAAACCTAAACGCCGAAGGAGCCTGCACCAGCAACGCCGATCCAAAGAACGGATTCGCTACTGGCGGAACTGAAGTGACCCCACTGTTAATCGTGAAGGTTTGATCCAAAGTTACGGCCCGTTGACTGTTGAATACATTGAACCAGTCACCTGTGAGCCGCAGCTCCTTATTCTCACCAAACTTAATCGGATAATAGGCACCCAAATCCAGGTTCATTGTCGTCGGCGTTCGCTTGGAACCGATGCTGTCGACAGAATTCGGGAATCCAGGATTGGAGGCCGATACAGTGGGAACAATTGCGGTTCCGCGCTGTACCAGGAATCCTTCGTTGTTTCCATAGATAGGATGCGGAATCAACGCGTTGAACGGCACGCCAGACTGCGCGTAGAAGTTTCCGCTAACTAGAAGTTTGAACGGAGTCCGATAGCTTCCGTTGAACTTGAACTGATGCGGACGATCATTCGGCAAGCGTCCGTAAGTGTTCGAGAGCAGACTCTGAAGATCGAACAACGAGGTGATGTTCGGATCAGACTGCCCGTTGTCGTTACGGAACAGGCCTTCGTAGTTACCAATCAAGCTTGAGAACACGTAAGAAGCGATAAACTGATAGTTATTTGTGAACCGCTTCGTAGCCGTAAACTCAATTCCGCGGTAAAAACGCTGGGCTCGGCCAAAGCACCCCAAGGCAGTAGCGCAGGCTACCTCTTCAGTTGTGCCAGGTGCGATCCGACCAGGGTTAAAGATGAAGTAGGTATCACCATCATCAAACGAGCCATCCTCAATCACGTTTACCATCGCCCTATAGATACCCCTGCTGCCGATGGTGATGTCTCTACCAATCTCGTACTCAGCGCCAAACGTGTATTCACGAATGCTCTGAGGCTTGAGACCTGGATCAAGCGGAGTCGCATCAGAGCCCAAATTGGTGGCTCCAGTGCTGACGCCAGGAACAATCAGCGAACCCGCAGGTCCGTTCAAGCTGTTGACGTTGAAGTTCTTGTCGGTCTGAACATCACCGCCCGCTGCACGAACATTGACATCCAGTGGCACTGGAACTTCAATGAACTGAGCGTAATTGGCGAAGATCTTGCCCTTGCCTTTACCTGTGAAATCCCAGATTAGGCCAAAGCGAGGGGCAAAATTATCGTCAAAGTTGTTGAACTTGATGTAGGTCGAACCATCGTTGTTGTAGGCCTGCTGGTAATCCCAACGAGCGCCAAAACTGAGTTGCCAATTGCGGGCGAACTTCCAGTCGTCTCCGGCATAGAAGCTTTCCACTCTTGAATTGGTCTCCCCTACGAGCTCGAAGTCACGTACACGCGTAGTATTCCTGAGCAGGAACGGTGTATTAAAGGCTTCGTTCGTGGTTATCGCATTGGCGGTTGCGTTTACCGAAAGTCCGAGTGCTGTTAACTGAGCGGCAGGAATAGCAAGCGCTCGATTAACACCTGCCTGCGTCGGACAGTTGATCGCACTGCCGCGGACGGTGCAGACCAACCAGTTGTTGGTAATTCGGGCACCGTTCGTAACATTGGAATTCCCGTTCGTAGTCCGCAGCGGAGTTCCATCGGCATTCACGGCACCTGGTGTGAAGCCATAAGTTACAGCAGGTCCACTCGAAAGGGTGTTGATGTTGTAGATATTATCCGACCACTCAACGCCCCATTTGATTGTGTGCTGTTTCCAGATGTTCTGCATGTGGGCGCTGATCTCGTAGCGATTGCGGTCCTGATTTGTGTACAGCCCAAAACCTGGACCACGCGTAAAGTTGCGCTGCAGCGAACCGCCCCGCCCATCGACGTAGTCGATGAAACCGGTGCCAGCACCAAAGAGAGCTCCACTCTGTACGGGCACTAGTACGCTACTTCCCTTTAGGACGGCGAAGTTGTCAGTAGTGAGCGGCTTATCGATGGCCAGCGGAATGGTGTTGGCTCTCTGGAAGTGCAAACCGCCAGAAATCTCAGCAATGAAGCTGTTGTTGATCGTTGAGTTGAGACGAAATGCGTAGTTGTGACCGCCGGTTTCCTGCTTGCCAATAAAGGCGTTGATGTCGTCGCCGAATCCGTTGATGTTGTTCAGCGCCGCAGTAGCCAGGAAGCCCTCGATTTTTGTGAAATCACCAAACGTTGAAGCTGTAACAGTGTTTCGGCTGTTGACGGCCCATGTGATCTTGCCCGCATAGAACGGAATAGTCACCTTGTTGTCGACGGGTTGGTGGAAAGTTTGCGTCAGATAGTAGTTCTTACGACGCTGTGGGTTGAACGCTCCAAAAAACCAGAGCTTGTCTTTCACGATTGGACCGCCGATGTCGCCGCCGACGTCCGCTTCTGAAAAACCATTAAACGCCGAACCGGTGAACGGGAAATTCTTCACCTCGCGCACAAGCCCTTTGGTAGTGCCATAGCCGAAGATGTCGCCGTGGAATTGGTTACCACCGCTCTTGGTAATGACGTTGAAAATTCCACCGGTGGATTTGCCGTATTCCGGACCATAGGCACCGGTTTTGATTTCGACTTCCTGAACAAACTCAAACGGCAAGTTCGCACCTGATCCGCCGAAGGCTGGGTCAGTGGTGTTTACACCGTCGAGAATGTAGTTGTTCTCTGGGCCAGATGAACCTGCAACCGACGGATCGCGATCGCGACCGGTTGCGTCACGCAAACCTGAACGAGTGACTGTGGGTGCAAGTGTGTACAGTCCCTGCACGGTTCGCTGAGTTGGGAAATTTGAAAACTGATCCGATGAAACGTTGGACCCGGTAGTATTACCGCTAACATCAACGGCCGCACCGGCTGTATCGGTAACCGTGACACTTGCCTGAGCGCCAGCCGGCTGAAGCGAAACTTCAACCGCCGAGCTTCTTGAGAGATTTACCTCAACATCGGACCGTTCAAACTTCGCGAATCCTTTGGCCGCTTCCACCACAACCGAATATTTTCCCGGTGGAAGGTTAGAGATCCTGTAACGACCGCTGTCGTCAGTAGTGGCCGACTGCGCCGAAATTAGGTTCGGACTAGTCACTCGAACGGTGATGCCTGGAACGGCGGCACCCGTCGTATCAATGACTAGACCTTCAATTGAGCCTGTCGTAGAAGACTGCGCAAACACGCTGCCCGTGAACAGCGCGAAGCTCATCAGAAGCGTCGACAAGCCAATAAACTTAAGGACATTCTTCATTGTCTGCTTTCCTTTCTTGAACTCGAAAAAGGTGCCGCCCTCCTCCGTCAACAGCCCCCTGGTATCGTTACGGCACCAAAACATTACAAAAACGAGTGTTAAATAGAGACCTCGTCCGCCCCGTTTTGGCAATTGCCATGCCCACAAGGGTATGGAACCGATTCCTTCGCGTATTCCTAGCTTTGAAGGCTTCGCGGAGCCCTTGCCCACAATCTCAAATCCAAAAAAATGGGAAAATCCAGAAATTTCAACCGGAGGGCTCAGCAGATTTTTGGAGGACCGGTCGTTTGCGCGTCGAAAAAAGCGTTTGAACTAGATCTCGATGGAACCAAAGTTTACTTATTTATATCTACTTTGTTGCCTTCACACCGATTTGCGGTTATTTAAGACTTGACATGTCCGAACGCATCTATCGCGATCCCGTTCACAACATTATTCGCCTACGAACTGACACCGATGAAGGCAGATTAATGATGCGCTTGATCGATGCCTCGGAGTTTCAAAGGCTACGGCGTAACAAACAACTCGGTTTAGGTCTCTACACGTATCAAGGAGCAGAGCACTCTCGCTTCACTCATTCGCTGGGAGCTTTTCACCTAATGACCCGCGTTTTGGATCGACTTGGTGAAAGATATGTAATAGACCCAGCTGATCGAGTGGCGGCGCGAGCTGCTGCGTTGCTTCATGACATAGGCCATGGTTCCTTCTCACACGTAATGGAAAAGGTCCTTAACTTCCACCATGAACAGTGGACTGTGCAAGTGATCCTTAACAAGGAATCTGAAGTCGGAGAGCTGCTTCGATCTCATTCTCCCGAGTTGCCGCGGAAGGTCGCATCGATTATCGAAGGAAAGTTTCAACCTTCTGCTTTAGCACAACTCGTTTCATCGCAACTGGACGTCGATCGGATGGACTACCTGTTACGCGATTCCCTTATGACCGGAGCGAAGTACGGGATTTATGATTTGGAGTGGATTGTGAACGCACTGGCAATCGACGAAGCGGCTGATCGGATCTACGTGGAAGCGCGGGGAATCTATGCAGTAGAGGAATACTTACAAGCGCGGTATTACATGTTCCGCCAAGTCTACTTTCATCGTACGCTTAGGTCAGCTGAAGCAGTGTTGCGTTCAATAATTCGTCGCGCGCTACAACTACTCGCAGACGGCAAAGAAGTCTGGCACGCAACAGGGACAGCTTTTGAAAAAATTCTGCGTCGTGAGGCATTGACCATTACAGAACATCTGCAGGTCGACGATTCGGATTTCGTTTTTCATGTTAAGCAATGGCAACACTCTGACGATGAAATCCTGCGGGACCTTAGCCGCCGGTTCATAACGCGCCGGCTCTTCAAAGCCATTGATCTGGACATGGCTCAGGCACAGAGAGCGGAATTCTTATCAACAGCACGGGAAGCGGTGAGACGTGCGGGTTTTGATCCCGACTACTATTTCATAGAAGACCGTGCGAGCGACGTGCCCTATTACAACTACTACGCTGCAGAGAAAACTGAACCGAAAACGCACATATACGTGGAGAGTGGATATGCTCGCCCACGCATAAGAGAAATCAGCGAAGTCAGTAATGTTGTCCGCGGCCTCCAGCACGCTTACGAACTCCACCGCATTTGTTTTCCGGCAGAAGTGAAGGCGGAAGTGTATGAACTCTATAATAAAGGCGATCTTCGAAAACAAAGGGCCGGCGCACGCAGCAAAAGTTGATACTTCTCAGGAAACAAGATCCACAGGACCAACATCCCAAGGCTGATTGAGATTAGATTAAGCTATGCGCCGTCTCTTCATTGTTGCGGGTTTCCTGACGATTCTCGTTTCAACTTCGCACGCACAAAAGACTCAACATTCCGCCAGCGTCAGTGTTTTGGACTTTGGCACAACGGCCATTGGAAAACTGGCCGCAGAACAACTTCGCGTTCATTTTCAATCCTCTGGTGAACTCATCGTTTCAGATTCCGATTTGACTCGCGCGGCAGCAGCCGGTATCGGCTATTCAGGTTCGCTAAACCTAACGGTCAACGAAGCAAGAGACTTAGGCGCCGCGCTGGCGACGGATTTTTATGTGATTGGCGACGCTCAGACGGTTCGGCGCTCCTCTTCGCAAGTACCAGTCTATTTCGAATCTTATTGTTCTATCTTTGTCGTCAGTGCCAGAACTGGCCGCCTTCTTTTGTGGGATCGTTTAAGTTTTCAAGGTGACAAAGCAACCGTCGCAGAAGCGCGACTGTCACAACATCTTGCAGGAAACGAAACAAGTCATCGTTGCCTGATAACGATTCGACGAGCTCAGGAGGACGAACGCGATGATAGAGCAATCGTCACTCGTACGGATGAGCCGCTGATCGACGAAGCACCTGATCAGGAAGGAACAGACGGTCTGCGACTTCCCAGACCGTACAGACGACTCCGACCTGATTACCCGGAGAGCGCCGCTCAAGCGGACGCAGAGGCAACCGTGGACGTCGTCGTCGAGGTCGGAGCTGACGGTGAAGTCGGTAAAGTACAGATTGCGCGTTGGGCGGGCTTCGGACTCGACGAGACGACGATTGCTACTGTTCGACAAATGCACTTCTTCCCGGCAATGAAAAACGGAACTCCAATACCAATGCGCGTTCTGCTGCGCTACAACTTTCGCAAAACACCGAGGTAGAGGATGGGAAGAAAAGGGAAAACTCGCAATTCGATCAAAAGAGCGAAAGATTCCGCGTACACCAGGTATAGACTCGGATCGTTCTTTGTTCTGCTACTCGCAATACTCGCTTCAACTGTTTCTTCTCCTCCTACCGTCGGAAACGCTTCGCGGCCAAGTCGCGACGATGTTTCTCTAGTATCAACGTCAACACTCGAAGGACGACTCGTTGTCTTTGATGACGTTTGGGAGACGATCCAGGAACGTTATTATGATCCAAACTTTCACGGTGTCGACTGGCAAGCAAAGCGCGCAACCTTTCGGCCGGCAGCTGCGAAAGCAACTGGCACTCACGAGTTTTATGAGGTCTTGCGTCAGATGATTTCCTCACTCAAAGACGCACATACACGGGTCTATTCTCCCGATGAAAAGTTTGATTGGTGGAATCCGCGTTTCGTAACCGTAGGCCTTACGATCCGTGAGGTCGAGGGGCTGCCAACTGTCGTACAAGTTGAACCTGATTCCGCAGCTGCTCGAACCGATATTCGACAGGGCGATGTAATCGCAAGGATCGACAATGTTCCAGTCTCAGACTTCATCGCTCAGCGACTGCAGAATTCCGGGTCGCCATCAGATAACCTCGCACGATTTAAAGCCATTGCAGCGCTTTTTGAAGGTCAGCCCGGTACTTCTGTGAAAGTCGGATGGCTAACTCGAGACGGAAGGACGAAGTCGGCAATCTTAAAACGCTACTGGATCCAGCGAGAGCTTGGATTCAGCAATCAGCGCAAAGGCAAAGTGGCAATTCTCAGGATTGACGCTTTCACGCAAAGCGTTGCCTTGGAATTCTCAAAGACACTGCCAGATGTGCTGCGAGGTGTTGACAGCATTGTTCTCGATTTAAGAGCAAACGGCGGCGGCGACGCTGAAGCCATGGCTGATGTGGCCTCTCTCTTACTTGATGACGGGATTAATCTTGGCCGCTTTGCCGATCGGGCCGGCGCATCGTTTGAACTTCAGACTTACTCAAAGCGGCTATGGCGCGTGCCGCAACTCTCACAGATCAAGCTTCCTTTGGTTGTCCTTACAAGCGAAAGCACTTCAAGCGCCGCTGAGATACTCGCTGCAGCTCTGCAGACTCATGGTCGGGCGCAAGTGATTGGCACGAATACTTGCGGTTGTGTGCTGGCAATTAGAAATCGCCACACACTTCCGGACGGCGGAGTTCTGGACGTGAGCGAGTTTGACTATCGGACTGCGGACGGTGTCAGACTTGAAGGATTAGGCATCAGGCCTGATGAGACGGTTCCCCTAGCCAGAGCCGATATTTATTCTCGTCGAGATCGCGCGCTTGAACTTGCCAGGACCATTCTCGACGCCAACGGCCGCAAATCCTGAACATTTCACTCACTGATAAGTATTCGCAAAGCCAAGAACGCCGGTTCATCTGATATGATGCAGACTCGCAAAGTCTGAAAAGCTTCAGGTGATTTAGCTAAATGCTCTATCTGTCGCAAGTCTTAGGTCGCCCAATACGCGATCTCGAAGGCGAACGTGTAGCTACGGTGAAGGACGTCATCGTAAGGCTTGGAGCTGACGATCATCCGCCAGTCACGGGGTTCGTCGCTCGTTATCGGCGTCGTGATTTCTTTCTCTCACGCTGGCGCATCACCGAACTAAATCAGCATGGTGTGCGCTTGAACTCCGATATTCTCGACCTCCGACCCTTCGTCCGGCGCGAAAGTGAAGTTTTACTAGCTCGCGACGTACTGGACAAGCAACTCATCGACGTAGATGGAAAACGAGTAGTGCGAGTCAACGATGTACAGATCATCGAAGCGGCGGGAGATTGGCGGGTCACAGGCGCGGATGTGAGTCTGCAAGGTCTTTGGCGAAGACTGGCGCCGACAGGGTTTGCGGGAACGAAAAAAGCAGTCGAGGTACTTGATTGGGCCGACGTCGGCTATCTCGCCACGGACGCGGCCACTGTTCAGTTGAAGTCTTCAAGCGACAAGCTAGCTCGCTTACATCCGGTGGAGATCGCACGCCTGGCGGAGGCTCTTTCATATCACCATGGTTCGGAGGTCGTCGAATCACTCGACGACGAAACTGCTGCGGAGACACTTGAAGAAATGCCCGCTGAGCGTCAAGTGCGAATACTCGGAGACATGGACCAGGAACGCGCCGCCGACATCCTTGAATGGATGTCGCCAGACGAAGCGGCAGATGTGCTTGGGGATCTGCCTGAAGAGAAAGCAGAAGAGTTACTTGGGCTAATGGAACAGGACGAGCAAGCGGACGTAGCCGAACTTCTTCCTTACGAAGACGACACGGCCGGCGGACTGATGACCACCGAATTTGTCACGCTGCCCCGTGTACTAACAGTTGGTGAGGCACTGGCACGGCTTCGAGAAATGGCCGAAACCCCAAACATGATCTATTACCTGTACGTAGTGGAGGCGGAAAGTTCGTGGAGATTGATGGGCGTTATAGCGTTGCGGAGTCTGATACTCGCCGACCCTTCAATGCCTCTCGAAGATGCGATGCGTACAGAATTTCAAATGGCCCATCCTGACGAGCCAGCAAAGGAAGTTGCACAACGAATCGCCGAATATAACCTGCTGGCGTTGCCCGTTATCGATGAGTCGGGAGACATTCTGGGAATAATCACAGTAGACGATGCAATGGAAATTCTATTGCCTAAAGATTGGCGACAACGTTTGCCGAGGTTATTCGGCTAAATGAAATAGCCGTGTGGGCGATACTATTGTCCCACCACGATCGATGAACGACGGAGAACCTCCAAATGTCAGAATCACGAGCAGCAGTGCGAGCTGCCGGGCGTCGCTTAATGCGACGAGGCGCTCATGGTGTGCGGCGCACCGTTGCCCGTCGGAAACGTTTGCTGTTCTACCTCACGATCCTTGGGCCCGGAATGATTACGGCAAATGCGGGAAACGATGCCGGAGGAATCGCCACCTTCGCATCGGTCGGCGCTGAGTTTGGCTATTCCCTCCTTTGGATCCTCATTCCTATTACCATCAGTCTCGGTATTGTTCAGGAAATGTGCGCGCGCATGGGGGCAGTTACGGGAAAAGGCCTGGCTGATCTGATTCGGGAACGTTTCGGCGTACGCTGGACAGCACTTGTAATGCTCGCACTTTTGATCGCGAACGCTGGCGTAACTGTTTCAGAGTTTGTTGGTATCGCGGCAGCGACTGAGCTTTTTGGAGTTTACCGGTTTATTTCGGTGCCACTCGCGGCAATCCTCATCTGGTGGCTCGTTGTTAAAGGCTCATATCAAAGAGTAGAGCGCGCATTCCTACTGATGTCGCTTGTGTTCCTCGGCTACATCATTTCGGCCTTTTTGTCTCGGCCAGATTGGAGTGCGGTCGGAGTCGGACTTGTGAAGCCTACGTTTAGACTTGAGCACGCGTTTATCTTCACGTTTGTTGCTGTCGTGGGTACCACAATCTCTCCCTATATGCAGGTCTACGTTCAGTCGTCTGTTGTAGAAAAAGGAGTGACCGCAGAGGACTACGGTAAAACAAAAACCGATGTGTGGGTCGGGACCATCTTCGCAATTCTCATCGTTTTCTTCATTGTCGTATCAACAGCCGCAACGCTTCATAAAGCAGGTATTCAAATCTCAAGCGCAGCTGATGCGGCTCGAGCGCTGAGACCACTGGCGGGCCGGTACGCGGAGACGCTTTTCGGTATCGGGCTATTTGGCGCTTCGATGCTTGCAGCTGGAGTCTTGCCGCTGGCTACGGCTTATTCAATAAGCGAGGCACTCGGATTTGAAAAGGGAGTCTCAAGAAGTTTTAGGGAGGCACCGATCTTTCTTGGAACGTTTACTTTCCTCGTAGCAGTTGGCGCAGCAATCGCGGTTATTCCAAATCTCCCATTAATTCGAGTTTTGCTGGTCACGCAGGTGATAAATGGTCTTCTTCTTCCCATTGTTCTATTTGCTATTTTGCGGTTGGTGAACAATCGTGAGTTGATGGGCAATCGCGTTAACGGTCCTCTATACAACATCGGGGCTTGGTTGACGGCGATTATAGTTACGGCGCTATCGCTGCTCTTCATATTGATATCGCTCTTCCCTTCCCTTGTGCGCCCGTAACTGCTGCCTTCAGGTAAGCATTTTTTCTCGTCAACATCCTCAAATTGGTGATAAAAGAATAGCGCTTGTTGGCTTAGATCTAATCAGGAATACTCGCAGTGACTCGTCCTCGTTTCACAAATAAGATCATTATCTTCTTTGTGGCAACAGCCATAGCGTTGCTTGCGACTTATTTATTCTGGTCTTTCGCAAACGACTTCCTGCTTCTGCTGAGCCGGCGAATGGGCTCAAACCCATCTCCCCAAACCATAGTCAACGCAATCAAGCTCCTTTTGTTAGGTGTCGTCGGCTACCTGTTCGTTCGGGCCCTTAACTTCCTCTTTTTTGGACTCGCTTTTCGTCTAAAGCGTATCGATGCCCCAACCCTCATTCGCAATATCTTTACTATCGCCGCGTTTTCGATTCTTTTCCTGGTTGCATTCACGTTCTTGTTCCCTGATGTAAACCTAGGGGCCCTTTTCACCACATCAGCTATCTTCGGTGTCATCCTCGGTCTCGCTCTCCAGGACACCTTGGGGAATTTCTTTTCAGGAATCTCGCTTCAGGCAGACCGTCCGTTTCAAGTGGGGGACGTCATAATAGTGGGAGCTCAACGTCACACAGGAGTAGTCGAGGAAATTAGCTGGAGGGCAATCAAAATCCGCACGTTCACTAACCATGTCGTCTTAATCGCCAACAGTAACGCGGCCAAAGAACCGATCGAGGTTTGCCCACGCGGTAACCTTAATTCTCGACTCGTTTTCTTCAATACCCTCTACACTGACTCACCTGCAAAAACGATTCATGTCGTGCGCGAGGCTGTGCGCGAAGCAGACAACGTTTCGGACAAGGTCGCTCCGATTGTGAGAATCAGGAACTTAGGAGAGAGTGGCGTCGATTATGAGGTCAAGTACTGGCTTGACGATTACGCTAAGTACAACGACACCGATGCGCTCGTTCGGCAAAGAATCTGGTACGCCTTTCGTCGAGCGGGATTGAACTTCGCGTTTCCGACGCGAACTCTGCATGTGGAGCGTCGCAGTGCACTGGCGTTAAGAGACGGTGACGGCGGCGCACTCGTCGAAAGACTTGCCGCTGTGGACATCTTTGCCCCGTTATCTGTCGATGAAACCGGAATGTTAGCGCAAGCGGCCGTCCGACACGTTTTCGCACCTGGCGAAATGGTTATCCGTGCGGGAGATCCTGGTTCATCTATGTTCGTAGTCCATAACGGTCGTGTTCGCGTGCAAGTTAATGAAAATGGTAGACCCAGAACCATTGCCACACTGAACGAAGGCGACTTCTTTGGCGAGATGGCCTTATTTACTGGAGAGCCAAGAACGGCCAACGTAATCGCTGTCGAGGAAACAGAAGTACTGGAAATAGGCCATGCGGCCATGAAGCGAGTGTTTGACACGAACCCGGATCTCGTCGAATCGCTCAGTTTTATCATGGCCGAACGTCGTCAGGGCCTTGCTTCACATAGGGATTCTGCGGACACCCCTTCCGACTCATCTGCCGGCATACTCTCCTCTATTAAGAGATTCTTCGGCCTCTCTCAATAGACTAAGTCCCGCCCTGCCAGTCACTTCAGAAACCGAGGGAAAACGACCAAACATAAGTCTCTTGTTCGTGTTTTTCAGACTTGACAGTCAGGGACTCAATCTTTATTATGCTCTCACGCTCAGCTAGCTAAAAATCTGAGTCTTCAATAAGGAATAAGGAGGAGAAAGACCCAATGAGTATTGTTCGATACGATCCTTTTCGAGACCTGCGAAGCTTGCAGGAAGAGGTAAATCGTCTGTTCTCGACTAATCTAACTCGAGCTTTTGGCGACGAGGGCATCGCTCGCGGCGCCTGGGCACCAAGCGTGGATATCTACGAGAACAAAGATCAAATTGTGCTTGAAGCCGAACTGCCCGGTATGAAGCAAGAGGACTTCGATCTCTCGATTGAGAACAACGTGATAACCCTGCGTGGCGAACGCCAGTTTGAGAAGGCGGATGAAACGGATAACTATCATCGAGTAGAGCGTTCTTACGGTTCGTTCACTCGCTCATTCACCTTGCCCCAGACGGTTTCCTCCGAGGGTGCAACTGCCGAATACAACAACGGAGTGTTGCGCGTGACGTTGCCAAAACGAGAGGAGACGAAGGCACGTCGCATCCAGATCAGTGGAACCGGGACTGGAACATCGGCGAAGACAATTGAGACAGGCGAAACCGGGAAGACTAAAGAGGCTACCGGCGGGCGCTAAACTATCAACGGTGGACCAACGTGAGCGGGCTCGTCGCAGTTTGGGATGCGAAAACGAGCCCGTTCGGCTCTTCTAGATTCAACGAACATAATCGAAATGCGTTTAGACAAATTTACTTTACGAGCTCAAGAGGCGATTCAATCAGCAATCGAACTTGCCGAGAGGAATCAGCATCAGCAGGTTGAGCCGGAGCATTTGCTGACGGCCATGCTCGAACAACCCGAAGGGATTGTTAGGCCCATCCTCGGAAAGTTGGGAGCTAACGTCGCTGTTGTACTGAACGATACACAGGCGGCCGTAGCTCGCTTTCCTCGAGTTCAAGGTGGTCAGCAATACTTTAGTCCTCGTCTTAGTCAAATATTCACTGCTGCTCAAAAACAGGCAGATAAGATGCAGGACGAATTTATTTCGACCGAGCATTTACTGCTTGCCATAGTTGAGGAGAAAGAGGGCGACTCAGGAAAGATTCTGCGTCAGCACGGCGTCAAGCAAGACGATTTGATGAAAGCCATTGAGCAGATGCGCGGTGGCTCGCGTATCACCGATCAGAACGCCGAACAAAACTATCAGGCTCTCTCGAAATATGCTCGCGATCTAACTGAGCAAGCTCGTAAGGGAAAGCTGGACCCTGTTATCGGTCGAGACGATGAAATCCGACGCACCATTCAGGTTTTGTCCCGGCGAACAAAGAACAATCCAGTACTAATCGGTGAACCCGGCGTAGGCAAGACTGCGATTGTCGAAGGTTTGGCGCAGCGAATTGTTTCGGGAGACGTCCCAGAAACTCTGCGTAACAAGCGTCTTGTGGGCCTTGACCTGGGCGCTATGCTGGCCGGTGCGAAATACCGCGGCGAGTTCGAGGACAGACTAAAAGCCGTTTTGAAAGAGATCGAGAATGCGCAAGGCCAAATAATTCTATTCATCGACGAATTACATACTTTAGTGGGCGCTGGAGCCGCCGAGGGCGCGATTGACGCTTCCAACATGTTGAAGCCTGCATTAGCTCGCGGCGAACTGCGGTGCGTAGGTGCAACAACGCTAAATGAGTACAAGAAGTACATAGAAAAAGATGCGGCTCTCGAACGTCGCTTCCAACAGATCTACGTCGGCGAACCTACTGTCGAAGATACAATTGCCATATTGCGCGGCTTAAAAGAGCGCTACGAAGTTCATCACGGTGTGCGCATCAAAGACTCCGCTATCGTTGCCGCTGCCACGCTTTCCAACCGTTACATAACTGATCGCTTTCTCCCCGATAAGGCCATCGATCTGATTGACGAGGCTGCTTCGCGGCTTCGCATAGAGATCGATTCCCTACCGCAGGAGATCGATCAGCTGGAGCGCGAAATTATTCAACTCGAAATCGAACGACAAGCGTTGCAGAGAGAAGATGATGAGAAGTCGAAGATCCGGTTAAAAGAGATCGAGCAACGAATCGCCGATCTCAGAGAAACCTCGTCCGGTATGAAAGCCAAGTGGCAGTCTGAGAAGGAAGCAATCGAGCACATGCGAACGGCGAAAGCAGAGCTCGAACAACTGAGACTGCAACTTGATCAGGCTCGCAACGCTGGCGATCTGGCACGTGCTTCTGAGATTCAGTACGGAAAGATTCCCGAGTTGGAGAGACGGCTTAAAGTCGAACAAGACAAACTCGCGGCTTTTCAGCAAGACGGGGTCATGCTGAAGGAAGAGGTTAGTGAAGAAGATGTCGCGGAAGTCGTTGCCAAATGGACCGGTATTCCGGTTTCAAAGATGCTCGAAGGCGAAATGCAAAAATTGGTTACTATGGAAGACCGTCTGAGTCAACGAGTGATCGGACAGCAGGAAGCGCTAACGGCTGTTGCAAATGCCGTCAGGCGCGCCCGCGCTGGTCTCCAGGATCCCAATCGCCCAATTGGGTCGTTCATTTTTCTTGGTCCCACTGGCGTAGGTAAGACAGAGACTGCACGAGCTCTCGCGGAATTCCTTTTTGATGACGAGCGGGCAATGATCCGGCTTGACATGTCCGAGTACATGGAGAAGCACGCTGTTGCGCGAATGATCGGAGCGCCACCGGGATATGTAGGTTACGAGGAAGGAGGTCAGCTCACTGAGGCGGTCCGCAGGCGACCTTACTCAGTTGTCCTTTTTGACGAGATTGAAAAGGCCCATAGCGATGTTTTCAATGTCTTGTTGCAAATTCTCGACGACGGCCGCCTGACAGACTCGAAAGGCCGGACTGTCGACTTCAAAAACACGGTTCTGATAATGACCTCTAATCTGGGCTCACGTGAAATTCAGGCCGCAGAGGGTGATGAAAAACAAGTACGCGAAGCTGTGGTTCAGGAACTGCGACTGCAGTTCAAACCGGAGTTTCTGAACCGGATAGATGATGTGGTTATCTTTCATCAGCTCTCACAGGAGCAAATCGGCCAGATCATCGACGTCCAGTTAGAACGTTTACGCGAAATGCTGAAGGAGCGGAACATCACATTAGTGCTTGATGATTCTGCACGCGACCTGCTGGTGCGCGAGGGATACGATCCGAGTTATGGAGCACGTCCACTTAAGCGAGCAATTCAATCCCTCATTCAAAATCCGCTGGCGGTCAAACTCCTGCAGGGTGAAATCCTACCAGGAGAGACGATAAAACTTTCGGCCAGCGGCGACACGATGGAGTTTAATACTGAAGCTGCAGTGGCGGCGGCGTAGAAGTGGGAGAAGACGCAATGTCACAACAACACTGGAATCCTCTGCAGGATCTAATGCTGCTCCAGGATCGGATGAATAGACTCTTCGAGGACACTACTGCCAGAAGAGCTCATACAGAAGAAACGCAAGATGAGTTTGAACGGGCTGATTGGACCCCTGCGTCCGACATCTACGAAAGTGCTACAGGCTATGTGGTGGCGATTGATCTGCCAGGAATCAATCGAGAGGCTCTCGAGATCGATGTTGATGATAACCGATTAATTGTGAGAGGTAATCGCACTGTCGATGAAACAAAACAACATCGTAGTGAAAGGCCTCGAGGAAAGTTCCTGCGCACATTCAGTATTCCTGGTTCAGTCGATCAGACTAATATCGGAGCTGAATACAAAGACGGCGTGTTGCAGGTAAACCTTCCGAAGCGCAAGGAACAGAAAGCGCAAAGAGTAGAGATTAAGATTTCGTGAGGTTGGGTAGGTGATTCCGTTCGACGAGAGAGCAGGGGGTATCATGAACAATAAGGAGCTACAAACATCGGACATGAGCGAAGACACGCACAATGAGCTTCGAGTAACTGATCGACGACGTATCTACCTCGATAAGGATGGAGCGCATATAAATGAGGAGGCAGAACGACCAAATCTCAAGCCGACGTACGTTGAGGAACTCGAGACCCGTACCAAGGCTGCAGAAAAACAGGTGCAGGAAGTTCGAGCCCGGTTTGATCAGTTGCGTCAACAACTACAACGGGAAACGGACGAAACAAGAGTACGATTGAATCGCTCAGCCGATGAACGCGCTGCAGGTGAGAAGGCGAAGTTTATTTCATCGGTGTTGCCGGCGATGGATGATCTGAACAGAGCCATTCAGGCAGTTTCAGAAGACGCTCCACGAGAAGCAATCCAGGAAGGCATTCGTGGGATTGCCACAAGCTTACAAAACGCGTTGACAAATGCCGGTGTCGAACCCATCGCCTCGGTCGGAGAAGACTTTAATCCGGAAATTCATGAAGCTGTTGACACAACTGAAGCTGACCCAGAAATGGATGGTAAGGTAATCGAGGAATACAGTCGGGGTTTTCGTATGGGCGACCGTTTACTCCGGCCGGCGCGCGTCAAAGTTGGTCGAGCTCTTGAACAGGCGAAAAACGCCAGTGAATAGGAAATAGTTCTTCGATTGATTCTCATAAGGAGAAAACGAGGTGCCAGCCAAAGAATTAAAGTTTAGAGAAGAAGCGCGCAACGCGATGCTTCAAGGTGTCGACACGCTCGCCAACGCGGTCCGCGTTACATTGGGACCAAAAGGTCGAAACGTTGTTCTGGGAAAGAAGTTCGGGTCCCCGGTGGTTACCAAAGATGGAGTAACCGTTGCCAAGGAGATCGAACTCAAGGACAAGTACGAAAATATGGGCGCACAGATGGTGCGTGAGGTTGCAGTCAAAACCAACGATAAAGCAGGCGATGGCACGACAACAGCAACGGTGTTGGCCCAGGCGATCTTTCGCGAAGGTGTGAAGAACGTGGCTGCAGGTGCTAATCCAATGTCGTTGCAGCGAGGAATTCAACTTGCCACGGATCAGGTAGTGGCCGAACTGGAACGGATGTCTAAAAAGGTGAAAGGCAAGGAAGAACTCACCAACGTGGCGACCGTTTCAGCCAACAATGATCGTGAAATTGGTCGACTCATCTCCGAAGCGATGGAACAGGTAGGAAAAGACGGTGTTGTCACTGTTGAAGAATCCCGCACGTTGCAAACCGAGCTCGAAATGGTGGAGGGCATGCAATTCGATCGTGGCTACCTCTCTCCCTACTTCGTTACCAATCCTGATCGCATGGAAGCGATACTTGACGAGCCACTGATTCTTCTTCACGAAAAGAAGATTTCGGCAATGCGCGACTTATTGCCACTTTTGGAACAAACGGTCGGAGCTGGCCGCGCGTTGTTGATCATCGCCGAGGATGTGGATGGCGATGCCCTTGCGACGCTTGTTGTAAACCGACTTCGTGGAACTATCAAAGTGTGTGCAGTCAAAGCTCCTGCATTTGGGGATCGGCGAAAAGCGATTCTTGAAGACTTGGCTGTTCTTACCGGTGCACGTGTCATCACCGAAGACCTGGGAATCAAACTTGAGAACGTAACAATTTCCGATCTTGGGAGCGCAAAACGTGTAATTGTCGATAAGGAAAACACGACGATTGTTGAAGGTGGCGGCGACCGGAAAGCCATTGAGGGCCGAGTGGCAACCATTCGGAAACAGATCGAAGAGACCACGTCAGATTACGATCGAGAAAAACTCCAGGAACGGTTAGCGAAGCTTGCGGGCGGTGTGGCTGTAGTTAAAGTTGGTGCGCCCACTGAGACTGCAATGAAAGAGATCAAGATGCGCGTTGAGGACGCGCTGAATGCGACGAGAGCGGCCGCGCAGGAGGGAATCGTTGTCGGAGGCGGAGTCGCCCTGCTGAGAGCTGCGAAAGTGCTCGACAATCATGACGTTAACGATCCAGATATTCGTACGGGTGTGAACATCATTCGACGAGCGTTACAAGAGCCGCTACGACGAATCGCCGAAAACTCCGGCATTGAAGGGGCGGTCGTAATAGGCGAAGTTGAACGATTGAAAGGAAACAAGGGATTTAACGCCGTGACGGGTGAGTTTGAGGACCTGGTTGCCGCCGGAATCATCGATCCTACTAAGGTTGTGCGCACTGCCTTACAAAACGCCGCGTCTATCGCCGGTCTGCTGTTAACAACTGACGCAGCTGTCACCGACGCGCCTGAGCCAAAGAAAGCCGCCCCGCCAATGCCTGGAGGCGATGACTACGACTATTGACGACACTACTTCTCAAAAATCTTTACAATAGTGAGGGTTCCGCGGCAGGAGATTTGCAGGTAAGCCCTTGCCGGGATTAGTTATTGCATTGAAACGCAACGGCGCTTATCCTGACTACATCTAACCTCGCGGTTGGATGTTGAGGCGAGTTGTTTGAAAGTGAGCGTTTCCGTCGTTATTACGAATCTATTTGAGTGCGACGGTCGTAAAATGAAACATGGTTGATTTAGGTTCATACAAAGACAAATTTGGCGACAGCGGACAGCGTATTCTGGAACACGCATTGGACGAGTCACGTCGACGTGACCAGAACTTCGTCGCAGTTGAACATATCCTTCAGGCCTTAACCGTGGAAGAGCCTGATATGTTCAACTCCGCAATGCGCGAATTGTCTCTCGACCCTGTAGTGGTCAAGATGGCTATTGAGAAGCGTCTCAGTAGTAGTCGCCAGCAACACGTCGGCAAAGGATTTCGCATCGGTCCCGATACTACGGACTTGTTCAAGCGGGCAATGGAACGCGCGAGGACTCAAGGACGTAAGACAATTGAAGCGACCGATATCTTTGAAGCATTGAGTAGTCTCGACAGCTTGTTCGTCGACGTGCTTCGGACCATGGGTGCAAACCCGGAAGCTGTCGTCGAGAATGTACGTGCGCAGGTCCAAAAGCGCGAACAGGAAGACGAGTTAAACAGAAGGAAATTTGAACTCCCTCCTTATCTCAAACACTTCGGCGTATCTCTCAATCGACTCGCCAGGGCAGACAAGATTCCTCCGACAATCGGAAGAGAAAAAGAGATTCAGCAAATCATCGAGATCCTCTGCCACCGCGAGAGAGCTAATTCACCCATGTTGGTAGGTGAACCTGGCGTTGGCAAAACTGCTGTCATAGAAGGACTCGCGCGGCTTATCGAGTTGGAGCCTGAAAAGGTTCCGGCTCGCTTGCGAAGTTCTCACATCGTTCAATTGCAGATGGGGGGCATCGTTGCCGGCACAATGCTGCGCGGCATGTTTGAAGAACGGATCAAAGGCATTATCGACGAGGTCAAAGAGCGCGACAATCTAATTCTATTTATCGATGAAGCTCATACGATTATCGGGGCGGGCGCGGCTTTGGGCACCTCGTCCGATGCCGCCAACATGTTTAAGTCTGCACTCGCTCGTGGGGAAATGCGGATCATTGGAGCCACAACTCTTTCCGAATACAAAGAGTACATCTCGGACGATGAAGCACTTGCGCGACGTTTCCGTCTCGTGAAGGTCGTGGAACCTTCGATTAAAGAGACGAGGGAGATTCTGCTGGGCTTGCGTCCTCGTTTGGAGAAGAACTACTCAGTCAAGATTTCTGACGATGCCATCAATACGGCTTTGGAGATGGCACCTAAGTACATCCGAAATCTTCATCTGCCGGATAAGGCAATCGGCTGGCTCGATACCGCCGCGGTGAAGGTAGAGATCAATGAACCGCAAACAATGGTCGTCAAGCCAGAGCACGTCATCGAAGTGATCTCGCAGGAGTCACGCATTCCGCGCGACATGATCTTCCGTGACACCAGCGATCGGTTTGCCATGACTGAAGCAATGTTGGGCAGGCGGGTCATCGGCCAGAAGGAAGCCATCAAAGCAGTGGCTCAGCGGTTGCGATTAAACAAAGGTCCACTGAAGGAATCTCACTACAAACCGGATGGCGTGCTTCTGTTCCTCGGTCCAACAGGCGTTGGGAAGACGGAGCTGGCCAAGGCAGTCGCTGAGTTCATGTTTGGTGACGAAGAGAAAATGATTCGCATCGACATGTCAGAATACAGCGACGGGACGGTCAGTATCGAAAAACTGATTGGCATGCCGCGCGGAATAGTTGGATCGGAACGCGGCGGAATATTAACTGAGCAACTACGCGAGAATCCGTACACGGTATTGTTGCTTGACGAAGTTGAGAAAGCTTCGCCCTATCTGATGAACCTGTTTCTGCAGGCGTTTGATGAAGGCTGGTTAACTGATGGGCGAGGTAAGAAGGTCTATTTGTCGGACGCCATTGTCATCATGACGTCGAATCTCGGTTCCGAGAGTTTCAAGAAGTTCGAGAAGCCATTGGGGTTCGGTACCAAGACCGCTGCTGACTTCAGGGCAGTAAAGAATGAAGTGTTGAAGGCCTCAGAGCAGCGCTTTTCGCCCGAATTTCGCAACCGTATCGATGAGATTGTAGTCTTCTCACCGTTAACCATGGATGAGGTCCGCCAAATTGCCAGGCTATATCTTGAGAAACTGCGCCGTCAGATGGAACGACAGGGGAAAGCCGTTGAAGTTACTGAAACTGCAGTCAACCTGCTGACTGAAAATGGCTTCAATACTGCTTACGGCGCGCGTTTTCTGAAACGTCACATCGATGAGAAGGTTAAGCTGCCGATCACTGGTATGTGGAAAACGTCATCTAGCTTCCGCGTCGATGTCGAAAACGGCGAAGTCGTCGTCAAAGCAGCTGGCGGCACCAAACCTGAACTCAACTAACGGTCACGCAAACCGGATGAACGAGGGGTTTCAGTGAGACGCTCATTGAAACCCTTCTTTTCGTTGTAAGCCAGCTCATCAACTTGGTGAATCATGAAGTGCAGAGTCTCCAGCATAATGCTCCTCATTCATTTGGTCAGTTGTCTGACTTTGCTTTGCAACGCGCAAACTGCTGCAACTCACACGACACCGAACGGCGCGCCTGCGGTCACAGTTGACGAAAAGTCTCAACAGATAATCAATCGTGCGATCGAGGTATCTGGAGGGGCCAGTTATCTGAATGTTCAAACAGTAACTGGCAAGGGCTTCTATACGACCTTTAATGAGGGCGTGTCTCAAATTCCCGCACGATTTATTGATTACATAGCCTATCCAGATCGGGAACGCACTGAGTTCGTCGGCGCGGGCATACGCACAATTCAAACGAATGTTGGGGACACTGGCTGGGTCTTCGATGGGGCGGTTAAGACAATAACTGAGCAAAGTCCCGCTCAGGTGGAGGATTTTAAACGCGCCATGCGCACGGGGTTGGAGTATTTCTTACGTGGCTGGTGGAAGAAGGAAGGTGGGAAAGTGGTTTACATTGGCCGTCGTGAAGCGGGTCTGGCCAAACGCAACGAAACAATCCGCCTAACCTACCCAACCGGTTTCTGGATTGAATATGAGTTCGGAGCGAAAGACGGCTTTCCCGCAAAGATAATCTACAAACGAACTCGAAAGAATCCGGACACGGGTGACGAGGCAGAAGCAACTGAAGAAGATCAGTTACTAAAATTCATCACCATCGATGGCGTGACAGCACCGTGGGTCATCGATCACTACATCAACGGAAAGCAGAGTACACGAATAAACTACGAGTCGATTCAGTACAACCAAAAACTCGCCGATTCACTTTTCGCAAAGCCTGACAATGTGAAAAGTCTGAAGTGAGAATTGCGGAAATGCGAGATTCTTACATCGCCAATCCGCCATCCACCTGAATTACCTGGCCCGTAATGTAACGGGCATCTTCCGAAAGCATAAAAGCTGCAATACGCGCTACTTCATCAGCTTCAGCAAATCGGCCAAGTGGAATCTGCTCTAGAATCTTTGCCTGATAACTTTCATCAAGCTTACCTGCCATGTCGGTCGCGACCATCCCTAGCGCAAGCGCATTAACTGTAACCTTGCGACTGGCAACCTCTTTGGCCAATGCCTTAGTCAGACCAACCATACCTGCTTTTGAAGCTGAGTAGTTTGACTGGCCCGGCATTCCCACTTCGCCGCTTATCGATGAGATGTTGAGAATGGAGCCGCCAGTGTCCTGACGCAGCATGGTGCGCAGCGCGGCCTTCGCGAAGTTCCACGCGCCCTTTAAATTCGTATCGATCACTTCATCCCAGTCTTCTTCCTTCATGCGCAGGATTAGATTGTCACGGGTAATACCCGCGTTGTTGACGAGAAAGTCGATACGAGCGAAAGCCTCTTTCACCTGTTTCACCATCTCATTCACCGCCTCGGTGTTGGCTACGTCACACTGAAAAGACAGTGCGCGCACGCCGAGTTCTTCGAGTTCTGACTTCAAAGTCTCCGCGCACTCCGCACTCCTTGCGAAGTTGAAAGCGACATCCGCGCCGCGCCGGGCAAGTTCGAGAGCAATGGCGCGACCAATACCGCGCGTCGCTCCCGTGACGATGGCCACACGGCCAGCAAATGGTTTTTTGTCTGACAAGTCTGGTTTCCTTCCTATCCTGGTTCCTCCGACTCCCGATTCGAGGTCGGAAGTTTGCACCCGCACCAGGGGCAATAATTTATGACTGAGTAAGAAGTGCCGCCATCATGAATGAGAATTCCATATTCTCGAAACTGTGTTGAGTAATAGACGATATTGTCCGGGCAATCAAAGGGTTCCGGATGTTCTTCACAACGACGATCCAATTCGGAATCCATCACCCCACAACAATGTCGAATAGTAAACAAGGGATCAATTTAACCTCTCAATCAAGTGTGAATCTCTTGGTGCTTGGCGCGTTGACCCGCCCCGTGCGTTTGCCCTCGTATCTCGTATAACGAAGCTTCATGCTAATCTCACGCACGACCTTATCTGACACTGTCTTGACACTGTCGTCCACCCTCGGCTAGCGTGGCCCTTTCTTTTTGAGAGCAAGGGTCGACTCTAATAGCACATCTTATTGGAAGAGAACAAATGCTGGATTTAATATACCTGCCATAATCCCCAGCAAAACAGCCATTTCTAGCACATGGTACACGCATATTACGCGCAAGAATCGCGGCGAGGTTTTGTGAGCGATCAGTACTTCTGAGTCTGTACGTTCAGACTGGACCACTGCGAAGTGCTTGTCACTGGTCGGCTGTGTTACGCGCACAACAAATCGATGCTCGAGTATCATTTTGCGCGTCCCTTCAAAAGATTTTCCCGCTTATCGCTCGCGGTTTCGTGCATTTCGTCAAGCACGGTTCCGTAACGATCCAACGTGAACGCCACTTTGTAGTGTCCCGCCTCCCGGCTGACTGTCTTTGCGTCAACTCCGGCGACCAGTGAGAACGTAACGAAAGCGTGACGCAGACTGTACGGCGTAGCTGCGGACGCTAGCTTTGCCCGCTCGATTATCTTTCTAAAATGCTTGTACAGTAGGCAGTATCGGATCGGGCTTCCCAGGCGAGTAGTGAACACAAGATCGTTATTCTGCCAATACTGCCCGACCTTTAGCTTCTGTTCTAACTGCGCTTTCCTGTGGTCCACCAGTTTGGCAACCAACTCCGCAGGAAACACGATCTTCCGCTCGCTGTTCACGGTCTTAGGTTCCTGCCAGCACCAGCCGCCGCCCTTTAG
>JBKOYD010000153.1:0-14420 GCA_046725195.1 Acidobacteriota bacterium | reverse complement strand
ATGTTGCCAAAAGCTGCCTTATTCATCTTATAAACCAGAAAACCACTCTCCTGGAATTCAATGGACATGAAGAAGGAAGCTGAAACATTGATCCTCTTCACCTCGTTGCAAGCGACGTCATTGGCCCCGCATGAGGTGATTTGGCCCTGCCAGAAGTTGAAACCGGCCTGATCCGGAAACCTACTCAGGAAGTCCACGTAATGGGTGCTGACGTAGAAATCCGGGTCGTTAATCGTAATTACGGTGTTCGTTCCGGGACGCAGGCGCAGCGGCTTGACCTTGATATCCCCGTAAAAAAGCTCGGAAGGAAGATTTGGATCCTCTGTAACGATCCGAAGCGTCGGCGCCTGTTGACCGAAGGTTACGATTGCAGCGAGCGCGATAATTAGCGTGGCTGAAAAAAGTTTCATTGGTTGCTCCTTAGATTCTTTACGGAAAGAACGCCGAGTGAGGCGGCCTTACTACTATCGCGGCTGCTACCTGAGATCCACGGGGGCAATTCGAGTGTATCCCGCTCGCTCGCCCAGTGTCAACGGGCTTTTCGTGGATATTTTGGCTAATTTTGCCCATTAGCAGTCTAACTTCTATTGGAATATACGCAAAGCCGGGGACGGGGCGTCGGGAGCCTTAAGTCCAGAGAAAAATTGCATTGACAGACTTCGCTTTCCGTGGCCTAAGTGGTCGCTCCAAACTCCCGTACGTCTCCCAATCCTTTCAGTTCGGGTGTTGCTGTCTGTGTCCTAAGAGCATCCTCAGGAGTTAGATACAATGTGCCCCCCTTACTTTTCGCGGAATGGCCTGCTGCGGATGGTCGTGCTCATTCTGCTCCTCGCTTTCCTTGCCATTTGGGCTCTGAAGTCATCGCCCGTCACTCTATCTCAAAGTACGGCCCTTTTGAATTTTGAGAGTCCCCAAGTCCCTAGCACTCACAATGCGGTTAATTGAGTCTGTTCGCTTTGTGAAATGCAAATTCCACGGAGGAATCGTGTGATTAGAAACCGTCGAAGAAGAGTCATTCCTGTCTCGCTCGCCATAATGTTCGTCTTATTCGTGACGCTGATGTCATGGCCCGCTGATCCGAGTTCAGCCGCTGCTCCTATTCAGCAACCGCCACCCCGGCCAGAACTGGGAGACATTGTCATAAGCCAGATCTACAGTGGAGCCGGGACACCTGGAGCGCTATTTCAAAATAACTTTATTGAGCTCTTTAACAGATCGAATTTCCCACGCGACCTAAGTGGTAGCCCAATAGCGTTTACCTCCGAAACAGGTACGTTTACTTTCAGCGTAACATTTGTCAGTACACGCGGCATTTTTATCGACCCCGGCAAATATTTCTTAATCCAGTTAGGACCAAGCGGTCCAACTGGCGCCCCGTTGCCATCACCCGATGGAACCACCACTTTTAATATTCAGCCCTCAGGCAAAGTTACCTTCATGAAGTTTGCTTCCCCAATTCCAATGGGCACTTGCCCGCTGGCAGATCCCAACATCTTCGATTTTGTTGGTTACGGATCCGGAGCGAATTGCTTTGAAGGAGTTGGACCGACTCCAACTTTGTCGAGCACAACGGCGGCCATTCGAAAGAATAATGGTTGCACGGATACAGATAACAATGTGAACGACTTTGTTATAGGAGCGCCTAATCCACGCAATGGTAGTTCACCCGCTAGTCCATGTGGCGCCGTCATCAGTTTTAACTCCCCCACTTTCAATGTTAACGAAGGAGCAAATACGTTAAATGTCGCAGTCACGAGAACTGGCGACACATCCGGTTCATCCACAGTGGACTACCTAACTACTGACTCCGCTGCTGCCCAGAGCTGCAGTCAGGTGAACGGTCAGGCCTCCTTGCGTTGCGACTATGTGACGACGCTTGGAAAACTGACTTTCAGCGCCGGTGAGACTTCAAAGACGATTCCCATTCCAATAGTTGACGACGTTTACACTGAGGGCAGCGAGACCTTCCAGATCACGCTGAGCAATGTGACTGGAGCTGCACTTGTTTCGCCGAGTGTGGCAACGTTGACGATTAATGACGGCGCTACGGAAGGTGGTAGCAACCCAATCGATCAGACCGAATTCTTTGTACGACAGCATTACATCGACTTTTTGAGCCGCGAGCCGGATCCGCCAGGGTTTGATTTCTGGAAAAATCAGATCGTAGGTTGTGGAGCCGATCCACAGTGTATCGAGGTCAGGAGAATCAATGTGTCAGCCTCGTTTTTCTTGTCGATCGAGTTTCAGAACACGGGTTACCTCGTCTATCGATTCTACAAGAGTAGCTTCGGAAATCTCGTGAATCCACCTGGAGCGCCAGTACCGATCAAGTTCCTGGATTTCTTGCGGGACACACAACAGATTGGCAAGGAAGTACAGGTTGGGGCACCGGGTTGGGAGGCTCTGCTGGAAGCAAACAAGCAAGCGTATGCGCTGCAGTTTGTGCAACGACCTGACTTCCAGGCGGCGTTTCCGAATACGATGACCGCCGATGAGTTCGTCACAAAGCTAGACACGAATGCGGGCGGTAGCGTCCTGTCGGCGTCGGAGAAAGCTGGGTTGGTCTCCATGTTGACAGTGAATCCAAACGGACTTTGCTAAACGCGCTTCGGTCGTACGAGCGGTGGCGGAGGACCAGACTCTGAAGGATGCAGAGTTCAATAAAGCATTCGTGTTGATGCAGTACTTTGGCTACCTCAGACGAAATCCGAACGACGCGCCGGACACAAACTTCGGAGGCTTCGACTTCTGGTTGGGCAAACTGAATCAGTTCAACAGCGACTTTATCAACGCCGAAATGGTGAAGGCGTTTCTAACCTCGATCGAGTATAAACAACGGTTCGGCCCATAGAACAAAAGCAGTCAACGGATAACACTGTTAACAGAGATCAAAGACGAGAAGGCGTGGCCTCTTTTATCTTAGCCTTTATTCTGTTTTTTGATCCGTGTTTATTTGTGGAATCTGTGGCAAGATCATTTATCCTTACCTCTTGTGCTTTTTGTTAGAGTGAAATGCACATAGGACTCGACGGTATCCCGCTAGCGTTTCCTAAGACCGGCGTGGGCCACTACACATTTGAGCTGGCCCAGGCATTATCTCGACTCTCACCGAATGACCACTTTGAGCTTCTTTATCCTTCTACATTTGCTCCCATCGTTGCAGCAAATTCTCCTCAGCAGCGTTTGAAGCTGACTCGCGTTCCCGTTGGTCCAGTGGGCCGCCATTGGTGGTCGACTGGACTTCCACGTTACATTCGCCGCAGCAAACTGGAACTCTTTCACGGTACCAACTTCGACATCCCATTGTGGCGGCGCTGCGCCACTGTGCTGACTATTCACGATCTTTCGCAATGGCTTTATCCCGAGACCCATGAAAAAAGGAGCGTAAGGCGTGCGCGAAGGCGCCTTCCTTTAATGGCCCGTACTGCCGATGCGATCATTACGCCCACTGCAATTGTTCGTCGCGAAGTTTGCGAGCACCTGAAGGTTAGCCCCGAAAAGGTCTTTGCCGTGCCTGAAGCGGCTCGCGACTGTTTCCGGCCGATGGACTTTGCAACGACGGAAGAAGTGCGTCGTAAGTTGGGCATCGGAGACCGCTTTCTGCTGACAGTCGGAACGGTTGAGCCGCGAAAAAATATGTTAGTGCTGGTGGCTGCTTTTGAGCGGGTAATACGAGAGCTGCGCGAAGGTGACTTACAGCTTGTCATTGTTGGTTGCCGGGGTTGGCTCAGCGACCCTTTGTTCGCTGCGATAGAAAAGTCGCCTGCCCGAGCTCGTATTGTTCTTACTGACTACCTCCACGATCAATATCTTCGCGCGCTTTACGCCTCATGCCGGGCATTCATCTATCCGTCAATCTACGAAGGTTTCGGCTTGCCGCCGCTGGAGGCCATGGCGTGTGGTTCGCCGGTTATCGTCAGCCGCATTCCGGCACTCGAAGAGACCACCGGTGATGCTGCGATGTTATTCAACCACACCAGCGAAAGCGATCTGGCGGAGAAGATTCTTGGGTTAGTTACTGACGAAAACGCGACGGAGAGACTTTCGGATGCCGGGTTGAAACGGGCATCACAGTTTTCGTGGGAACGTACAGCTCAATTGACGCTGGATGTTTACAACACGGCCCTGGCTAAAGCGGGAAATTTTTCGTGACGAAGAAAATCGAAGGGATTTCGCGTAACACGTCCGTACGAGCGATTCCGAGTCGTACGATTGTGGAATTGTCGCTACTGCTTTCGCTCTGGTTCTTTTACGGTTCCCTCATCAATTCAAGAAATTCCGAAGCATTCAACTTACAGCAGGCTGGCGTGGAAGCGATCGTCGAGCGCCATCAGTTTTCGATTGAGGGATCGACCACGCCCAGATTCCAGATCAAAGTCTATTACGACGATGAAGGTCGGCCGTTCGGTGACACCTTTCTTTATAACGGCCGTCAGTATGCCGCGAAACAGCCGGGCCAATTTATGGCGGGCGCCGTAGTTTATTTCTTCCTGCGTCTCTTTGGTTTAAGTTACGTCAATAATTATCAGCTCACATCGGCGCTCGTCACTTTCTTTACAACTTCATTGGTCACCTCTATGGCAGCGGTTGCTGTTTTTCGAGTTGTGCGCGAACTCATCGCGAACGACTCGGTTGCGTGGCCACTAACAAGCGCTCTCACCTATGGCTTAGCCACTACAGCGCTCGTCTACTCGGGCATTGCTTATCACGACGCACTCGCTTCGGGTTACCTCGCAATCGCGTTTTATCTTGTAGTTCATCTTGCGGTGCGTCGACCACAAGGCCGCAGTGCCAAAGTCATTGCCGGGGCCGTGGGGCTTCTTCTTGGCGTAACTATAACTACGTCAATGCTTCCATTCTTCATGGCTTGTGTCGTCGGTTTTTATTTCGTGTCGTTGCGCCGTTGGGATTTAACGCCTTGGATGTTAATCGGTGGGGTTGTTGGCGTGGCTCCCTTAGTAGTTTTCAACGCAAGCTCATTTGGTAACCCGTTTCTCACTTCTTACATGGCTGGAGGCTATCCGGAATCGATGTTGCACTGGGACCTTCGCAACTCACTTCAGAAACTCCGCTATTACTTTTGGCAAATCACGCTTTACGTTCCGATTGTTTGGATTGGCATTTTGGGCTTGGCGGGTTACCCCCGCGCTCTGCGACGTGAACAATTCGCAATTCTGACGCTCTTCATCGCTATGGCGATTCAGGTTTTGAATATTGATTCGCACGGAGGATGTCATTATGGTCCACGTTTCCTTCTTCCGTTGATGCCATTTGCTTGTATTGGCGTGGCCGGCTTCAGCTATCTGCGCGGCCGGTCGGCCCAGCTCTTGGCCCATCTGACAATTGGGGTAGTTGCCTTGACGTCGTTCGTAGTTAGTTTGGTGGGAGCGCTCTATGGGGCCATGTATTGCGAGACTGAAGTCTATGCATTCTGGCCTTATCTTGTTGCGCTGAGGAGTGTCAGGTTGAAAGACATGCCATTGAGTTTTTGGCTTGTAGGCCCTTTTGCAGTCAGCGTATCACTGTTGGTTTACTCAATTCGGATTAACCAACAGCGTTCGACATAGCGCGTCACGACTGAGGTCGGCACCAGACTGTGTAAATAATCAGACACCACCGGCTTTATGCCGCGTGGTGCTTCAACTTCAGCCTAGAACAACCGCCTAACTTTCTTTGAGACACCACCGACTTTATGTCGCGTGGAGTCTCAACTTCGACCTAAGTTCGCACACCGAAAAGGCAGAAGGTGAAGCTCCACGCGACATAAAGTCGGTGGTGTCTTACAGTGCAAAAAGCCAGCTACTCCAGGCAGAAGTTGAAGCACCACGCGGCATAAAGCCGGTGGTGTCGATTGTTTACACTGTCTCTATGCGAGGTGGTACAGACCTTAACCCCACCACCGATGCTCAACTTTGATTGGCAACCGCACAGTGGTCGAACCCCTTAAACCAAACCAGGACACACCTTCCTGGAGCATATCGATTTCCAATATGAAGTTGCCCGCTGAGCTCGGAGCGTTGACTGTTAATGACATCTCGACTTGCTGGCCCGGCTGTACATCATCGAGCACCGGACTGCGACCATCATCATGGACAATGGTTCCACCTGCGCTATCAAGCCAGTGATTTCCCATACTCACCTGCAGTGGCGAACCAGTCCGGTCTTGTGCCAACCAAACGGCGCCACCCTCATTCTTAACGCTTACGTGCAAAGTAAATTGCTCACCAGTTTTAACGACTGAAGGTGCCGACGTTACATTGAGTGTGGCGCGGAAATCAGCAAGTGGCTTGCGTTCAGGTGGCGGCGCAGTCACAACGTACATTTTGTAAAAATCGTTTGTCGCAATGATCTCGCAGCGCAGACATCGCTTTTCCGTCGAGATAACAAGTGCGCCCACTGGCGCTAAAGCATCCGGGGTGAGCCGAACGAAATTCGAAGTTGGCAAACCTCGTAGCGTTGCGTACCAGTAAGCCTGGATATAACCCGGAATGCCCGGCGCATCGGCCAAATAAATGGGCCTTCTCGGCGATGCAATCGCAACTGAAAACATCTTGTCGGGATATCCGTTGTCAAACAAATCAAGTCGCTTCTGTGAGTGCGCCTCCCGATGAAACCGGAACTGAAACGCAGCGCCTTGGATCAAAACCAGCAAAATCAGGAGCAAAAGAATTAACAGGTGCTCCTTTGTTGTTAGCCACTCAAGCGCCGGAATAGTCAGCACCATTAAGAAGACGACCAGAGGAGCGAGCCGTAACGTGTGAACATACTCGTTGGTAAGTGACGCGGGGACAACGGACACGGCCACGCAATAGATCACAAATCGCCACCATGGGTCATGAAGCCGATAACGAAACACAAGAAGCAACCCGGTCACGCTTAGCAACCCGGTCCCAATGAGTATTAGTTCCGCACCATAGATATGTGCAATCTGAAATTGATTTGGGTCACCTGTAAATAGCAGTCGCCAGGGATTGAGGTTGCCGAAATAGTGCTTGATGAATTCCCACGCAATGTTGCCGGCAGTGTTTTGCGACGTAATGTAAGTAATTATCGAAAACCTGCCTGTGAGTGCTCCTGAATGTCGTCGCTGATAGACAAACATGGGAACGAGCGCTACTCCATAAAGTCCCCAAGTCATTAACAGCTCGCGTCGGCGCGTGAGGGTAAGAAAAATGATCAGCCCTAGAGCCAGCAGTGGTCCTAGTAAGCGTCCAATCGAGTAGGTGTAACTGATCAGGGCAAGGGTAATTGCCAGCGAAACTATTTCAATCCAGGACCAGCGTGGCTTTTGCGAGGCGCGGTAGACGCATAAAAGGAAGAGTGCAAGAACAAGCGGGTAAAGCGAAACTTCCAAAACGACTCGGCTTAGTTCAAAAAGCCAAGGGGTCAGCAACGTGCTGAGGACGACGATTAATGCAACGACGCGTTGATTCGTTATGCGAAAAGCAAGCAAACCGAGCAACGCCGCTGCCGCAATTCCGAAGACGGCGCTAAGCAATCGCGCTACAAAAATGCTTGGGCCAGTAAATCGAAAGAGCGCTGCCAGCAGATATATGTAGATGGGATTCTTATAGTCGCCGAAAGCGGGAAAGTAGAGCGGCCATGGAGTTCCAAATTCGTCCCGTCCAGTTTGCGATATCGTGTAAGCGTTGTAAGAGATCGACGATTCGTCAATATAAAAGCCTCCAGGGTGACCGGGCACGTGCGCGAAGTAATGAGCGGCTGAACCAACCAGTACAACGAGCAGCGCGACGACCGAAAGGCGTTGGCGCACAAAAGCAACTGCGTCGGCTTTGGTTATCATCCGAAGATGTTTGCAAGGACCATAGAATACTGCGCCATTACCGTTCGACTGTTGCTAGTTCATTTAACCCCTTAACCTCAATCTTAGAACTCCCCAAATCCCTTCCCAGATCACACGCCAATCTAATTTCGAGTTGCCGCTTTTCCGCTCGACGAAGATGATTGGCACCTCCGTTGATTTAAACCCCTTACGATAAGCCTTGTATTTCATCTCAACGAGGAAAACGTAACCGCTGGAAAAGGCATTTTCGAAACCGATTGATTTAAGAGCCTCGCGCCGCCAGCATGCGAACCCACTGGTCGTGTCGCTGAAGGGCATTCGCGTCACGAAACGCACATAGTTGCTCGCCAGCTTGCTCATGATCAGCCGCTTCAAATCCCAGTTGACGACGCTGATGCCCTGTAGGTAACGAGAGCCAAAAACCAGATCGTAATCCTGAATCTTTTGAAAGAAGTTCGGCAGGTGTACTGGATCGTGCGAGAGGTCGGCGTCCATATGGAGAATGTATTCGTAGTCTTTTTCAAGGACCTGCGTGAAGCCGTCAACGTACGCCTTTCCGAGACCTTCTTTCTTCTCCCGATGGAGTACGAATACTTCACCGGCATATTGCCCGGCTAGTTCTTCCGCGATCTCGCCGGTGCCGTCGGGAGAGTTGTCATCAATTACGAGAATGTGCAAACCCGGGGCACATTGCCTAACCTTCTCAACGAATTCCCTTAAATTGGCTTTCTCGTTGTAGGTCGGGACGAGGACAATTGCCTGCATTTAGAAACACCACCTCTCAAGATAGTCAACGAAGTCAGTCATGCATGCGGAAAACATAAATCGAGTTTCCGATAACAGCTTCAGGCATCCGGTGTCGAAAGGGATCGAACATGTTGATTCGTTCTTCCTCCGGCAAGCGCCTGCCGTCGAAAACTTCGGGAACTGTCGAACCGTTTAGGAAGCTCGCGCCCAAGACCGTGTACCGCGGCGGCGATTCTTCAGGAGGCGACAGCGCACTCACATTGTCCACACCATAAAAGCTAAGGGTTATGAAATCGCCAAGCGCCATAGTACGCACGCGGTTCTCGCCGCGAGCTCTAAGGTAGGCAGCAAGCTCCTTAATGTCGTCGCCCCACTCGACGTTTGAGTCTGAGAGATACCACCAACGAGGTCGAGACGATGCAAGTTGGTTCATGTACGGAATGTAATTGGGATATGCACGCAGGGATTCAAACCCCATCCATGCGAATGCAATAACAACAATGAACGCACCTACGAGACGCGTGCGTTGTTGGAGTGGTTGCCGCAAGAGTGCGGCTAGCATTCCGCCCGACAAGATGAAGAGGAACGGATAGGCTGGGAGATAGTAGCGAATGCCAATATCGATCGGACTCAACATCATCAACACGCTGTACAACACGAAGGGTATTAGCAGGAGGAGCAATCGCCGCTCGGCTTTCCATATAAAACGGTAAATAGCCCACGCCAGCGAACTGAGCGACACCAGCAGGAAGGGAATTGTCGTCTTGAGCGCGAAAGCGACCGGGTAGTAGTACCACCAACCCATCCGCCGATACATTCCCAACAGACTCGCCGGGTGGCCCTGGTTACTGTGATGAAGTTGCCAGTAGACGCCCATTAAAAAGTCTGTCGGCAACAGAAACTTAAGCACACGAACGCTGGTCAAAACCGCAGTGTGTGAAGAAGGGAATGACGTAACGACCCACTGCACATCAGTCTCGCTGAGCGGGCTGCTGTGGAAGAAATAGGCGGCATTAACAACGATGAGGAGCATGAGTGCGGCAATTAGCGCGTGCGCGGCAAGCGCGCGGCGTTGCTGCGGCTGGCGCCATAGCACTACAACGAAAACGATAAAAAGTATCGGAGGAAGGATGATCATTGAAAACTTGGCGAGCATGGCCAAGCCGGCAGCGGCGCCCACTCCAATAGCGATTTTCCACGTCCCCGCTCGCAAATAACGTTGCAGCGCAAGAGTGGTAAGAAGAAAGCCAAAAGTTGCGGGCATATCGGTCTGTACCACACGCGCATGTGCAAGTATCGTAGGCTCAAGTGAGAACAACGCAACTGCGAGTACCCCAGCCCATGGTCCGAAAAAATCACGAGCCAGCACAAAGATAAGCACGCCAACCGCAAGACTGAGGATGATCATTGGTACACGCGCCCAAAAGGAGATCGTATCTGCACGCGCGCGATTGTCCTGCCAAAATTGCATTTCATATTTCCAGTCGAGGTCGATCTTGTTGATGGACAGATCAGTTTGGGTCAGCGCGAGTTCATTCGGCTGAATGAAAAGGACCGGGAGCCCGGCAAGTAGCTTGCAAAGTGGAGGATGCTCGCGGACTAACTCGAAGTCATTGGTGACCAGATGATAGTACGCAGAAGGAATGAGAACGAGCTCGTCGACGGTCACACTCTTGCGCGAGATGACTGAGAGCATCTGAAGAAACATGGCTGCAAGCAGGACTGCAGCTAACAGCTCAGCGAGATGTGCACGTGCCCACGGCAAGGCAAAACTTGCGAGCCGCTTCGCCTCACCGACCCGTTCAGCTTCCTCCGCAATTTCGTGATTCAATGACTCGTCCATCTTAGCCAATCAATTCCAGAACCAGGAGCATAGGCTCCTGGCCACTCGCATATTATGTATTGTTGTGCATAACCTATTTGTCTTCATTTCTCGCGATAAAGATAGATCGAATCGCCAAATACAGCTTCGGGCACTCGGTCGCGATACTCCGCGAAAAAATCAGTTCTTCGCCGACCAGGTTTGGTTATCGTTGTGGTCGAGCCGTTCAGAAAACTTGCGCCGATAGCGACGTAACGAGTATCCGGCAACTGGACATCAGGCGGGACATGCACGTCGATGTACTCAACACCATAGTATGGCAACGTCGCCCAGCCACCCAGAAGCGCAGCACGAACCTTCGTTTCTCCGCGTTCGCGCAGATAGCTCGCCAGCGTTGCTACGTCATCACCCCATTCGACATTGGAGTCTGAAAGGTAATACCAACGCGGGTGACGCCACGTTAGTTCGTTCATATAAGACATGTGATCCGGAAAAGCGTGCGCCGCTTCAACGCCGGTCCAGCCAAGTAATAGAACAACCAGAAGCAGCATTGCTTTGGGCGCGCGATCGTTTCGCAGCAAGGCATCGAGAAATGCGCCAGCGAGAATAAAAAGAAAAGGATAAGCGGGCAGCAGGTGTCGGATACCGATGTCAATTGTGCTCGACATCGCCATCGCCAGGTAAATAACAAAGGGTACGAGCAGAGCCAGGAAGCGCCTTTGGTGCTCTTTTATCAAGCGCCAGAATGCCCACAGCAGAGCTGCCACGGAAACAAGCAAAAATGGAAGAGTCGTTTTAAGTGCGAAGGCTACGGGAAAGTAATATATCCAACCTTTATTGCTCTCCATTCCTAATAGTGATGTTGGTTGCCCATATCGGTTACGGGCGAGAACGGCATCTACACCGGCAAGAAGATACGACGGCAAGAAGAGCGAGAGTTTCTTTACTGCCTTCATGAGAACGCCGAGATATTCGGGCGAAAAGATCGAGGCCAACCAGCGAAACTCAGTTTCCTGCGGTGGCGGATGTTGAAAGTAGTAAGCGACATTAATGACGAGTAAGGCAGTAAGCGTTGCAAGACCCATCCACGCGGCCACGCGTGCGCGCTGTTCTCTTCGACGCGGGGCGTTCCATATCGAGATGATCGCGACGCAAATAAAAAGCGGTGCCACAACAAGCAAGGAAAATTTGGTAACAATCGCTAAGCCCGTTACCAGACCCAGGAGAAGTGCTTGACGCAAACGCTGCGTCTTCCAGTAAGCGTGAAGAGTGAAGAAGAACAGGAGATACCCGAGAGCCGCAGGCAAATCATTCAGCGCCGTGCGGCCGTGCGCGAGGACAGTCGGTTCGATACTGAATAGAGCGACCGCGAACACAGCGGCGCGCGCGCCGAACAGTTGCCGCGCGTAAATGAAGATAAGTACGCCCAAAACAAGCGTAAGGACAATCATTGGTACGCGTGCCCAAAAAGAAATTGCCTTGAACTCTAAGCGGTTTGCGCTCCAGAACTCGGCTTGCGCGCGAACAGTTCGCACTTGAGCGTCCTCCGATGAACGAACTTCGATGTTCGGCTCGTTTGGTTGAATAAGCAGCAATGGCAAGACAGCCCACATTTTCGTGAGAGGTGGATGATCCATGCTGATGTGGAAGTTACCGGCAACCAAGTGATAGTATCCCGCGGGGATACTAATCACTTCGTCATTGGTGATGCTCTTACGCCAAATCACTGCGAGCATCTGCATAGCCATGATCGCGAGCAACGCTACGCACAGCAGTGTGGCCCCATGCCAAGGCCGCGCGGCCTGCCGTTCGTGGACTACGAAGTTCGTCGCTGTCGCAGCTTCCTGACTCAATGACTCCATTCTATCCTCGCCCGAAGATCAAAACTGATTGTCTGGCTGCCATCGCAACGACGCTGGCGCCTCTCTTCTACTTCTTCCAGGCATTGCGCGAAGGACTTGTACTTTCGCCCGACGACGGCGTGATCTTCAACGTGCCCCTGCGCGTCGCTGCCGCAAATCTTATTCGCGCGGGTTACCTGCCGTTGTGGAATCCTTACATCTTTTGTGGCATGCCCCTTCATGGTGCATCGCAGGCTGGACTGCTCTTTCCGCTAAACTGGTTCTACGTTTTCTTCTCACCGCAAACGGCGACCAACCTTATGATGCTGTTGACCTACGCGATAGCAGGGCTTGGGGCCTACGTGTATGCGCGACGCAGTGGGACCGATGTTGCAGGTGCATTCGTCACCGGCTTGATCTGGCAATGGGGTGCCTTCCCGATCGAGCAGATTGGCCACACCAATATTGTGCATACAGCCGCAATGCTGCCGTGGGTGCTATGGACTGTTGATGGTTATCTCGCAACAGGTGAGCGCAGAAGCGGAGTACTTCTTGCCGCGCTTTTGGCGTTACAATTTTTTGCGGGCCATCAACAAACGTTCACTTATTCGCTTCTGCTCACAGGCGCCTACGCATTTGTGATGGCGCGTTCGTCGCCGAAAGCACGCAAGTCATATCTACTTCTCACGGCTTTAATGATCGCAGGATTGGCGCTGGCGGCGGTGCAAATCTTACCGACCTACGAATTGCTGCGCAACAGTCTGCGCGCGACAGCGACTTACGATTTCTTTGGTGCGTTCTCAATGCCCCCGCGGTTTGTGTTGAGTTTCTTCGCACCCTACGTTTTTGGAGGAGGCAACGGGCGGCTGTTTCGCGCGCCATATATTGAACGGCAGTTCCTGGGTGAGTACCTCGCGTATGTTGGGATCCTAACAATCATGTTGGCGCTTGCCGCCCTAATTCTCAAACGCGATACGCGAACAAAATTCTGGGGTGTTGTCTTCATCGTGGCCTTGCTGATGGCCTTCGGGCGTTTTCTTCCATTCGATCTCTATAAGCTTCTCTATCACGTTCCCGTGTTGAATCTTTTTCGCAGTCCAGCGCGTCACCTGATGGAGGTCGAATTCTCCCTTGCAGTCCTGGCAGGTCGAGGACTCACGGCAATCCGGTCGAGTCGTAGTGAAAACTCGTTGCGCGCCGCCACGATCGCCGGCGGCATAGTTTTCCTCCTCGCGTGTCTTACAGTGACTTGGTGGCGACCAGCCGATTTTCAACTAGGAAGGCAAGCGCCCGCGACACTTCTGCGTGCGCCTGAGCTTTTCGTTCCGATTTTGATCTCAGTGTTGAGCCTGGGCGCTATTTGGATGTTAGCGCGATATCGGAGTCAACTTTCACTTATTGGGCTGCTGGGAGTTCTGATCCTGGATTTGCTCATATACGGCCACGGAAGCGGTTGGCACACGCACAGTCCCGGACGCGATCATGATCTGTGGCGCGAGCCTGCAACTGTGAAGTTATTGCTTTCAAGAGAAGCAAGTGCAGAAGGCACCTACAGGATTCTCACGGAGGATCAAACGTTCGATCCTGTTTCTCCAGTCGCCGCACCGACAGGTGATGGTTGGGTGTACGCGTTGCAGCCCGACGTCTACATGATGTACGGGATCGAGAATGCCGGGGGATACGATGGATTTGGACTAGCGCGATACAGCAAGCTGGCGGGCGACATGAAAGTCTGGGGAGAGCTAACTGACGCCGAGAGAACCTTGCGTGGTCCGGGCAGTGAGCTGGATCTGTTGAATGTACGTTATCTCTTAACGAGATCGCAGCCCTCTTCACCTGCGGCCGCTACATTGCCGGTTGCGGCAACAAGGGTTTATGACGACCAACGCTTCGCCGAGAATGATTTGAATTTATCTGCTATAGGAGCAGGGCAGCGTTTGTCGTTCACGGTACCTCCAACTCAAGTTGACCATATTGCCTTGCTGACAAATCTGTCGTGGTCCAATGGCTTGCCGAATGGCGCCGCGGTCGCCCATATCCAGTTAATCTCCGAAGATGGACAAACCTTTGACTTCGAATTACGCGCTGGCGAGCACACTTCAGAGTGGGCCTACGATCGCGCCGACATTAAGTCACGGATCAAGCATAAGCGCGCGCCGGTGGCGACCAGTTATGTCGTCGAGGATAAAGATGGAAAGTATGAAGG
>JBKOYD010000103.1:0-19670 GCA_046725195.1 Acidobacteriota bacterium | reverse complement strand
GGCATCATGTCCGAATGAAATTTTTTCCAGGGAGAAACTGTGACACGGACGCCTTTTTCCAAACCTATAGCACCCAAATACGCCGCCCATGGCCATGCCAGGATGACAACTTCAACGGGACATCTGGCAGGATGCAAACCGAGAGTGCTGCTGCCGTAGTAACAGAGCGGCCGCACGTAACAACTTTCAAACTCGTTCCTTTGGATCAATTCGACGATTGCATCGGCGAGTGCCGAGCGTTCGTAAGGGATTTCGAGTCCGTAGACTTGGGCCGATGAGTAGAAGCGATCGAGGTGTGCGTCGAGGCGAAAGACTGCGGGACCGTCGTCAGTTGAGTAACAGCGCATGCCCTCAAAGACGCCACTGCCATAGTGCAACGCATGTGCAGAAACATGAGTGGTCGCGTCGTTCCAGGGGACGACGCTCCCATTTCTCCAAACCCATTTTGATTGATTGAAACTCATCGCTAACTTCACCTATGTGCTCGAATTGATTTTTCGAGAAGTCGAGCCATAAACAAGAAGGCCATCAACGCGATTGTTGATGGCCTAAGGTGCTATTGAGCATGATTCAGGCCATCAACTAGATCGCGCCCGAATCTCAATAGTTATGAGGACAAGAACGATTAGCAGGGCAGCGGCACGGCGCAATGATTTGATCTCCGCGATTGCCGCCAGGTTATTTGTCACAAGTCTCGTCCTCCCGTAACTAATCTACAGCGCCGGTTTGCCATTTGGACAATTGATTATTTTTAGGATGGGATAAATGAAAGTTTGGTTGAGGTCCTTGTGTTCTATAATCAGCGCTTTTATCACCCAAAGGAAGCAGCCAGTGATGATGATTTCAAGGTCCAATTTCCTCCATCGCTCGGTGGCGCTTTTTATGTTTGCGGTTATCACTGTGCTTGCCGTGCAGCGGACCACTGCCAAAGTGTCAACAGTCGACAGCCTGATCGTAGAAACCAAAGCCGGCACACTCAAAGGGGCGGCAAGACCTTCGGGTGGAGCGGAGTTCCTTGGCATCCCGTACGCTCAACCTCCCGTGGGAGAGCTGCGATGGCATGAGCCTGTTCCCGTCAAGAAGTGGGACGGCGTCAGAGAGGCCACTACATTCGGTGCGCCTTGCTCACAGGCCGTGCTGGGTGACTGGAACAAGCACGATTCCGAAATCAGTAAGGAAGACTGTTTGTTTCTCAATGTGATGACTCCGGTGTGGCCGGCGAAAGCTCCTTTACCCGTGATGGTCTGGATCCATGGTGGAGCGAATGCCGTCGGCACTGCATCGAGCGCACTCTTCAAAGACGGAACGCTAATTGGGCACGGCGTAATCCTGGTTACAATCAACTACCGTCTCAGCATTTTCGGCTTCTTCTCGCATCCTGAGCTGACTCGGGAATCCTCTCACCACGCTTCAGGCAATTACGCACTTATGGACCAGCTTGCGGCGCTCCATTGGGTGCATGACAACATCGCAAAGTTCGGCGGCGATCCGACAAACATCACAGTTTTTGGACAATCAGCTGGTGCGCAGGACACAAGTTTGCTCATGACCTCTCCCTTAGCTAAGGGACTGTTCCATCGGGCCATCGTTCAAAGTGGTTCAGCATTAAACCCACCATGTCCTTCTCTTGCGCAGAGCGAACAATCGGGAGAGAAACTGGCGGCGGTTCTGAAAGCTCCCGGAAGCGACGCTGCGATCAAGTACCTGCGCAGCCTATCGGCTTCAGAGTTATTGAAATCCGTTGCGGTACGAGAGCCAAGGCAGCCTCCGTTAATTGGCCCAAATATTGATGGTTGGGTAATTCCGCGGTCGCCGGATCGGGTTTTTTCCGATAGCCAACAGTTAGCGATTCCGTTAATCATCGGAACCACAACTCGAGAGTTCGGCTTTTCTGCTTCCCTCGATGAGGTACGTAAGTTTATTCAGAATGTGACTGGGAATCTTGCAGGTAGTGCGCTGTCGCTGTATGGATTCGCTGGCAACGGTCAAGGTACTAGCGATCCGGTATACGGTTCAGCTGGCGATCAGTGGTTTGCTGATCTAGTTTTCCGTTGTCCGGTCATTACGCAGGCGGCCTGGCAAACCATCTTAAATGGTTTTACCTACCAGTACGAGTTCGCACATGCGATCCCCGGCCAGGAAAAGGAGGGGGCAGTGCATGCCTCCGATCTGCCCTACGTGTTTGGCTATTATCCTAAAGCAAGTCACCTCGCCGGAAACTTTGGAGAAACAGACTACAAACTCGCCGACGTAATTGAAACTTACTGGACCAACTTCGCAAAGACTGGAAATCCGAATTCCGGCACTGTGCCGGAGTGGCCGAAGTTCGGGGGCTCCCAAAGTTTCATCAGATTCACTCAGGAAGGCGGTGTGACGGTGAATTCGGGTCTGCGCCGTGCGCAGTGCGAACTCTTCCGCGAAGTGCTCAAACAGCGGATCGGCCACGAGCAGTAAAAGGATTCCGAATCACTCATCAATGTTTCGACGAATTACAAGTTACAGGTTGCTCGTTTATTCGTCGGCCCTTGTTGTTGCACTCTGGCTCGCGTGGATACCATCGCGCACTACCTTTCGTAATCTGGACCACGTCGATCGGATTACCGGCCTCGTTGTTATCTTCAATTGAGATTTGCAACACGCGCTGAACGGCTGCAACCGTGCCGCCAGACCAAAAGCTCGGCTGGTCCAGAAGCACTTCAGCTCTCTTACTGACACCCACGGAAATCCGTTTCGGCCGTTTCACGTTACCAATCAACGTGATGGGATTTTTATCCAGCATGATCGACCCATCGCGACCGTCTCTTGGCGTTAACGCTGTGGCGACGAGTTCAGGCAAGTCCGTGAACTTCACGAATATCATGTTGACGGCCGCGCCCCGTTTAAAAGCTTCATAACGATCTTGATTTTTCTTCCTTAATTTTTTCAGTACGTCAATTAGTGGCTGCTCGATAAGTTGTTCGAATTTTGTACGCGATTCAACAAGCGTTTGAGATGTAGCGATCGCTTCTCGCGCATACTCCATGGGATCGAATGTTCCATATTCCGCCAGACCAGCAGAAGCCACGAATGTATCGCCGATTTGAGTTATTTTGCACACACAAACTGTCTCGCCTGTTTCCGCGGTTCGCTTGCTGTCCGCGCCAATAACTATTTCGCGGGAACTGAATCTCACGTATAGAACCGTTGCTTTGCAGTCGCAGCAGGTGGCTACAACGAGCACGATCAATGCCCATTTGTTAAGTCTCACAATCATCTTGTCCTTTATAGAAGAGTGTCGGCGTCGGGGATGGTTATCTGAGGTGGTCTTGATCTGATTAGACTGTTTTAATCTGATGACATCAACCAACTTGTGTGCGAATGTGCAGCCATTCCAGAGTATGGTAGTAAGCAGTTTTGGACCAACGGAGCAGCATTAATGAAAGCGAGAACTGGCTTGATAGTCAAGCGCAAGCCGCGGAGGAAAGGTATGAAGCCAACTTGGTAGCAATTCTGATTTGCGCACTCGATACCGGAATGCGCCAAGGGCGAGATAATTTCGCTTCGTTGGCGAGACGTGGACTTGGAAAATGGACTCTTGAATATTCAGGCATTCCATACAAAGATGATGAAGGAAAGGCAGGTGGCGATTACCACTCGCCTCGCGTTAGAGCTGGAGCGATTGAAAGATCAGCGGTTACAGATTAGATGAATGCGCTTGGTTTCACTCAAGCAACGCCTAACAACTCTTTCAACCGGACTCGCAATTGGCTCGAATTTTATTATCAATCTTGATTGCTCGCCTGTTAATTCGGGCGTTAGATGGCTTTCGCAATCGAAGCAGGCATTTCGATGGTATGTCTTTTGATGCAATCAAAAGCAGGGCATTTATTATGATCGCAATAGTGCTGTCCTTGCTGATGCTGTGTCCGTTTAATTCCCACATCAATATGGTGGCTGGTGCTCAAGATCAATCAAGGAGAAATATTCATCAAGCGGATTTTACCCAAGCAGAGATGATGTTGAGCCTTTTACGATCTTCCGTGGATGGTAATGTTGCCCCTCAGATGATTGAGTCTGTGCTCAATGCTCACGGCACTACCTTGATTATCAGCCAACAGAATATTTCCAGAACTGTGACGAAAGAGCAGTATGGAAAGCTGCTGTTAGCCTTGAACCATGAGGAACTGGCCGACATCGCACCGGTTGACGCAAGTGAGAGGTCGCGGCGTGGCGTAGAAGGATTGCGTAAGGATGTGTGGTCTGCTCTGCGGTGGGGTAGAACGAATACGCATCTTCTTGCCGAAAGAATTGAAGAAATCAAGCGGCTTGACTTGTCCCGCAACTCAAAGGCTTTAGCAACTCGCTTTTTACCTGAATTGGTAGATTTATCGCCGCGTCTTTACGTAGTGATGGGCGGACGAGCGGGAGCCGCCGCGCTGGAAGGTGATGAGATATATTTCGATGTTCTTGCCACAAGCTACCGAGCCACGAACGGGGCACTACAATATCCCACCCCTTCAGAAATTGGTGAATACTTTGCTCATGAAATGCATCACATTGGCTTGTCGCAAATTCTGAATCGAACACGCCGTAATCTGCGGCTGAATAACCACGAACAACGTGCATACAGCTTCCTTACGGCACTTGTTATGGAAGGTAGCGCGTCGTACTTGATTAACGGACACCGCAGTCTGGAGGTGATGCGTCGTGACCCTCAATTTACGGAGAGCCTCGATAAAGGAGATGAATTATTAAAGCTTAGTGAGCAAGTATTGCGGTGTGTACTTGAGAATAATCTCGGCGACGAAGATTATGAAAAGGCTGCCACGCCGTTTTTACGGTCAGGGTGGCACAGTGCCGGCGCTATTATGCTTGCCGCAATAGATCGAGCGGGCGGGTTGAGAGCCGTAATGAAAGTCTTACGCGACCCTAGAAAGCTGTTGCTTACGTACAATCAAGCCATAAAGAAACTCAAATCACATTCTGAGCGGCAGCCGTTTGATACAAGATTGGCTGAAACGATTTCATCTATGGGCGCGTAGCTGGCTGAAGACAAACCCGCCATCTAACAGGTCACTCAACCCGACCCGCGATAGATGTCAAGGATGTGGCGGTAGAGTCATCGCGGCAGAAAGCAGGTCGAGAGTTTCCTCATGGAGATTACATTCGCAAAACAGACTGAACGAGACTATGAGGTGTTTGTCCGGCGTGATGATGGGTGCTGCTCCAAGTGCAGAGCTTCGACCGCCCTCGCCGCTTGCCACACGACATCGCGCATTTCGTAGTTGAGAATGAACTCCAGCTTGAACACGGCTTCTGGGGGCTGCTCGCGGCTGGTGTGATGTTTTCTAATATGCGTGTCGTAGCTGGGCGCGTGCGACAGGATGCCGCCGAGCGGTCCCGATCCTTCCTGAAACGGGTGGGGCAAGAGCCGATCGAGGCAGAGGTGCTCGTCTCAGTTATGCTCAGCATCGCTGAAGAGCGGGCGGAGTCAAAGTGGTGATGGTTTAGGGCTAAGTTGGATGCCGCGTTATTACCAGAGCCACCACAATGCGAAATCTTAGCATTTCGAGACTTTGCGGCAATTCATTCGCGTTTGATATTAACCAAGCGATGTTTACCACTGCGACCGCTGCTAAGAACTTAACCATGAAGTTGGTCGCGCCATTCGACCCTTGAGCACCTCCTAATGAACTTCCGTCGTCGAACAATGGTTTCGACTATTTGCACCCACAAGCCGCGATTATCTTCGCGTATTCTTCGGCATCCTGGCGCTGAGATCATCGTGACCGAACTTCCGCTGAAGCCAGCTGGGGTTCTTGTGTACCGGCCCCGGTTGAATGAGTGAGTTCATGGAAATAAGGACCTCGGGGAGCAAAGCTCTTGTCCCGAATAATGCCTACTCCGCTCTAAGGTGCATCCGATGCGTGGTTCGATCTGGGATTCGTGGTGGATGAGGGGCTGCTACTGGATTCGAAGTATGGGCTATTTTATTCGAAATCGTAGCTCACCACTTGTGAGCTTTCCTTGCCATCCTCCGTCTTGATATTCCTCGTAGATAAATCGAATCGTGTAGTCACCTGGTGAGTCGAAAACAAAAAACTTTCTGAGATCCAGACGACCTCACCACGAGAAACAGGCCTTTTTGGCTGAGATTTCTCATGTGAAATCTACGGGACGACTGTGGGCACACAGTCTCGAACAGGAGAGGCGAAGTCTGATTTGCTTAGAAAAATGGTGCCCCCGGCGCGATTCCAACGCGCGACCTTCCGCTTAGGAGGCGGACGCTCTATGCAGCTGAGCTACGGGAGCACAAGTTCGGCAATCGTAAAGCGTAAATCTCGAATCGTAAAGCCAAGACTCTGAAGGGCGCTGCATAAGTTTGCGTATCACGCTCTCATTCACACCATGCCTTCAGCCTGGTGTTCGTGTACGAGTTATGGATGCCGACCCGTTTCAACGGTTTACTCTTCCGAACCGTTCCACGACGGATGGAAAAACCGTTGAAACCGTTTCGCGCCTAATCGGAGGTTGCGGCTTTTCACCGGGCTAAAGCCACCGTGAGAATAAGAATCATAGCCACGAGCCTTCCTCATTAACGAGTGCCACACCAAAAACCTGAGGCCTCAAAAATCAAACCATTCCTCAAGGAGTTAGGCGTGTCTTAATAGGAATTTATCTACTGGCTGTTCTGCATCTCCTCTTTTTCTGCGTCTCCTCGTGACCTTGTATGCAGCGAAACTTAACGCAGAGAAAGCCGAGACGCGGAGGACGCGGAGCACACAGAAGGTGCAGTTGAGTGAAGTATTCCCGGCAGATTGACTGGGCTGCGGTTTGTGTTTAGAGTACATCCAAACTGCAGACTAGGTTGATTGAAAGTTTCCGACACCTGTCCGATCCGCTTTGCTGATTAGGTCCGGTTAAGGGCAAGTGTCGGCAGTCTGTACTCCCCGCATTGCCGGTCGCTAAAAGCGATCAATCGAGCCCAGGCTGGATCAAAGGTGCGGTGCCCCTCCTGCGACCCTGTCTCGAGCCAATGAAGTAGGTTGGCGGTCGTCTGTGATGTTCAGGATGCAATTCATATCTCTCCTGCTGTTGATGGGAGTCGTTTCATTGGTTGGGGCTCAAACGCCCGTGACCTCCAACCCCCAAACCGCCCTGGATCGCAAATCAGACGATCTCAAAACAATAATCAACGCGCAGGCTGACGACACAAAGACTTACTCGAAAGCCGAACTTCAGCGTCGCAACGCAGACGCAAAGAAATACTACACTTTGGGTTTGAAGTACGGACGCGCCGGCTTGTTCAAACAAGCTGTGGAATTGTTTTTGCAATCGGTGCGTTTGAAACCAGACTACGCGGATGCTTACTTCGGCCTTGGACACGCCTACTTTGATCTCGGTCACTGGGAAGATGCGATTAGCGCTTTTGAGAAGGCAATGGAGTTGAAGCCGAATGACGAGGAGGCGTTCAAACGACTCGTTACAGCACATGAAAAACTGCGCGCACAACAAGCCAGTCTCGCTGGACCTGACACTGCGCTTAGTGATCCTGCTTCGTTACTCAAAATTTACAAAGTCGGAATAGGTGACGTACTCGAAATACGTTTTCGTGACGCGCCTCAAGAACAATCCAAGTCGTTGACGGTTAGCGAAAATGGCTTTCTGGAAGACCCGCTGCTCAGTCAACCCGTAAAGGTAAGCGGCTTCACTCCAGAAGAGATTGCCGACAATTTGAAGGAGAGCATTCGGCGGAGTTCCAATTCGCCCGAGAGAGAACTTGTAGTGAGTGTTCACGAATATAACAGTCACGTCATCATGGTTAGTGGTCTCGTCCAAGAGCCTGGGACCAAAATAATTCGACGTGAAGCTATTCCGCTGTACGTCGTGCTTGCGGACGCGCAGCCGCTACCGGAGGCTGAACAAGTCGTGTGGGTGGCTCGTCAGGGCGGCAATCCAGTATCACTGAGTCTCGCCGAAGCGCAATCGGCCAAGGTTCTCATCCAAACCGGGGATGTAATAACTGTACAAGCTGCGGCGAAGCAGTACTTCTACGTCGGCGGGCAGGTTAAAGAGCCCGGGGAAAAGCTTTTCCGTGCGGGCCTGACTCTAACTCAGGCGATCCTTTCCGCGGGTGGCATTACAGAAGATGGAAAGAAGGTCGAACTCACACGCGATAGCGCCGGCGGATTGCTGGCAACGACAAACTATAAGTTGAAAGACATAAATGCTGGCAAACTTCCAGATCCGTTAATCCAACCTGGCGATCGGATTATGGTGGTCCACTAAAGAAATTTTCGGAGGCTCGTCGTGAGTGCTTTTGCTTTTGGAAGAGAAAAAGAACCCATCCCACCATCCCTGCTTAGGGCGGCGGAAGCCGGAGACGCTGTATCGATTGAGACGTTGCTTGCGGCTGGAGCCAACGCAAATGAAACAGCCGCCGACGGAATGACATCACTAATGCTCGCGGCTGCAAACGGTCATCTGCGGATTGTGTCTCGGTTGATTGATCGCGGTGCCGACATAGATGCTGCGAGGAACGACGGCGTAACGGCGCTCGCACTTGCTGCCTATTTTGGACAGCATCAGATTGTTCGAGAATTGATCGCGAATGGTGCTAATTCCGCCGCGATCGGAAAATTTCGTGGGGCTGTCGATTTGTGGGCTCGCTCTCGTGGTTACACCGTTACACGTCCATCGCTGGTGGACGCGAAGGAGGATCAACATCAACAAGATGCCGCGATGGGACCAGGCGGGGACGCTCGTGACTCAAATGATATGAACGTAGGCTACACGTTAGATGAAAGACGGCTTGTAGAACCTCGCTTGGTCGATCGACTCTCTATGCCCGAACCTTTGCAACGAAAACCCGTCGCAAGACCTCGGTTGCTGGATGAAAACGCAGTTCTCCCTAGCGAAGCTTCTTACGCGACCGTGGCGTTGCACAAAAAGATTGCGTCCCGCCCCCCGCGCGTGCTGAACGAATCGGTTGTTCTTCCAGGGGAAGCGTCCTACGCTACAGTGACTTTGTACCAAGAATCCGCGACAGACTCTCATTCGTCTACAGCGGAGCTCTTCAACAAGTTGTTCACATGGAATCGGTTGGGAATGCCGGCGCTCATGTCAGTACTAGTTTGCGCCGCGGCGGCCCTGCTCTTTTTCAACTTCACAACCGTGCGTGGTTTTTTCAATGCGATAATGACGGAAACTGACGCGAAAACTTCTGCATCCTCTCCGAAAGGTAGTGCGGCGAAAAACCGTGTGACTTCTTCCAGCACTGTAAAGCTGCCTGAGGCTCAAGTGCCACAACAGAAAGAGGCTGAGTCACAGAGTCCAGGAGTAACAGATGCGGGCGTTCAAGAAACGGTGGTAGCAAACACGGCCGCTACGCAGCCACTGCCAAGTGAGGGAACGACGAAACGCAAATCAACCTTTGCGCGTAGAATTCAGCCGAGGGTGACGGAAACTACGGATCCAAAGAAAGCTTCTGCCGGAGAATCTAGTGCAAGTGAGTCAGCTCAAAAAGGAGCAACACCTCGCGTAAATCCGCCGGTAACCGCGACCACCGCCGACGCAGCTAAGTCTGAAGTACCAGCTGCTCCCAAAACTGGCGGAGCTGAGCGGCCCAGGCGGGTCGAAACAAAGCCTGAGGATTCTCAGCCCGCGTCGGTCGTCAATCCGCCAAAACGCCCTAAGACGAAAGTCATCCCGTGGCCGTAGATGAATGGCTCATGATTGATACTTGAGCAAAGACTTTACGTCGTAGCCTTCAAGCTTTTTGCGGCCGGGCAGGAATTCCAACTCAACCACGAACACGAGGCCAACAACCTTTCCACCCAGTTGCTCGACGAGATCCACAACTGCCCTCGCTGTGCCTCCCGTTGCGAGCAGATCATCAGCAATTAAGACGCGGTGGCCGTCTCCGATCGCATCGCGATGAATCTGTAGCGTGTCCTGGCCGTATTCCAGATCGTAAGAGATTGAGGCACATTCGGCAGGAAGTTTCCGAGGTTTGCGGACGGGAACAAATCCGGCACCCAGGTGATATGCCAGCGCCGGAGCAAAAATGAATCCTCGCGCCTCAATGCCTACCACGGAGTCGACCTTTTCTCCCTCGAACTGGGAAGCCAAAGCGTCTACGGTATTGCGCAGTCCTTCCGGATGTTTGAGGAGCGTCGTTATGTCATAAAAATTAATGCCGGGTTTGGGAAAATTCGGCACTTCGCGGATTAGACTCTTTAAGTGATCCATATTTTAAGTTTGGTCAGTTGTCAGTGGTCCGTTGTCCGTTATCCGTTTGTCCGTTGTAAGTCGTCTGCTGGTAGTTTGTAATTGCTTTGTACTTTGTGCTTGAAGTCTCAAGAAGCTAACCACCACCACTGACCACTGACAACGGACAACTGACCACTGACTATCTTTCAATCCTGAACGCTGTATACGTTCCAGTAGGCTCCAAAGATATTTCTTCCATCTGCTCTACCACCGCCCACTGTGGGCCGGTGGCAAGGTCGTGCTTAAAGGCTTCAACGCTATTTGCCGGCCCTTCGGCTAGAGCTTCGACACTGCCATCCGCACAATTGCGCACGTAACCAACTATTTGATGTCTTGCCGCCGCTCGTTGGGCAAAGAATCGATAACCGACCCCTTGCACGTCACCATGTATCAAAAACTTTCGCGCGATAGCCGAGAACATATTGACCGCGTTCCTTCTTAACAAATCTCGAGCTGTCGGTAACAGCTCGGCATTGTAAACAAAGCTCCATGAAGATGCACAGTGGGCGTTGCGCAGTGGTGGTTCAGTTTCAGGTTGTAAACGGGTACGCTGAAGGCGTTGGCTAATTCCAGCCCAGGGTTGGAGCTCGCGACAACCCTGGATCCAGTCGACCTACATTCACCGCAACGCTGAAAGCGTTGCGCAATGTCTTGCTAACACGCAGCATTTGCCAACGCTTTCAGCGTTAATCTGTTTTTTACGCTTCGATAACCCAGGGTTGTCGCGAGTTCCAACCCTGGGCTGGAATTAGGCAACGCCTTCGGCGTATTCATCCGCTGCCGTCATTCAAACTGCAAAAGGAATACAGCACGGGCAACTTTTCAATTGAGCTGGCAAGTCAATTTGGTCTGGCCGGTCGTATCAACACGGTCTACACCTTTGATCTGGACAAGAGCTTCATTAACGACTTCCGTCCGAAGATTGAGGCGTTAACTGCAGCAGATATTCAAAAAGCTGCCGCAAAATATTTCGACACCTACCACGCAGCAGTTGTCATCGTGGGCGACTGGGAGAAAGTAAAGGACCAGGTGACGCCGTTTGGCGAGGTGACGATCTACGATGCCGAAGGGAATGTTGTGACGAAGTAGCTACTGATCAAAAAGAAATCATTGGTCATATATCATTTGACATTTTTCATTTGTCATTTGTGGAAGGGTCTTTGGTCTTTGGTCTTTGGAATCCAGACGTTCGATAGTCCTTCCAAAGACCTAAGACCAAAGTCCAAAGGCCTATTTGAAAAAATGACGAATGAAAAATGTCAAATGATATATGACCAATGATTTCTTTTATAACCACTGAACCGTTCGAGCCCCGCCCAGTACTGACAAGTCGCCCCACCTCCGCTTAACATACACGCACACCCCCCAACAGGAGCACAAAAGGAGTTTGAGAAGTGATCACTCTCAAAGTTAACGGCAAACAACTCACTGCTGACGTCGATCCGGCGACTCCACTGCTGTGGGTGTTGCGCGACTCGCTCGGACTCACTGGAACAAAGTACGGATGTGGCATGGCCCAATGTGGTGCCTGCACCGTTCACCTGAACGGCGAGGCCATCCGTTCGTGCGTGAAGCGTGTCTCGGACGCTGTCGGTGGCGAGATTACAACCATTGAGGGCCTCTCTTCAGATCTCAGTCATCCATTGCAAAAGGCTTGGATTGAGATCGACGTTCCACAGTGCGGCTATTGTCAGGCCGGCCAGATCATGAGCGCCGCAGTCTTGCTCGCTGAGAAGACATCGCCTACAGATTCGGACATCGATGAAGCTATGTGCGGCAACATCTGTCGCTGCGGAACCTACCCGCGAATCCGCCAAGCTATTCATCGCGCTGCGCAGATCAAAGCAGCAGGAAGGAGGACGGAATGAGCGCTCCAACAATTAACGGGTCCCGTATCAACCGTCGCTCGTTTCTGAAAACTGGAGCCGCTGTCGGCGGTGGATTGCTGATTAGTATCTACCTACCTGAACTCGCTCGCGCGACGAACACCATAAACACTGAGACTGCACCCATCGTACCTTTCGCGCCGAATGCTTTTATTCGTATCGGCACGGACGACATCATCACCGTTATCGTCAATAAGTCCGAGATGGGCCAGGGTGTCTACACTTCGCTACCACTGCTGGCCGCGGAAGAACTGGAGGCAGACTGGTCTAAAGTTCGGTATGAAGCTGCACCGGTCGACCCGGCTTACAACCACCCGATTTTTGGGATTCAGATGACTGGCGGCAGCACGAGTACTCCATCGGAGTGGGAACGCTTTCGCAAAGCTGGCGCTACTGGACGCATGATGCTGATTGCAGCTGCTGCACAAAATTGGAATGTCGATCCAGGAAGTTTGAAAGCCGAAAACAGCTTCGTGATTGATGCAGCGAGTGGCCGGCGCGCTTCCTTCGGTTCACTCGCAGAGGCTGCAGCAAAGGTCCAACCGCCTAAGGATGTTCCACTCAAGGATCCAAAAGACTATAAGTTGTTAGGTAAACCAACGCGACGCCTCGATACGCCTGCCAAGATTAATGGAACTGCTCAATTCGGCATCGACGTTCAGCTTCCAGGCATGTTTACTGCCGTCGTTTCGAGAGCTCCCGTTTTTGGGGGCAAAGTTGTGAGCTTCAATGCTGATCAAGCACGTGCTGTAGCGGGCGTGAAGGATGTTGTGCAAGTTCCCTCAGGTGTGGCCGTAATCGCGAGCGGTTTCTGGCCCGCGAAGCTCGGTCGCGACAAGTTGGAGATCAAATGGGACGACGGTGCGAACGCAAACCTGTCGACCACCGTGATGCGAGACCAATTTGCAAAGTTGGCTCAAACACCCGGTCTTGTTGCGCGAAAAGTCGGTGACCCCGCACAAGCTATCGCCGCGGCTACGAAGAAAATCACAGCTGAATTCGAGGTGCCTTATCTGGCTCATGCACCGATGGAACCTCTCAACTGCGTCGTCGACTTACGTGCCGACTCATGCGAGATATGGACCGGCACTCAATTTCAGACGGGCGACCTGATGGCGGCCGCGTCCATAGCTGGGTTGAAGCCGGCACAAGTCAAGATTCACACTACTTTTCTTGGTGGTGGGTTTGGTCGTCGTGCTAATCCTGCCAACGACTTTGTAGCAGAAGCAGTCCACATTGCGAAGGCAGCAAAGGTGCCCGTGAAGGTTGTCTGGACGCGAGAAGACGACATGCGCGGCGGCTACTACCGTCCGATGTGGTACGACCGAATGATGGGCGCAATTGACGATAAGGGTAATCCAGTGGCCTGGACGCACACGATTGTGGGCCAGTCAATCATCGCCGGAACACCGTTTGAACAATTCATAGTAAAGAACGGAATCGACAGCACGTCAGTGGAAGGCGCCGCGGAACTGTTGTACGGCATTCCAAACATTCAAGTCGATCTGCATACACCTAAGCTGGGTATACCAGTTTTGTGGTGGCGGTCAGTCGGTCATTCACACAACGGCTTTGCAGTCGAAGCATTCTTCGATGAGTTAGCGCAAGCAGGTGGCAAGGACCCTTACGAACTCCGGCGCACCTTGCTGGCAAATCAGCCGCGAATGAAGGGCGTCCTTGAGTTAGTTGCACAAAAAGCAAACTGGGGTAAGCCGTTACCGGCAGGTCGTGGACGCGGTCTGGCTACGCACTTCTCGTTTGATAGTTACGTCGCACAAGTGGCTGAAGTCTCAGTTGACAAGGATGGTGAAGTGCACGTGCATCGAGTGGTATGTGCGGTTGACTGTGGTCGCGTCGTGAATCCCGATACGGTAAAGGCCCAGATGGAAGGCGGCATCATTTTTGGACTTACTGCCGCGCTCAAAGATGCAATCACGTTCGAAGGTGGACGCGTGCAGCAGCGAAACTTCCATGACTATCAGATGTTGCGCATTAACGAGTCGCCGGAGATTGAGGTCCACATTGTTCCCAGTACAGAGGCGCCGACTGGCGTCGGTGAACCCGGAGTGCCACCGGTAGCCCCGGCGGTCGCCAATGCGATCTTTGCTGCGACTGGAAAGCGCGTGAGACGACTACCGATCGGCCGCGTCGATTTGAAGTGAATTGTTCGATGAGGCAACTTTGTGCGATGCAACTCTTGGAAAGACTTCGCATGCAGATCGAAAATCGATATCTTACGATTCTGAGCCTCGCTCTCTTTACGATCGCGCTTATTCTGACTGCCGGCTCAATCCCGAGCAACGCCATCGTACAACGCGATGAGGCGCGAGCCCGTGCAGCTTTTCTTGCGATCGTTCCTGTTTTGAAACACCCACGCTGCTTGAACTGCCATGCGAATGGCGACTTTCCCCGCCAGGGCGACGATAGTCACGCACATCTACAGAACGTCAAGCGTGGTCCCGATGGTCATGGAAAGTTTGGCCAGAAGTGTAGTGCTTGTCATCAACCGGAGAATGTTGCCGGATTAAACATGCCACCAGGCGCGCCTAATTGGCATCTCCCGCCGCCAAATATGCCGATGATCTGGGAAGGAAAAACAGCTGGCCAGATCTGCCAACAACTAAAAGACCCAAAGCAGAATAATGGTAAGTCGGTCGCTCAAATCGTCGAGCATGTTACGTCAGATAAACTCGTATTGTGGGGCTGGAATCCCGGCGAGGGCCGCTCTCTGCCACCACTCAATCATAATGAGTTTGCGGCGAAGTTTGCGGAATGGGGTCGCTACGGCGCCGCTTGTCCGTAATAAGAAGGGGAGAATTCTCCCACACACTATTCCGTGGGTAGGATTTCGGACTTTTTGTGCAATGTTACCTTGGCTCCGTTTTCCCGTTCGCCGGTCTGAAGTCCGTAAGATTACCGTTCCGTTGCTCTCATCGCGCGTGCTAATCTAGAGCCAGCCCCAATTATCCTCATTTCGCATAACCCGACCACTTTCGACTGCTCGTTATCGTCAAACGTAGCCTGGGAGCGGAACTGATGACACCAGCAACAACCGCGGCCTCATTGGCGCGACCTACCATTCTGATAATTGAAGATTATTCCGATACTCGGGAAATGATCTCAATCTTGCTCCAACGAAGGGGCTATAACGTTATCGAAGCTGAAGACGGTGTGGAGGGTCTGTTGAAGGCGGGGTACGAATGCCCAGATCTCATCCTCATGGACCTGGCCTTACCGCAGATGGACGGCGTTGAGGCCACGCGGCGCATTCACGCAAATCCGAAATTGGCGGAGATTCCGATAATCGTTCTAAGCTCGTACCTGAATGACGCGGTTGAAAAAGATGTTCTTGCTGCGGGTTGTGTTGAGATGTTTCCCAAGCCTTTCGATGCCGAAAGCTTTTTGGAGTGTATTGAGATCACTTTGGCGAAACGAATAAACTCAACGACAGCATCTCGCTTCTCCGCTTCAAAAGACTCTCAGCACTAAGTCTATTCCACTAACCCATTTCCCACTCTATTCATCTAGCGCAGCCTGACTCACAACTTCCTTAACAGCTGCAGAGGTCATAAAGGTGTTATGCAAACCCTCATCATTAACGTTCGCGGCAATTGATTTGATGATTTCCGCGGCCTTCACAAACGCTTCTCGAGCAGCAGCAGCATCTCCCATCCTCAACTTGAGTCGGCCTAATGCAGCGTAGGTCTTCCAGGCGACCAGTAACGCTGGATACGCTCGCAACTCTTCCAGGGCTTCGGCGAAATACTTCTCAGCCTGCTCCAGATCTCCCTTAGCAATGGCAATTTCGGCCATCAGTTGCTGGGCGACGCAAATATATTTGTGCGATTCATACTCCGTGGCAACATCTCGTAGCCGCTGCGCAAACTCTTGCGCTTTTTCAAGATCTCCCTGGCGCAACCAATGTTCGGCAGTCGCAGCCTGCAAGCGAATGTTATAGCGCCAGCGAAACCACGCATCGCGTGCAAAAATCTCGCTCACTTCATGAAAGCTGGCCTCTGTTTTAGGGCCGTCGCCGACGAGGATGTAATCAATGCCGAGGTTGATCAGTGAATTTGCTTCGGCCTCAAGCACACCGTGTTTGCGGGAAATTTCGATTCCCTGCTGGTTGTACTTGTGCGCGCCCTCAAAGTCCTGCAGCTCGCGATGAATCCACCCAATGCAATTGGGCATGCGTGGATACCAAAAAAGGTCGCCATTGCGTCGCGCTTTATCGATTGCTTCATGCAACGCGTCGAGGGCTGCAGACATCCTCCCCAGATTTCCGCGAGCAAGACCCAGGAAGAAAAGAGACGTCAGTGATAGAAAGCCATCGCGCAACTCAGAAGCTAAACGACTCGCTTCCGTTTCGATTGCAATAGCCGTTTCATACTCGGATTGGAAGAAGTGCAAACAACCACGCCAGGTAAGTCCAGTTAAAAGGGCTGGCTTATGGTCCAGTGCCTTGGCGGTCTTGATAATGTAATCGAGAACTGGCTTGGCTTCCTTCAACTCGCCGTAGCACATGTGCTTGAGTGCTACCAGGCACATCGTTTCGAGACGCAGCTTCTCACTTCCCGCTCGTCCGGCTACATCGAGCGCCTCCGAAGCACGCTGAGCTGTCTCCTCCAGCCGATGTGAAAAGAAGAGCGTCATTGTCATCGCGTTGAGAGCTGAAGACTGAAGCTCCAGAGAATCGACTAGTCGCGCCTGCTCCAACATTTCCGTAAAGTCGTTCACCGCCTGCGGAAAGTTGCTCAGCATGTGATTGACCGTTCCGCGCTTCTGGTAAAGCGTCAAGAGTTTGTCAGGCTGAGACTCGGAAGGAATTTTACCGACGAGTGTAAGTGCGTGCGTGTAGTGCTTTTCGGCTTCCGCAAAACCATAGATCTTCGCGGCGTTGTCTCCGGCGCGAATCAAAAAGTCAATCGCGCGCGTAAAATCTCGACCGCGCTCGAAGTGCATCGCCAGCTGCGTAGCAATTTGCGGCGCTCGTTTTCCGTAGTGTTCTACTAATCGGTTTCCAGCTTGCTGGTGAAGCATTACCCGTCTCTTGTTGACAAGATCCCCGTAAAGAAAATTTTGATAGAGCGCATGCGCGAAGCGATAGCGAGTCGTTAGGGATCCATCGGGTAACTCTTCTTCACCGAGGGTCTCAATCAGCCGGTGGGTCTTCCCAATCTGAGCCAGCATTTCTTCGAGAGCGATCTCGTCAACTTCGAGCAACTTCGCTGTAACAGTGGAATGAAACTCTGTGCCTTCCACACTGGCATACTGCAGCGCACGCCGCTCCTCGGCATCAAGCGCGTCGATCTTCTTGCTAATCATTCCGCGCACGCTCTCCGGAGCTTCCAGGTCCATCTCCGAAAGCGCCCGCACGAGCGACCAATGCGCGTTGACTTTCGCTATGTCGCCGCGTTCACTCAAATACTGGAGAAGGTTTGTGGCGAACAGAGGATGCCCTTCGGTCTTTTCATAAATTAGTGAAGGCAGTTCAGCGGGAAAATCGTTAGGTGAAAACGTGGCATCAAGATATTCGGCGATATGCTCAAGACTCAGAGAGCCGAGCGCGACTTCCTCACAGAGGTTATGCGACTGCATCTCCGCTTTGTAGCTCTTTAGCGGATGATTGCTGCGTTCGATGTCTTCAGGCCGGAAAGTTCCGGCAATCAACAAACGCTGAGTGAGAATACGCTGGCAAAGATGACGCAGAAGGTCAACGCTCGACGGATCCGCCCAGTGCAGGTCCTCCAATAGCAGGACAATCGGCGAGGTCGTTGACAGCATTCCGAGCGCATCTCCCATTTCGCGCATCATGCGTTCCTTGGTCGCGCCGATTGTTTCCTGCTGCAACTTCTCAAGTGATCCACTGGACGCGAATGCCGTCGGGAGTTCCATACACCATGTTGGCGCGTAGGTCCGCATCACTGCGGCGATACGCTCGCGTCCCCGTCCCTGAAGCAGCGTGCCCATCGCGTCGAGAAAAGGAAGATAAGCTTCGCCCGTCCCATATTGCTCCACACAGCGTCCGCGCGAGATCAAGAGGCCCGGTAGCTGCTTTCTCGCGCGCCGCAAGAACTCATCCGACAGCGACGTTTTCCCTATGCCCGGTTCGCCGGTGATGAAAACTACTCGACCGACACCTTCGATCGCTTGTCGAAGAAAGCCATCGAGCTTTCTCATTTCAGGCTCACGACCAACAAAGGAAGGAGCAGTGCGCTCAATCAAGTCTGAATCGTAAACAATAGGAAAGCCAGACCAACCTCCGGCGACCGAAGCCCGCAGACTGCGCAATGCCTCAGCCATTTCAGCTGCCGACGAGTAACGCTGCTCTTTGTTTTTCGCAAGTGCGCGCTCGATGATCAAATCAAACTCGCGCGGTAGTTCAGGCCTTAACTTACTTGGAGGGGGCGGATCAAATGCCGCGATGGCGTGCATGATGCCCAGAATGCTTGGGCCAGTAAAAGGCTGCGTTCTAGTCGCAGCCTCGTACAGTACACTGCCCAACGAAAATATTTCGGAGCGCAGATCCAAAGGCTCGCCTCGTGTCTGCTCCGGCGACATGTAAGCGGCCGTCCCGAGAACAATGCCCGGCCCTGTCAGATTACCGGCAAGCGTAAGCGCATCACGGTCGATTTCGTCAGTGTTAAGGCGCACCATCTTGGCCAATCCGAAATCGGCTACTTTGGCAACGCCTCTAGTAGTGATGAGAATGTTTGACGGCTTGATATCGCGATGAATGAGTCCGATTTTATGAGCAGCATCAAGCGCGTCCGCGACCTGACTGCCGATGTCGAGCAGAGTAGTTAATGGCAATGCTCCGTTTTGCGCGATGTGACTAGTCAACGTTTCGCCGTTGACCAGCTCCATAACAATGAAGTCGATACCGTCGGCTTGTTCAATCGCATAAATCGTTACGACGTTGGGATGGCTAAGCGCTGACGCCGACTGTGCTTCTGTGAACAGGCGACGCTTAGCTGCGGCATCCTGTGTAGCATCAGGCGCGAGAAGCTTGAGCGCGACGTGGCGTCCAAGCTTGGTGTCCTCGGCCTTGTAGACCTGACCCATTCCACCCTCGCCGATTTTTTCAATAATTCGATAATGTAAAAGTGCACGTCCTGGATCCGCTGAGCTCATTCCGCCTCCGAGTCTTGCCCCTCAGGTTATATCTCAAGAAAAACGTTGAAGAACTGCCCCTATATCCCGCGCCCAGTTAGTTTTCGAAATCACTCGCTATTGAATCAGGGCCGATAATATATGCGTACCTGAAAAGTAATTCCAATTGAATCCGGTAGAGAATCACCGAGAGCCGTAAAGACAGTGCCTGGGCAACGTACTTGACGTCTCAGCGACCCACCAATCAAGATACGCGGCCGGTAACTCAAGACATAATCATTTGCCATATATCATTTGACATTTTTCATTTGTCATTTTGAGAAAGGGTCCGTGGTCAGTTGTCCGTAGTCAGTTGTAGGCCGGATTATCTATCGAGCTGCGTCGGGACTAGTGGCAACCGACGACAGACCGGTTTTCAAA